>NZ_JAKTTI010000028.1 GCF_022427965.1 Fredinandcohnia quinoae | reverse complement strand
TTCGGCGTTAACCACTTTAATTCGGCGTTACCCACTTTAATTCAGCGTTAGCCACAGGAATTCGACGTTAGCCGCATTAAATAACCGCAGGCAACGTCAACAAAAAAAGAACTCGGATTTAAATGAGTTCTTAGCTGATGATTATCTTATAGTATCAAAATGTAACGTCCATCTCGTTTAATGGCCAGTATCTGAGGTTTACTTTTCCAACGATTTCATCCATTTTCACAAAGCCAAAATGACGGCTATCTAAACTACCCAATCGATTATCCCCCATAACAAAAATGTGACCAGCTGGGACAACCGATGCTCCTGTCTTTTCTTTCAATGTAAAATCACCTGTTAATTTCCCACTAATTAAGGCTTCTTTATACTTCTTAAGATAGGGCTCAGTTACCTCTTTTCCATTTATATATAGGATATCATTTCGATATTCTACTTGATCCCCTGGTAAGCCAATCACTCGCTTTACATAATCATCTTCCTTCGATGCATGGAAAACAACAACATCAAATCGATGTAGTTCGCTAATCTTATGCTCTATTTTATTTACCATAAGCAGATTACCGTCCTCGAATGTAGGCATCATTGATTCTCCATCAACAACATAATTTGAAAATAAAAATGTACGAAAGAAAATGGCGATAATAATTGCTAACCCAATTGTCTTCAATAGCGAAATCCGTTGTCTCTTTGGACTTTCCTCCATTCCACATCCCCCCTATTTATAATTATGTACTTCTGTTAACAACCGTCACTGCTTATCGATCTTTTGCAAGGTTTGGCTTTACCTTTAACCATGCCTCTACTCGTTTTCCAATGAACCAAAGAATAACCAATACTCCTAAAACAATAATTGTTTTGACAGGTTTATGAAAAAGAGCCTTTATATCATAGCCTATGAAGCTTATAGTGAATATCATAACTAATTTTCCACATATGACAGCTAAAATAAATTGTGGTGTACTTACCTTTGATAAACCGGCAACCACATTGATTACTGCAGACGGTGTGAATGGAAAACATAATAAGAGAAATATTGGTCCAAAGCCATGCCGTTCAACCCAACTCATTAATCCTTTTACTTTTTTGTGTTTGCTAACGAATGAAAAGAAACGCCTTTGTCCATATTTTCGTACGAGAAAAAACACAAGAAGAGAGCCTGCAATTGCTCCAAACCATGAATATAAAAAACCAAGCCAAAGTCCAAAAGCAGCTGCATTCGCTACCACAAATACAACTAGTGGCAACACTGGAATAAATGCCTCGAGCATTGGCAGTATAATTCCTGGCAACGGGCCGAATGAACTATAATCCCTCAATAATGCTTCTATATTTTCTTGTGAAAACCATTCCTTCATCATTTCAAAATCCATGTACAATCTCCTCATCAACTAAAAAGAGCTAAAATCTTAATCCTATTGTACACCAATTGATTGTCCCTTCCAAAAAATTTCTGTACATTTTTATGGAGTTGAAACTTCGCACTTTATGGTGCCTCCTTTTTCCCTTGATTCCATTAGAGATTGTAGTAATAAATAATAGCCAACACGAAAGGCACTAGCATAATTATGCGTCTAGTGCCTTTGTTAAGAAGAAGACTTAATTTAAATGTTGAACAAACCAATCTTTAATATGATTTAAACGTGAAAGTCTTAATTTCGGATTTCCACTTCTAGATAATTCATGGTTTGCACCAGGAAAGCGGACAAATTTTGCTTTTTTCTTTTGATGCTTAAGTGCGATGTAAAATTGTTCGGCCTGTTCGATTGGGCAACGGAAATCTTTTTCTCCGTGCAACAATAATAATGGAGTTTCTACATTGCTCACATATTTAAGTGGTGAGTGATTCCATAATTTCTCTGCATCATTGAGGAGATTACCCTTGATCTCCCATTCTGTAAAATAATAGCCAATGTCACTTACGCCATAGAAGCTCAGCCAGTTTGAAATTGAACGTTGGGTAACTGCTGCTTTAAAGCGATTAGTATGACCGACAATCCAATTTGTCATAAAGCCCCCATAACTACCACCTGTGACTCCAAGCCTTGACTCATCCACATAATCAAAATTAGTAACCGCATAATCTGTGGCTGCCATGACATCTAGATAATCCTTGCCACCATAGTCACCCCTTACCGCATCAACAAAAACTTGACCATAGCCATGACTCCCACGTGGGTTCGTAAATACTACTACAAATCCTTTCCCCGTTAAAACTTGAAACTCATGGAAATATGTATTTGCATACATTGCATGTGGCCCACCATGGACTTCAATGATCGTTGGATATTTTTTACCAACTTCAAAGCCATATGGTTTCATCACCCAACCGTGGATATCCCAACCATCTGAAGCTTTAAAGGTAAATGGCTCTGCCTCAGATAGATGAACATCCTCTAGTAATTTTTCATTTACATTTGTAAGTTGACGAAGTTCTCCTGTACTTAAATCAAGATAATAAAGATCACCTGGGTGTGTAGGTTTGCTAATCCCAATAACAGCTTTGTGATTTTTACCGTCCACAGATAATGCATACACATGTTGATTTTCCATTAATGACGGATACATCTCCCCGTCGATAGAACCATAATACACTCCAGTACTGCCACGATCACTTATGAGAAAATAGAAACTTCTACTATCTGAATTCCATATTAATCCTGGATCCACACTACCTGAAATAAAATCACCTACAACAGCATCACCTAGTTGTACATCCCAATCATCTGTTAAACATAATAGTTCATTTGATTGCAAATGATACAGCCAAATTTTTGATAAGGTTGCCCCCATGAATTCCTTCTTGTGACCTATTAGTGCAATATATTTCCCATCTGGTGACCATGTCGGATTCGCAAAAATACCGTCACTAGTAGTAATTTTTTGAAAGGTTTTAGATACTAATGAGAAAATAAAAACATCAGAGATCAAATTATAGTCCGAGTCCTCACTAAAATCACCTATAATTGTTATACATTTTCCATCTGGTGACCAAGTTCCTGCGGTATAATCATGGTTTCCACTCGTGAGCTGTTCAACGTCTCCCGTCTTGACATTAACAAGACCTAGTTGCTGATGCTTATTATCTAAAAATCCTGCTGCATCCGATTTATAGCGAATACCTTCCACTACCATCGGTTCAAGTTTTTTGTCTTCCTTTTTCTTTTCTTCTTTATCTGTAATTTCTTCATCCGGTCCTAATGAAGTTGTAAATAATATTTGATTTCCTTCCGGTGACCAGATTGGATTTCTCGCACCATTTTTACAATGAGTTAATTGTCTTGGTTCTCCGCCATATATACTCATAAGAAAAATTTGAGGTTTTTCAGAGCGGTTCGAAACAAATGCTATTGTTTCACCATCTGGCGACCAACGTGGCGAAGAATCCTTCACATTTCCAAATGTCCATTGGTTTATTTCTCCATCCAAATGACCAACATATAAATGAGTACTATACTCATGCTTTTCCTTTTGAATATCGGTTTCCACAAATACGAATTTCTCACCATTTGGTGATAATTGTGGATCATTTACGGATTTTAGTTCATATAAATCTTCTGCAATGATTGCTCTTCTCTTCATATCGATCAACTTTTCCCTTCCTTTTAAAAATTGAAACACTCCTTCTATATATTTCGTTACTAGAAATAATTTTCCTGCATATTTTCACGATAATTAAAGAAAAGGCAATATAGGAAAAAGGTCCATTTGAATAGCATCTTACTATTTATTTTTTTCTGCTTTAATTTTTGAATGATCGAATTCAACTAAGCTATGGAAAAGGATTTCTTCTTTTTGTTTTGGTGGTGTCATAATAAAATTCATTTTTTTATCCTTCAGATCCATTCTATTACTCATTACCGTACGTAACTGGGCTGTACGGTACAGTTGACTTTCAAAGGATCCCAACGAAACATTTATCTGAATTGACTTTTTTGTAGTGAAAATAACGTTTGTTTTTTCATGCCCAGCATAGTTCTTATCAAGAATATAAATATGCGAGAGCCATGCACAGCGAGGGATTCTAGGTGAGGCTGTCGGGAAGAAATAGATCTTGTTGGAGGCTTCAATAATTATTGGTGCTTTATGGGTTATGCCCATCATTTCTTTTGTTCCTTCACGTCTTCCTTTTAAACTGCTGCCATAGTAACGGCAACTGCGGTCAACAATCTCAATTGGTTTCATTGCAACTATAAATTCATCTTCAACTTCTATTATTCTCGAAAAAAGGTCATTTCCAATCATGACAGGTAGTATCGCCATCGTGTATCTATTGATTTCGTACTCCTTCAAATAGCTTACATTCGTCTGCATTATTTATTCCATCCCCTTCTAAAATTTAAATTTTCAAATTATTGTATACATTCAAATAGTACCACCAATAGACAAATATATCCATTATTTTCACAGAATGTTCACAAAAAAAAGGTGATTTCCCTCTTTTTCTAGAGAAAAACCACGAAAAAAGTCACATTTACAGAATTCAGGAGAGAACATCTTTATAAATTTTCATTCATTTGAGAAAGTTCCTTTTCAGCAAGATACTCATTTGCTTCTTCCAGCGTAACATGCTTATCTACCGAATTCCCTGCATAAGCAGATTCAGTCAAAAATGGATTATTTGTATCCAAATGATTTGCCATCCCAAAGACGGGATTTAATGGTGTATTCAAGGGAATATCACCATTTGATTGCTGATCTTTCATTTTTTTCCACCTCCATTTTTATCATGTATTTTTCCCTTAAAAAAATACCCTAAACTTATGTTCCATTAAAATATTTTTACAAAAATCAAAAAAATCCAGTTGTTATTATTTCACTTCATAAATATACTAATAAAAAGGTCTAGGGGTGAACTTTCATGAAAAATAGAAAGACGTACGCTGAGATCATGAGATTAAGAAATAATCAAAGGAAAAAGTCTGTAAAACTTACAATGTTAGACATATATATTCAAATGGTCATAGATGAGAGCCTATTTATACGGAAAAAGGAATTGTTAGAAGTGAAGGTTAATTCAGCTATTGATTCAGGAAACAAACAATTATTTATGGAGGTTTCATCAGAATATAAAAAACATATGAGGTATTCATGTTAACAAAAAAACTGGCTAATGATAAAAGAAGTTAGCCAGTTTTTTAATGAATCAAGTATGCGTTTTGGAAGTGTAATACTTCTATTGATTAAGATTAAATGCTTGTAAATTGTGCTTCTTCCGTAGATCCCTTCAATGCCGTTGTTGAAGATGTGCCGCCAGAGATAACCTGTGCAACCTCGTCGAAGTAACCAGTTCCAACCTCACGTTGGTGTCTTGTTGCAGTATAACCATATTGTTCATTTGCAAATTCAGCCTGCTGCAATTCAGAGTATGCAGCCATCCCTCTATCCTTGTACCCACGAGCCAGCTCAAACATGCTGTGATTTAATGCATGGAACCCAGCTAGTGTAACAAATTGAAACTTGTAACCCATTTTACCAATTTCAGCTTGGAATTTCGCAATAGTATCCTCATTAAGTTTTTTCTTCCAATTGAATGATGGCGAACAATTATACGCCAATAGTTTCCCAGGGAATTTTTCATGAATCGCATCTGCAAAACGCTTCGCCTGTTCTAAATTCGGTTCCGATGTCTCACACCAAACTAAATCTGCATATGGAGCATACGCAAGTCCGCGAGCGATTGCCTGATCAATCCCAGCATTTGTGCGATAAAACCCTTCCAGTGTTCTTTCTCCAATAATAAATTCTTTGTCAACTGGATCAATATCACTGGTAATTAAATCAGCTGCATCTGCATCTGTTCGTGCTACCAGAATAGTTGGAACTCCCATAACATCCGCAGCTAATCTTGCAGAAATTAAATTTCTAACTGCGGTTTGAGTTGGCAAAAGAACTTTCCCGCCTAAATGCCCACATTTTTTTTCGGATGATAACTGATCTTCAAAATGAACACCAGCAGCCCCAGCTTCAATCATTCCCTTCATTAATTCAAACACATTCAACTGCCCACCGAAGCCAGCTTCAGCATCCGCTACAATTGGAGCAAACCAGTCTACATCCCCTTCTCCTTCTAAAAACTGAATTTGATCTGCACGCTGTAGTGCTTGATTAATTCGCTTCACAACACTTGGTACACTATTTGCGGGATATAAGCTTTGGTCAGGATACATATGCCCTGAAAGGTTAGCATCTGCGGCTACCTGCCAACCACTTAAGTAAATTGCCTTCAATCCTGCCTTAACCTGCTGCACTGCTTGATTACCTGTTAATGCTCCAAGTGCATGTACATAATCTTCAGTATGAAGAAGCTCCCAAAGTTTCTCCGCACCTCTTTGTGCTAATGTATGTTCAATATCAAGCGATCCACGAAGTCTAATTACTTCTTCAGCAGTGTATGGTCTTTCTATACCTTTCCAACGTGAATCTAGCTCCCAGCTTTCCTCTAACTTTTGAATTCTTTCATTTTTCATTTTAATAGCCTCCCATTTTTTATGTTATAAAATTTCATATCCCGGTATCGTAAGAAATTCAGCAAATTCATCACTTGAAACAAGCTCATCGAATAATCGTGTTGCTTCATGAAACCGCCCTGCTTCAAACTCTTCAGTGCCGATATCTATTTTTATCTTTTGCAGTTCTTCATCCTTTAATTGATTCACAAGCTCTAATGTTACTTTTCTACCATCTATTAATATTCCTTCTGGATGTTTAATCCATTGCCATAGCTGTGCCCTAGAAATTTCAGCCGTAGCGGCATCCTCCATCAAATTATGAATTGGTGCTGCACCTCGGCCACGAAGCCATGATTCAATATATTGAATACCTACATTAATATTTGTGCGGACACCTTCTTCAGTAATACTTCCTACAGGAACTGCTAATAAATCTCTGGAAGTAACCTGAACATCTTCCCGCTTACGCTCGATCTGGTTGGCATTTTTCATTTCTTTGTCAAATACTTCTTGAGCTACCGGTACAAGTGCAGGATGTGCAACCCATGTTCCATCATGTCCATTTTTAGCTTCGCGTTCTTTGTCTGCACGAACTTTATTGAATGCTTCTTCGTTCGCAGTGGGATTGTTTTTCACTGGAATTTGTGCAGCCATCCCGCCCATCGCATGGACATTACGTCGATGACATGTTTTAATGACATATTGTGAATAAGCGCTCATAAATGGTGATGTCATTGTCACTTGTGATCGATCTGGTAAAATGACATTCCCCTTATTTCTAAATCTTTTTATATAGCTAAAAATATAATCCCACCGCCCACAATTAAGTCCCGCAGAATGCTCCTTCAATTCGTATAAAATTTCATCAGCTTCAAAGGTTGCAAGAATTGTCTCAATTAGTACAGTTGCTTTAATTGTTCCTTGTGGAATTTCAAATTCATTTTGTGAAAATACAAAAACATCATTCCAAAGTCTTGCCTCTAAGTGACTCTCCATTTTTGGCAAGTAAAAATATGGTCCTGAGCCATTATTAAGTAAATTTTTTACATTATGATAAAAATAAAGTCCAAAATCTAGTAAACTTCCTGAAATTCTTTTTCCATCAAGTAGAATATGTTTTTCCTCTAAATGCCACCCTCTTGGTCGAACAATCAAGGTTGCCGTAGATTCATTTAATTCGTATGTTTTTCCATTTGCATTTACAAAAGAAATCGTACGACTAATCGCATCGCGTAAATTAATTTGTCCCTCGATAATATTTTCCCAAGTTGGAGATGTTGCATCTTCGAAATCTGCCATATAGGCTTTAGCCCCAGAGTTCAATGCATTAATAACCATCTTTCTGTCTACAGGTCCTGTAATTTCAACTCGCCGATCCTGTAAATCTTGAGGAATCTGTGCCACTGTCCAATCACCGTTTCTAATATGCTCTGTTTCAGATAAAAAATCTGGCATTTTTCCATTATCAATCTCCTGTTGTCTTTGTGCTCTTTTTTCAAGTAATTGTCTTCTTCTTTCGCCAAAATTTCGTTCAAGCTTTTCAATAAAAGTCAGTGCCTCAGGTGTCAATATCTCCTCATATTGTTCAATCATTCTTCCCTTGATTTGAATCCCTGATGTTTGTGTTGTCATCGTATTAACCATCACCTTCCTAAAATTGTTATAATACAGTATATTAAATTTTAAATTATTATATAACAGATTAGTTAAAAATGGAACAATTTTCTTGAAATTTTTTAAAAGAAATAAAAAAAGGGATACTGTACTAAAACAGCTCCCTGCAAAATCTATTAATCCTTTTCTAATAATGCGCTTCCGGTAAATTGGTCTGTAATGAGAATGTTTGCGTAGCTTCCACTTAACGCACCGTATATTGCTTCTACCTTGTTCGGACCACCAGCAACAAGTATTGATTTCTCTTTTTTTCTCAAGTCTGCTAATTCAATACCTATTGTTCTGTTGTTAAGCTCCTCATGACAAATTTGACCAATACTATCAAAGAATCTTGAACAAATTTCACCAACAGCTTTAGTTTGAAGAATTTCAATATCTTCCTTTGATAAATATTCTGCTTGTAATAGAACAGACTCTACTACAGGTGTGCCAATGCTGAATATTGCAATATTGGAATTGTATCCTTTTTCAAGAACTTTACGAATATGACGGTCTGCCTCAACCGCTTGTTTTACAACAACATGATCAACTATAGCTGGTAAAGGCAGTACGAGAGTATGGGTGTGAAAAGCTTCTCCAAATAAATGGATGATTTCTGTTGCATATGTTTTGGTTTCAGAATGACTTACACCACCATTTAATTGTACAATTGTTACATCTTTAATTGGTTTGGGTTTTAAGCTTTTTGCTACTTCATAAATAGTCGTACCCCAAGATGTCGCAATAACATCTTTCTCTTTAACGGTTTCAGCAAGATATTCCGCAGCCGTTTCACCTAAGTATTTTTTGATGACAGTGCTTTCAAAAACCGGTGTGGAGACGACTACAACATCGTGCAATTGATATTTTTCCTTAAGCTGGATAGCGAGTATTTCACCATTTTCAGTTGGGTCATTAATTTTTATTTCGACAATTCCTTTTTCCTTTGCTTGCTTTAAAAATCGCGAAACTGTTGGTCTTGATATTCCAAGCTTCTGAGCTATATCCTGTTGGCTATAATCCAATTGATAATATAAACGTGCTGCTTCTACGATTTTTTCAATTTTTTCTTTTTCCATTTTTTCAACACCTAACAGTAAGGATTACACAAATGTTCACAACAATTATAGAGTAAGTTGCAAGAATGAACAATATTTTGGTAAAAGAAGGCTTTTAGTCACTTAGACTAAAAGCCTTCTAACACCTTATTTATTCAAAAGTATTTTCATTTTATTAACTACATTTTCAGTTGTAAAACCATATTCACTCATTATTTTTTCACCCGGAGCAGATGCTCCAAATTGATCAATTGCAAGGACATCACCTTTGTCTCCAGTGTATTTATGCCAACCTAATGATGAACCCATTTCGATAGCTAGTCTTGCTCTTACAGTACTTGGAATGATCGCTTCCTTGTATTCACTTGATTGCTTCTCAAAACGATCCCAGCTTGGCATGCTTACTACTGAAACATATATATTTTCCTTTTCTAATTCTTTTTGAGCTTCTAGGGCTAATGATACCTCTGAGCCTGATGCAAGAAGGATACCTTCAAAACTTCCTTTAGCCTCAGACACCACATATGCACCTTTTTTAACACCTTCGAAGATAACTTCTCGATCATTCGCTAAATAAGGTAAATCTTGACGAGTAAGAATTAAAAGTGTTGGTTCTTCCTTACTTTCGATTGCCAATTTCCATGCTGCTGCTGTTTCATTTGCATCTGCAGGACGAATAACAGAAATTCCTGGCATTGTTCTTAATGATGCTAATTGTTCTACAGGCTCATGAGTTGGGCCATCTTCCCCTACTGCGATACTATCATGGGTAAATACATATGTTACTGGAAGTTTCATTAATGCAGCTAAACGGATTGCAGGGCGAACATAATCAGAAAACACAAAGAATGTCGCACCGAATACTTTTACACCTCCGTGTAGAGCAATACCGTTCATTGCAGCACCCATTGCAAATTCACGAACACCAAACCAAATGTTTTTCCCTGAAAAATCAATAGCGGAGAAATCTCCTTGTTCTTTCATATATGTTTTATTAGATGATGCTAAATCAGCTGATCCACCAAATACGTTCGGAAGCTTTTTAGCCAGTGAATTTAACACTTCTCCTGAAGCTGACCGAGTAGCAACCTTTTTATCTCCAGAATAAACAGGTATCTCTGCATCCCATCCTTCAGGTAATACTCCATTCATTGCCATTTCAAGCTGAATTGCTAGACTAGGATATGCCTTTTTGTATTCTGCAAATTGGTGAAGCCATTCTTGTTCTTTTCTTTCTCCTTCAGCCTTCAGCTTTGCATAGTGTGAAGTTACTTCCTCAGGAATATAAAATTCCTCTTCAAAGTTCCAACCGTATGCTTCCTTCGTTAACTGCACTTCACTTTTTCCTAGCGGTGAACCATGTGAAGCAGATTTCCCACTTTTATTTGGGGAACCAAAACCAATTGTTGTTCTTACTTCAATTAATGTAGGTTGATCTGTATTTTGTTTTGCCTTTTCCAATGCAGTAGATAATTCTTCAATATCATTCCCATTCTCTACTCTTATTACTTGCCATCCATAAGCTTTAAAACGATCTTCTACACTTTCTGAGAATGATAAATGTAAGTCGCCATCTAAAGAAATATCATTTGAATCATATAACATTACTAATCTACCTAATTTTAGATGACCAGCTAATGATGCTGCTTCCGCGGAAACACCCTCCATTAGATCTCCATCACCACAAATCCCATAGGTAAAGTGATCTACCACATTGTATTGGTCACGATTATACACAGATGCTAAATGGCGTTCAGCCATCGCCATACCTACAGCCATTGCAACCCCTTGACCTAACGGACCAGTTGTTGCTTCCACACCTGGTGTATGCCCAAATTCCGGATGCCCCGGAGTTTTACTTCCCCATTGGCGGAAATTCTTCAAATCTTCTAAACTCACATCGTATCCAAATAAATGTAAAAGACTATATAAGAGCATTGAACCATGTCCTGCGGAAAGGACAAATCGATCACGATTAAACCAATTTGGATTAGCAGGATTGTGATTCATAAATTTACTCCAAAGCGTATATGCCATTGGAGCTGCTCCCATTGGCATTCCTGGGTGTCCTGAATTTGCTTTTTCAATTGCATCGATGGATAGTGTGCGAATCGTATTAATCGCTAATTGTTCGATCTTTACTTTTGTTTCTGTTTTACTCATATTACATTCTCCTTTATCTCTATTAATTGTGGACTTTCATCATAAATCACTTTATTATCTTTAACTACAATGCAGGATGAAGGTCCTCCATTTTCAATCCAGCTAATGACTCTCCTTGATAATTTCGAAGCCAACACTCGATCTGTAGCAGTGGGATAAGGTCCAACACACTGTGATTCATCAATATAATTCCATTTGAAATCAATATCTAATTTTCCAGATAATATTTGATGAATTTCATTTGGATCGATTCCTTTATTTATAACCAAGATTGTATAGGTGTTACCTGCATGGAATCCAGCTTGAAGCTTATTTGTTAGATCGCACCAAAATTGTTCATTCGGTTCATGGATTAGTAACCCATCTACACCTATTGCTGAATTCTCTAATAAAGGGTTATATGTATTCCCTGGAATTTGCGCGCAAAAAACTCGTAACTTTCCGTATTTCAATGAATCAATTGTGTCTTTTATTTTCAAGATATTATTTACGATGACATTTAACGCTGTATCATATCCCAAAGTTAACTGTGATCCCACGAAATCATTCAAAATAGAAATAGGAACTGACAAAACTTTACCTGTTGTAAGTTGCTCCACATATTCGATTTGTGCTCGGTTTCCCCCAAAAACAACGACAGCATCAAATTGATTTATAACTTCTTGTTGTCTCAAATTTTCTACATATTGAAGTGGAAATATTGATAGAATTATTTCTCTTTTATATTCCCAGCCATCAAATGTATCTTTTGCAAGTTCCTTTATCTCTACTTTATTCAACTGAGGATTCCAGTTAATTCCGCTCAAAGAAATATCTTTAAGTGAAGAGTACTCAATTAAATCCCGAATAATCTTATGACTCCCTGCTGTAAAAGATCCAAAGTGAACAACTCCAACATGCATTTCTTCCCCACCTTACAAGAATGAAATTTTGTTAAATTAGAATTTTACATTTGTAACAATATAGACATTGTATACTAGATAAAGATAAAAAAAAAGAGAAAATTAACCATTTCTCTTTTAATTTTTACATATTGTAAAACTAATATGAAATTTTGTTAGGTGTTTTTTAATAAAACCTATTCATTCCTGTTCATATTCATTTGTATACGTTAATCTCTCCAGCATAGTCGGATGCCCATATCTAAATAGTTTCACAAGGTATGGTGGATTCACTTGACTTAAGCCTGCCCTAGACAATTCTTGAAAAGATGATACTGCTGCTTCTTTGTCATTCGTCATTTCAAGTGCATAGAGATCTGCGTCCTTTTCTTGATGTCTTGAGACTGCATTGGAGATTGGATCAGATGCAAAGGAAAGCATGGAAATGAGCAATAAGAACAGTGGCAGTACTGCGATATCCTGTATAGATGAAACCTTGAATACCTTGCCCCATTTTTTCACCATTACCTGCATGAGCTTGTTAATAATGTAAAGCCCTATGAGCGTGAGTACTAAATAGCCAGCAATTCCGATATAGATATGTTTCATCACATAATGTCCCATTTCATGTGCCATAATGAATAATATTTCATTTTCACTTAAACGGTTTAAAGTTGTATCCCAAAGAACGATTCTTGAGTTTGATCCAACTCCTGTTACATAGGCATTCAGTGAGTTTGTCTTTGCCGACATATTCACTTCATACACATGGTCAGCTGGAATATCCGCTTTATCCGCTAATGCAAGTATTTTCGTTTCCAATTCCTTGTTCGTTAATGGATAAAAGTCATTATAAAGCGGATCAATGAGTACAGGTTGAACAAACATCAGGAAAAACGAAAATGGAACTGATAATAGCCATGCATAAAACCACCAACGCTTCGTGCTTTTTCGAATTAACCAGAACACCACAGCAATAATAATAATCATCATTGCATAATTGACCCAAAAATCGATCATATTGTCCTTCATCCAGCTTGAAGTCGTTTGTACGGTAATATTATATTTTTTTGAGACACTGTAACTCACCCATTGAAACGGAAACGACAAAACCTCAACTATTAGTGAAAGCCAAAACAAATAAATGGCGGTTTGAAGAATTGAAAACTTAGAAGTTGCCTTTGACCATTCACGGAACTTTGCCGATAACCCGACGACCAAAACCACTATATAGATTAGCCATTCAAATGGAATTGATAAAAAATAAAGTAAATTTTTTATTTGTGAATATTCCTCGCTTAATAATAATTGCTGGTCATTCATGAAAGTCTCTGGATCTGCTGCACTTCCTTTTAAGTTTGTCGGAATGTCCGTATTTGCACCATAAAATAAATACCACGCAATGAATAAACCAAATAAAATATAGGAAATGACTGACCACTTAATTATTTTTTTCACTAGATGTCCCCCTTCATATGTACAACCCTTGTAATTTATTTTAGTAAAAAACAGGGACAGTTAGAACAAGTTATTTGAATATAGTCTACCAGACACTGTTTATTTTAAACCGTATCAAAAAAAGGTTTGATTTCTGTATGCCGTTCCATTATGATTATGTGAAATATATATGAACTTCGATGATGAAGAGAGTAATCATGATTCGGTTCGATAGAGAGTTAGGGATGGTGGAAGCCTAATGTACTGTTCATGATGAAGCGCACTTCTTGAGAAGCATGTCTGAAATAAGTAGGATGTGCCGGGGAGAACCCCGTTATACGATCTGGTAAGAAGGTTCTATTTTGAACAATAAGAGTGGTACCGCGGGTAAATCTCGTCTCTATTTTGAGACGGGATTTTTTTATTTTAAAGAGGATGGTGGAAATTATGGAAGTTTTAGAAGCATATGCAAAGGAAATTACGAAGAAACTCGATGGGGCTTTGCCCTACGAGACAGTATGTAAACTAATTGAAAAACCAAAATTTCAGGAACAAGGGGATCTGGCATTTCCATGTTTTAGTTTAGCAAAAAGCTTACGAAAAGCACCTACTGTGATTGCGGAAGATTTGGCTAGTAAAATTCAAAGTGAGCTATTTGAACATGTCGATGCAAATGGTCCATATGTGAATTGCTTTCTTAATAAGAAGACAGTTAGTAAAAATGTACTGGAAACGATATTAACAGAATGTGATCACTATGGAAGCCTTGATATTGGGAAAGGTGAAAAAATCACACTAGACCTTTCCTCACCTAATATTGCGAAACCTTTTTCGATGGGGCATCTCAGATCAACCGTGATTGGAAATTCGCTAGCAAACATTGTAGAAAAATGTGGCTATCAACCAGTAAGAATTAATCATTTGGGTGATTGGGGTACGCAATTTGGGAAATTAATTGTAGCTTATATGCGATGGGGCAGTGATGCTATCGTAAAACAGAATCCGATTAAGGAGTTACTCAGCTTGTATGTGAAATTCCATGACGAAGCTGAATCAAAACCAGAATTAGAAGATGAAGCAAGACTATGGTTCAAAAAGCTTGAGGACGGTGATGAGGAAGCAACACTGTTGTGGAAATGGTTCAGGGATGAATCCTTAAAGGAATTCTCAAAAATCTATGAACTCCTCGATATTCATTTCGATTCATATAATGGCGAGGCCTTCTACAATGATAAAATGGATAATACCATCAAGTTACTATCAGAGCAAAACTTGTTATCCACTTCCGAAGGTGCAGAGGTTGTTGGATTAGAGGAATACAATCTTCCTCCGTGTTTAATCAAAAAATCTGACGGTGCAACCCTTTATGCAACACGGGATTTAACGGCAGCATTATATCGTCAGAATAATTATAGGTTTAAAAAGGCATTGTATGTTGTTGGTCACGAGCAAAGCTTACATTTTAAACAGATCTTTTTAGTTCTTGAAAAACTTGGATATGAATGGGCAAAGGAAATGGTCCACATTCCATTTGGTTTTATTTTAAAAGACGGCAAAAAAATGTCCACTCGGAAAGGAAAAATAGTACTATTAGAAGAGGTTATAAGGGATGCGATTGATCTTGCTCATAAAAATATTGAAGAAAAAAATCCAACACTAGCAAATAAAGATGAAGTCGCAAAAATGGTTGGAGTCGGTTCGATAATTTTTCATGATTTAAAAAATGACAGACTTAATAATGTTGAGTTCTCTTTGGAAGAAATGTTGAAATTCGAAGGAACAACTGGTCCATATGTTCAATACACCCATGCACGTGCCTGTTCAATTTTACGAAAATCAGGGAGTGGAGAAACGCTGAATCCAATTGGACTTACTGATGCTCACAGCTGGTCAGTCATTAAACTACTAATGGAGTTTCCAACTATTATTGAAAGAAGCCTATCATCTTATGAGCCATCACAAATTGCGAAGTACTTACTTGAGCTATCACAGGAATTCAATAAATATTATAGCCATGTAAAGATATTAATAGAAGACGAAGAAATGAATACAAGGCTAGCAGTTGTTAAAGCTGTTACAACTGTTTTAAAGGAAGGATTACGCTTATTAGGTATTAAAGCACCGGAAGAAATGTAGAAAGAGTGGGGCTCGTCATTTGGCGAGCCTATCATTGTTCATCGGGATGATATTGATATTTTTCAAGTTTTATCTCTTTACCATTGATTACATCAACACCTTCACTTTGAAGAAAATGAATTTGGGTGGCAAGTGCCTCTTCGTCTTGTATGCCAATCTCCCCTTTTGAATTAATGACTCGATGCCAGGGGAGTTTGTGTTTTTTACTCATAGTGTGAAGAATTCTCACAACCTGTCTTGCACCTCTAGGACTCCCTGCAAATTTTGCAATCTGACTATATGTCATCACCTTACCTGCTGGAATATGTTTTATGATATCGATAGCTCTTTCTGTAAATGTCTCCATAAGATCTAAACCTTTCTTAAAAGAAAAATGAGTATAAACTAAGCGCAACAATCGCACTTAACACAACCATAATCACATTCGCACCTAGATACGCAACGATAAATGCTGTAGCAGCGCCGATTATTCCGAACCAAATGTCATCGTTAATTGTAAAAATACCAGGAATAATAAGGGCTCCTAATATTGCAAACGGAACATTTTTTAACACACCTTGCAAAAAAGGAGGTAATTTTACTGAATTGAACACTACTAATGGTAGCATTCTTGGGATGTATGTCACAAGTGCCATCCCAATAATCATGATTACAATCATCTTATCCACGTTCATCAACCTCCCCTTCTTTTACAATGTACTTCATTAATGCCTCAACACCAATTGCAGAAATGAGTGTTGCAGTCACGATCGACCAACCAGGCTCCATGAAAAATGAAAAAATCGTATTTAATATCGCAGCACTAGCTGCCAGCACGACTACTTTTCGTTGCTTTTTCAATGAAGGAACAAGCAGCCCTATAAACATCGCATACAAGGCAACTGACATACTTTCCTGTAATGTCGCAGGCAAACTCGATCCGATTACATGACCAATTCCCGAAAATACAACCCAGCTGCTATATGAAACTGATATTAGACCAAACATGTATCCAGTTGAAACCTTTCCGTCTTTTACTGCGGCTACCGAAAAAGTTTCGTCTGTTACTCCAAATGCATATAGAGCCTTTTTAATAGGATGATCCTCCTCAACCTTTTCATTAAGTGACGCACACATGAGGAAGTGTCGGATATTTAAAATAAATGTAGTTAAAATAATTTCAAATATTCCTGTACCGACTGCGATTAATTGAAGAGATATGTATTGTGATGCACCAGCAAATACAATCAAGCTCATTAGTACTGCTTCAGCAACAGATAGACCTGTTGACTTTGCCAGCAAACCAAATGTCAAGGCTATTGGCATATACCCAACTGCTATGCTCATCCCCGATAGAGCACCCTGCTGAAATTCTGTATGTTTTTTTACAAGCACCGTTGTCGACATTTCCCCAATACTCCCCTTAACTATTTTTACATTCTATTGTCTTAAAAATTTTTGTTTTTTTCAATCATTTTGTTTTTAGATTAAAAATACACATGAATCGCAGTTCATGTGTATTTTCCCTCACATTCTATTTCCCCTTAAAAACAGGTTTTCTTTTTTCATTAAAAGCGGCCAGTGCTTCGAGCCGATCCTCCGTTGGGATTGTAACTTCGTATGCTTTGCGCTCAATTTGTAATCCTGTATGTAAGTCCACATTCATCCCTTGTTTAATCGCAAATTTTGCCTGTTGCAAAGCGATTGGTCCATTATTCAGCATTTCGTTTGCTAGTTTAATAGATTCCTTCATTAAGTCTTCTCTTGCAACT
The DNA here is from genome assembly GCF_022427965.1 of Fredinandcohnia quinoae. Classification (GTDB taxonomy): domain Bacteria; phylum Bacillota; class Bacilli; order Bacillales; family Bacillaceae_L; genus Ferdinandcohnia; species Ferdinandcohnia quinoae. The sequence continues at coordinate 42,538 of NZ_JAKTTI010000028.1, read as the reverse complement.
ACTTTTGATACCATTCCATAAGAAAATGCTTCGTCTGGTGATATTCTACGGGCCGTCAATATGAGCTCTAATGCCTTTGCTTCCCCAATCAGACGTGGTAGACGTTGTGTCCCACCCGCACCTGGAATAATGGCAAGGCTTGTTTCCGTTAACCCCATTGAAGTATCCTGTACAACTATGCGAAAATCACACGCGAGTGCAAGCTCCATACCTCCACCAAATGCATAGCCATTCATTGCTGCAATTGTTGGTTGCGGGAGACTCTCAATACTAGCAAATACTTCACCAATTTTATATACATTTCTTCTTACTTCTGATTCTGACAGAGATTTTCGCTCTTTTAAATCCGCACCAACACTGAAAGCCTTTTCACCAGAACCCGTAATAATAACAACCCGAACCTCCGAGTTTGTACGAATGTCACCAATAACGTCCTCTAGACTTTTTAACATATCATAATTAAAACAGTTCATTGATTCTGGGCGATTCAATGTAATTGTCGCGATATGGTTTTTAATTTGATAAAGAATTGTTTTCATTTAAAACACCTCACAATTAAATATCACCAACTACATAACCTTCGACATAACTATAAAAATTCCTTCAAAAAAAGAGAACAGTCTCTAATCTGTTCTCCACAAGCCCTAATTATTTTTGCAACACTTTATCCTTTAACGCACGACGGAGAATTTTACCTGTTGTATTTTTTGGCAGTTCTTCTAAAAATTCTATTTTGCTAGGTACCTTGTATTTTGCTAGATGCTCTCGGCAATAACTGATTAAGTCTTCTTCAGTTATTGATTGGTTTTTCACTACAACATAGCAGTTTACAGCTTCCCCTTGATTTGCATCAGGAATTCCTAGTACTGCAACCTCCACTATTTCTGGGTGGTTATAAAGAACCTCTTCAACCTCACGCGGATACACATTGTAACCGCCTACAATTATCATGTCTTTTTTACGATCAACAATGTAGAAGTATCCTTCCTCGTCCATCCTCGCTAAGTCACCGGTATATAGCCAGCCATCACGTATTGCGAATGCTGACTCTTCTGGGAGCTTATAGTAACCTATCATAACATTTGGTCCACGGACAATTAGTTCTCCTACTTGTCCAACTGGAACCTCTTCACCATTCTCATCAACAACTTTATTTTCCACATTAACAATGCTTGTCCCAATTGAACCAGGCTTTCTTGGTCGATCTAAAGGATTAAAGCATGTTACAGGTGAAGCTTCTGAGAGACCGTATCCTTCAGAAATAGCAACTTGGAACTTTTGCTCAAACCCTTTTAGAAGTGCAACTGGCATTGCAGCACCACCTGAAATACATAAGCGCAGTGTTTTTAAATCCTCTGCAACCCCATCTGGATATTGCAGTAAGAAATTATACATCGTTGGTACTCCCGCAAATACTGTAGCCTCATTCTCTTTTGCAACTCGGAATATCTCTTTCGGACTAAATTTCGGAACAATTAATAATGTCCCACCATTCATAAGTGGTGCATTTAGAGCGACAGAAAGACAGAAGACATGGAACATTGGAAGTGTCGTAATCACCCTGTCTTGATCAGTTATTTTCAAGTATTCAGCAATATCTCTTGCATTACTGTATAGGTTTTTGTGGGTTAGCATCGCCCCTTTTGGCTTGCCTGTTGTTCCAGATGTATAAAGAATAACAGCTACATCATCATCCATAAGCTCTGGTCCAACGAAACTTAAATCACCCGAACCTACGACACTTGTAAACGATTTCATTTTTGGATAAATTGATAGATTAGTAATGTTAACATCACTGCTTGCCCCTTGAGGTGTTTCACAAACAATAATGTGCTCTACCTTAGGAAGATGTGCATTCATTTTTTCAAACAATGGCACAAGTAGGTCGAGTGCAATAATAGCCTTTACATCTCCATTATTAACAATGTATCCGATTTCATCTGGAGTGTAGATTGGATTAATCGGTATTACTGTTGCTCCTAACCTAAGTGCTCCATAAAGACTTATTACAAAATGTGGTGTATTCCCCAATAAAAGCGCGACATGATCACCCTTTTTTACACCAAGTTTCTCTAATCCACATGCAAATTTCGTAACAGCTCCATCTAATTCAGCATATGTGCTAGATGTGTCATTAAAAATGTAAGCAGGCTTGTTGTAATACTTTTTTGCAGTTTCCCCTAATCGTGAAGTTAAATTCAATATTTCTCCCCCTTTGACACTTATGAATGAATAGTCATTCATTTTTAAAGCAAAAAATAATATTCTAAATATATTATATTGAAAGAAAAATTTTCTAGCAAGAATGAATATAATATTTTTTGAAAAAATTATAAATCCTTTGTGAAAATTATATAAAAAATAGGCTACCAGTATCCATTGAGGTCCTGTGTAGCCTTCTGTTCTTTAATAGATTAAGTTTATAAAATCATCTTTTGAAATGTTTCCAAAATAATGCTGAATCTTTACCTCGTCTAATGCTCTTATTAATTCAGCCTTTTCATAACGTGTTCCAATTAAAAGGTCTTCGATTTCACTGACATCACCAACACCGAAGAAATCCCCGTAAATTTTGCAATTCTCGACAATACCCTTTTGAACTTCAAGTCGTACATCAATTGAACCAACAGGAAATCTGTGAGTATGATGATAATTAAATTTAGGTGATTTCCCATAGTTCCAATCCCAATTTTGATAACGTTCTTTTGATAGTTCATTGATATTTTTCCAATCTTCATCAGTGAGCTCATATGTTGGAATGTCATCAATATTCGTCGTGTCAAAAATATAACGTAGAAGCAGCTCCCGGAATTGTTCAATGGTGATTTTTTCCTCAAGAAATTCACTTATATTTGCGACACGACTTCGAACAGATTTTATTCCCTTAGACTCGATTTTTTCTTTTTTCACTTTTAATGCTGAAACTACATGTTCAATTTCAGAGTTCAACATTAAGGTTCCGTGGCTGAACATTCTACCTTTTGTAGAGAATTGGGCATTTCCTGAAATTTTACGACCTTCTACTTCAATATCGTTTCTTCCACTTAGCTTGGCATTAACACCAAGTTTATGTAAAGCTTCAACTACTGGTTCAGTGAATTTTTGGAAGTTGTGGAAACTCTCACCATCGTCTTTTGTGATAAAGCTAAAATTCAGGTTACCCAAATCATGGTAAACTGCTCCGCCACCAGATAAGCGTCTTACAACATGTATGCCATTACTTTCTACATACTCGGTATTTATTTCTTCAATTGTGTTCTGATTTTTTCCAATAATAATTGATGGTTCATTAATATAAAATAATAAATAAGTTTCATTGATATTCAAATTTTTAAGAGCATACTCTTCAATTGCTAGATTAATTCGTGGATCTGTTATCCCTTTATTATCAATAAATAACATACGTCTCTCACTCCCAAGTTAGTCCTGTTTTTGCTAATTGAATTTTACCATTAAATTCTTCTCTGGCTTGAATAATTAAATCTTGATGATTTCCGTGATGAGGCAAGTGTGTAATCCAGAGCTCCTTCACATTTGCATTTTTAGAAATTAACCCAGCTTCAGTACTCGACATATGTCCATATTTTGAACCATCCTGCCATGCATACATATTACATTCACAGATAAATAAATCTGCATCTTTCGCAAAAGGTATAAATTCATCAAGATAGCTTGAGTCTGCAGTGTAAACAACTGTTTGACTACCAGCTGAAATACGCATTGCATAACAAACTGCTGGGTGATTCGTTTTCATGAAGGTTATCGAATATGGTCCAATTTGTAATGGCTTATTTGGTTCATAGGGAATCGCTTTAGTGCTACCTTCATATGTCAAACGATTGAATTCATTTTCTTCAACAGTATGTGCATAAATAGGTAAAATATTTGACTTGTTCTGCATAGAATTGGAAATAATACGGGCATATTGAATTGGTCCAATATCTGCTACATGATCATGATGATAATGGGACAGAATAATTGCATCAAGATCATCCGTCTTTATGAAATTTTGCAACTGTGATAATACACCACTACCGCAATCAACAAGTAATTGATAACCATCATGCTCAATTAAATATCCTGAGGTAGCTTCATTTGCTGCAGGGAAGCCACCCCAAAAGCCGATAACTGTTACTTTCATTCGTATCACCTTTTTCCTAAAAAATGAGTCTCATACATGTTTTCCCTTACTTCCTACTATAATCCAAACCGGAAAGAATTTCATTAATTTCACCCTTTGTTACAAAACAGTTATTGACACATCGACAACTGTTATAATACAATACAACTAATAAATGAAATGGAGGGGTCAAAAATGTTAGTGAATAGTACTGAATTTTTTAAAAATCTCCCACCAAAAAAATGTGCAGAATGTGGAAATAATATTGATGAACAACATGAATGTTATGGCAACAAATGCGACAATTGCATGCAAATTAAATAATAAGCCCTACTATTTGAAGGCCTCGGCCTTCTTTTTTATCTCTATACCTTGGTATTGTACAGATTATAAATGGCCAGTTCACTTTAATGAACTGGCCACATTTGTTTATTACACGAGTTGTAGTTGTTTTTTATGTTCGTTAAGATATTGGAGAACCTGTTCAACTGCGGCTTCACCTTGATCGATACAGTCTGGTAAACCTAATCCTTCGTACGAACTACCAGCTAAATATACTCCTGGTAGTTGTTCTTGAACATTTTTCTTTACAAATTCAATACGTTCTTTATGCCCCACAGTGTATTGCGGCATTGCATCCTTCCATCGGGATATCACCGTGAATTCAGGTTGCTCTGTAATATCCATTGTTTTATTAAGATCATCTAAAACAACCTTAATAATTTCATCATCTGATTGGTCTACAATAGCTTCGTCCCCGGCCTTTCCAACATAACATCGAAGTAATACCTTGCCACTTGGTGTTGTATGTGGCCATTTTTTATGTGTCCACGTACATGCAGTAATAATGTAATCATTATTTCGAGAAACAACAAAACCGGTTCCTTCAATATCCTTCTTAATAGCTGATTCAGGAAATGCCATCGCTACAGTCGCTACCGAAGTTGAAGGCATTTCTGTGAAGGGTTCAAAAAATGAATATTGACCAAACATTGCTTGGGTTGCATGGTGTGGCGTAGTTACGACAATACTATCAGCAATCAAAATTTCACTATTGCTCAATTTTAATTCGTATTGATTTCCCTGCTTTTTAATATTCTCAACACGAATTCCCTTATAGACAGAACCTGGCTCTAACTTATTCTCAATCGCATCAATTAATGACTGTAGTCCTGAAGTAATCGTTTGAAATTGACCTTTTGGGTTCTTTTTAACTGTAACTTCCTTTGGCTTTGCAGGTGTTGTCTTCTTCATCCCCATAATTAAACTTCGGTATTTTTGCTCCACTTGATAAAACTGTGGGAAGGTAGACATAAGACTTAATTGGTCAATATCACCTGCATATATTCCAGATAATAGTGGTTCAATTAGATTTTCAACAACCTCATCTCCGAGCCTTCTTCTAAAAAATTGTCCTAGCGATTGGTCCTTTCCTGCTGGTGTTCGTGGTAATAGAAAGTCCATTGCAGCACGAAGCTTTCCAAAAGGAGTGAACAGACCAGTCGTAATAAAAGGTCCAACCTGAGTTGGAATACCCATTATTGATCCACCTGGCATAGGATGGAGCTTACCATTCGCTAATACGTATGATTTTCCAGCAGTATTATTAACGAGCTTATCACCTAAACCAACGCTTTTTGCCAGACGTGCCGCACTCTGTTTTCTCTCTAAAAAGGAATCCGGCCCTCTTTCTATAACAAAGCCATCCTGAACAACTGTTTGAACCTTGCCACCTACACGATGGCTTGCTTCCAAAAGGATACAGTCAATAGTAAGCCCTTTTTCCTTAGCTTCTTTTTGAAGATAATAGGCCGTTGTTAAACCAGTAATCCCTCCACCAATGACGACAACCTTTTGATTTTCTTCACTCACTTTAACATCGCCTTCTTTATTACTTATTCAATTGCTTTATTATTACACTCGCTAAGCAGTCGATAAATTCAGGTTTTGCATTCGGCATCTCAGGGCGATAATAGCTCGCACCGAGTTCCTCAGTAACAACTTTACATTCGTAATCATTGTCATATAAAACTTCTAAATGATTAGCAACAAATCCAACTGGAATATAAACAAAAGACTGATAGCCCTTCTCATGATAAAGATCCCTTGTTAAATCTTGAACATCTGGTCCTAACCATGGTTCTGGTGTATTTCCTGCACTTTGCCAGCCAATTTCGTAATTGGTGATTCCAGCCGCTTTTGCAATTAAATCTGCAGTTTCTTGTAGCTGTGATGGATATGGATCTCCTAAAGAGATGATTTTCTCAGGCAAACTGTGGGCAGATACAATTAATACTGTTTTTTTGCGTTCTTCCTCAGTCATTGAAGCATAAGTTTGTTTCACTTGATTTGCCCAATAATCAATGAACTTAGGTTCTTGATACCAGCTTTCAACAGAGGTTATTACTAATCCACCCAGCTTCTCTGCTTCTTCCTTCGCACGTTCATTATAGGATTTAACACTAAATGTTGAAAAATGTGGTGCCAAAACAATGCTTACCGCTTCTTCGATTCCATCGTTATGCATTTTCTGAATTGCATCCTCGATAAATGGTTCAATATGCTTTAACCCAATATACATCTTAAATTCTATTTCATCTTGGATTGAATTTAGATGTTGCTCAAGTTTTTCAGCTTGTTCTTGAGTAATTTTAGCAAGTGGAGAAATCCCGCCAATTGCTTCATATCTTCCTTGCAAGTCCGCCAGCATTTCAGGCGTTGGCTTACGCCCATGGCGAATATGTGTATAATAGCGTTCAATGTCTTCTTCTTTATAAGGGGTACCATATGCCATTACTAGCAATCCCATTCTCTTTTTTGTCATTTTGTCAAACACCTCATTTTAAATTACGACTAGAATATTCATGAATAAATGCTGTTAATCGTTGTAATGTTTCAGGATTAACTGAAGGGAACACTCCATGTCCAAGATTAAAGATATATCCTGGATTCTGCATACCTTGATCTAAAATTTCTCTTGCTCTCTCTTCAATTACTTCCCAAGGAGCAAGTAAAATGGCAGGGTCTAAATTTCCTTGTACTGTTTTCGTTATGCCAAGTTCTCTTGCTTGATTTATTGGCAAACGCCAATCAAGACCAACAACATCAAGTGGAAGGTCATTCCATTCCAATGCTAAATGGCTAGCACCTACTCCAAACATAATAAGTGGTACGCCAGTTTCACGGAGCTCACTAAAAATCCGAGTCATGATTGGTTTAATAAACTGACGGTAATCAGCTACATTTAACGCACCAACCCATGAATCAAAAATTTGAACTGCTTTTGCTCCTGCATTTATTTGTGATTTTACATATGTAATCGTCATATCTGCGAGCTTATCCATTAATGTGAACCAAGCTTTCGGCTCTGCATACATGAAAGCTTTCGTTTTATTATAATTTTTTGAAGGACCGCCTTCAATCATATAGCTTGCAAGAGTAAATGGAGCCCCAGCAAAACCAATGAGAGGAACAGTAAGCTGTTCAGTCGTTAAAAGCTTTATTGTTTCTAACACATAAGGAACATCTTCCTCTGGATGGATTTCTCCAAGTTTTTCAACATCAGCTAATGATTGGATTGGATTACTGATAACAGGTCCAACACCTGATTTTATTTCCACATCTACTCCAATTGCGGGAAGTGGAGACATGATGTCTTTGTAAAGAATTGCAGCATCAACATCATATTGGTCTACCGGAAGCTTCGTCACATATGCACAAAGTTCGGGTTGATGTGTAATTTCAAATAAGCTATATTTCTCTTTTATTTTTCGATATTCTGGCTGTGATCTACCCGCTTGGCGCATATACCAAACAGGAACATGATCTGTTTTCTCTCCAATGGCAGCCTTTAAAAATGTATCATTAAAACCGTTCTTCATCATGTTAAACCCTACCTTTCAACATTTTACAACACATAATTTCTATAATAGCATAGAGGAAAATTTTTCTCTCAAAATACGCTTTCAATATGTAGTCATTTTTACTTACTCATACAACTATAAATGTTTCTACTATCCTTGTATAGATAACCTAGTGAAATGTCAATAATTCGCCTAATTTTTAAGGTGGTAGACTTATATCCACCACCCTAAAAAAATAACTTATCGATTCGAAAAAAATGTTGGCTTAACTAATGATGATTCAATTCCTTCTTGTTCAGTCTGTGAATTGTATGGGATCACGCAATAGGATGGGATTGAAAAAACATTAATATTCTCGATTTCAAATCTTCCTTTTCCAATTACAGAAGCAATATATTTCAATCCTTTTGGCTGCTCCTCGTAGATTCGATATTCAATTCTTTCGTCAGAACCTGGAGTCCAATTTAAAGTGACTGTAAATAGCCCCAAAGGTTTAAATGATAGATCCGCAGTAAGGTCAGTTATTTCTACAAGACGAATTGGAGGTTCTAATTCACGAACACCTTTAGGGCTTGTAAAGGACATCATTTTTTCAATGTTTGACTTTTCAAGAATCTCCTTAAATAGTCTAGTTGGAGCAGCACTTCCAGTTTTTAAGTAATGCCGATCATCTGTTTGATCATACCCCATCCAAATCGCACCAACGACTGACGGTGTATATCCAACAAACCAAGCATCTTTTATGCCCTTTTCTGCATTAGGCATATTCGTAGTACCTGTTTTACCTGCTAACGCACCGAGATATTCACCTGCTTTCCCCGTCCCTTTTTTAACAACCCCTTCAAGCATTCGGGTCATATACCAAGCAGTTTGCTTAGAAAATGCATTTATTTCGTTCGTAGACGCTTGTCCAATTACATTATTATTCCGATCAACAATCTTACTTATTATATGTGGTTCAATTACATTCCCTTCGCGTGCAAATGCACGATATGCTTTTGCCATATCGATTGGTGAAATTCCTTCCTTTAGTCCACCTAATGCAATTGAAAGTCCCTGATCAGGGATGGAAATACCTGTTTTCTTTAAATAATTTTTAACTGTTGGAATCCCTAGTTTATCCAGAATCCAAACAGCAGGGGCATTTGTTGATTCTAGTACTGCATCATACATCGAAATTTTTCCTTTGTAGGTATCATGATAATTACTTGGCTCATAGTCCCCATATGAGACTTTTTTATCTACTAATAAAGAATACGGTTCAAATTCATGTTCTTCTAGGGCTGGTCCATATACTGCCAATGGTTTTAATGTGGATCCGGGCTGGCGCTTTATATTTACTCGATTTGTCCCTTTACGGACATAATTCCGACCCCCAATACTTGCAAGAACACCACCTGTGTCATTGTCTAATAATACAAATGCCCCTTCTGCACTTTCATCGATTCCTGGAAAATTATTAGGATCTTGAAACATTTCATAAGCTGTTTTTTGTAGGTTAACATTTAAAGGTACTGTAATCGTATAACCACCACGCATTAATTCTTCATTTGATAATGAATAACGTGCCTTTGCCTCATCAAAGACCATATCAATGTATGTTAGTAGTGCTGGTTCTTTTACAAATTCCTGTACATTCAAAGAAACGGTTTTTCCTACTAAACGAACTGCTTCCTCTGGCTTTAAATAGCCTTTATCCTCCATTAAATTAATAACTAAATCTCTTCGTTCTTTACTTTTTTCAATATTATTGATGGGAGAATACTTTGTAGGAGCTTTTGGTATTGCAGCGAGTAAAGCTCCTTCCTCAATTGTTAATTCATTTACGTTCTTATTAAAATATAATTTGGAAGCAGACTGTATCCCATATGCTCCATGACCAAAATAGATTTGATTTAAATACATTTCCAGAAGTTCTTTTTTGCTGTACTTTTCCTCTAAATTTATCGCGATTATGAGCTCCTTTGTTTTTCGTAAAAAGGTCTTTTCATTTGTTAAAAAGACATTCTTGGCAAGCTGCTGCGTAATCGTACTACCACCTTCTACTTTTCCACCAGCTAAAATGTCTTTATAGAGTGCTCTGGAAATTGCTTGCAGATCGATGCCGTGATGCTTATAAAAACGAGTATCTTCAATCGCAATAAACGCATTTTGTACATAGTCAGGAATATCCTGAATAGAAACAAGATCACGATTCTCGTAATACAACTTCGTAATAAGATTCCCATCCTGGTCTACTAGTCTTGATGCAGAGTTCATGACTAGCTTTTTATCATCTATTACATAATTACCAGCATATATTATAAGTAAATATCCTATTAATCCGAGGATAAATGAACCTAATATCACAAAAAACGTCATGAATATTTTCTTTTTCAACAACAAAACCCCCTTAGTAAAGAAATGCGTAAGCGCCTCTGTTGAAATCTACTTTCAAGTAATGTTATCTTTTAGTATAACTGTTAAAGTTTCACAGTATGTATGAAGAAATAAGATTTATACGGGGGGATTAGCTATGAAGCTTTTTATTGCACTAGGAACGGTAGATTTTTTAGTAAAACTCAAACAGAAATACCAAAAAGAAAATATGGCTTGTTTTTACAATAATGAAACAGCCATCCTAATCCATGAGTCAGCAAAGAAAACGGTATTTAGTGCTCCTAGGAGATATGATGCAGTAGAAACAATCGGTGATGTCCATAGCTCAGATGTGGCCGCTCTAACCTATATCCCCATTTTCGAAGATGATCGACCTTCCTTTGAATTCCGTATGAAGGATATAAAAAATGATGTTATTTTAGCTCCTGGTTCTATCGGAATCCGAGTCCTTCGTCCAATCAAAAGTGATACTTATTTGATTATGACATTATGGAAAAATGAAGGGGCATATACCAATTGGAGACAAACTAACTCATTCACTGAGTTCCAACAAAAAATAGGAAATCCAGACGGAGTTAAAAACCTCCTATCTGGACCATTGTATACGAAGATCTTTTATGCATTGAGGGATTCATCTGAGTAATTTTTTTCGCCTTACATTTAACTTAATATCGTTTTTGATATTTCAGAATCAAGCTTTTCAAAATCAAAATAATGAATGGTTTCATAAAGTTCTTTTCTAGTTTGCATTTTATCAAGGCTATTTTTCTGAGTTCCTGCTTGGTGGATTTCATTCAAAACATCTTCAATTGCTTTTGCCGCTACCCGAAGCGATGTGACTGGATAAATTACCATGCTGTATCCAAACAATTCAAATTCACTTGCACGATAATAAGGGGTCTTACCAAATTCAGTCATGTTCGCAAGAAGTGGTGCATTTACTTCATTTTTCACCCGCAAAAACTCATCTTCAGTCGTTAATGCCTCTGGAAAAATAGCATCTGCACCTGCTTCAATATACTTATTGGCACGTTCGATTACACCATCCATTCCTTCAATAGCTAATGCGTCTGTTCTTGCTATAACAAGAAGTGTTGGTGCCACTTCTTTTATTATTCTGATTTTTTGCATCATGTCTTCACAACGAACTAGCTTTTTACCATTCAAATGTCCACATTTCTTTGGAAGCTCCTGATCCTCTATTTGAACTGCAGCAACCTTTGACTCAACCATTTCTCGAGCAGTTCTTGCAGTATTCAGCACACCCCCAAAGCCCGTATCGATATCCACAAGTACAGGTAAGTTTGTTGCCCGAATCAGATCTTTTGCACGGGTAGCGATTTCTTCAGATGTGTTAATCCCTAAATCGGGAAGACCACGACTCGCAGTATATGCTGCTCCGGAAAGGTATAATGCTTCAAATCCAGCTTTTTTTGCTAGGAGAGCAGACATTCCGTCATAGGCTCCAGGTATTTGCAAAATAGTGGAATCCATCATTTTAATTCGAAATTGTTTAGCTAACTCTTCTTGACTATGTTCTTTATCAATTATCCATGGCATGATGTTCCCCCCTAATTAAATGATAAGCTTTTCCAAGAAATCATTAACAGTTGTCTTGCTTAATTCCTCATGGTTCATACATAATTGGTAAATTTCCTTCACTTGTTTTTGAGGGAATCGACTTTCAAGGTTATTTCCGAATTTCTTTACTAGTTGCGGGATTCCCTCATCCCTTCGAAAACGGTGGCCTAATGGGTATTCCTGTACTATATTTTCGGTCGATGTTCCATCTGTAAAATGTACTTGAATCGCATTCGCGATTGACCGTTTATTTGGGTCAAGATAATCCACCGAATATTGTTCACTTTCAATTACCTCCATTTTTTCACGTAGGTAATCTATTCTAGGATCCTTGGCAACTTCTTCCTCATAATGATCAGAATGAATATCGCCAAATAGTAGCCCAATTGCCACAATGTATTGAATACAGTGATCCCGGTCAGCAGGATTTTTCAGTGGCCCTTTCTTATCAATAATACGGATTGCAGATTCATGTGAGGTAATCACAATTTTGTCCACTTCATTTATGCGATTGATCACTTCTGGATGTAGTTCAACAGCACATTCTGCTGCAGTTTGACCATGAAATTCAGCAGGATATGAAACTTTAAACAAAATATTTTCAATAACATATGAGTCTAGCGGTCTGCTTAAAGTGATTTCCTTTCCTCCAAACAAAACTTCCTGGAATCCCCAATTTGGAGCAGTTAATGGAGTTTGATACCCCATTTCTCCATTAATAGCCATCATGGCAAGTCGAACACCGCGACTTGTTGCATCGCCTGCTGCCCAGGATTTTCGTGATCCTGTATTAGGAAAATGACGATAAGTTCGTAAACTTGAATTGTCAATCCACGCATTTGATAATGCATTCATAATTTCTTCTTTTGACCCACCAAGCATCTTCGTTACAACCGCTGTTGTTGCAACCTTAACAAAAAGAACATGGTCTAATCCTTGACGGTTTAAGCTATTCGAGAGGGCAAGAACCCCTTGAATTTCATGTGCCTTAATAATAGCTTCAAGCACGCAATCCATTGATAACGGATCTTGGCCATTTAGTATTCTCTTTTGACTCATATAATCTGCTACTGCAAGGATTCCTCCTAAATTATCAGATGGATGTCCCCACTCTGCCGCTAACCACGTGTCATTGTAATCCAGCCAACGTATGGCACAACCAATATTAAATGCAGCATGTACAGGATCCAGTTTGAATTGTGTCCCTGGTAATCTGCTGCCAAATGGTACAATTGTTCCAGGAACGATCGGACCAAGATGTTTTGTACATTCAGGATATCTCAATGCTAAAAATCCACACCCTAGTGTATCTATAAGAACGTATCTTGCTGTTTCAAACGCGACTTCACTTTCAATCTTTTTATTTAACACATATTCTGCAATTGTTTCGATAATTGAATCTGATTGAATGCAATTTTTCAGTTCTACTTTTTGCATGATTGTAAAACCACCTCTCTACTTTTATCTTTATCATTAAATCGTGTGATTCAATGAATCATCCATTCTTTTTTTCTTTTTTCTACTTTTTAGTAGAGGTACAATAAATGATAGAAGAGCAACTGCCAGTAGTGCACAAGAAATTGGTTTTTGTACAAATATTAGGAAGCTCCCATTAGAGATCGTTAATGATTGTCTTAGAGATTGTTCCATCATTCCTCCAAGAATAAAAGCCAATAGCATTGGTGCAGCAGGGAATTTCATTCGGGACATAAAATAGCCGATAATCCCAAATACAACGAGTAAATATAAATCAAAGGTCCTGAAGCTTATCCCGTACACACCGACGATACAAAAAATAATGACAAGTGATATTAACATTGGTCTTGGAATTTTTAATATTTTTGAAATATAGGGAATAAGCGGCAGGTTTAATATTAGTAAAATCACATTTCCAATATACATACTCGCAATAACTCCCCAAAACACATCAGGATGGTCATTCATCAATAATGGTCCTGGTTGAACGCCTAACACAATTAGTGCTCCTAACATAACAGCAGTTGTTCCTGACCCTGGTATCCCTAAGCTAAGTAAAGGTACAAAAGCACCACTTGAGGCACCATTGTTTGCTGCCTCTGGACCAGCTAGCCCAGCAATGGAGCCTTTTCCAAATTCTTCAGGCTTCTTGGAAATCTTTTTTTCAGAAATATAGCCTAAGAAGGATGCAATTGTTCCACCTGCGCCAGGCAGGACCCCAATTAAAAATCCCATAACCGACTGTCTTCCCATCGGTCCGGCCATTTCCTTATAATCTTGTTTTGATAAACTTAGACTACCAAGTTTATTACTGAAGGCACTTTTTTGTTTCCTTTCGAAAATCAAAGAACTTACTTCTGCTAACGCAAATAATCCTAATGCAATAATTAAAAAGTCAATTCCCTCCAACAAGTTCGCATTTCCAAATGTGTATCTTGTTGTCCCGGTTTGACCATCAATTCCAATCGTTGCAACCATAAAACCGATTGTGGCTGAAATTAACGCTTTCACTGTTGAACCCTCAGAAAAGCTTGATACCGTCATTAATCCCATCAGCATTAACGCAAAATATTCAGCAGGTCCAAATGATATCGCAAGCTTTGCTAGCAATGGAGCAAAAAAAGTAAGGAGAATAACACTAACAGTCCCTCCAACAAAAGATGCGATTGCGGCAATGGCCAACGCTTTACCTGCCTTTCCTTGTTTCGCCATCGGGTATCCGTCGAAGGTCGTCGGTACAGACATCGATTCTCCTGGTGCATTTAACAAGATTGATGACGCGGCACCGCCATATGCTGCACCATAATAGACACCCGCCATGAGGAGTAGTGCCATTGCTGGATCCATACCATACGTGATTGGAATCATAACAGCGATTGCGGTAATCGGCCCCAAACCAGGAATCATTCCAATAAGTGTTCCAACAATCGCACCTAATAGTACAAATAGAAGTCCATTAAAACTAAGTGCAACCTTAAATCCCGTTAATATCCCCTCAAAAACATCCATCCCGTTCCCTCCTTTCTAAAATGGTAATATTCCCTGCGGTAATTGGATTTTTAAAAATGATGTAAATAAAAAATAGATAAATAAAGGTATGGACAATGATACAATAACGTTTGATAACCACTTTTTATATCCAAGAAACCAAGAACAGAAATAAAGGAAAAGTGCTGTCGAAATGATAAAGCCTAAAAATTCAAGAAGTATAATAAAAAGAAGAACAAGAAATAGAACGGTCAGAAGGACTTTTATTTCTCCTTTTGGTAATTTATTTTCTTCCTCATTCTTTTCATCCTTTTGAAAGAAAAGTAAGATTGATAGAATTAATAATATGAAGCCAAGTGTGATAGGAACCGCATCAGAGTCAACAGGTACGTATGGATAGGATGGCAAACGGTAACTTAACACTAAGTATCCAATTGAAATCACCATTAAGAATATTGATATTTTCTTATTTAACGAATCTAACATCATCACACCACCTATAAGAGGAGCCAACAAACAAGCCATTGGCTCCTAGATTAGAATTATTTATTTTCCAATGCCTAGTTCATCTAATAATGTCTTCATCGATTCATTTTCTTTTGCCAAGAACTCTTTATATTCCTCACTATCCATGAACATTTCATTCCATCCGTATTGTTCACGAATCTTCGCCCAGCCATCAGATTCACTAAGTCCTTTGAATTTCTTTACATAATAATCTAATGAAGCTTGATCCATATCTGGAGGACCAAAGAACCCCCTCCAGTTGATAAATGTTGCATCTATTCCTTGCTCTTTAGCAGTTGGGAAATCTTCTAGTACTTCACCTTGTAAACGTTCTTCAGACGTAACACCTAATACTTTGATTTTTCCACCCTTTACTTGTTCAACAGTTTCTGCAACACCCGTTGAATAGACTTGTACACTGCCGTTTAGTAATTGTGTTAATGCTCCACCATCTTGATCAGAAACATATTTGATTTTTTTAACATCTACCCCTGCGGCCTTTGCAACCTTAATAAATTG
Source organism: Fredinandcohnia quinoae (assembly GCF_022427965.1). Lineage (GTDB taxonomy): Bacteria > Bacillota > Bacilli > Bacillales > Bacillaceae_L > Ferdinandcohnia > Ferdinandcohnia quinoae. The sequence goes on along the minus strand of NZ_JAKTTI010000028.1, from coordinate 26,605 downwards.
GATATGATCCATACTTCCTGGAGAGGATGCTCCAACAACAGAAATACTTGATGGATCCTTCTTCATATCCTCAAATAATTCATTTAAATTATCCCATTTTGCATCAGCTCTAACAGCAATAGCTGCATAGTCCGCAATTAAGTTGGCAATGGGAGTAAAATCCTCAAAGTCATATTCGGATTGGCCATTTAGTGGAACTAACAACATTGGCGGTGAAGTAACGAATAAATTGTATGGGCTATCCTTTTTTCCATGTATATAAGCCCACGCAACAGCTCCGCCTCCTCCTGGTTTGTTAACTACACCTATACTTTGCTCAATAATCTTCTCTTCTTCAAATATCTTTGCCGTCATCCTAGCTGTTGTATCCCAGCCACCACCGGCACCAGCTGGCGCAACAATTTCAATCGCCTTTTTCGGTTCCCAAGGACCATCGGTATTTTTTGAACTTGAATCACTTGAACAAGCTGCAACAAATAACAATAATAGTACAGATAATAATGCTACTATCCTTCTCATAATCCCCCTCCTCTTTAATAAAAAAATATAATAAAGGATTCCTACCCTTTATTAAAAAAATAATAACGAATAATTCTAAAAATGTAACCGTTTCCAAAATAACGTTAATACTATTTATTTCGAGCATTTTGTTCATTTTGTTCACGAAGACATCAAAAAAAACACCTACTTAGGTGTTTATAAAATTCGATATTTTCTTTCTGGCCTTCCAACTATCCCATACTCGAGATTAGCTGCACCATCACCTTTAGAAACAATATACTCTAAATATCTTCTCGCAGTTGTGCGCGAAGCCCCCATTTTCACACCCATTTCTTCCGCAGAAATACCATTGTCAATTGTCTTCATAAGATCGATTACCTTTTGCAAAGTTAACGGGTCTATTCCTTTTGGCATTACTTGACTTTTGGCCATTTTATCCTTTGAGTAGGATATTGCCATAATTTTATCAATCGTCTGCTGATTAACTTCTGCATGATCTGTAAGTAGTTCTCTTCTTTTTTTATAGTTTTCAAGGGTTTCAGTAAATCGTTCAAGAGAAACTGGTTTAATAATATAATCAATCACTCCATATCTTAATGAAGTTTCAACTAGCTCCTTCTCCGTAGCTGCGGTTATCATAATGACATCAACAAGAGGAAATTCCCTCCTGATAATATGTAATAAATCGGTCCCCAGGCGATCCTGCATGTAAATGTCAAGCAGCAATAAATCTACTTTCTCATCCTGTAATAATTGTAGTGTTTCTTCGGCATTTAATGTCTTCCCGACTACTTTGAATCTATCTATTTTTAAAATAAAGCGTTCATGAATCGATGCAACTCTAAAATCATCCTCTGCAATCGCAACCTGTATCAAGATAATCCCTCCTAGATAACATTCTTTAATTGCTTTGGAATAAAAATTGAAAATGCAACACCTCCATCATGCTTATTCTGCAATTCAATTGAGCCATTAAGCTCTTCTACAACTTGCTTAACAATTGCGAGCCCGTACCCTCGATTTTGACCACTTTTTGTTGAATATCCCTTTTCAAAAATATTGACATGGCTCTCAAAATCAATCCCATTCCCCGTATCAGCCACCTCAAATACAATGTCATTTCCGATATCCGTAGCAAAAAAGGTGACTTCTCTATTGGAGCTCTTCATAACAGCCTCGATTGCATTATCAATGATATTTCCGAGAATTGTAATTAATTTTGATATATCCATATGTTTAGGTAATGGTCCCATAGAGCTTGTTGAATCAATTTGAAAAGTAACTTTGTGCTCAGATGCTTTTCCAATTTTCCCAAGCAATATCGCTTGTACCTTATGGTCATGAATTTGTTCAAATAATATTCGATTTTGATTTTGATGTAAAGCCGATTCCGAATGAATGAGTTCAATAGCTTCATCATATTCTTCTAGTTGTAAAAGGCCGGAAATCGCATATAGTTTGTTCGTATATTCATGGGTTTGTGCACGTAAATCCTCTGAGTATTTCCTTACTTCAGATAAAGTATTAACCATTTCTGCAACCTCCGTCTTATCTCTAAAACTTGCGACAACACCGACAATTTTCCCCTTATCCTTGATCGGCGTCCGGTTAACGATTACGACCCTATCTTTTAATAACATTTCTTGATCGCTTTCAAAAACACCTGATTCTAGCACTTTATACATTTGAGTATTAGGGATAATTAGATCAATGGGTTGATTAATAGATTTACCCGATATTCCTAATATTTTTCTTGCGGTATGATTCATCATCGTAATCACCCCTTTATCATCAATCGCGATAATTCCTTCTTTTATCGATAAAAGAATCGCATTTCGTTCTCTATATAATGCAGCAATTTCATGTGGCTCCAAACCTAGAATGTCTTTGCGAATATTTCTTGCCAATAGTACTCCACCAAAGGTACCTAGAACAAGGACAAGGACAGCTAGAAGACCAAACTTTACAAGTTTATTTATTAATGCCGCCTGAACATCCTCTTGCATAAAACCAACGGATACAATTCCAATAGTCTGACCCTCATTATCAAAAATAGGAGCTTTTCCACGTAGTGAAGGGCCAAGTGAACCAACCGCCTCAGAGGTATAATACTTACCTTCCAGTAAAGCTTTATCATTGTCTCCTCCCACCATCTTTTTTCCTATCTTCCAGTCATCAGGATGGGAATAGCGGATACTATCTTTATTTCCGACAACGATAAATTCTGCACCAACCTCTTCCATAATTTTTTTAGTTATTGGCTGAATAACAGTAGAAGGATCCTCTAGCTCAAATGCCTCTTTTATTCCAGGCATTAATGAAACAGTTGTTGCAACCTGCAACGCAAGTTGACCCATATGTTGTTCGGTTTGCTTAGATTCAAAATATGAATAGATTACTGTTAATAAAATGATGACAAATAGTAATAATGTGATGATTAGACCGATAAGTTTTGTCTGTAAGGAAACCTTTATCGTAGTTCAACCCCCTTCAAACTACATTGTTTTCTATTTTCATTTTATGTTAAAAAAACAAAAGAAATCAAGCTTATTATCTGACTATTCAAAATTAACGATTGCTCCCACTTTCATTTTTTTGCTAACCTCAGTGTCTGGCTTTTTCTTAAGTGTTATTCTATAATTCTCCAAGTATAGGATATATAATGAAGATGGACGAAATAGCACTTCAGAAAGTTGGAGAAATATAATATGAAAGATTTTATAAAAATGATTTTAGAACGTACAGAGCCCATTAGGGAGAAGATAAGGCATTTTTGGAAAGAGAAGCATATAACGAAGATCCTATTACTTTCTTTACTTGTTTTCATTCTTTTTACGATGCTCTTTTTTGCTTTTATGGCTAGTCAAGCAAATGTACAGTCGTTAAAGGATGGATTGCAGCAAGCAACTGTAATCTACGATAAAAATGGTGAGGTTGCTAGTAATATTGTTACAAATCGTACAGATGGTGTATCTGTTGAAGAGTTGCCAAAGCATGTAAAAAATGCGGTTATAGCAATTGAAGATGAACGTTTTTATGAACATAATGGCTTTGATGTGAAGGGTATTTCAAGAGCATTCTTTAAAAACCTTTTTGCGGGCAGAATTACAGGTGGAGGTAGTACAATTACTCAGCAACTCACTAAGAATGCACTACTTTCCCGTGAAAAAACATATAAACGAAAAATTGAAGAGTTATTTCTCGCGATTGAAATCGAAAAGCATTATGAGAAAGATGAAATCTTACAAATGTACTTGAACCAAGTATATTTCGGAAGTGGTGCATGGGGAATCGACCAAGCTTCCAAGAAATATTTTGATAAAAAAATTGAAAATACTACGACAAGTGAAGCTGCGTTATTAGCTGGATTACTGCAGGCACCTTCTGCTCTTGACCCTTACAAAAACATCGAAGGAGCGATCAAGAGAAGAAATACTGTGCTTGGAAAAATGAAAGAATTAAAAATGATTTCTGACTCTGAATATAAAGAATCAATCAAAGAAAAGGTCCATCTTCAAGATGGTGGTGGAAGTTTTATTAAGAGAGACTACCCTTATTATGTTGACGCCGTATTAGATGAAGCTATTAATAAGTATGGGCTAACACAAGAGGAAATCTTGACAAGAGGCTATCGGATATATACTGAAATGGATCAAAATATTCAATCCTCTTTAGAAAAAGTCTATAAACGTGATTCTCTTTTTCCTAGAGGACGTGGAAATGAGATTGTACAAAGTGGGGCAGTATTACTAGACCCAGAGACAGGTGGAGTGCTTGGTCTTGTCGGTGGACGTGGAGATCATGTTTTTCGAGGCTTTAATCGAGCAACACATTTGAAAGCACAGCCTGGTTCAACAATGAAACCGTTGGCCGTGTATACACCTGCGCTTGAAGAAGGATATGATGTAACATCAATGCTAGTTGATGAGAAAAAGTCTTATGGCGACTATTCACCTGAAAACCTTTCTAAAACATATCAAGGTGAAGTTCCAATGTACAAAGCTGTGGAGAATTCTTTAAATGCACCAACAATTTGGTTATTGAATGAAGTCGGTCTTGAAAAAGGGATGAATTCCCTTAAAAAATTTGGAGTACCACTTGAAAATGAAGACAATTATTTAGGAATTGGGCTAGGTGGCATGCATAAAGGAATTTCTCCACTTCAGCTTGCAGAAGCTTATTCTACATTCCCAAATGGAGGAAAACGAAAGGATGGTCATCTCATCACTAAAATTGTTGGTCCGACCGGAAATGTCATTGCTGAACATAATTCAAAAACAACAAAAGTAACCTCAAAAAAGGTTGCGAATGAAATAACTGCAATGTTATTAAATGTAGTGGAGACAGGTACTGGTAAAGGAACTAAAATCAACGGTGTTGAAATAGCTGGAAAGACTGGTACAACACAGCTACCTTATAACGATATTAATGGTACGAAAGATCAATGGTTTGCAGGGTATACTCCTAATCTAGTCGGTGCTGTCTGGATTGGATATGATAAAACCGATCGTGATCATTACCTAACTGGTAGTAGTTCAAACCAAATTGTCCCTCTATTTCGGGCAATTATGGAAGATTCACTTCAATTTATTGAGCCAGCAGAATTTGAAGTCGTTTCGGTGAATGCGAGACTTTCTGGAAAGAAAGATAAAGGTACGATTACGAAGAAAGAAATAAAAGAAAAGGTTGAAAAGGTTGGAGAAAAAGTTGAAAAGGTTGGGAAAAAGGTTGAGAAAACATTAAAAGAGGAAAAGGAAAAGTGGGAAATCGTTGTAGACGAAGCGAAAGAGGACTGGAAAGAGCTTGGTGAAATGGCAAAAGATAAGATAAATGAGATTTTTGGTAATTAATAGTAATGGAGTTATCATTCACAATTGTGGAATGATAACTCTTTTTTATTGATTTTACAAATAATTCCGAAAAATGTGATATAGACCACATTTATATTTTTTCCCATCTGCTAAACTATTACTATCAATTTATAATGGAGGTTAATACGTTTGAAAATAAAATTATTTTCTTTACTAACGATATTCGTAACCTACATATTAATCGTATTCGGAGGATATGTTGCTTCATCAGAGTCAGGCATGGGCTGTGGACCAGATTGGCCATTATGTAATGGTGTAGTGATTCCAATTTTACAAGGGGCAACCCTTGTCGAGTTTGCCCATCGTGTAATTGGTGCAATCCTTTTTATTCTTACATGTATTTTACTTTGGATGATAATTAGGAGTCGTAGACGGGAGAATGGGGTTCGAATTGCGGCATATTGGATGATATTTTTACTAGTTATTCAAGTAATCCTTGGTGCAATCGTTGTTATTCTTGATCTACCTGCTATCGTAGTAACCATTCATCTTTTAATTGCAATGGCATTTTTAGCTTGTTTGATTTGGATTCATCATTCACAAAGAGTTTCAGTCCTACAACTAAAGAAAAGAAGTCTCTTATTAAGCCATCTTTATGGAGTTACCATATTATTAGTCCTAACATTAGCTTTCGGAGCATATATAAAACATCAATCATATGGATTAGCATGTAGTTGGTTGGATTGCCGTGATAGCTTGTTGCCAGTCACTAGTGCACAAATACTCCAAACGATTCATCGTACACTCGCAATTGTTTCTGCAATTTATATTTTGTTATTAACATATATATCATTTCGTAAAAATTGGGGTTCGAGTATTCAAAAAAGATTGATGCTTGCTACAATTACTGTTGTTGTCCAAGTACTCATAGGTATTTTCACAGTGACCTCAAATATATCTGTTTCATGGGCAGTGCTTCATCTAGCGGCAGGTACAGCTCTTTTTGGAATAATTATCGAAGCATTAGTGTCACTGCATTTTGCAGTTTCAAGAATAAAAATACCAGATTGGTCAAGACAGATAGGAAACAAAATATAATCCTGTAAGCCCTATTCGTAGGGCTTTTTTATTCCTCTTCTAGCACTTCTAGAAAATGCTTCAATATTCCTGCAGTTAATCCCCATATAACCCTATCTTCATAATAGTAAAAACTCTCATCCATCCCTCTAACCTGCCATTGATATTTTTCACCACCAATAATATCGCAATATGGAAAGTTCTCCTCTGGCTCAACCTTGAATTTAATTTTATAAACTTCGGGTGGATTTGTTTTAAAAAATGAAAGTGGCACAGTAAAAACTTCACCAACTTCAGCTGGATTTGGGTTTATTTTATGTGGATTACTTATCACACCAACATGGGGGTATATAATGTTATGAAATGGTGAAACAAAGTAGTCTAATGGTGAAACGTTTTGAATATCATCTTCTTCAATACCTAATTCCTCCATCGTTTCCCGTATGGCTGTAAATTTTTCATCTCTATCTGATTGATCAATTCTCCCCCCCGGAAAGCAAATTTCTCCTGGCTGCCTTCTTAGTTGACTAGATCTTACTTCAAATAACACATGAATCTCATCTTCTTTTTCAATTAGGGGTAATAATACCGCATATTTAGAAAACATTTTACGTCCTAAAATGGATGGAATTCGATTTTCAATTTTTTTGACCAATTTATTAATATCCATAAAATCACCTCATTGCTTTAGATTTTTGAATAAACGAATAAAATAATTCGGATTCTTTTTCACATTGTACGAAAAAAGTCCTCGGTTTGTATGTAAATATAAAAAGTTTGTTCGATACGACATATCTAGAACTTGCTCCAACAGAAATTCATCATTGGACGTAATAATTCGATCATCGAACAGCCTAATTAGATGATGTGTTTCGATGTATTTTTGCTCGTTCCATTCTATCTTTCGAATTACCTGAATATATGGATGTGTGGCAACTAATTTCACAATAACCTCCTTTAACCCTCTCTTTTATTGTATCATTGAATTCAAAAACGACCACAGCGTAATATCCATGTGGTCGTTAGGTGTATTCTTATTTTACCATCTCTGCTTCTAATTCTCGTAATCTTACTGCTACTTCTTCTTCCGTTAATCCATGTTCTACAATATAGCGGTTTCTTGGATGTACTCGACATTCATGTGTACAGCCTCGTAAATGTTTATGTTCATTTTCCTCAGAGCAAATAATTTGTTTATTACATTCTGGGTTTGCACAATTTACATAGCGTTCGCAAGGCTCACCCGTAAAATAGTCTTTACCTACAATCACGTGTTCTTTGCGATTAATCGGAACTGAAATACGTTCGTCAAATACATACATTTGCCCATCCCATAAGTCCCCTTGTACTTCTGGGTCTTTACCATACGTCGCAATCCCACCATGAAGTTGACCAACATTGTCAAATCCTTCCCTTACTAACCAGCCAGAGAATTTTTCACAACGGATCCCACCGGTACAATACGTTAAGATTTGTTTTCCTTCAAGCATTTCCTTATTTTCTCGAACCCATTCTGGTAGATCACGGAACGTTTCTACATCAGGTCTAATAGCTCCTCTGAAATGCCCTAAATCATATTCATACGTATTTCGGGCATCCAACACCACAGTGTCTTCCTGTTGCATTTTTTCGAAGAATTCCTTTGGACTTAAGTACTTTCCAGTCAGTTCATGTGGATTAATATCATCCTCTAAACGTAGGGTAACAAGTTCACTTCTTGGGCGAACATGCATTTTTTTAAAGGCATGACCTACTACCTCATCGATTTTAAAGACCATATCTGTAAAACGAGGATCTTCATTCATCGTTTTCATATATAAATCTGTTTGTTCTACAGTTCCTGAGACTGTTCCATTAATTCCCTCTGCTGCTACAAGTATCCGACCCTTTAATCCAATCTCTTTACAGAAAGCCAAATGCTCTGCTGCAAATTCCTCTGGATTTTCAATAGTAACATAATTGTAGTAGAGTAATACTCTATAAGGTTTATTTTCTGTCATTGTGTTCGACCACCTGTTCATTATATTTGCAAGATATACATGTATTTGCGGATCGAATGGTAGATACATTATTCTCTTACAAAAGAGTATTTTATCAAATTAAGTGATTAAAATGCAATAGTTTGATCTTTTCCTTTTATTGTAATTCATTACAAGTAGATTTTTTTCAACAATGATAAAATTTGTTATATAATATTTCTTGTCAAACATTTTTCATATGGGGGTTACGAATATGGCATTACCTAAAGCATTAACGATTGCGGGCTCTGATAGCAGTGGTGGAGCTGGAATACAAGCGGATCTAAAGACATTCCAAGAAAATGGTGTCTTCGGGATGACTGCACTTACAGTTATTGTTGGAATGGATCCACATAACAAATGGGCTCACCAAGTATTCCCTGTCGATCATGATATCATTCATGCTCAGCTTGCGACAATTATTGAAGGTATTGGAGTAGATGCACTTAAAACTGGTATGCTCCCTACTGTTGAAATTATTGAAATTGCTGCAGATGCAGTAAAAAAACATCATTTACAAAACCTTGTTGTCGATCCAGTTATGGTATGTAAAGGAGAAGATGAGGTTCTATTTCCAGACCATGCAGTTGCATTAAGAGAACTATTGACTCCACTAGCTACTGTGATTACTCCAAATTTATTTGAAGCAGGACAATTAAGTGGAATAGGCACAATTACGTCAGTTGATCAAATGAAGGATGCTGCAGAGAAGATCCATAACCTTGGTGCGCAATATGTGCTTGTAAAAGGTGGCGGCAAACTAAAGCATGAAAATGCAGTCGATGTTCTATTTGATGGAAAGGAATTCGATGTATTAGAAGGCGAACGCTTTGAAACGACATATACACACGGAGCTGGCTGTACATATTCAGCTGCAATTACTGCTCAGCTTGCAAAAGGCTTAGAAGTAAAACAAGCTGTCTATGAAGCAAAAAAATTCATCACAGCCGCAATCCGTCATTCATTTAAATTAAATGAATTTGTTGGTCCAACAAACCACGCTGCGCTACGCTTTTACGGCGAAAAATAATAAATAGAAGAAGTCACAGAGTTGTGACTTCTTCTATTTTTAATTACCAGCCAATTTTTCGATAATTTGCTCACAAATTTTATGTGTTTCTAGGGCATCATAGCTTGACAAAGGAAGCTCTTGATTTGTTCTAATTGTTTCAATAAACTCTGTAATCATTTGTTCAAAACCACGTTTGTGTAGAGTTGGCTCCCAGTCATTTGCAGCTGCTTTTATTACTTCCCCATTTTTGTGAATTTCCAGATCAGCTACATTATAAACAATTCTTTTTTCAGTTGGGCTCATTACTTCTACTTTCTCTTCTCTAGTCCCGCTGTCTCTATTCATTATTCCAATGGCCACTGAACCACTACTACTTATAAATTGAACAACTACATGATAGAGCATCCCGTCCTTTTTCCTTCCTTGAACACTCAATTCTTCAATTGTATGTGGAAACAAGAATCGCATTGTATCAATCACATGGATAAAATCATCCATTACAAACGTTCTTGAATCATTAGGTAAACTACTTCTATTTTTTTGGACGATAATCATATTTGGATTGTCTAATTCTTTTAATTTTTGATAGACTGGTGCGTATCGTCTATTAAAACCAACCATCAGTTTTAGATTTTTGCTTTTAGCTAACTCCACTAATTCTTTTGATGCTTCATAATAATATGTAATTGGTTTATCGACATATACATGAATATTGTTCGTTAATAGCTCCCTTATGATCTCTTCGTGTGACTCAGTTGAAGAATGGACAAAAGCTCCTTCAATCCCACTCTCTATCAAAGACTGCAGACTACTATGTATATGATGGAAGCGATAAGTATTAGCAACCTCTGCTAGAACGATTTGATTGCGTGTATATAGATGGAACTCCACATTATTTATGCTACTAAATACCGGTAAATAAGCTTTTTTAGCGATGTCGCCTAACCCAATAATACCTATTTTCATTGTTTATCTCCTCTTACTTATTTTTTGTAATTTAAAAATTCGTACCTAGACGAATTTTTTTTATAGTGTTAAGATATTGCATAGAATTGATTTTTACATCACCATGAATATACCACTTGATGTTACCTTATTCTACTCTTTTCAATCAATTCACCTTTGAATAATGATAGAATCAAAGGGAAGGAGTGCTCGTATGAACAAAGAAATTATTAAATTCCTAAGAAAAAGCTATAACATGACACAACGTGATTTTGCAAAGGCAGTTAACTGTAGTTTTGCTTTAATTGCTCTAGTTGAAGTTGGGAAAAGACGGATTACTGGTAACCTTGAAGAAAAAATAAAAAGTTCCTTCAACTTAGATGACAAACAAATTTCTTCAATCGCAAATGTAGTCGAGGAAATAAGTAAAAGTGTACCACCATTTATGTAGAATATCATAGGCAATTATGCTTTGTGCATGTAGTACACAAGCTTCAATTGCCTTTTTTATTTCAATACTGTTCCTAGAACAATAAATAAGATTAATCCTATCATTCCTCCTATAATAATATACCACAGTATCTTAATTCCTTTTGGTAATTTTTTCACTTCAATACTCCCTGACGGGTAACCTTCAACTTTACTTAAGTGATCGATTGCATCGTTATATGGTTCATGATAGATTGGCTGATTCTTCTCATTATGATCCATTTTCATCTCACCTTTTCATTTCATTATTTTTCTTACATACACTATACTATGAATAAGCTGGAGTAGGTATAAGTATTGTGAGGAGGATAGGAAATGCCAACACATATTGCAGAAACAACAACATTACATAATGGTGTGAAAATGCCTTGGTTTGGTCTTGGCGTATTCAAAGTTAAAAATGGTGTTGAAGTAATTGAATCAGTAAAAACAGCAATAAATGCTGGTTACCGAAGTATTGACACTGCTGCAGGTTATAATAATGAAGAAGGTGTAGGGCAAGCAATTAGAGAAGTAGGTATACCTCGGGACGAACTTTTTATTACTACAAAAGTATATAATGATGATCAAGGATATGAATCTACTTTAAAAGCATTTGACACGAGCCTACAGAAGCTTGGTTTGGACTATATAGATCTATACCTCATTCATTGGCCAGTCAAAGGAAAATATAAAGATACCTGGCAAGCACTTGAAAAACTATATAAAGATAAAAAGGTTCGAGCAATCGGTGTTAGTAATTTTCACGTTCATCATCTACAAAACATATTAACAGAATGTGAAATAAAACCAATGGTGAATCAAGTGGAATTTCATCCATGGCTCACTCAAAATGAACTACGAGAATTTTGTAAAGAACAACATATTCAAATGGAGGCATGGTCACCACTCGCCAAGGGACAAATATTAGAACATCCTATTTTAGCTAAAATTGCAGAAAGACATGCAAAAACACCTGCTCAAATCATATTACGTTGGGATCTTCAAAGCGGTGTTATTACAATACCGAAATCTATCAATACCTCTAGAATTATCGAAAATGCTTCTATATTTGATTTTGAATTATCTCAAGAAGAAATGGCAACAATTGATTCACTAAATGAAAATAAACGTACAGGTACTGACCCTAATACGTATGATTAAGAACAAAACACCACTCTTGCTCAGTGGTGTTTTGTAATTAGCATCAGCTATCAAAGATTGTTATTCGATTTCTTCCGTTATGCTTTGATTGGTACAGTGCAGTATCAGCTTTTTCGATTATTTCCTTTGGATGAAGATCACTACCATGGTATGAAGAAATACCCGCTGATATGGTAATTGGTTTTCCTGTAGGACTTGGAGCCTCGGATACTGTTATTCGCAACCGCTCCGCTATTTTATAGGCATCGTCTGTTTCTTTGTCCTTAATTAATATTCCAAATTCTTCCCCACCGTATCGGAAGCATAAATCTCCCTCATTCGAAACATCTACCATCATTTTTGAAAGGTATTTTAATACATCATCTCCAACAAGATGACCATATGTATCATTCACCTTTTTAAAATGATCGATATCAATCATAATAAGAGTGAAGGGAATTTTATTACTTATCCATACTTTTATAATTTGATCAAACGTTCTGCGATTAGCTATTCCTGTTAGTCCATCAAGTTGAATTTGGTCATTCAATAACGTTATATGTTTACTAATATGATGGTAAAGCTGATTCACCTCATAAATATTTGACTTAAATTGCATATTATTTAAAGATGTTATTGGCTTATCATGATTAATTGCATCCTCTGAAAACTTTGCTAATTTATTTAGCGGCCTTGCCAAATTATTGGTAAGTATCCATGCAATAATTAATATTAGTAGTAAAAGTGGTAGCGCGTTAATAATCATTTTTTCGGATAATCTTTGTAGAGGCTCTTCGATTACAGATATAGGAGTTTGCGAGACGATCCCCCATCTTGTTTTTTCCTCGAAAGCATATCCAGCAAAAAATTCATCCCCTTCAGAATTTGTAATTTGAGATGAACCATTATTACCTAGCTTAATCTCATTAATTGCTTTGTTGCCACGCACCACATCATTTATCCTACTAGCATTAGGGTGGTAGATGATACGTCCAGTTTGGTCGACCACATATACGTATGAACCATTTTCATGTTCATTCTCGTTAAGCATGCTATTTAAAATATTGTCACTTTCTAAGTAGATAGTACCTGCAACAAGTCCGCCATAATTCCCGGTGTTATCAAAGATAGGTGCAGAAATTAGGATTATTAATTGTCCCGATTTACCTCGATATGGTTCAGAAATAAAAGGATTCTTATATGTTAGTGCCTTCTTTATCACATCAGATTGTAGTTTCATTCCCGCTTTTACCTGTGATTCAAATTTAATGATTGATGGACTTATAATTTCAATGACTCCATATTTATCTGTTATAAAAATTGAGTTAAAATAATTATTATTTGAAGACTTCCATTCATCCAAATCATTTTGACTAAAGGAATGTTGACTAGAAATCTTTCCAAGGGCTATTATATTTTCTTGCATATAATTTAATAAACCACTCGTACTTAAGGATAACTTCTTTGCATATTGATAATTGCTTTCTAAATATTTTTCTTTAAGTGTGCTCCCAAGTGCCCTTTCAGAAGAATGCCAACTAACGATAATTGTGCTGATGATGGCCATAATGACTAACAAGCTTATCGCAAATTGTAGTCTTATTCCTCTTTTTTTAAACATAACATCTATACTCCTTTTACAAAAACCGACAATATACTCTAATATTTAATAGTATCAATTTTCATATAGAAAGTATAGGTAATTCCACATAAAAAAGGATAGTTAAAGCAAATTGCTTTACGCTATCCTAGCTTAAAATAAGAATTAATCTTTGTGATTTTCCCCTTTATGCTTATGAGCTCCCTTCATTGGTACATATCCATTTTCCTTCATTTTTGTATAATGCTTATCAAGCCATGAAAGTTTTTTATCTGCCTTTTCTTGTGAAAAAATACCAAATTCAACATATTTGTTGATAATGGCTTTTCGTGTTTCAAGCAAATCTGTAAATAATGCATCTAGCTCTTTTTTTTGTTCATCGCTCAGCTCTACCTTCGTTTCATCTTCAGAATTAATTGGTTCAGCATTTGTTATGCTTCCTCCAAAAATTGAAAAACAAAGCAGAATAAAAACACCAGATAAAATAATACGTTTCATGTTCACTCATTCTCCTTTTCTATGTATAGGTTTCATCACTAGTATTCATTAATTCCACTGGAATATACCCCAAAAATAGCCAATTATTAAAATAGGAAAACCAAGGACTCAAACTTAAAAAAATACTAAATTTTCAAACTTGGTTGTCACCTTCATGGTATAATTACAATTATATTAAGCGTTTGAAAAATGAGGGGGAACATTAAATGCAACATAATTTATTCGAATCCTTAGAAAAGAATTACCATGAGATGGTCGAGATTCGTCGTTATCTTCACCAACACCCAGAAGTATCATTTAAGGAATACAAAACAGCAGAATACATCGCAAATTATTATAAAAACCTAGGTATCGAATTACAAACAAATGTTGGTGGCAATGGAATCGTAGCAAAAATTCACGGTGGACGCCCTGGTAAAACTGTTGCATTACGTGCCGATTTTGATGCATTACCGATTCAAGATGAAAAAGATGTTCCTTATAAATCAACTGTCCCTGGTGTCATGCATGCATGTGGGCATGACGGTCACACTGCGACTCTTCTAGTGCTTGCCAAGTCACTTAATGAAGTAAAAGATGAATTAGAGGGTTCAATTGTGCTAATTCATCAACATGCGGAGGAATATGCACCTGGTGGGGCAATTGCAATGATTGAAGCTGGTTGTTTAGATGGAGTAGACGTTATTTTTGGAACCCATCTGTGGGCAACTGGACCAACTGGTGCTATTTTATATCGTGAAGGTCCAATAATGGCTGCAGCTGACCGATTTGAAATTACTGTAAAAGGTTCTGGTGGACATGGTGCCCATCCGCATACAACAAAGGATGCGATTGTAATAGCTTCGCAAATCGTCATGAATCTACAGCAAATTGTAAGCCGCAGGGTAGATCCGATTCATTCAGCAGTCGTTTCAGTTGGCTCATTTGTTTCAGAAAATCCATTTAACGTCATTGCAGATTCTGCAAAACTTGGTGGAACTGTAAGAACGTTTGACGAAGAAGTCCGTGCACAAATTGAAGCAGAAATTGAACGTATTGTGAAAGGTACTTGTTTACAAACGGATTCATCCTATTCCTATAAATATCATCGTGGTTATCCAGCAGTTGTGAATCATAAAGACGAAACAGAACTACTTAAAGAGGTAGCAAATAATCTTCCAGACGTAAAAGCGGTTGTTGAATGTCCCCCACAAATGGGCGGTGAAGATTTTGCTTATTACCTTCAACATGTAAAAGGTACATTCTTCTTTACAGGAGCAAGTCCAGTAAACCCAGAAAATGTGTACCCTCACCATCACCCAAAGTTTGACATCGATGAAAATGCGATGCTAATCGCCGCAAAAACTCTTGGCTCAGCGACACTGACCTATCTCCAAGCATCCACAAAATCTGAGGAAAAGGTGACTAGTTAATTAGAAAAGCGCAAGCACCTTGTTCAGACCCTTGAGCTAGACATTTATGCAGAAAAGCCAAGTAACATATCGTTACTTGGCTTTTCTTACATTTAATAATCTTAATCTGTAACAATTTTTAGCTGTTTCACCTAGATGATCTAAAAGATTATAATTTGCATAGGCACCAACTACTGCACCAATTCCTGGTACAAGTTGAAGCATTTTCACAAAATCAATATAGTCACGGTATTCTTGTTGAAACACCCGCCAATCAACATCCATTAGCTCTTCTTTTTTCATATCCCAATTTTCAATTATTTCAAATGTTTCCTTACGATGTTCATCACTTGAGAATGCTAACTGAAAAACATGTAATATAAACAAACGTTCCTCATACTCTTTTGTATCAAAGCCATAAATGGATGCCGTTTCAAATAAAAATTTCATTTTGATCGTTAATAGTAGTGGAAAATCTGCTAATGCAAGCATAAATCCTCCTGCACCAGTCCCTGCACCTTCCACTGCAGCTGTTCTTTTATATATATTTAATATTTCGGTAATACGCTTTTCCTTTTCCTCTAAAGAAATCGTACCGTTATCCTTAACCTTCGTTGTATATTCTGATCCAATGAGTGTTGCTTGAATCATTTTCTTAATACTTTCTGTAATAATTTGATGCGCTTTTTCAGGAATTAACTCATTAATTTTTACTTGGGCCTTTTTTGAAACCCGATTCAGAATCGTTGATTTTTTAATGAGCTTTTTTCGCCATTGAAACAATTCCTCTTTAACAACTTGATTATATTGATCCATATCCTCGTTCCTTTACTTGTTTTCTTATTTTACGAATGAGGATTGTGATAGGTTTCAAATTATGTTAATTTTTTCACACGGACTTTTACGTAAAAATAAACAAATACATATGAGAAAAGGATTCCGATTAGTAACGCGACAAAGGCAATAAATAAGCCATTTGCAACTATCAGAATGAACGTGAATAGGATTGATTGAATGACAAGCAATACGAATAATATTTGTAGAAACGATTTTTCTTTTGTAGAATCCCTTACTGGATAAAGTTGAATCCAAATTTTTAAGCTGTGATGACGCCATAAGGTTATTAGCTGGTAACCTGTTAAATATATGAATAAAACAACAATAACAGCGTTCCCATACTTAAAATCAGCAAAGTATAGAAATAACCCACCGATAATCGTTAGTCTCAGAAACATTCCCAAATAATCACTAGTCCTCAGAAATGTTCGTATATATAGGTAACTATACGTATTTTTCTTAGAATACTTAATAAATGATGTTGACCAATTTAACCATGCCCTCTTTTTAACCTGTTCCTTTAACTTAGGTACATCTGTAAATAAATTAGCTAGTCGGTAAAATGCCATCATTCTTCTGGACTCAAGGTCAATTAAGTAATCCCATTTAATCCCCTTTTGTGATGCCACTCGCTGAAAATAAACAAGCAGAACAATCATAATGAGCGCTATACTTCCAATAAATATTAGGTTTGCATTTGAAAATAATAAATATACCAACACAAAATTTACTAGTAAGCGAATGATAAAGTCCGTATATCTTGTTGATGGTTCATTTGAATATTGGACATTCCATGACAATAAAAGATTCCAAACCTTACTTAACAGTATGAATCCAAAAATCACTAAAAGGGACAAGAAGGATCTTCCTGTTGCAGCCAAATACAATGGTGCAGCAACTGCAAATACTAGCAATAAAACATAGCTTTGAAACATGAAACTAAACCAAAACGCTCTTTGAAAATACGGGTTTAGCTTCTTTTCGATTGGTAATAAAAAGACAAGATCAGGCTCCTTTAATAGTGTCTGAATACGACTATTTGTTAAGATGAACGCAAAGATAACGGCAATTATAAGCGCATATGGGAAATGATCGGGTAACTCTTTTAACCACTTATTGTAATAATAAGCTGCTCCCCCTAACAGGAAGATGAGTGCAATCAATAAATGATCATTTAACATATAGCGTAAATATCGTTTTACTTCATTAAAATATTGGACAGATCGTTTTTTCCACAAATCCTTCGTATCAATCATGTTCTTCTTCCTTTGTGAGCTGAATATAAATATCATCCAATGTCGCATTTTCCATCTTAAATTGATCTCTTAGCTGCTTTAATGTTCCTGAAGCTCGTACTTTACCATTATGTAAGATAATGAATGAATCACAATATCTTTCAGCAGTTGCTAAAATATGTGTTGACATTAGAATTCCAGATCCTTGTTCTTTCATTTTATTCATAAGCTCTAGTAATGATTGAATGCCAAGAGGATCTAAACCTACAAACGGCTCGTCAATAATATATAAGGATGGCTCTACTAAAAAAGCACACATAATCATGACCTTTTGCTTCATGCCTTTTGAAAAATGTGCTGGGAAGAATTTTAATCTCTTCTCCATTCGAAATTCTTTTAGCAATGGTGTTAATCTTTCTTCGAATACCTTTTTTTCTAATCCATACGCCATCGCAGTCAATTCTAAATGTTCATATAAAGTAAGCTCATCATATAAAATAGGTGTCTCTGGGATAAAACTGAACAATGATCGATATGCTTCCATATCATCCTGGATTGTTTTTCCATTGATAAGGATAGACCCCTTTTTTGGCTCCATTAATCCGATAATATGCTTAATTGTCGTACTTTTACCTGCTCCATTTAGGCCAATTAATCCTACGATTTCCTGTTTATTTACACGGAAGGAAATATCATTTAGAACAGGATTACGTGTATATCCACCAGTTACATTTTTTACTTCCAATAATGACATATCGTTTTCCCTCATTTACATTACGTTTCTCTATATCATATCAAAAATTGGGAAATTTACCTAGTCAAAACCTTTGTATAATCTTTCAACAACTAGCCATACTATTTAGAGAAGAGGGCAAGGTTCAAAAAGCTTGATGATCAATCATCCAACTTTAAATGAGGTGTTTGCTAAAGACAATATCCTTATTTTAGATGAATGCTTAAAAGCGTTATAAGGGGATGGTAGCGTTGGGCAATGTGAGGAATAATCCGTTCTAACAAATTTCCAAATCATCGAAATGAGATAAAATATCATTTTGAAAATGAGGTGTTTGTTAAAGACCATCTAGCTGATCTATAAGTTGTGAAACTTATTGTACCTTAAAAAATAAGGGGATGGTTCGTTTGAACAAAGGAATGACTCACTCCATTAGGTAGAGCTTTTCATTTCCTACTAAATGAGGTGTTTACCGAAGATACCTTTAACCTTTAACCACCAGAGCCCTTCTTCGAGGGAACAGGATGCATCCTTGCGATTGCGTCCTGTTTCTTTTTATGTGATTTTTATATTTTACTTACATATGGTAAAATACAGTAAATTATAATAGGATGGAAAGGTGGATTTATATGAGCGATTGTATTTTTTGTAAAATAATAAACGGGGATATTCCAAGTGCAAAGGTGTTTGAAAATGAACATGTCCTTGCATTTCTTGATATAAGCCAAGTATCAAAAGGACATACTCTCGTAATTCCAAAAGTACATAAGGAAAATGTATATGAGTTGACTCCAGAAGTTGCTAAGCAAATATTTGAAGTTGTCCCTTCCATTGCAAATGCAATTAAAAAGGAATTCAACCCAATTGGTTTAAATCTTTTACAAAATAATGGGGAACAAGCAGGGCAATCTGTCTTCCACTTCCATATGCATCTTATCCCCCGTTACGGAAAAGGTGATGGTTTTGGTGTAGTGTGGAAATCACACGAAAATCAATATAGTGGAGAAGCATTACAGAATATCGCATCTTCGATCTCCCAAGCAATCGAAAAATAAGCTAAAGGTAAGGTCTATCATTACAGACCTTACCTTTTTATTTTTTATATTTTATTTTCCCTCTTTTTTTCTTTTGAAAAAATGTTAAGATAATACTTATATTTTAGTCAATTAAAGTAATAAAATTTAGGGGGGATTTTTTTGAAACGAGCTTATAATTTTAATGCTGGACCATCTGCGCTTCCATTTGAAGTTTTAGAAAAAGCTCAAAAAGAATTTACTAACTTCCAGGAATCAGGCATGTCAATAATGGAATTCAGTCATCGCAGCAAGGAGTATGATGCTGTACATGAGAAAGCTATCACGGATTTAAGAGAGCTGCTACATATTCCAAATGACTATCATGTATTATTTTTACAAGGTGGAGCAAGTTTGCAATTTTCAATGGTTCCACTAAATTTTCTTTCACCATCTAGAACTGCCGATTATGTCCTTACAGGAGTTTGGTCTGAAAAAGCACAAGATGAAGCTGAAAAAATCGGCAAAACAACCACAATTGCTTCAAGCCAACATCAAAATTATACATTTATTCCTAACATGACAGACATTAAGCCTTCACATGATTCAGCATATGTTCATCTTACCTCCAACAACACGATATACGGGACAGAGTGGAAGCATTATCCAACATTAGATGTGCCACTTATCGCAGACATGTCGAGTGACATACTAAGTAAAGAGATTGATATCAACCAATTTTCAATGATTTATGCTGGAGCACAGAAAAACTTAGGTCCAGCTGGGGTTACGGTTGTTATCATAAAGGATGAACTTCTAAAAAATTCGACAGAGAATATTCCTACAATGCTTAATTACAAAATACATGCAAAAAAGAACTCTTTATATAATACTCCACCAACCTTTTCAATTTATATGCTTTCACTCATGCTAGAGTGGGTAAAAAACCAAGGTGGAATACCAGCAATTGAAGCAAGAAATAATGAAAAAGCAGCTCTCATCTATAATTGCATGGATGAATCAAACGGTTTTTATACAGGGCACGCACAAAAAGATAGCAGATCTAATATGAATATCGTTTTTAAATTACCAACAGAAGAATTAACTAATAAATTCATTGCTAAATCAAAAGAGCTTGGCTTTATTGGATTAAGTGGTCATCGTTCTGTTGGAGGATGCCGCGCTTCCACCTATAATGCTGTTCCATATGAATCATGTGAAGCATTAGTTACATTCATGAAAGCCTTTATGTCTGAAAATTGATTCTTCTCATTTACCTTCTCTTCTGGTATACTAGTAAATAAGATTTTCGCAGTAGGCAAATAGTGCACTATTGGAGGATCTAATAAAAATAGCTTAGTTAAGCTGAGGAGAGATGAGAAATGAATACGAGAATACTAGTCTTTTTATCTTTATTAGTTGGAATGGGTGCTGTTTTGCACCAAGTAGCACCACCTATGTTACTAGGAATGAAACCTGATTTATTATTAGTTATGGTGTTCCTGGGAATTATCCTATTTCCTGAGAAAAAGTATGTTTTATTAGTTGCGATTGTCGGTGGTGTAATTGCTGCATTAACAACTACTTTTCCAATGGGACAAATTCCAAACGTGATTGATAAGTTTATTGCCGCATTTGCATTTTATGGATTATTTAAGTTAGCACCAAAAAATCTTTTTGCAAATTACAGTAAGTCACTTGTACTTGCGTTTATCGGAACTATAACCGCAATTGGAATCATTATTTCAGGTACAGTCTTCTTATTAGCTGCCCTACTTCTAGCAGGATTACCTGATACTTTTACATCTCTATTTATTGGAGTAGTAATCCCAGCTACAATTATGGGTACGATTGCAATGGTAATCATTTTCCCTATTGCACAGCAAATTATTAGACGAACAAAATTAACAGTGAATGCATAATAGTAAACAACCCTTTTTCCAAATGGATGAAGGGTTTTTATTTTTTTTGTGATATCTCCTCACTTTTATTCATATAGTAGTACTAATTAGGTGGACAAGGAGTGATTGACAATGTTATCAATCCCATGGTTTGTATATGTAGCGTTATTCGGCGTACTATTTAGTGCATTTATGGTAATTCGAACAACAAGAGAGGAACGGCAAGTAGATGAATCCTTCATTGAGCAAGAAGGAAATGTATATATAGAAAGAATGAACAGCGAACGCGATAGTCGTACAAAAGCAATTAAGAAACCAGAACCAATGTAAATTAAAAAGGACCGCACAATGCGGTCCTTTTTATGCCTTTTTATTCTTCTGTTTTAGGCTCTTCAAAAAGGTCTTTGAAGTCTTTTTCTTTCACTTCTACCTTAGCATCTTTTACAGCTTTATCTAGTGCATCTGTCACTGCGGTTGGGTTAGATTTTAGTAATGCATTAAGAATTTCGTCTTTCTTAGCATCATCCATCTTATCAAAGTTATCAGCAATATCTGTTACTTTAATGATATGGTATCCAAAATCAGATTGTACCGGGCCACTAATTTCATCCTTTTTCATTGCAAATGCTGCATCAGAAAACTCTTTAACCATTGATTCCTTCGTAAACCAACCTAGATCCCCGCCATTTGCAGCAGTGCCGTCAGAACCATATTCTTTAGCTAACTCTTCAAATGATTCACCTTTGTCAAGTTTAGCTTTAATTTCCTTCGCAGTAGCTTCAGCTTTTGCCAATTCTTCCTTCGTTGCACTTTCCTTTGGTGCTTGAATTAATATATGGCTCGCGCGAATAACTTCACCATCTTTTACCTTGATTGAATCCTTCGCTGCTTTTTCTTTAAGAATATTCGACTTTGTAACATCTCTTACTGTTTCTTTTCCATATTGTGCAATGTATTGATCAAGTTGAGCTCCGAAAGTTTCTTCCATCTTTTTATCGATTTCCTTATCAGATACCTTATACTTTTCACTTAATACCTTTACATACACCAAGTCCTTTAAGATATCTTTCCCAGCTTGGTCCTTCATAGCATTGTATAAATCATCTTTTGAAATATTCCCTGCACTTGTCTCTACAAGAACATCTGAATCCTTGCCATTGCTGTTACATGCACTTAAAGCAAAGATACTAACTGCTGCAGTAATTGCAATCATCGTTTTCTTCATTGTACACAACTCCTATTATGTATGATTTTACTTTTAATATATGTCCAAAGCTACAACAAATACTATAACACATTTTCAAATGAGAAAGAAAACATTTTCGGGATAAAATTATTATTTATTAGGGCATTCGCACAATCAATAGAGCCTACCTCTAATAGTATATAGAGAACATGGAAATGAGGAAATATCCTAGAAGAATTAGTAACGATTCAATTAAACCCTTCAAAGAATTAGATAAACATGACATACGCCTATTCGTTTATTAATGAACTCGCATAGGATAATGTATTAATCCATAAGGAGGTGTTCTAATGAGCCAAGGATACGGTTATGGCGGTGGATTTGCGTTAATTGTTGTGTTATTCATCCTATTAATTATTGTTGGTGCTGCTTGGTTATAAGCAATACCGTACAAACAAAAGGAATTCACAACATTTAAAGGAAAAATAGTTGGCAGCCACTAGCTCTGCCAACTATTTCATAAATGATGATATGAGGAGGATTTAACCATGACACAAGGTGGATACAATAGTGGATTTGCGTTAATAGTTGTGTTATTTATTTTATTAATTATTATAGGGGCTTCTTGGATGTAAGTTCGTAAAAAGGATGGCCAATAGGCCATCCTTTTTCTAGGTATATAATACCTCGATATATGATGATATCAGTAAAATTGTTACGAGTATATTAATTGTTCTATAAACCTTTGGTTGGCGGTCGTCAGGAATTTCCTTTTGAACACAAAGTCTATATGTCATTTGGTTAATGTAAAACAAAATAAAAACTGCAAATGGAATATAAAAGTAAATCATCCCGATTCCCCCCATTTTCAATTATTCTTTACTAGAATATCATACCCACCCTCAATATCTTCAACTAAACATGACTTAGGTGCATTTATGAATTGTTTTAAATAAAAGAAGTCAGTAATCGATAATCCAAAGTTTATTGCCGCGATAATTGTAAAATAATGAATATAACTTTGGAATAAAACACATCCCAAGAGTGTTACACACGTTATGAATAGAAAGGGTGTAACTAATACAATAATAACTAGTGATTTTGATAGTGAATGTTTAGAACGAGCGGAAACAATAGGTATAAAGAAATACATTCGTCTTATATTTAATTTCACTTGTTTTTTAGCTAACCATAATGGGATCGCATGTAATATCTCATGTATCGGATAAATTAGTACGATTGCCACTAAAAAGTGGAGTATCCCATCCCCGTTCGGTTCCACTGAGGAATAGATTAAATTCATTGGTAGATAAAATAAGATAAAAGCAAGTAACATTGATATAAATGATATCATTGTTATCCTATGGAATCCATAATCTTTATGCAGATTAATGGTTTTCCAGCATGTCATTTAAATCACTCTCCACATATTGTAAAAACAGATAAATTCATAATCAACCTTTAAACTTACTAAACTACTTTACTTGGTTTCAAAAAAAAAAGCAATAGGTATCTCAAAGAACGTCAAATAAGTAATTTTTTCGACGATATCTTATTTAAAAGGCGAAAAACGATCTACTGTTTGTACAATATTCTCTATAAATCAGTGGAAAGAAAAATTAAAAAGCGGAGGAGATTATTCTACACACCGCTTTTGGGTTTAAGGATTGCTAATTTTCAGTATTTTAAAGGTACACACAAACTTACAATTCTACCTTTTCCTCTACTCGCTTATATAATTTTCCATCAACCTCAATAAACTCATCTTCAATATTATCAAATGATTTCTCAAAAATAGTCATGAAATCTTCTCCATAAATATTTCTGATAATGCTCATAACCTCAACAATCTCAGGAAATTTCCCATATAAATTCCGTAATGGAATTGCACCACTCAATACACCATTTTTATCTGGGTCATACCCCTCCATTATCCTTAGAAAGATCTCTTCTCCTTGCTCAGTTAACTCAATATACGTGTTTCTTTTATCATTTTCCTTCTTCGAAAATTGTAGAAGACCTCTTTCTTCTAATTTTTTTGAAAAATTAAATGCAGTAGAAACATGCATAACTCCAAACTTAGCAATCTCTGAAATTGATGCACCCTTTAAATGATAGGCAATCCATAGAATATGATGTTCATTGATATTCAAGTCAAACGGCTTGATCCATTGCTGCCAATCCTTTTCAATTGATTTCCACAGTGCCTTGCTTAACTGCGCGATTCTTTGACTAAAAAGCATTGCATCTTTAATGGAGTATATTTTTTCTTCATGTTTCATCAATTCACCCACTTTTTTATTTCTATTACTACTATTATGCCAATAAAACAATAATTAATAAAGATGTAAATTTACAAAATTTTTAAATAAAGCAAAAAAACTTATGCTATACTACTTTTTTTGTACGGTATTCTCAAGATTTTGGATCGCATTTTCAATTTCAGAAAGTTCTTTTTGTATACTTTTCTGATTTTCTTGAATATCTTCTTTCCATTGGTTGATTGATTTTTTTACATCCATTGAAAAGTCAGTTATAACACTTATACTCTTTTTTGTAGAATTTGCTACTTGCTCTTTCAGAAATTGTCCATCAGTCGCAATTTGTGAAAAAGATGCAGTTAATTGCTTTTGATTTTTTCGAATGATATTCCTAAGCTCCTTGCCCGAAGTAGGAGTACTTAGTAATACCGATACACCACCTATTATACTTCCGAGTAGTACACCATATAATAAAGACTTAGAATTTGTCATTGTCCCCACCCCAATTAAATAACATTTAGTTACCTTACATAATTCTACAAAAACTAAAAAACTCCTTTTTTTAAAGGAATAATTTAGCTTACTGTATTTCTAAATCTTTCAATAATGTTTGATCATTAATATACCACCGATCTAATACATTCCCACGACTTAAAATAAAATTAATTTGTTTAATTTCTTTACCAATATTTTTCTTATAAAGTTCTACTTCTACGGGAACCTCAAGAGTGACAAGTTCATTAATATCCTCAAGAGGAAGGTACGAAATGTTTCTTATTGTTATAGACGTTATTTTGCTAGTGTTTTTATAGAATTTCTTCTGATTCTCCAATTTTGAAATCGTTCCATTTATAATCGTTCTATCCTCCTGATTAAGTGCTATTATGATAATTTGTATAAGTTGGTAAGGGTCAGCTTTATCCAGATAATTGTCTAATTTTCCTCTTGCTTTTAGTTGCATTAATAAATGTGCATGATCGGGGTTATTAGCTCTATGTGTTGTACTCCCATAAAAGTGAACACAAAAATGCCCAGGAAATCCATTTTTCAGAGCACCCGCCCCATGAGGCATACCATTCATCGATGCAGCAATCATTTGATCTTCGTATTGGACAATGATAGCCCTTCTTTTCCAACTCCATTTGCCACTATATATTTTCTTCATTATTTTTGTATCTTTATTTGTTACAGGCTGAACATCTGCATGGCTACTACCTGCTCTTCGCTGTACCCGAAATCGAAGTCCTGTTTCTACATCTATAATTGTGAAATATGAATATTTAGGTATTCGTAGATTTACGATATCCCATGGTAATAGTCCAATCTTTAGACTGATCGGGCTTTCTTTTTCTTGAAAATTGAGATCATCTGCTTTTATGTGATCAACAAACATAAACAAACATATAGCAAGTAATACAAGCGATTTTCGAATCATATTTCCCCCTCTTTTTTTATGTTAGTTATTTACAAATTAACTCAACTAATAACTGTTAATTTTTAGAAATCACTCTTGCATCATTTGAACATAACCTAATATATCCATATAAAAGGAAAGAACGATCATTATGACAAAACCAGCTTTTTTCATCGGAAGCATCAAAATAAATAATATGAGTGGTAATGCCGCTCTTACGATTGGAGAGATGATACAAAAGAGCCCGAAATTTGAGGACCAATCACAGGGAACAAATTGTTCAATTGGGGATTTATCCTCTGCAGATTCCTATATGCAAAATGAACAATATGACCTGAGTAGTAAAAGCAACAAAGGTACACCTCAGCTCGAATCAGAATCAGCAAAGGAACATAAAGAAGAGGAGGCAGCAACGGGAATATATGCTTAATCTGCTTGCCTTTTAATCACAGTTATAGACTAGGTATCGCTTCCCTTGGTACACTGAGTTTCTTTTAAATAGAAAAAGGTAAATAGTGTAGGTTGATTTCCACTCCGTGTGGTCGCTTTCCGCGGGCGGGG
>NZ_JAKTTI010000027.1 GCF_022427965.1 Fredinandcohnia quinoae | reverse complement strand
TGTTATCTTGATTAAACGTTGACGCTTGTATTGTGTTCAGTTTTCAAAGAACTTTTTAAGATCATCGCCTTGAAGCGACTTTATTAATATATCATATTATGATATTTAAAGTCAATTACTTTTTTAAAATAATTTATTCAGCCTCTCGACTTAAAGAAGTATATCAGGAATCGCAGATAAAATCAAGGAAGGAAATTTAAAAACTCCTTTTATCTTGAACACCACGTAAATACTCTCTTAGTTTCCCCATAAAAAAAAGGATGAGATACAATGATTCATCCATAATAATTAATTCTTTACTTATATAATTTCCTCAATGAAAATTTGTCGATTCTTTTTTAACTCTAAAAATTCATTGTCACTAATTTTGATCATTGGTCTTGTCGGATTACTACTTTCTATGAATATTATTTCACCGCTTTGCCCATTTGACAGCTTAACTTTTGTGCCAATTGATAGCTTTGCTACCTCATTGGTTAAGGCATCAACAATCCTTACATCAAATTTCCCAAAGCTTTCTTGTCTTATTTGCTCTAGTACTTTAAAAGGGGATTGTTTACTACTATAAGGTCTTTCAGATGTCATGGCTGAATACACATCAGCAAGTGCAACAATTTTCCCATAAGGGTGTAACTTTTCCCCGGATACGCCCATTAAATAGCCAGTCCCATCAATTCTTTCATGATGCTGTAACACTGCTAATTTAATATTATCGTTTAATAAAGATATTTTTTCTATCATTCGGTAACTGTAAAGAGGGTGTTTTTTTATTTCGTTATACTCTTTAAGTGAAAGTGATGTATTTTTTGTTAGAATACTTGGATCTATCTTTGACATTCCACAGTCACTTAGAAGACCAGCAATTGCAAGCTGATTACAATCTGCTTTAGCATATTGTAGTCGCATTCCTAGTAAACCCGATAGTAAACCGACGGTAACTGAATGATGAAAAATATATTCTTCTCTACTTGAATAGTGATATAACGAAAATAATTCATTAGGCTGTTCTAGCACTTGATCTAGCAAGGGGATTATAATTGAGCGAACCTTCCCTACATCAACAACAGCACCTGCTTGCCAATTATTGAATAGTTGCTTATATTCCTTTACTGACTTTAAATATTGCTCCATTAGAGACAATACATTTTGAGGTTGTTCAACCTCTTCTTCAATTATTTCAGTTGGAAGAAAGGGTTCACCGTTAATCAAAATAGATTCAACATAAACATCTTTTATAAGAAAAGACTTTAGGACCTCTATGTGCTTATTTGTTAATACTGTCTTTTTAGGAATAATCGGTTTATTTGTTAAGGAGAAAATATCCTTAGAAATAATACATCCTTCCTGAAGTTGATTAACCATTATTCTCATTTTACAATCCTCTTCTCTACCGTCATATCATAACTCGTGTATGGTACATGATATTTACATTTTATCAAAAAAAGAGAAACACTGCATCAGTGTTTCTCTTTCACCCTATTTATTCTTCATCTTGAGGTTCATGATTATCTACTACTATTCCTTCTATATCATTTCTTTCTTCTGATACTTCTGGAATATTTTGTTCCTCATTCAATTCAGCCTCATCCACTTCTTCTTCCTTATCAACTACTGCAACTGTAGCAACAAATTCAGAACCATCTAAACGAATGAGTTTTACACCTTGAGTGGTTCTACCGATTTGAGAAATATCACCAATCGCCATTCTGATTAACACACCCGCTCCAGTGATAAGCATTAAGTCTGAATCAACTGTTACAGCTTTAACAGCAATTACATTTCCATTCTTCTCGGTAATATTAACTGTTTTTAATCCTTTACCACCACGGCTTTGAATGCGATATTCAGATGCAGGTGTCCGTTTCCCATACCCTTTTTCAGTAACAATTAATACATCAACATTATCCTCAAGTATTTCCATACCGACAACTTCATCATCAGTACCTAGATTAATCCCTTTAACACCAGAGGCAGTACGACCCATTGATCGAACATCCGTTTCAGGGAATCGAATTAACATTCCTTTTTTCGTTCCAATAATGATATCCTTCGATCCATCTGTCAGTCGAACTGATATTAATTCATCTTCTTCACGAAGACTAACAGCTATTAATCCACTTGTGCGGATATTCGCAAATGAAGACAGCGGAGACCGTTTTGAAATACCCTCTTTCGTTGTGAAGAACAAGAACCAATCATCTGCAAATTCTGAAACTGGGATAATTGCATTAATCCATTCCCCTTTTTCGATTCCTAATAGATTAATGATTGGGATCCCTTTAGCTGTACGACTATATTCCGGTATTTCATACCCTTTTAATCGATATACTTTCCCTTTATTCGTAAAGAATAAAATAGTGTCATGGGTTGAGGTAGAAAGTAAGTGTTCAACAAAGTCATCTTCATTCGTACCCATTCCCTGTATACCTCGGCCACCACGTCTTTGACTCCGATATGTTGACACTGGAAGACGTTTAATATATCCATTATTCGTAAGTGTAAGGATTATATTCTCTCTTGGGATTAAATCCTCATCTTCAATCATTTCAATGCCACCAGACATGATTTCAGTACGCCTAGTATCATTAAAACGTTCTTTAATCTCTAGTAATTCTTCGCGAATAATCTCTAATACTTTTTCTTCATCTGCTAGAATTGCTTTTAGTTCAGCAATTAATTGCAAAAGACCTTGATATTCATCTTCTATCTTCTCACGTTCTAGACCTGTCAAACGTTGTAGACGCATATCTAGAATGGCTTGTGCTTGTTTTTCAGATAAACTGAATTTTGTCATTAAGCCTTCTCGCGCAATATCCGTATTTTGTGAGTTTCGAATGAGTGTGATTACTTCATCGAGATGATCAAGTGCAATCCGCAATCCCTCTAAAATATGGGCTCTAGCCTCGGCTTTTCTTAATTCAAATGCTGTCCGACGTTTAATAACGACTATTTGATGGTCCAAGTAATGACTGAGACATTGTTTCAGATTTAAAATCTTTGGTTGACCGCCAACTAGTGCCAGCATATTAATGCCAAAGCTCGTTTGTAAAGCAGTATGCTTATATAAATTATTCAAAATAACATTTGCATTTGCATCCCTACGTACTTCCATGACAACCCGCATACCATTACGATCTGACTCATCACGAAGGTCAGTTATACCATCAATCTTTTTGTCACGGACAAGTTCTGCAATTTTCTCAATTAATTTTGCTTTATTTACTTGATATGGAAGTTCATGAACTAAGATGACTTCTCTACCATTACTTTTTTCCTCTATTTCTACTTTCGCACGTAATGTTATAGAACCTTTTCCAGTTTCATATGCCTTTCTAATTCCGCTTCTTCCTAAAATCTGTCCAGCTGTAGGAAAGTCAGGGCCTGGAATAATATCCATAAGCTCCGCTATCGTAATGTCTGGATCTTTACTTAGAGCAAGAATTCCATCAATGACCTCACCTAATTGATGGGGAGGAATATTCGTTGCCATACCAACGGCAATTCCCGCTGCACCATTTACTAATAGATTAGGAAAACGTGATGGGAGTACAACTGGTTCTCTTTCAGAACCGTCATAGTTATCCTGATAATCAATTGTATCTTTATTAATATCACGAATAATTTCCATTGATATTTTGGACATACGTGCTTCTGTGTAACGCATTGCTGCTGCAAGGTCTCCATCAACAGAACCAAAGTTACCATGCCCATCGACAAGCATATAGCGATAGTTAAAATCTTGAGCCATACGAACCATTGAATGGTAAACTGCTGTATCACCATGTGGGTGATACTTACCAATTACTTCCCCAACAATACGTGCTGACTTTTTATATGCCTTATCAGAAGTCATACCTAAATCATTCATTGCATATAAAATACGGCGATGTACAGGTTTTAAACCATCACGGACATCTGGCAGTGCACGTGAAACAATAACACTCATTGCATAGTCAAGGAATGATGTTCTCATTTCTTGGCTTATATTAATTTCTTTTACTTGTGAATTTTGACCTTCTGACATATGAAGAAACCTCCCTTATCAGGGGTATCAATAAAAACTAACTATTTCTACCCATTCAATTATGTAAAAACTAGGATAGACCGAAATGCTAATGCATTCGGACAAATACTATCCTGTGTAATTACTTTTTAAATATCTAAATTCTTAACGTACTGTGCATTTTCTTCGATAAAGTTACGCCTTGGTTCAACTTTGTCACCCATTAACATTTCAAATGTTTCATCCGCATCAATTGCATCTTGCAAATTAACTTGGAGCATTGCACGGTTTGCTGGGTCCATAGTTGTTTCCCATAATTGTTCAGGGTTCATTTCCCCTAAACCTTTGTATCGTTGAATACCTGGTTTTGGTTGACTAGGTAATTGACTTAAAATCTCATCTAATTCGCGGTCATTGTATGCATATTGAACCTTTTTACCTTGCTGAACCTTGAACAAAGGAGGCTGTGCAATATATACATATCCACTCTCGATAATTTTAGGCATAAAACGATAAAAGAACGTTAATAATAGTGTCCGTATATGTGCACCATCAACATCCGCATCTGTCATGATCACAATTTTATGATAACGTGCCTTTGATATATCAAAATCCTCACCAATTCCGGTACCGAATGCTGTTATCATTGAACGGATTTCCAAATTAGATAGAATTCTATCTAGTCTCGCCTTCTCAACATTAAGAATTTTACCTCGTAAAGGCAAAATTGCTTGGAAATGGCGATCACGTCCTTGTTTAGCTGAACCACCTGCTGAATCTCCCTCAACAATATAAATTTCACTTATTGCAGGATCCTTAGATGAACAATCAGCCAATTTACCTGGTAGGCTTGAGATTTCTAATGCGCTCTTACGTCTTGTTAATTCACGCGCTTTTTTAGCAGCCATTCTTGCTCTTGCAGCCATCGTACCTTTTTCAACAATTTTCTTCGCTACTGACGGATTTTCTAATAAGAATGATTCAAATTTCTCAGAAAAGACTGATTCAGTAACAGTCCTTGCCTCACTATTTCCTAACTTTGTTTTTGTTTGACCTTCAAACTGTGGATCAGGATGCTTAACAGAAATAATGGCAGTAAGTCCTTCTCGAACATCGTCACCTGTTAAATTGGCATCAGCATCTTTAAAAATATTATTCTTACGTGCATAATCATTAATAATTCGTGTTAATGCTGTTTTAAAACCAGATTCGTGCGTTCCACCTTCATACGTATGAATATTATTCGCAAAGGAATAGATATTACTAGTATAACTATCATTGTATTGAAGAGCGATTTCAACTGATATTCCATCTCTTTCACCTTCAACAAAGACAGGTTCTTCATGAATAACTTCTCTTGTACGATTGAGGTGTTCAACATATGATTTAATACCACCTTCATAATGGTATTCCATCTTTTTATTTTCCACTCGTTTATCTTCAATTGTAATCTTGACCCCACGTGTTAAAAACGCAAGCTCACGTAAGCGAGTTGCCAGTGTATCAAAATCGTATTCTAATGTTTCTGTAAAGATTTCTCCATCTGGTTTGAAATGAGTAATTGTACCATTATGGTCAGTCTCACCAATGACTGTTAATGGGGTTGTCGTAACTCCACGTTCAAATTTGATAAAATGGACTTTCTGATCACGATGAACATATACCTCTAATACTGTTGAAAGTGCATTAACGACCGATGCACCAACTCCATGAAGTCCACCTGAAACCTTATATCCACCGCCATCAAATTTTCCACCTGCATGAAGAACAGTCATGATCACTTCAACAGCTGGTATTCCCATTTTCTCGTGGATTCCAACAGGGATTCCTCGTCCATTATCTTTTACTGTGATACTATTGTCTTCTTCAATAATGACATTAATTTCATCACAATAACCTGCAAGGGCTTCGTCAATACTATTATCAACGATTTCCCATACTAAGTGGTGCAGTCCTTTTCCACTTGTTGAACCAATATACATACCTGGGCGCTTTCTAACGGCTTCAAGGCCCTCTAATACCTGAATTTGACTTTCGTCATATGTTTGTTGTTCCATCTCTTTTTCTTCCATTGCCATTTTTATCACCTACACTTCATATTCCAAAGCTAAAGAGGAAGTTCAAAAATCCTTTTTTCCGTTTATTCCTCTACTGAAATTTCTTCTTCAAATGATGCTTCTAATTCAGAAACATGCTGTGCTCGCCGTTTTAAAGTACTTGAGGATAAAGGGGAAAAATATACATGATCAACAGTTACAATAACAGACTTTGTATTCTCATTCGCTAGTTCAACAATTTTGTCTTTTTGAGCTTCTAAAAATTCGTTCACAATTGATGAAGATTTTAAGAGCTGACGATCTAAAATTGTAATGACATCTGTTGAACGGACGATTATATTTTCTCCTAAGTGAATGAACAAACTTTCATCACCTCATTTGAGCTTTGTCATTTCGCCAGCTGCTACTTGAAACGTTGCAGCATGCCTCAATGTATCATGATTAATTCCATCTACACTTGTTGTCGTCACAAATGTTTGAACCTTGCCTTGTATCGTGTTAAGTAAATGTGATTGCCTGAAATCGTCTAATTCTGAAAGAACATCATCTAGT
Organism: Fredinandcohnia quinoae; assembly: GCF_022427965.1. Lineage (GTDB taxonomy): Bacteria > Bacillota > Bacilli > Bacillales > Bacillaceae_L > Ferdinandcohnia > Ferdinandcohnia quinoae. Next base: position 54,242 of record NZ_JAKTTI010000027.1, on the reverse strand, counting down.
AAAAGAATCGGGTATTCTCCGATTTCTGAATGAATTAATTCTATTTCTGCTAGTTTTAATGAAAGGGCGGTCGTACGTTGTTGTCCTTGTGACCCAAATGTTTGAACATCTTTTTCATTCACAAAAAATGCCAGGTCATCCCGATGCGGACCTGCTAATGTGACACCTCGTTCGATTTCCCTATCTCTTATTTTAGCAAACTTTTCCTCATATACATCTACCATTTTCGACAACTCAAAGTTTTCTAATACCTCTATTGAAGGTTTATATTGAATGTGAAGAGTCTCTAATCCGCGACTAATTCCCCTATGAATCGGCTCTGCCCATGACTGTAAAAGGGCTAAAAATTCATATCGTTTTTTGACAATTTTTGTTGCTACTTCAACTAATTGAGAAGTTAGTACATCTAACATTGTCTTATCAGTTTGTTTTCTAGTCTGAAGAAGCTTTAAATAATGGTTTCTTTGTTGAAGTATTTTTTGATACTGATTCAAATCATGTAAATACACTGCAGATACTTGACCAATCTCCATATCTATAAAACGTCTTCTTACCTGGGGGCTTCCCTTTACAAGATGCAAATCTTCTGGAGCGAACATGACGACATTCATGCTGCCAACATATTGACTTAATTTTTGCTGTTCCAAATGATTACTTTTTGCTTTCTTGCCTTTCTTGGAAATAACTAGCTGTAATGATAAAGGTCCGTTCCGTTTTTGAACCCTACCCTCTATTTTAGCATATTCTTCATCCCAGCGAATCAAATCTTTATCATTCGATGTTCGATGGGACTTTGCCATCGCTAAAACATAGATAGATTCCATTACATTCGTTTTGCCTTGAGCATTTTCCCCCAAAATAACATTAACTTTATTTTCAAAACTAATGGATAAATTTAGGTAATTCCTATAGTTCTTTAAAATGATATCTTCGATAAACAAATATCTTCACCCACTTTAGGATGAGACAATAAACGTTCCAAAGCCAGGAATGTCTACTATATCTTTGCTAAATAATTTTTTTCCGCGCCGATTCTCTGGTTCTCCATTTACGAATATTTCATGTTCACTTAAAAACCACTTCGCCATTCCACCAGATTGAATGACATCAGCTAGCTTTAAAAATTGACCTAAAGTGATATACTCTGTTGAAATTTTAATGGTTTGTGTCATTTTTCCGCCTACCTTCTAAATATCCAGTCTTTATTTACATTTTACTAAAATATTGGGAGAAAAGAAAACTACTAGGTTATTGCCTAGTAGTTTAAAACCAATATTATTCTTTTAGAAAGTACGAACAGGAAGAATTAAATGAAACACTGTATCATCATTTATTGCTTTTATGAAAAATGGTCTCATTGCTCCGGTAAAGCTTATTTTAATTTCTGAACTTTCCAATGCTTTTAATGCATCCATCATGTATTTAGCACTAAATGAAATCTTTAATTCTTCTCCTTCAATTGATTGACTCTGAATTTCTTCAGTAACTTTACCTATTTCAGGAGAAATAGAAGAGACTTCAATGACACCATCAGGTAATGTTGATAATTTAACCACGTTATTATTTGCTTCTCTTGCAAGTAGGGAAGCACGATCAATTGCTTGTAAAAATTCCTTTGTTGTTAATACAACTTCTGTTTTACTTTCAGTTGGGATAAGTCGTGATGTATCAGGATAATTTCCATCTAATAAACGAGAAAAGAATAATAAGTGCTTCGTTTTAAATAAAACTTGATTTTCAGTAATAACAATATCTACTAAGTCATTTGTATCATCCAAAATTTTACTTAATTCATTTAGGCTTTTGCCTGGGATGACAGCATGATACGAACGCTCATTTTCCGTTTCTATTTTTGCATTTCTCATTGCCAATCGGTGACTATCTGTAGCAATACATACTAATTCATTATTTTCTACTTTCCAATTAACACCTGTTAGAATCGGTCTAGTTTCAGAAGTTGAAACTGCAAATACAGTTTGGCGAATCATATTTTTCAATAGATCAGCTGGAATTTTAAAAACATTGTTTTCCTCAATTTGTGGTAGATGAGGATATTCCTCTGCATCTAAACCATTTAAATTAAATTCAGCTTTTCCTGAACGAATGATTGTTAATAAATTTGATTGAACCTCAATTTCAACTGTATCTTTAGGTAGTTTCTTAACAATTTCACTGAAGAATCTAGCTTGTAGCACAATACTACCTACTTGCTTAATTTCAACAATTTCGTCTCCTGCTTCTTCAGTAGGAATGAAGGATTCAATCGAAATATCAGAATCACTTCCTGTTAATGTTACACCTTCAGTTGTCGCTACTATTTTTATCCCAGTTAATATTGGAATTGTCGTTCTAGATGATACTGCCTTCATAACATCTTGTACACTTCGCACAAGATATTCTCTTTGAATAATAAATTTCATCAAAAATCCTCCTAAGAAAACAAGTCTATTTTTGATTTCAAGTGAATATAATATTTAATTTAAAGTCTTTAAAAATCGTAGAAGTACTAGTAGGTCTTGTTGATATGTGGATAACCCCAAAAACCATCATGTAGTACTGTCTATCCACATGTGGACAGGTTGTGTGTAACTTCAATAAAGTTATTCACAGTATTCACTCTTTGATAAAGTAGTTAAAAGAGCATTAACCTTTTAATTGTGTATTTATTTCATCAATCTGCTTTTGTAATTGTGTATCCGTCTGAAGTAGTTTTGAAATTTTTTCATGAGCGTGTATGACGGTTGTATGATCACGTCCACCAAATTCATCTCCAATTTTGGGAAGTGAGGAATCTGTAAGTTCACGTGATAAATACATCGCAATTTGACGTGGAAAGGCAATCGATTTAGTTCGCTTTTTTGCCTTAAAGTCTTCTAGCTTAATATTAAAATGTTGTCCAACTGTTTTTTGAATTTCAAATATCGTAATGACCTTTGGTCTTGAACTTGGGATAATATCCTTTAATGCTTCTGCAGCAAGATCTGCATTAATATCTTTATTTATTAAGGAAGAATAGGCAACAATTCGAATAAGTGCACCTTCAAGTTCACGAATATTTGTATTGATTTGATTCGCAATATAAAGCATGACCTCGTTAGGTATATCTAACCCTTCAGCCTTTGCCTTTTTACGTAAAATGGCAATCCTTGTTTCCAAATCAGGAGGTGTAATATCAGTGATTAAACCCCATTCGAACCTGGAACGAAGTCGATCTTCCAAGGTTGGAATTTCTTTAGGTGGACGGTCACTTGAAATCACAATTTGTTTACTTTCCTCGTGAAGTGTATTAAAAGTATGGAAAAATTCCTCTTGTGTTGATTCTTTTCCTGCAAGAAATTGAATATCATCTATAAGTAACACATCTACATTTCGATATTTATTACGAAATTCAACTGCTTTATTGTCTCGAATTGAATTAATAAATTCATTCGTAAATTTCTCTGATGATAGGTATACAACCTTTGCTCCAGGATTATGATCCTTCACATAATGGCCGATTGAATGCATAAGATGTGTTTTTCCTAATCCTACTCCACCATAAATAAATAGGGGATTATATGCTTTAGCTGGTGCTTCTGCAACAGCTAAAGAAGCCGCATGTGCAAAGCGATTTCCAGAACCAATTACAAAGGTATCAAATGTGTACTTTTGATTAAGCATATTTTGTGCAGTCTCTACTGTTTCTTCTGGCTTTGAGGACTTTTGTACTGGAGTTTTGATTTCAAATTCTTCTTCGAGCTGGTTTTGAGGAATAATAAATTTTATTCCTAGCTCTTCGCCAGTTAAATCGTAGATCGTTTCAGCAATTAGATGTAAATACCTTGATTCAAGCCAGTCTCTGGCAAATTCATTTGGAGCAGTAATGATCAGTGTGTCATTTTGTAATGCATGGGCTTTTGTAGATTTTAACCATGTTTCAAAACTAGGCTTACTTAGCTTTTTTTCAATTTCCTGAAGTGCTTTGGACCACAGGTCAGCAATGTTCTCCAACGATTTCCCTCCTTTATCATTAGTTTGGCCGATTCATTTTTAATGGAAAAGAAAGTTTCCGAATAAGGGCATAAGAATAAGCCATGGAAGCAGTGCCTCTGTTGTCTCCCTAAGGCTCACCAATTGACAAGTTCATTGTATAATTATGAGGTTATATACAACTAATTATAAAAACTTGCATATAGATTTATAAATATACTAACATGTAAATTGTGAATAACTATATAATATAGTAGAAAAACATCTTTTCGACATAATCCACGGATTGTGGACAACCCCATATTCACAATGTGTAAAAAACTATCCACATGTTATCCACATTCTGTGGATAAGGTTAAATATGTGAATAAGTTGTCACGAGTGAAAACAACAATATAATATCAAATAATCCCTAGATAATCAATGGTTTTCGAAAACTTATCCACAATACCTATAGGTTGTGGAAAAAAATTGTCCACAACACAAGATAATGTGTAAAGCCTGTCAATAACTGTTGTGGATAGAGAAAAATGTCGAAAAAAGTTGTCCACAAGTAGAAAAGCGCAGGCGACTTGCTCAGAAACGAGAAAACTTACAACTTCGACAAAGAGGCGCTTTTTGCCTCTGCTGGAGAAGTAGAAGTTTCTCGAGTTTCTAGTCGCCGGAGCTAGACAAGTAGAAAAGCAGAGGCAGCTTGCTGATGATGAGATTAATCGGAAAAATGGTCAAAAGAGCTATATCCAAAATATAGTAACGATTTTAGGTTGACATTTTTTATTAGTGTTCTCTATAATTAGTAAGACTGTCTATGTAATAATTTAGAGAGCAATTCCTCAGGGAGGTGTCATATAATGAAAAGAACGTATCAACCAAGCAAACGTAAACACAGTAAAGTGCACGGTTTCCGTAGTCGTATGAGCTCTAAAAACGGACGTAAGGTTCTAGCTCGTCGTCGTCAAAAGGGAAGAAAAGTATTATCAGCATAGACCACTGCAGCGTCAGTGGTCTTTTTTCTAATAAAGAAAAGGTAAAACGTAAAGTCTTCAAATGATAAGACAATGTTTAATTCAATTTCCGACTTGGCCATAATGGTTATGTACATAATTGGATTGAAACAAGCGTGTTGTTTCGAAATGCAGGAGTTGTAATAGATGAAAAAGGAATATCGGATAAAGAGGAATCAAGATTTTCAAACTGTATTTCAATCAGGTAAGTCGTCTGCCAATAGGCAATTCGTTGTCTATGTATATGAGAGAGACGATCAGGATCATTTTAGAATTGGACTTTCGGTTAGTAAGAAAATCGGAAATGCGGTTATGAGAAATAGGATTAAAAGATTGATAAGACAATTTTTTTTAGAGCATAAACAATTGGTTCAAAATAGGGATTATATTATTATTGCTAGGAAGCCAGTTGCAACTATGGATTATGAAGAGGTTAAAAGTAGTTTGCTTCATGTATTACGAGTTGCGAGGGTTTTAAAAAAGGTTTCCAAATGATAGATTTTTTTAGTTGAAAGAAGATATTTCTAAGTAATAATGGTAGAATTAAGCTAAAATATAGTGAATTATTTCAAAATACATATATTTTGATAATTAGTTTTTCTAAAGGATCTTTAATAATAGGAGGAAAAGTGTTTGAAAAGGCGAATATTACTATTAAGTACACTATTTGGTCTTTTATTAGTCATGACTGGGTGTACCCAGGTTAATGAGGAAATTAATAGCGAAAGTACTGGATTTTGGAATCAGTATTTTGTTTATCCACTTTCTTGGCTAATTAAGTTTGTTGCAGAACATGTTGGGAATAGTTATGGATTATCAATTATTATTGTTACAATTTTAATTCGTTTAGTATTATTACCATTAATGATCAAACAAACTAGAAGTTCAAAGGCAATGCAAGCGATTCAGCCTGAACTTAAATCACTTCGTGAAAAATACAGTTCAAAAGACCAAAAAACACAGCAAAAACTACAACAAGAAACGATGCAACTTTTCCAAAAGCATGGTGTTAATCCATTAGCAGGTTGTTTTCCGTTATTGATTCAAATGCCAATCCTAATTGGTTTTTATCATGCAATCATGAGAACGAGAGCAATTGCTGAAGATAACTTCTTATGGTTTGACTTAGGTGAAGCAGATCCATATTATATTCTGCCGATCGTTGCAGGTATAACCACTTTTATTCAACAAAAGATTACAATGATGGGAATGGATAATAACCCACAAATGGCTATGATGCTTTGGTTGATGCCAATCATGATTGTTATCTTTGCAATTAACTTCCCAGCTGCTTTATCTTTATACTGGGTTGTAGGTAATATCTTTATGATTGTTCAAACTATATTAATTAAAGGTCCAGATCTACGACAAGCAGCATCTGGAAATGCGGGAGGAGCCAAAAAGTGAAACAAGTAACTGCTACAGGGCAAACTGTCGATGAAGCAGTGGAATCAGCTTTAGCTCAATTGAACACAACTAAGGACCGCGCAGAAATAAAGATCATCGATGAAGGTAAAAAAGGGTTGTTCGGTATTTTTGGGTCAAAGCCCGCTGTTGTTAAAGCGACGATAAAATTCGATCCAATTGAAGAAGCTAGGAAGTTCCTTGAGAATGTTGTAGCTTCAATGAATGTCTCTGCAAAAGTTGATGTGCAAGTAAATGGAAAAAATGTTAAGTTTGATCTTTCAGGGGAAAAACTTGCTGTATTAATTGGAAAAAGAGGACAAACCCTTAATTCCTTACAATATTTAACTCAGCTTGTTGCAAATCGCTTTGCAGATCAATACTTGAATATCATCATTGATGCTGAAAATTACCGAGGACGACGTGAAGAAACGCTTATTCAGTTGGCTGAACGACTTGCTGATAAAGCAATTCGTACCGGTCATGACATACCATTAGAGCCAATGCCTTCATATGAGCGTAAGGTGATCCATTCAGCTTTAGTCACGAATAAAAGAATAAAGACATTTTCTTCTGGAACTGATCCAAAGAGACATATCGTTATTTCTCCAGTTAAATAATCGTAATTGTAAAACCTAGGTGTAAAAGCCTAGGTTTTTTTGTGTATTTTTTTGATGAAGAAGGTTATCGGTTAAAGGTTAAAAATGAGAGGACGTGTATAACTTGTAGTCTGGATTAAAATATTGTTATTCACATGTGGATAAGATAAAATGAAGGGTACTTAGCAATACGAAATCCAATCATGTTATTCTTGTGGATAAATAGGAAATAATAAGATTAGATTATGTGGATTGATGTGATTATGGTAAAATTATATTTTTCAAATATAAGTGCGTGTTCAAAAAGAGGTGAAGAAATGGAGTATGATACGATCGCTGCGATTTCAACTCCAATGGGTGAGGGAGCAATTGCAATTGTTCGGTTAAGTGGGGATGAAGCAATTGAAATTGCTAATCGGATATTTAAGGAAAAGAGCCTGCAAGAGGTCGAATCACATACGATTCATTATGGACATATTATAGATCCTCAGTCAGGAATAACGGTAGAGGAAGTAATGGTTTCAGTTATGAAGGGACCAAAAACCTTTACTCGTGAGGATGTAGTTGAAATTAATTGTCATGGTGGACTTGTGTCGGTTAATCGGGTATTGCAGTTAGTTTTAACGAATGGAGCTAGACTGGCAGAACCAGGAGAATTTACAAAACGAGCATTTTTAAACGGACGTATTGATTTATCACAGGCTGAAGCAGTAATGGATTTAATTCGTGCAAAAACAGACCGTGCGATGAATATGGCGATTGGGCAAATGGAGGGGAGACTTTCCAAGCTTATAACAAGCTTACGTCAAGAGTTATTAGAAACTTTAGCACATATTGAAGTGAATATTGATTATCCGGAATATGATGATGTTGAAGAGATGACTCATAACGTATTAATAGAAAAAGCGGGATATGTACATGGTGAGATTGAGAAACTCCTTCATACCTCTAATCAAGGGAAAATTTTACGCGAAGGACTATCCACTGTTATTATTGGGAGACCTAATGTCGGAAAGTCTTCGCTTTTAAATAGTCTCGTTCATGAAAATAAAGCAATCGTAACAGATATTCCTGGTACAACTCGTGATGTGATTGAGGAATATGTAAATGTTCGAGGTGTGCCTCTACGATTAGTGGATACTGCTGGAATTCGTGAAACGGAAGATATTGTTGAACGTATTGGTGTAGAACGATCAAGGGAAGTATTAAAACAGGCAGATCTTATTTTACTTGTATTAAATTATGGTGATGAATTGACAATTGAGGATGAGCGTTTATTTGAAGCGATTGCTGGAATGGAAGCAATTATTCTCATTAATAAAACAGACCTCCCAAAGAAAATTGACTTGGAGCGGGTCAAGATACTTGCTAAATCATATCCAATCGTAACAACCTCTTTACTTGAGGAGCATGGGGTGGATGACTTAGAGGAAGCAATTTCTTCTTTGTTCTTTGAAGGTTCACTTGAAGCGGGTGATTTATCATATGTTTCGAACTCCCGCCATATCGCTTTACTCACTCAAGCAAAAAAGACGATGGAAGATGCGACTTTTGGAATTGAATCTGATATACCAATTGACTTGATTCAAATAGACTTAACGAGAACATGGGAGCTATTAGGTGAAATCATTGGTGATACCGTACAAGAAAGCTTAATCAATCAGCTCTTTTCTCAATTCTGTTTAGGAAAGTAATAAATTTTTGTAAAAAAGGGGATACCCAAATTGAGCTATGAAGCAGGAAATTATGATGTAATTGTAATAGGTGCAGGACATGCGGGCTGTGAGGCAGGTCTCTCTGCAGCACGTATGGGTGCCAAAACATTAATATTAACGATAAATCTCGACATGATTGCTTTTATGCCATGTAACCCGTCTGTTGGCGGCCCAGCAAAAGGGATTGTTGTACGTGAAATTGATGCCCTTGGTGGAGAAATGGCAAAAAATATTGATAAAACTCATATTCAAATGAGAATGTTGAATACGGGAAAAGGGCCAGCTGTTCGTGCATTACGTGCACAGGCAGATAAGTTTGCTTATCAACATGAATTAAAGAAAACACTTGAAAATGAAAAAAATATCACCTTAATGCAAGGTATGGTTGAACAGTTGATCGTTGAAGACGGTGTTTGCACAGGTGTTATTACGAAAACTGGAGCAGTGTTTAAAGCAACGACAGTTGTAATCACGACCGGTACTTTTTTACGTGGAGAGATTATTCTTGGGGAATTAAAATATTCAAGTGGGCCAAATAATCAACAGCCATCCGTAAAATTATCCGAAAATCTTGAGGAACTTGGCTTCGAGTTAGTGCGCTTTAAAACAGGTACACCTCCTCGTGTTAATAGTCACACAATTGACTATAGCAAAACAGAAATTCAACCTGGTGATGATGTTCCAAGGGCCTTTTCATATGAAACAACAAAATTCATTACCGACCAGTTACCTTGTTGGTTAACGTATACGAGTGATGAGACTCATCAAATTATTGAAGCAAATCTACATCGTTCCCCAATGTATTCTGGAATGATTAAGGGAACAGGTCCAAGATACTGTCCTTCAATTGAAGATAAAGTGGTTCGATTTAATGATAAACCTAGACATCAAGTATTTCTTGAGCCTGAGGGCAGAAATACAAATGAGGTGTATGTTCAAGGTCTTTCAACAAGCTTACCTGAGGAAGTTCAACATAAGTTGATTTCGTCTGTTCCAGGTCTTGAAAATGCACAAATGATGCGAGCGGGATATGCAATTGAATATGATGCAATTGTACCTACCCAATTATGGCCAACCCTTGAAACAAAACGGATTAAGAATCTATATTCAGCGGGGCAAATTAACGGAACATCCGGTTATGAAGAGGCTGCAGGACAAGGTATTATGGCCGGAATTAATGCTGGTAGACGCGCACTCGGAAAAGAAGAGGTTGTTTTAAGTCGATCTGACGCATACATTGGTGTCCTTATTGATGATTTAGTTACGAAGGGGACAAGTGAACCTTATCGTCTGTTAACATCACGTGCTGAATATCGCTTATTGCTACGTCATGATAATGCGGATTTGAGATTAACTGAGATCGGTCACGAAATTGGTTTAATTTCAGATGAACGTTATCAAGCATATTTAACGAAAAAGGCAGCCATTGAGGAAGAAAAGGAACGCTTACAATCCATCCGAATAAAACCAACGAATGAAGTCCAAGCTATGATCTCCTCTGTAGGAGGCAGTGAGCTTAAGGATGGGATATTAGCAAGTGATTTGCTAAAAAGGCCAGAAATGACGTATGACCATATTAAGTTGCTTGCACCAAGTGATGTAGCATTACATCCAGATGTAGAAGAGCAAGTAGAAATTCAAATTAAATATGAGGGATATATTCAAAAGTCATTACAACAAGTTGAAAAACTTAAAAAAATGGAAAACAAGAGAATCCCTGAAAATATTGATTATGATGCAATCTCAGGATTGGCAAATGAAGCTAGACAAAATCTAAAGCAGGTTCGCCCATTATCAGTAGCCCAAGCTTCTAGAATTTCTGGGGTAAATCCCGCAGATGTATCGATTTTACTTGTGTATTTGGAGCAAGGGAAAATAGCAAAGGTATAGAAGGGATTTTTATTATGGACATTACACAATTTACGAATATGTTGGAGGAGAAAGGGATTACACTTTCTTCTTACCAACTTAATCAATTCGAAAAATATTATCAATTATTAGTTGAGTGGAATGAGAAAATGAACCTCACTGCAATTACCGAGAAGCCTGAGGTGTATTTGAAACACTTCTTTGACTCTATTTCTGCAGGGTTCTTTTACGATTTTAACAAAACATTATCAATTTGCGATGTGGGTGCTGGAGCGGGTTTTCCAAGCATTCCACTTAAAATTTGCTTTCCGAATTTACATATTTCGATTGTGGATTCTCTACAAAAGCGGATTACATTCCTTGAGGAGCTTTCAAAACAATTACAGTTAGAAAATGTTACTTTCTATCATGACCGTGCAGAAACCTTTGGTCAAAAAAAGGAAGTAAGAGAATCATTTGATCTTGTGATGGCTAGAGCAGTTGCTCGATTATCTGTACTAAGTGAACTTTGTTTGCCACTTGTAAAAGTTAATGGAACGTTTATTGCTATGAAAGCATCTTCAGTAAATGAAGAAATAAAAGATGGTCAAAAGGCAATTCAAATACTAGGTGGAGAAGTTAAGGACGTACATCATTTTTCTTTACCAATTGAAAATAGCGATCGTAATATTGTTATCATCCATAAGAACAAAATAACACCAAAGAAATACCCACGTAAGCCCGGAACACCCAATCGTACGCCTATTGTGTAAAGAAGGGATATTAGGATTGAATTTCATTCTAAATCCCTGTATCCTTTTAGTAGGTGGAACATAATTCAGTTGAAAGTTTGTAAGATTTTTTACAACTATCCATGTTATAATAGAAGGAATGAAAGAATAAAAAGAGAATTTGTTATAGTGGTAGTTTCCTAAGGGGTGATATGAGTATGAAGCATCCATTTTCACGCTTATTTAGCATTGGTGAAAAAGAGGACAATCAACTTATGAATGAAGAACAAGTAATCGATCAAGTAGTAGATAAACAACATATAGATGAAGAGACATATACGAACGAAGAGGTAAAGCAAATTCCAATTAATGAAATTGTGCCGAATCGATTCCAACCTCGTACTGTTTTTGCAGAGGAAAAAATTAAGGAACTTGCATTGACCATTCGAACACATGGTATTATTCAACCTATTGTTGTTCGTCAATTTGCCGACAATCAATTTGAGATAATTGCGGGTGAAAGACGCTGGCGTGCTGTTCAAACACTCGGTTGGGATACCATCCCTGCGATTATTAAAGATTTTAATGATACTGAAACCGCTTCTGTAGCATTAATAGAAAACCTTCAACGGGAAGAGCTTTCTGCGATTGAAGAAGCAGTGGCATATGCTAAACTACTAGAATTACATAATTTAACACAAGAAGCATTAGCTCAAAGATTGGGTAAAGGCCAATCTACAGTTGCTAATAAATTGCGTTTATTGAAGCTTCCACAGGAAGTTCAAGAAGCATTATTGCAAAAGTTAATAACGGAGCGTCATGCACGTGCTTTAATTCCTCTTAAAGATGCCGAGAAGCAAATTAAGCTTTTGCAAGAGGTTATTGAAAGGCATCTTAATGTCAAACAGACAGAGGATCGGGTTAATAAAATACAAGAGCTTGAAAGAAACGAAAAAAAGCCAAAACCAAGATTTAAAGCTGTAAGTCGAGATATGAGAATTGCGATGAACACTATTCGTCAATCATTAACAATGGTAGAAGAAAGTGGAGTTTCATTAAATACAGAAGAAGAAGAATTTGAAGACTTCTATCAATTTACCATTCGCATACCTAAAAACAAATAGATTACTAGCTTCCTCACAGTGATTTTTAAGGTGAGGATATTTTTTTTGATTAGAAAATGTTTCACGTGAAACATTTTTATTACTTTTTTGCAAAAAAAGATAAACCCCATCATTTTTCGTGATAGAATAGAAAAAGTGATAGTTTAAATGTTTTATTCATCATCGTAAGGATGATGAGAGTTTCGCATTTGATTTAGAAAGTAGGTGACATCGTGGGAAAAACCATCGCGATTGCTAACCAAAAGGGTGGAGTTGGTAAGACTACTACTTCAGTAAATCTAAGTGCATGTTTGGCATATGTAGGTAAAAAAGTTTTACTTGTTGATATTGACCCTCAAGGTAATGCAACAAGTGGCTGCGGGATTGAAAAAGCAAATGTCGATGAGTGCATTTATGATGTTCTAGTAGAGGATGTTTCAGCAAAGAATGTAACAGTACCAACATCAGTTGAGAATTTATATATGATTCCTGCGACGATTCAATTAGCGGGAGCTGAAATTGAACTTGTTCCAACTATATCTCGTGAGGTCCGTTTAAAAAGAGCGCTAGAGGAGGTAAAAGATAGTTATGATTATATTATTATCGATTGCCCACCTTCTTTAGGATTATTAACCCTTAATGCTTTAACAGCTGCTGATACTGTAGTTATTCCAGTTCAATGTGAGTATTATGCACTTGAGGGATTAAGCCAATTATTAAATACTGTTCGTTTAGTCCAAAAGCATTTAAATACTGAACTCATGATTGATGGTGTTCTTTTAACAATGCTTGATGCTAGAACGAATTTAGGTCTACAAGTGATCGAGGAGGTTAAAAAATACTTCCAAGATAAGGTTTATAAAACAATCATTCCAAGGAATATTCGATTAAGTGAAGCTCCAAGTCATGGTGAACCAATCATTATTTATGATCCAAAGTCAAGAGGTGCAGAAGTTTACTTAGATCTTGCAAAGGAAGTGATTGCGAATGGCTAAAGGTTTAGGAAAGGGAATAAATGCTTTGTTTTCAACGATGGAAGTTGGAAATGAAGAAGTAGTACAAGAAATTAAAGTTAAAGAATTACGCCCAAATCCATATCAACCAAGAAAAACATTTGAACCAGAAGCAATTGCTGAATTAAAGGAATCAATTCTTACGCATGGTATTTTACAACCTTTAATAGTAAGAAAAAGTATTAAGGGATTTGAAATTGTTGCAGGTGAGAGACGCTTCCGAGCTGCGAAGGAAGCAAAGTTAAACACAGTACCAGTTGTTGTGCGTGATTTGACGGAACAACAAATGATGGAATTAGCATTACTAGAAAACTTACAACGAGAAGATCTTACCCCAATTGAAGAGGCTTATGCATATCAAGCATTGATTGACCATCTGAAGGTAACACAAGAACAGCTTGCTAAGAGATTAGGTAAAAGCAGACCACATATAGCAAATCATTTACGTCTTTTAGCTCTTCCAAAGAGCATTCAGAAGCTAATAACAGAAGGTAAATTATCAATGGGTCATGGACGAACACTGCTTGGATTGAAAAATAAAGATAAGCTAGATGCAGTTGTTGAAAAGGTTTTATCCGAACAGCTTAATGTTCGTCAGTTAGAAGATCTAATCAACCAAATGAATCAAAATGTTCCACGTGAAACAATTAAGCCTAAAAAGGAAAAGGATATTTTTATTAAAGAACGAGAGACTTTTCTGCGTGAGCGTTTCGGTACATCAGTAACAATTAAGCAAAATAAGAAAAAAGGTAAGATTGAAATAGAATTCTTTTCTAATGAAGATTTAGAAAGAATATTAGAATTGTTAGATTCACCGAGCGTATCTTAAATAGCAATACATGATATATCCTTCAAACTTACTTTTAACAGTAAATTGAAGGATATTTTCATAGTTTTTCTAGTGACAGATAATTTGAATTAGGGGAAATGAAATGATATTACTAGGAACAATAGTGAATTGTATTTGTATCATTTTAGGCACTTTAATAGGAAAACTACTTCACCGTATTCCTGAAAAGGTGAAGACAACAGTTATGCACGGAATTGGGCTTGCTGTCATGTTATTAGGAATACAAATGGGATTGAAAAGTGAACAATTTCTAATTGTAATTTTCAGCCTTGTTTTTGGAGCAATTCTTGGTGAGTGGTGGAGCTTAGATGATAAGTTAAATTTACTTGGAAAGTGGATTGAGACTAGGGTAGGTTCCTCATCTAATGAAGGGACGATTGCAAAAGGTTTCGTGACAGCAACGTTGATTTTTGTCATAGGAGCAATGGCTATAATTGGTTCATTAGATAGTGGGTTAAGGCAAGATCATTCAGTACTCTTTACAAAGTCAGTTATTGATGGATTCACAAGTCTCGTTTTAGCAACCACATTAGGAATTGGAGTATTATTCTCAGCTATTCCTGTCATGATTTATCAAGGTTCGATATCATTATTAGCAACTCAAATTGAAAAATGGGTACCACAAGAGCTAATGGACTCGTTTATTGTCGAAATGACAGGAACTGGTGGTATAATGATTGTCGCAATTGGATTAAATTTATTAGGTTTAACAAAAATTCGTGTGGCAAATTTACTTCCAGGAATTTTAGTCACTGCAATACTTGTGGTAATTTTATATTATTGGAGTAATTTGGTGGATTTTACTCAAGCCATTATATCAATTTGAAAAGACTCTTCTATTTTAATAGAAGGGTTTTTTTGTCCCTTTAATTCGTTATATCCTTATTGATTAGTAATTTATTCATTTCTTGTTTTCTGCTATGCAGAGCTTCTGCTTTGAAAATACCATTTGATATGGTGTTTGCAATCTTCATAACTAAGTTTAGCCGTGTATTCTGAAGTACAAAAAACTCCATGAACCCACTGACGTTAACAATCCCAGTAATATACATATCACCAATTGGTATTAATTCTTTATTAACTCCAGCACCAGGCTTGATTGGCCCTTTGCCAATTGTAATATGCCCAACACTTTTTAATCTACCTAAGCAAGCATCAATTCCTATAATAAATGGATTATGATGACGAGAATATATTTCTTCAGTCTTTTCATTTAAATTAACAGCATGTATAGGTTCGTCCAATGTGCCATATACATAGAAGTGGGACAGTCCTAATTCAGTTATTTTAGTACCAATTAGTGGTCCAAGAGAGTCTCCAGTGGAACGGTCTGTTCCAATACATACAACGATGATTGGTTGATCAGTAGAGGGGAGCATTGATGAAATCTTTAAAGCAACTTGATGATCTGCTAAATCATGGTCATATGCAATACGAAATTCATTTTGTTTGTGTAGATCAAAAATATTTTGTTTGAGATTCATAGGTTCCACTCCTTAGTAAATGTAGTATCAGTATACGGAGAAAAAGTGAAATCTATACATCAGTTAAGTAATTAATAGAGATAATTTCTTTTGGGGGGATCAGATTGATTAAGGCTGGATTGAAATGGATGTTTTTAATTTTAGGTACAACAATTGGGGCGGGATATGCTTCTGGTAGAGAGCTATGGCAGTTTTTTGGGGAAGAAAGTGAATTAGCAATCCTATTATTTACGCTCATTTTTATTATTTGTTGTTTAATCATTATGAAAATAAGCCATGAGCAAAGGTCTGAAAATTTTGTACCTGTCTTAAGGAAATTAATAGGGAGAAAGTTAACATATGCATATGATGGCATTACGATTTTATATTTATTTACTACTACAATTGTGATGTTAGCTGGTGGAGGGGCAACACTTGAATTATTTAATATTCCATTTTGGTGGGGGGTTCTCTTATTTAGTATATTACTAGTGATCGTATTTTTGTGGAATATTAACGGGTTAGTAACGATTAATTTTTTGATCATTCCTTTCTTAATTATTGGGCTAATTGTTATTTTATTATTATTTATTTTTAGAGAGGATATCCATTTTTCATTTATAGCTGCAAATCAAACAAATTGGCCGTCCGCTTTTACTTTTACAGCACTCAATATATTACCTTTAATTGCTGTACTAGGTGCAATTGGTGGGAAAATGAAATCAATGGGGGAAGCATGGGTTGCAAGTATTGGAAGTGGAGTTATTTTAGGGGTAGTTTCTTATATTTATAACGAATCACTCATTCAAATTGCTCAAGAAATCATGTTATATGAAATACCTCTCTTTATTATTTTGAAGTCATTTCCATATATAACAGTAGTGATCATGTCATTTCTCCTGTTTGGAGCCATTTATACTACTGCAGCATCTGGATTATTAGGGTTAACAACCCGATTTAAAGAAAAATTGAAACTACCTTTATGGATGATTGCCTTGTTATTGCTATGTATGATGATTCCTTTTACTACGTTTGGCTTTGCAACACTTGTTTCAGTACTGTATCCACTGTACGGGATAGCTAATATTTACTTACTCGCAGCAATTCTTATCTATCCTATAACAAATCGCTACAATTAAGTCCAATTTCTTGGTACAATACAAGTAAACTATTAGGGATCATTCCATTTTAATTTAAAATTTGTGTGAAAAGGGTGTTGAACAATGGTTGATAAAGAATACAGCCTCAATGATATCGTTGAAATGAAAAAACAGCATCCATGTGGGACGAATAGATGGAAAATAATTCGATTAGGGATGGACATTCGGATTAAGTGTGAAGGGTGCGCACATAGTGTCATGATTCCAAGAAAGGAATTTACTAGAAAGCTAAAGAAAATTCTTGTTAAGCATGAGGAGTGATTCTCATGCTTTTTCTATGATGATTGGGATATGTGTTCTATAATATATTATACGAGTGATCTAGAGGGGAGTGAAATGGAGAATGACTACGTATAAATCTGCGTGCCCATTAAATTGTTGGGATAGCTGCGGCTTTGAAGTTGAAGTGGAAAATGGGAAGGTTATTAAAATAGATGGAAATAAGGACCATCCTATCACAAAAGGAAAAATATGTGGAAGAGGACGCATGCTAGAGGCAAGGACAAACTCTCATGATCGAATTCTCCACCCCTTAAAAAAGATTGATGGTGTTTTTCAGAAAATTTCTTGGGAACAAGCATTGGATGAAATTGCTCATAAACTTACAATTATAAAAGAAGCATACGGAACGACTGCTGTATTCCATAGTCATGATTATGCCAATGGGGGCTTACTAACTAAAATTCCAGAGCGCTTTTTCAATTGTTATGGTGGTGTAACTGAAATCATTGGTAGTATTTGTTGGGGTTCTGGAATTGAAGCACAAAAATGGGATTTCGGTAATGCAGCTAGCCATGCACCAGAAGATATTTATAATAGTAAAAATGTAATCATTTGGGGTAGAAATGTCTCAAGAACGAATATGCACCTCTATGGTTATTTACAGGATGTTAAGAAAAAGGGAACAAAAATCATTGTAATTGACCCAATTTATAATGCAACAGCCAAAATGGCTCACTCCTATATTCCAATTAAACCAGGAATGGATGGGTTTTTAGCAATTGGAGTTATGAAGGAAATAATTCGTTTAAATAAAGAAGATAAGCATTTTATTAAGAATTATACGGTAGGTTTTTCTGACTTAGAAGAACTACTTGATCGTGTTTCAATAGAGTTTATTGAAACTAATACAAATGTTCCACGTGAAACAATTACAGAATTAGCTCATGTGTATAGTGATGGCCCAACCGCGACATATATGGGATTAGGGATGCAGCGATATGCCAATGGAGGAAATACAATTCGTTTAATTGATGCATTAGTTGCGATAAGTGGAAATGTAGGCAGACCAGGTGGTGGTGCTAACTTTGGCAATTTACAGGTTGGCCAAAGCTTTGATAGTAATGCATTAACTCTACCAAGTCGAAAGACTAATACAAGAACATTCACGATGATGCAACAAGCTGAGGGGATTCTAAGTGCTATAGATCCTGAAATACAGATGGTTATGGTGTCATGTGGAAATCCGTTAACACAGGTACCAGATACATCAATTGTTCAGAAGGCATTTAAATCTGTTCAAACTATCGTCGTATTAGAACAATTTATGACTGACACCGCAAAATTAGCTGATTATGTTCTCCCATCAGCAACGGTATTTGAAGAAGAGGATATTTATTATTCATCTATGTATCATCATTATGTTAATTATGGGCCAAAGCTTGTAGATCCACCAGGAGAAGTAAGGTCTGATGTGTGGATTTGGACAGAGTTAGCGAAAAGATTAGGTTTTGGGGATGATTTTAACTATACAAGAGAAGAGTTCATACGAATGGGATTAGGCGAACTTCAAGAAAAGGATATTACCTTAGAGAAACTAAGAGAAGAACATCATCTACCACTACCAGTTGAACATGTCCCATGGCATGATTATCAATTTTTAACACCTAGTGGAAAGTATGAATTCACATCAACGATTGGAGAAGAAAAAGGGTTGGATGGTCATCTGAAAATAGTATATCCGAAGGAATCTACGTTTGAAGATGCTGTACTAGCACAAAATTTCCCTTATTCATTATTAACAATTCATCCACTGCGTTCAAATCATTCGCAGCATTATCATTTAATAGACAGTCTTCAGACAGTTAAAGTAGAGATTTCAACGGATATTGCAGAGGATAAGGGATTGAATCCCAATGATAAGGTTAGGGTGTACAATGAACGTGGCGAGATTATTGGAAAGGTTCAAATTTTAAAACATTCAGCACCAAATATAATATGTATCGATGAGGGTCAGTGGCATGAATTTGGCGGAAGTGTTAATCAGCTAACCCCGAATAGAGTATCCGATAATGGATTAGGAAGTACATTGTATGATTGCCTAGTGAATATTGAAAAAATAATGATAGAACAGTAGACTTTCTACAGGTCGTTTCAATAATGATACGACTTGTATTTTTGTCGTATAATCTCTATAATTGTGGAAGGCTATTTTGTTTACGGAAGGCTGTTTTCGTAACGTGCGAAACACTATGATAAACGTTGAAATTAAATTCGCAAGCTCTTTTCTCGTCATTGCCAGCAATTCATATGAATAAATTACCTAAACAAAATTTTTTCATCTTAAAAAGCAATAAAGTTTGAGAAAAGTGCCTTACGGAAAAAGTAGAGGAGTGGAATATAAATGGCGTTAACGGCAGGTATTGTTGGTCTTCCAAACGTTGGGAAATCAACACTTTTTAATGCAATTACACAAGCAGGGGCAGAGTCAGCGAACTATCCATTTTGTACAATTGATCCGAACGTAGGAATTGTTGAAGTTCCTGATATTCGATTAAATAAATTGACTGAGTTAGTTAAACCTAAAAAAACAGTACCTACCACTTTTGAATTTACTGATATTGCAGGGATTGTAAAAGGGGCAAGTAAAGGTGAAGGATTAGGAAATAAGTTCTTATCACATATCCGTCAGGTTGATGCAATATGTCACGTGGTACGCTGCTTTGCAGATGATAACATTACCCATGTGTCAGGTAAGGTTGACCCGATTTCAGATATTGAAACAATTAACTTAGAGCTTATCCTTGCAGACTTAGAGTCGATTGATAAGCGAGTTGATCGTGTTGCGAAACTAGCAAAACAAAAGGACAAGGATGCATTAGCAGAACATGAAGTGCTTGTAAAAGTAAAGGATGCATTGGAAAAAGAAATGCCAGTACGAGCGATTGAGTTTACGGATGAAGAGCTCAAAGTGGTAAAAGGATTACATCTTTTAACAAGCAAACAAGTATTATATGTTGCCAATGTTGGGGAAGATGATGTAGCAGATCCTTCATCAAATGAATATGTCGGGCAAGTTAAGGAATATGCAGAGAAGGATAATGCTGAAGTTATTGTCGTTTGTGCCAAAATTGAATCTGAAATTGTTGAGCTTGAAGGCGAAGAAAAGGAAATGTTCTTAGAAGAGCTTGGCATTAAGGAATCAGGATTGGACCAATTGATTCGTACAGCATATCACTTATTAGGATTAGCAACTTATTTTACAGCAGGTGTTCAAGAGGTACGTGCGTGGACATTCAGAAAGGGAATGAAAGCTCCTCAATGTGCAGGGATTATTCATTCTGATTTTGAGAGAGGATTTATTCGTGCGGAAACAGTTTCATATGATGACTTACTTGCAGGTGGCTCGATGGGAGCTGCTCGTGAAGCAGGTAAGGTAAGACTTGAAGGAAAAGACTATGTTGTTCAAGATGGGGATGTTATTCATTTCCGATTTAATGTGTAAAATAAATTAATTTACCAGACCATAGCGCGTAAAAAATGCGAACTATGGTCTTTATTTTATGTGTGAAAAAAGGATGTATTTCATATTTACTTGAACAATCCTTTATGAGGTACGAATAACAAGCACAGTGAAGTAATGGGTTCCGATTGTATATTAGGTTGATATGAGGAAACAGCGGTTCTATTTAATAATCTTGCGTATCACTAGGTGTTGTGGTATAATTTTTTTCTGTGAGTAATTGAAATAAATTGCTCCTTGCTCTTTTAATGAAAAGAGCCGTTAGTCCAAAAGGAGGTGAACGTGATGAGAAAATACGAAATTATGTATATCATCCGTCCAAACATTGATGATGAAGCTAAAAAAGCTTTAGTTGAGCGTTTTAATGGCGTTTTAACAGACAATGGTGCGGAGATTACAAACGTAAAAGAATGGGGTAAGCGTCGTCTTGCTTATGAAATCAATGATTTCCGCGACGGTTATTACATGCTTCTTAACGTAATGTCAAATGCTGAAGCTGTTAGCGAATTCGATCGTCTAGCAAAAATCAGTGAAGACATTATCCGTCATATTGTAATTAGAGAAGAAGAATAGGTTTTTTGATATATAGAACGAAAAGGGGTGGTTCTGATGATGAATCGCGTAGTTCTCGTAGGAAGACTTACGAAGGATCCTGAATTACGTTATACGCCAAGTGGTGTCGCAGTAGCAACCTTTACATTAGCTGTTAATCGTACATTCACAAATCAGCAAGGTGATCGAGAAGCTGACTTCATTAACTGTGTGATTTGGCGTCGACCGGCTGAAAATGTTGCGAATTTCTTAAAGAAGGGCAGCTTAGCGGGTGTTGATGGTCGAATTCAAACAAGAAATTATGATGGCCAAGATGGTAAACGTGTATATGTGACTGAGGTTGTAGCAGAAAGTGTTCAATTCCTTGAACCTAGAAATGCAAATGATCAGCAACGTAGCAGCGGTGGTGGGAACTACGGCGGAGGATTTAGTGGGAACCAGGGCCAAGGTGGCTATGCTCCTTCTCCTTCACCATATGGACAAAATCAGAACCAACAACAACGAAATAATAACAATAACCAAGGCTTTACGAGAGTAGATGAGGATCCATTTGCAAATGATGGACAACCAATTGACATTTCAGATGATGATCTTCCATTCTAAATCGTAAATGTTTGTGAAATTTATATATGAAGGAGGAGAATTCTGATGGCAGGTGGACGTAGAGGTGGACGTGCAAAACGTCGTAAAGTTTGTTATTTTACAGCTAATGGTATCACTCATATCGATTACAAAGATATCGATGTGTTAAAACGTTTCGTATCTGAGCGTGGAAAGATTTTACCACGTCGTGTTACTGGTACAAGCGCTAAATACCAACGCAAACTAACAATCGCAATCAAACGTGCTCGTCAAATGGCTTTATTGCCATATGTACAAGGCGAATAATATAAGTAAAAGCACAATAGGGACTTCCTTATTGTGCTTTTTTTATGCAGTTTTTTTGAACTAAGTGGGGGTCTCACGAATGAGTATGAAGATCATGCAGGGTATTTTCAAGTGTATATAGAATATGTATTGAGTATAAATGATTACGAATTGATGAAAGCGGTTAATATTATAAATTTAAGAGGTTAAAAAGGCTAAAAATAAAATTGATTCCAAACAGTTACCTTTCACTGTTGATGAGGAGAAGATACTTATTATCATTATGATGAAACTAAAAATAGCATAACGACTGTTGGAACTCAAGCTAATGAATTTTATGCATATTACAATGGATAGAAAAAAGATTGACGAGGAAATGCAAGAGCAGATGCTTCAGTTGACCCGTGAATATATTCTAGGGGATTCTATGTAAAAAGTTCACTTATACAAAATGGGTAACTTTATTTTGATATTTAGTAATAGTGCTCAGTGCTTTAATGGACTGAGTATTTTTTTACGTGAATTTGAATTGTATTAATTATGTAGTAATTCCAAACTTTAATGATCTGAGAATCGTTAAGTATATAAAGAAAGGAGTTGTCGCCTTGTTTACTATTCCCGACATTGAAGAATTAATGTTTCAATATACAGAGCACCTAATTCGGATCGCGTATGGTTATGTGAAGGATCTTCAAGCTGCAGAAGACATTGTACAGGAAGTATTCATAAAGTTTTATCGATATCAGGAAAATTACGAAGAACGTGGTGAGATCAAGGCCTTCCTCACAAAAATGACAATGAACAAAAGCAAAGATTATTTGAAAAGCTGGGCCTATAAAAAGATTCACATTCAAAACAAGTTCTTTCCACATGCCGGAAAAAGGGTTCCAGATGAGTTGGTTCGAAAAGATGAGCAAACAATTGTCGGGGATGCCATCCTCGAATTGCCCTTAAAACAGCGAGAAATTCTTATTCATTATTACTATAATGAAATGACAATTCTTGAAATTGCAGACCTTCTATCCCTACCCGAAAGCACAGTAAAAACCAGGTTAAGCCGTGGAAGAGAACTATTAAGAAATCGATTGAACGGAGTACAATGGGAGGTGCTTCTTAATGAATCATAATATTTTTCCTGAATTAAAAAATGTAACCAAGAGTAAACAACGTGTGATGAAAAATGTACTGCAAGAGCTTGAAAATACATCAAGAACGCGAAAGCACAAATTGCGTTATGTCTTGTTATCTACCATTCTCACAGTGTGCACAATGTTTCTTGTCCTCAATGAAATATCGATTAAAAACAAACAAATTACATCCAAAGAACAGTCCCCAACAGAAATGCATTCAGATTTATTAAAACCTACATTTTCTAATAAACAAGGTCATCTATATCTCCATGGAATTACTTTAGGCGACTCAAAGGAAAAGGTAATAGAGCGATTAGGTGGAAAATATTTAATCGAACAAGAGGATGGCAGTGGGGCAGACTTTGTCATGGAATATGATGGAGTTGCAAGGTTTTATATCATTAAGGATAAGGTAAACCACATATTATTAATGAAAGTAGATAAAAAGTATTTTGATCAATTATTTGCTAATTATGAGGGGTTTAAATTTGGTTCTTCAAGCGATGACCGGTTTATTTACTCGGAGGAGACGGTTCAAATAATAAAAGCAACAACGAACGTTCCTAACCAGGATCTTTATTTGTACCTGACATATCCTGGCCCAGAGCTCAGGGGAAATCCAGAATTTCTAAAGATGGAACAGAAGAATGCACTTATGGAAAAGAGTGAATCAATATTTTCTTCATTAGAAAATCATAATTGGAAAGAGATTTCCGATATGGCTCATCCAGAAGGGATCGTGTTTTCCCTTTTTGCTGACCTGGGTACTAATTCGAATGAAGTAATCCTCAGCAAGGAAGAACTTATAGTAGATGACCAACAGGAAATTGTATGGGGGGCGGATCATTCAGGAAGAAAGATCATTCGAACAAAGGATGAATTTGTAGATGGATATCTTTTTAAAAATATTTATCAAAATGAAATAGACTACAATACTGTGACATTCGATAGTTCCTCTGTGGAGAGTGGAGGTGTTATAAATACCATTTCTACTAAATTCCCAGATGCCATATATGTAGAATACTATTCTGAAGCATCTGAAGAGGAATATGATTGGCAGGCTCTCCGATTTGTTTTCCGAGAATATGAGGGGGAATGGCTTTTATTTGGAATAGTAAGGGATGTCCATCATCCTTAATAGCAAATCGTTTGAACTACTTATAATGTGTTTGATTATCATTTTTTTTATTTAAAAAGAGGCTCCGAAAAACGGAGCCTCTACATGTATTTAGTAATCTTTTTTTAGAATGAAGAAACGTGGTGACGCTAAAATTAATAAAATCATAACGATTGAACAACTTATAAATGCTCCAAGCATACTTGTTCCATTACCTATGAATGAATACCAAACAGGATTTAATACCTCTGGAGCAAAATATTCAATAAAGATAAATCCAGATAAAAAGTGCCAGAAATAGCGTGTGAGACTACCAACAAAGATTGCAAAGACGATGAAAATAAGTGCATTAATCTTTTTATTATCTTTTAATTGTCTTTGAATGATTGAACTAAATAATCCAGCAAATGCAATAAATGGGAAGGCTATAACGTATTCCATAATGGCTTGCACAGGATGTACAATCCAAGGGTCAAAAATTAATTGCAATAATCCCCATATCAGACCTGAAAGAAAACTAATTTTAAACCCCCATCGAAAAGCAACAATAAAAATGGGTACCATCGCAAAAGATATAGAAATGGCCGGTGAAAGCTTTATGGATGGAACAAACATATCCAGTATAAGCGCCAATGCACCAAAAATCGCCGCCTCAATCATTGCTTGTAATCTAAAATTACGCATAAAAAAACCCCCTATGAAGTGTTTGATAAAAAACGAACCGCATAGGAGAACAGTTTTAATTTATGTCCTCATTTTCCACAATCCCTACGCTAGTATTAACTAACAGGTTCAAAGGGTCAGAACGATAATCGTTCACTCTCAGCATTTTGCTCCCCTAGTGGTTACGTTTACTTATTCTATATCATCATAACTGATAATAGAATAAATGAAAACTAATATGTTCTTATTTTGCCAAAAGGTTGAATGAATATCAGTATCTCTATAAAATAGGAGTAGTAGAGAAATAAAACAAAGCTTTAGGAGCTGAAAAATGTATGCCAGATTTTTATAAAAGAAAGTTATTTCGCTACCCCATTTATGCATTACTTGTTGTAACCGGAATTTTGATCGGAATTATTTCCTATTTCCATTGGGTAATTGGGTTAGTAAGTTTTCTGCTCCTTGGATTAATCGTTTATTATTTGTATCAAGCAGAATCCCATCTTAATCAAGAGATGGAGCAATACATATCAACACTATCTTATCGTCTGAAAAAGGTAGGGGAAGAGGCATTAATGGAGATGCCAATTGGAATCCTACTTTATAATGATGACTATCAAGTAGAATGGGCCAATCCTTATTTATCCACCTGCTTTGATGCAGACACGCTTGTAGGTAGGTCACTGTATGATATTGGCGAATCCATTGTTCCATTAATCAAGCAAGAAGTAGACAGTGAGACCATTTCACTGCACGAACAAAAGTTTAAAATTATCATTAAAAGAGAAGAACGACTATTATACTTCTTTGATGTGACTGAGCAACTTGAAATTGAACAGTTATATGAGGCAGAGAGAACCGTTTTAGGTATTATTTATTTAGATAATTATGATGAAGTTACTCAAGGGATGGACGATCAAAGAAAAAGCTCATTGAATAGCCAAGTTACTTCTATTCTGAACAAGTGGGCAACTGAATATGGTGTGTTTTTAAAACGAACATCCTCTGAACGATTTATTGCGGTATTGAACGAGAATATTTTAACTCAATTAGAAAAGACAAAGTTTACAATTTTGGATGAAGTTCGTGAAGAAACAGCTAAGGGCAGTGTGCCACTTACGTTAAGTATTGGAGTTGGGATAGGTGTTCCTACACTTCCAGAATTGGGTGTGGGTGCTCAATCAAGCTTGGATCTGGCATTAGGCCGCGGGGGCGACCAGGTTGCGATTAAACAGCCAAATGGAAAGATTAAGTTTTATGGCGGAAAAACAAATCCGATGGAAAAACGTACAAGGGTGCGTGCTCGTGTTATTTCTCATGCACTTAAGGAAATTGTAACGGATAGCGATAAAGTGATTATCATGGGGCATAAATACCCCGATATGGATGCGATCGGTGCAGCAATCGGGATATTGAAGGTCGCTCAAATGAATTCTGTTGAGGGATATATTGTCTTAAATTTGAATGAAATTGATATGGGTGTAGGGCGTTTACTTGATGAGGTGAAGGAGAACACAGATCTGTGGGAACGTTTTATTTCACCTGAGGAAGCACTAGAAATTGCAACGAATAATACTCTACTAGTTGTGGTTGATACACATAAACCTTCTCTCGTTATTGAAGAAAAACTTGTATCAAAGATTGATAAGGTTGTTGTCATTGATCATCATCGAAGAGGAGAAGAGTTCATTCAATCGCCATTATTAGTATACATGGAGCCATATGCATCATCTACGGCGGAATTAGTAACAGAGCTGCTAGAATATCAGCCGAAACGGGTCAAAATTGATATGCTTGAGGCGACAGCTCTTTTAGCAGGAATTATTGTGGATACTAAGAGCTTTACATTAAGAACTGGCTCAAGAACCTTCGATGCAGCTTCGTATTTACGAGCGCAAGGAGCGGACACGGTTCTTGTTCAAAAGTTCTTGAAGGAAAATATGGATCAATTTAAAAAGCGTGCTAAACTGATTGAATCAGCCTTTATTTATAAAAATGGGATTGCAATTTCGAAGGGATACGAGGATGAAACCTTTGATCAAGTGATGATTGCTCAAGCAGCAGATACACTTTTAACGATGAATAATGTCGTTGCTTCTTTTGTTATTTCAGTAAGACATGATTTACAGGTTGGAATTAGTGCAAGATCACTAGGTGATATTAACGTACAATTAATAATGGAAAGCTTAGGCGGTGGTGGTCATTTGACAAATGCCGCAACACAGATGCAAAATGTTACAATAGAAGAAGCTGAGCATAAATTACTCGAAGCAATTGATGAATATTTGGGAGGTAGGAAAGAATGAAAGTTATCTTTTTAAAGGATGTAAAAGGAAAAGGTAAAAAAGGTGAAGTGAAAAATGTTTCAGACGGTTACGCACATAACTTTTTATTAAAACAAAATCTTGCTATTGAAGCAACACCAGGTAATATAAAATCACTAGAAGCAAAGAAAAATAAAGAATCAAAAGAAGCTGCAGAAGAGCTTGAACAATCAAAGAAGTTGAAAGAGACGATTGAAAAGCTAACGGTTGAATTACAAGCCAAATCGGGTGAGGGTGGCCGTTTATTCGGTTCTGTTACTAGCAAACAAATTGCAGATGAACTTGCAAAGAAACATAAAATTAAAATTGACAAACGTAAATTTGATTTGCCAGATGGAATTCGAGCATTAGGATTTACCAATGTCCCTATAAAATTACATCAAGAAGTAACGGCAACTGTGAAGGTACATGTAAAGGAACAGTAATTTCCATTGCAATAAATTGTAAATCAGATAGAATTAAAAGTGTAAAATGTGATTTTGTGTTCATGCGCAAATCACATTTTTTCTTATCGTGGATTTCATGGATTGGAAATATATTAAAAAACAGTATAATAGAGTCATAGATTATCGAAACGGGAGTGGAGAAAATATGAGTGATGTTTTTGCTGATCGTATTCCTCCGCAAAATATCGAGGCAGAGCAAGCTGTATTAGGTGCTATTTTTTTAGAGCCTAGTTCTTTAACGTTAGCCTCTGAATTATTAATTCCAGAAGACTTTTATCGAGCGGCACATCAAAAGATTTTTAATGCGATGCTTGACCTATCAGATAAAGGTGAACCAGTTGATTTAGTAACGGTAACTTCTGAGTTAGCGGATATTAAAATTTTAGAAGAAATAGGTGGAGTCTCTTACTTAAGTGACTTAGCAAATTCAGTGCCTACTGCAGCAAATATCGAATATTATGCAAGAATTATTGAAGAAAAGTCGATCTTACGTCGGTTAATACGTACGGCAACTTCAATTGCCTCTGATAGTTATTCTCGTGAAGATGAGGTCGAAGCTCTTTTAGGTGAAGCTGAAAAAAATATTATGGAGGTTGCCAATAAGAAAAATGCGGGTGCCTTCCAAAATATAAAAGATGTACTTGTGCAAACATATGATAATATTGAAACCCTTCATAATCGAGTTGGTGATATTACAGGTATACCAACAGGGTTTACCGAGCTTGACCGAATGACAGCAGGCTTTCAACGAAATGACTTAATTATCGTAGCTGCTCGTCCGTCTGTTGGTAAAACGGCTTTTGCGCTTAATATTGCTCAAAATGTTGCTACAAAGACTGATGAAAATGTCGCGATTTTTAGCCTTGAGATGGGTGCAGAGCAGCTTGTAATGAGGATGCTTTGCGCGGAAGGAAATATTAATGCCCAAAATTTACGGACAGGTTCATTAACGCCAGAGGATTGGGGAAAGCTTACGATGGCGATGGGAAGTTTGTCTAATTCGGGTATATATATCGATGATACACCAGGAATACGTGTGAATGAAATTCGTTCGAAATGCCGTCGTCTTAAGCAGGAAGCAGGACTTGGAATGATCTTAATCGATTATTTACAGTTGATCCAAGGCAGCGGGAGAGGTGGAGAAAACCGTCAACAGGAAGTATCCGAAATCTCTCGTTCATTAAAGGCATTAGCACGTGAATTACAGGTTCCTGTAATCGCCCTTTCACAGCTTTCTCGTGGAGTAGAGCAAAGACAGGACAAACGACCAATGATGTCAGATATTCGTGAATCAGGAAGTATTGAGCAGGATGCTGATATCGTCGCTTTCTTATACCGTGATGACTATTACGATAAGGAAAGTGAAAATAAAAATATTATTGAAATTATCATTGCAAAGCAACGTAACGGCCCAGTCGGCACCGTTTCATTAGCATTTGTGAAGGAATATAATAAATTCGTGAATCTGGAACGAAGGTTTGATGATGCCGGAATGCCTCCAGGTGCATAAGTATAAAATGATGTGTGAACCTGAAAAGGTGTTGCACATCATTTTTTTGTGGATTGGAAAGTATAAAAGAGTTCGTTCTGCGAATCAGCTTCGGATTCTATCGAGTGTGTGTGCATCTATTAGTAAGAATGATCAAATATGTAGCATCACGAGCAAATCTATAGGTCGATGAGCTTATCGTGCATATACATGGGCTAACGCGCATATTTGGGCATTAACAAGCATATTTCCGTGCTTTCGAACATATTGCAGAAGTAACGTGCAAATCCTGGGCATAACGAACATATAACATAAATCTCGTGCATATCACATATTCATCGTGCATATGATTGTGCGAACGCGCATATATCGTGATGAGCGAGTATATATTAGGGGTTAACGTGCAATTCCGGTACTAGGACCTAAAACATAATTTAAAAGCATTTTTCAAAAGGATAAATAAGAAAGATAGATCAGGGGAAAATATACATATGACACTCCCTGACCGAATGATAAATAAAAATATTATTTAATTGTTCGTGTTTTATTGAATATAGGACGAAATACTGATAAAATTAAAATGAATTGAATGCGATATACGAAAGTTATCTGATTTTAACCCTGGAGGTGCTTTTTTAATGTCATCAGTTGTGGTTGTAGGAACTCAGTGGGGGGACGAGGGAAAAGGTAAAATTACTGATTTCCTTTCGGAAAATGCAGAGGTAATTGCTAGATATCAAGGTGGAGATAATGCCGGTCATACGATTGTATTTAATGGGGAAACATACAAGCTTCATTTAATCCCATCCGGCATCTTCTATTCTGATAAAATTTGTGTGATTGGAAACGGGATGGTGGTGAACCCGAAGGCGCTTGTTACAGAGCTTGCTTATCTTCATGAAAAAGGAATAAACACCGATAATTTACGGATTAGTAATCGCGCCCATGTGATTTTACCTTATCACTTAAAGCTTGATGAATTAGAGGAGGAACGCAAAGGGGCTAATAAAATAGGGACAACAAAAAAAGGAATTGGTCCTGCATATATGGATAAAGCAGCAAGAATAGGAATTCGAATTGCGGATTTACTTGATCGTGAATCATTTGAAGAAAAGATAGCGCATAATCTGTCTGAAAAAAACCAACTATTTGAAAAGGTGTACGAAGTAGATGGATTCACGGTTGAACAAATTTTAGATGAGTATTACCAATATGGACAGGAGATTGCGAAATACGTATGTGATACATCTGTCGTATTGAATGATGCTCTTGATGATGGACGTCGTGTGCTTTTCGAAGGTGCACAAGGGGTTATGCTTGATATTGATCAAGGCACCTATCCATTTGTTACATCTTCGAATCCTGTAGCTGGCGGTGTAACAATTGGTTCTGGTGTAGGACCAACTAAGATAAACCATGTAGTGGGCGTATCAAAGGCTTATACAACCCGTGTTGGTGACGGTCCATTTCCGACAGAGCTTACTAATGAAATTGGAAATCAAATACGTGAGGTTGGCCGAGAGTATGGTACAACAACGGGTCGTCCACGTCGTGTTGGCTGGTTTGATAGTGTAGTTGTCCGCCACGCACGCAGAGTGAGTGGTATCACGGATTTATCTCTAAATTCTGTCGATGTATTAACAGGGATTCAAACATTGAAAATCTGTGTTGCGTATAAATATAAAGGTGAAGTAATGGAAGAATTCCCAGCAAGCTTAGAAATATTGGCTGAATGTGAACCAGTCTATGAGGAATTACCAGGTTGGACAGAGGACATTACAGGAGTAAAAAACTTAGCAGATTTGCCTGAAAATGCCCGTCATTATATTGAACGAATCGCTCAATTAACAGGGATATCACTATCGGTATTCTCGGTAGGGCCTGATCGAACCCAAACAAATATTATTCGAAGTGTATACTCGTAATTTGAAAATAGGGAAGCCGAGATTAGCTGATTAAGCAAAATCTCGGCTTTTAAAATCGGCTCTGTTATAACTGAATGTTGATTTTACTGTGTTTGCAAAATAAAGGGAAAAACTCCTTTTAAATTTGGAAATACCCATATTTCCCACAAAATAAAGGAATTTTTTCGCTTATTGTATTGAAATCATTGGGTTTTGCCTTATTTAGAGCAAATAACCGGAGAATCTCCGCTTATATCTGCTTCTTAAGCACTATTATATACAATAGCCGGAAAATTTCCGCCTATTCATTCGCATACACACGAAAATCAACGATGAATAAAAAAAGAGCATTAAAATTTATAAATATAAATGATTTTTAAAAAAACTATTGCGCTTTAGGAAACTATTATGCTAATATAAAAAACGTCGCTGAAACAATTCTGTAACGTATCGAGCCGGTGTAGCTCAGTTGGTAGAGCAACTGACTTGTAATCAGTAGGTCGTGGGTTCGACTCCTATCGCCGGCACCACTTTTACAAGAGCCATTAGCTCAGTCGGTAGAGCATCTGACTTTTAATCAGAGGGTCGAAGGTTCGAATCCTTCATGGCTCACCAAAGTTTTTTGCTTCAGCAAAATAACTTACATTAGTTTGCGTTAGTAAAATAACATACCATCTATTACCATGGCCCGTTGGTCAAGCGGTTAAGACACCGCCCTTTCACGGCGGTAACACGGGTTCGAATCCCGTACGGGTCACTTTACTTTACATAATAATACAAAACAAGGTCCCGTGGTGTAGCGGTTAACATGCCTGCCTGTCACGCAGGAGATCGCCGGTTCGATCCCGGTCGGGACCGCCATTATACATACATAAAAAGGCTCAGTAGCTCAGTCGGTAGAGCAAAGGACTGAAAATCCTTGTGTCGGCGGTTCGATTCCGTCCTGAGCCACTCAAAGGGTATGAACGAATTTTAAATTCGTCCATGCCCTTTTATTTTTGAAAAGGGTCGAATCCCCATTCCCCAGCTATGTCTTTTGTTACATAGTTCCGACAGTATTTCACAAAAAATAGTGGGATAAATGCTTAAAAGGTCTCATATAGTCACTATATTTTTACATATTTCTAGTAAAAATATGACAGTAATACTACATTTATATTACATATTGGAAATTACTATACTTTTATTGAAATTCTATGGTAAAGTAATAGAGGATAAAATAGTGAGAATTGTCGAAGATTAATTCTTTCTCTCACAAGGTGAGAAGAATGCATGTGAATGCAGGGCAGTAAGCCTTTGTTTAGGAGGAAAGACAGTGTCGAAACAAAACAAAACAGAGCATATAACACATTACAATAAATATAAGAGTCTATTTAAAAGAGCTGCAATTACTTCTGTAGCATTTTCTACTTTAATGTTAGGAACAGCCTCTGCAGAATCCAATATTTCAACCGTTTATCATATATACATAGATGGTAATAGAATTGGCACAGTAGATAATATTAAATTAGTAGATCAAGTGATAGATAAGAAGATTGAATCTATCAAAAAGGACTACAGTGACCTTTCTTTAACAGCTGATGATTTGTCAGTTATTCAAGAACAAGTATTCCGTGCGAATGCGAATAATGCTAAAACCATTCAAAAGCTAGAGTCAGAGGTTCATATTGTTGCGAAGGCAACCGCATTATCAATAGACGGCAAGCCAGTAGCTTATTTGAAAAATAAAGAAGCTGCTGAAGATGCCCTTAAGCTACTTAAATTAAAGTATGTTAAGGTAGAAGAACTGACCGCATTAGAAGCAAGAGCAAAGTCTGATACGCCACTACCAGCTTTAAAAGAAGGTCAGTCTCGTATATTAGACGTAGCAATTAACCAAAACGTTTCACTTTCTGAAGAAGAAATTTTACCAAATGAAATTTTAACGCCAGTAGACACGGTTAAGTTGCTACAAAAAGGTACTTTAGAAGAAAAGAAATATAAGGTTAAAGAAGGGGATGTACTTGGAGCAATTGCGATTGCACACGGTCTAAGTACGAAACAACTTTTAGAGTTAAACCCACAACTAACAGAAGAGTCTGTTCTCCAAATTGACCAAGAAGTTAATGTGACTGCTTATAAGCCACTATTAACTGTAACAGTGAAAAAGGAAGAAAGTAAGAAAGAAACAATCGCCTACAAGACAGAAGTAAAAGAAGACTCAAATATGTATAAAGGTGATAATAAGGTAACACAAGAAGGTCAAGAAGGCGAAAAAGTTGTTAATTATAATGTTGAGTTAGTGAACGGACAAGTTTCAAAACGAACAGCTACATCTGAAAATATTATAAAAGAACCAGTGAATCACGTAGTTGTAAAAGGGACAAAGGTTGTACCATCTAGAGGAACAGGTTCATTATCTTGGCCAGCAGTTGGTGGATATATTTCCAGCAAGCAAGGATACCGTTGGGGAAGACTCCATAAAGGTATCGATATTGCAAGACCAAGTAACCATACAATTAAAGCAGCTGACAATGGCACAGTAATATTTGCTGGATATGACGGCAGCTTTGGAAATAAAATCATGATTGATCATAACAATGGCATTGTCACTCTTTATGCACATATGTCATCACTTGATGTACACTCTGGACAAACGGTTTCTCAGGGGCAAGCCATTGGAGTAATGGGTGCTACTGGAAATTCAACAGGTGTTCACTTACATTTTGAAGTATATAAAAATGGATCCCTACAAAATCCATTATCTTATTTAAGATAATCGAAAAAAACCTCTAGCATTTTGCTGGAGGTTTTTTCATAAATATAGAGAATTATGAATAGGTGAAGGATTTTTATAAAACTGGTGATTTTCTATTCAACTTTGGTAAAGTTAAGATATGAGAGTTGCCGTAGAAATCCCATTCGAATGTAATCATTCAAAAGAAGAGGAGAATTAAAAAATGGATAAAATAATCCTTGTTGTTGATGATGAAAAGCCAATTGCAGATATATTACAGTTTAATTTACAAAAAGAAGGGTATAAGGTAGTGTGTGCATACGATGGACAAGAGGCGTTAGAGAAGGTGGAAGAGGTAAAACCTGACCTAATTCTTCTCGATATCATGCTCCCTCACAAAGATGGGATGGAAGTGTGTAGAGAGGTCCGTAAGAAATATGATATGCCAATCGTGATGTTGACTGCGAAGGATTCGGAAATTGATAAGGTGTTGGGACTTGAATTAGGTGCAGATGACTATGTTACAAAACCATTCAGTACGAGGGAGCTGCTTGCAAGAGTGAAGGCAAATCTCAGAAGACATCAGCAAATTTCTGAATCATCGGATCAAGATAATTCAAGTGAGATTGCAGTAGGATCTCTTGTAATCCATCCAGATGCATATGTCGTTTCAAAACGCGGTGAAACCATCGAATTAACCCATCGTGAGTTTGAGCTATTGCATTATTTAGCAAAGCATCTAGGTCAAGTTATGACAAGAGAACATCTTTTACAAACTGTTTGGGGCTATGATTATTTTGGAGATGTTCGGACAGTTGATGTTACCGTTAGGCGTCTTCGTGAAAAAATTGAGGATAGTCCGAGTCATCCAACTTGGATCGTTACAAGACGTGGAGTAGGCTATTACTTGCGAAATCCAGATCAGGAGTAAACATACGAGATGAAAAGACTAGGTTTTTTTCGTTCCATTCATTTTAAATTTGCCATCATTTATGTACTGTTAATCTTAATTGCGATGCAGATTATTGGTGTTTATTTTGTTGGGAAATTAGAACTAAGGCTTGTTGAAAATTTTAAAACATCATTAAATGAACGGGTAAACATGCTCGCATATAGTATTGAACAAGAGATGGTAAAAGAAAGAGAGGATTCTACTACATTAGAAGGTGATTTACGATATATCCTTCAAGATTATGAATCTGAAGACATCGATGAAATTTGGGTGACAGATAATAAAAGCAAGGTAATCGGAAATTCCGATCCGTATAGTCAAGGGATTATTGGTAGGCCAATGAATGAGGACATGGTAAAGAGGACTCTTTTAGTTGGAGATAGTCCGGATGAAATCGTCTTGGATGAAAAGTCTCGTATACGTATGTATGTATCCTCAACACCAATACGGTCAAATGGTGAAATTATCGGTGCCATCTATTTAAAAGCTAAAATGGAGAATGTTTATGATGATATTAAAGAAATCAATGATATCTTCGTAAAAGGTACTGGAATTGCAATGGCGATAACGGCTATTTTAGGTATATTTGTTGCACAAACGATCACACGACCAATTTCAGCAATGCGTAAACACGTACTTGAATTAGGAAGAGGAAATTATTCTAAAAAAGTAAAAGTGTATGGACTAGATGAAATTGGTCAGTTGGCAATGACCTTTAATAATTTATCAAGGAAGCTTCAAGATGCCCAGGCAACAACGGAAGGTGAGCGTCGAAAGCTTGCTTCAGTCATATCTCATATGACTGACGGTGTAATTGCAACTGATCGTAAAGGCAGAATTATCTTGATTAATGAGCCTGCAGCAGAGATGTTAGATGTTCCACGTGAAACAGTACAAGATCAATCAATTGTCTCCCTTTTAGGACTTGAAAGCCAGTATACATTCGACCAGCTTGTACATGATGTTGATACGGAAATTCTTGATTTTAGTACGAGTAAGAAGCCGTATATTATAAAAGTGAGTTTTTCAGCAATCCAAAAGGATACTGGATTTATTAATGGACTTATTGCTGTGTTATATGATGTTACTGAGCAAGAGAAAATTGACCAAGAAAGAAGAGAATTTGTAGCAAATGTATCTCATGAACTACGCACTCCGTTAACAACCATGAAGAGTTATTTAGAGGCATTGGCAGAAGGTGCTTGGAAGGATGAACAAATTGCACCTCAATTTTTAAATGTTACACAGACTGAGACAGAGCGGATGATCCGATTAGTTAATGATTTACTCCAGCTATCAAAGCTTGATAGTAGAGATTATCGTTTAAATAAAGATGTAGTAAATTTTATTGCCTATTTTGACCGAATCATTGATCGATTTGAGATGACGAAGGAACAACATGTATCTTTCGTAAGATTGTTGCCTTCAGAAGCGATATATATTGATATGGATCAAGATAAAATTACTCAAGTATTAGATAATATCATTTCGAATGCACTTAAATACTCTCCTGAGGGTGGAAAAATTACGTTTCAAGTAAAGGTATTGGAAAATACAATCAAAGTAAGTGTACGTGATGAAGGTGTTGGGATACCAAAGGAGAATATTAACCAGATTTTTGAACGATTTTATCGAGTAGATAAAGCACGCACTAGAAAACTGGGTGGAACTGGCCTTGGGTTAGCAATTGCGAAGGAAATGGTAGTTGCCCATGGTGGAGAAATTTGGGCTACTAGTAAAGATGGGGTTGGCACGACAATATTTTTTACACTTCCGATTGAGAATGTCGAAGTTGAACAAGAGGATGATTGGTTATGAAATATGAATCTATTAAGACAGTGATATTAACAATATTAATCATCATCAGCATTGTTCTAACTTGGCAATTATGGACATATCAACCCCATCATAAAACCCTTGAAAAATTAACTGATATTGTTGAAGAGAATCCAGCGAGTAATACGAAGGATATTCCAAGCTTGGTTAAACCAATGAAAATACTTTTCCACAAAGATGGTCAGCATTTTGCAACATTTGAGGAATCAGAAATCAATAAACTGATGAAATACATTAGGACATGGGAAGTTAATGATGTCAAAAATATTTCTTCGTCCATCCGTGACTTTACCTCTTTTATTAAAAAAGATGGTCATGCAGAGATTATTTTTGCAGATAAGATCCCTTTGCAAATTTTTAAATCCCTATTAAATATCAATGATAAAGAGCATTCATTAGTAAACTTTGACCGAATCATTATTAATGTGAATGATGAGGAACGTGGAGAAGGAAAGATCTATTTTATATCATATGAAAATCAAATCGTATATGAGGCAAAAGTGAATAGTGAACGGATTAATTCATTTAAGAGAAATTACTATTTACTTGCTTCGAAATATCCAGAACAAGTTGAATATAAATTAACAGAAACTTCCTCGTTCTTTTTACCAAAAGAAGAGACAAAGATGACACATCTCGTATATTATACTGATATAATAGAAGTTGATCACTTTGTTGAGAACCTTTTTACTGAACCTAATAATGTAAAAAAGGATGTACTACAATCAAGTGAAGTGCATACCGATGGTACTAGAATGTTAAAGGTTTTTAATGATCAAAAGTATATCCAATTTGTCAATCCAATGTTGATTAACAATAGTCAAGGAGAAACGACTGATTTAATTCAGACGAGCATTGATTTTGTGAATGAACATGGGGGCTGGACTGGTAACTATCAATTATTTAGTTGGAATAAGAATAATCAAAAGGTAGTATTTCGTCTGCATGTGGAAAACTACCCTGTCTTTAATAGAAATGGCTTGACTGAGATTGACCAAATTTGGGGTAAGAATGAAATCATGAATTATGAGCACCCTTTAATAAGTTTACGGTTTACACCAGAGAAGAGAGAAACAGAGCTTCCTGGTGGTGATGCAGTCATGAAGGAAATTGAATCCATACCTGACTTTCAGGCAAATCTTGTTGAGAATATTACAATTGGTTATGAGCTAATTGCAAATCAAAAAAGTTCAAAGGTGGTTTCGCTACAACCCATTTGGTGCTATAAATATGATGGCAATTGGATTAAGGTTGAGATTAAGGAATCAGATAACCTAGGGGGGGATACTGATGGATTGGAGTAAAACACAGACTCTATTTATTATTACCTTCCTCGTTTTAAATGTATTTTTGGGTTATCAGCTTATTGAAAAAAAGAATAGTAGTCAGCTGGATCTACTTAAGGAATTAAGTATCGATGAGCAATTAGCAGGTCAGGAGATTACGTATGAGCCTCTACCAAAAGAACCAAAAGAGGGTACGTATATAAGCGGTAAAATCAAACTTTTTACAAAAGAAGATGTAGAAAAGTTGAAAAATCAAGAAGTGAATTACGACAGTGGAGCATTACTTCAGGGGGTTTTTAAAGAGCCTATCAAACTCCTATCTCTAAAAGATGATGCTTTAATTACCCAGGTTGTAAAGGAAAATATCATCTCGGGTGATTCTTATGAGATTTGGAAGGTTGATGAAGAATTAGGCAGGATCATTTTATTTCAGCATTATAAAAATCAGGTGATATTCAACCAAATCTCAAGTGTTGATGGAATGGCAATGGTTAATCAATTTATC
The DNA here is from genome assembly GCF_022427965.1 of Fredinandcohnia quinoae. GTDB lineage: Bacteria > Bacillota > Bacilli > Bacillales > Bacillaceae_L > Ferdinandcohnia > Ferdinandcohnia quinoae. Next base: position 15,854 of record NZ_JAKTTI010000027.1, on the reverse strand, counting down.
AATTTAAGTGGAGTCTTAGTGTTGAATTTTAATAAAAACCATGAGATCGTTTCGTATCAGCAAACACTTCTGACTGATTTTAAAGAGTTTGAAAAGGAGGAAATTCAAACTCCAATTAAGACTCTGGGGATTCTGTTAGGAAACGGCCATTTAAAATGGGGAAGCCATGTGTCGAAGATGGAGATTGGTTATTATCCTCTTGTACCATTATCTGAATCACAGGTGTTAACACCGACTTGGCATATTGTAGTTGATGATAAAAAAGATATATATGTAAATGCAATCGAAGGCCAAATTATTGAAAAGACGGAGTGACGTATATGAGTTTGCATTTTAGTGTGCTTGCAAGTGGAAGCACAGGAAATGCGTTCTATGTTGGGACGGACAAGCATTCATTATTAGTTGATGCTGGATTAAGTGGAAAACAACTAGAACTATTATTTAATCAAATTGAGCGGGATATTAAGAACCTTTCAGGAATCCTCGTCACACATGAGCATAGTGACCATATTAAAGGATTAGGTGTCCTTGCTAGAAAATACAAATTACCGATCTATGCAAATGAAAAGACATGGAGAGCGATGGAATCAAACATCGGCGAAATCCCATTGGATCAAAAATTCATTTTTAATATGGGAACTGTTAAAACCTTTGGCAATATAGATGTTGAATCATTTGGGGTTTCACATGACGCAGCAGAACCGATGTTTTACGTATTCCATCATGATCATAAAAAGGTAGTACTTATAACTGATACAGGTTATGTAAGTGATCGGATGAAAGGTACGATAAAAAACGCGGATGCGTTCATTTTCGAAAGCAATCACGATGTATCCATGCTCCAAATGGGCCATTATCCTTGGAGTATTAAGCGAAGAATTTTAAGTGATGTGGGACATGTCTGCAATGAGGATGCAGCGTTAGCAATGACTGACGTAATCGGAGACCGGACGAAACGCATTTACTTAGCCCATTTGAGTAAGGATAATAATATGAAGGATTTAGCGCGAATGTCTGTGAAGCAAACACTTGAAAGCAAAGGTTATGTTGTTGGAGAGCAATTTGACTTATTTGATACCGATCCAAAAATCCCTACTAAGCTAGCATATGTATAGTATGAACTAATGAAATTGTTGATAGGTGGGTATAATGCATATATGGATTGTTTGAGGAGTTGTAACATATATGGGGTATTATGACCAAGATTATCAAAACCAACGATATTCACAAAAAGGAAGTCGAAGAGGCTGGTTTCTATCTGCACTAGTTGGTGCCATACTAGGTGCTTTTTTGATGTTAATTGCTTTGCCTTTCTTATCTAAATATGATCTTCTTCCATTTGAATTAAGCCTTGCTAGTGAGGAGCAGAATGGTCTCGAAGACGTCGATATTGCTCAGCCACCAACGAAATCAGGTGCTCAACAAAATATTAATGTGAATGTGACAACGGGAATTACAAAAGCGGTTGATAAGGTAAGTGAAGCAGTTGTAGGAATCGTCAACCTCCAGGAGTCTAACTTCTGGTCGGGAGAGTCGCAAGAAGCGGGTACTGGATCAGGGGTTCTATATAAAAAGGGCAAGGATAAAGCCTTCATTGTAACGAACCACCATGTAGTTGAAGGAGCTTCTAATCTCGAGGTTAGCTTAAGTGACGGCTCACGTGTAAAAGCAACACTACTAGGCAGTGACGTTTGGACCGACTTGGCTGTCATCGAGATTGATGCGAAGGATGTTACGAAGGTAGCGACATTCGGTAATTCGGATGATGTTAACCTAGGTGAACCTGTCATAGCCATTGGCAATCCATTGGGGCTAGAATTCTCAGGCTCTGTCACTCAAGGAATTATCTCGGGCTTAAATCGAACCATTCCAATTGACATCAATGAGGATGGAGTACCGGACTGGAATGCGGATGTTATGCAGACAGATGCTGCGATTAATCCGGGTAATAGCGGTGGAGCGCTTGTCAATATTAAAGGGGAAGTCATTGGGATCAATTCCATGAAAATTGCCCAAGAGGCGGTTGAAGGAATTGGTCTTTCAATCCCCATTACAAGTGCAAAGCCAATTATTGAAGACCTAGAAAAATTCGGCGAAGTCCATCGTCCATTTATGGGAGTTGGCCAGTTGAAGGCAGTAAGTGAAATCTCATCCTATCATCGCCAGCAAACCTTACAATTACCTAGAGATGTGACAGAAGGGGTTGCGGTTTTAGAGGTTCTCTCTAACTCCCCAGCAGCACAAGCGGGTCTACGAGAACTGGATGTAATTGTTGAGCTCGACGGTGAGAAAATTGATTCCGTAATTGCATTAAGGAAACACTTATACACGAAAAAGTCCATTGGCGATTCAATGGAAACAACGATCTATCGAAGCGGTAAAAAACAAAAAATAACGATTCGTCTAGAGAAGGAATCCATGTAGAAGAGAAGCGAGGGCTTCTCTTTTTTTATTTCCTATCAAGTCCCCTAATTCTTTCTTCAATTTTTCTCTTTTCTTCCTCAAAATTTGGGTTAAGGGTTTTGGGAGATTGCTTCTGTTCCTCACATAACCAAGTAGGAATTATTTCTTTTCGAATCGCTTTTTGTTGGTTAGATACTTGCTGTTTTTGGCGTTGTTTATAAGCAAGTCTAGCTGAATGAACATCTTCAACAGATTGATAACCTTTATCGACCCAATCGGATAAAACCGCTTCAACATAATTCCATCTCGCAGACCCATTTTCCACTGCAAGTTTCATTGCCTCAATTACAAGCTCTTCTGATAGATCGTTACACCATGCATGAATTTTTTTAGAAATAAATCCACCTCGTACACCGAATCCATTTTCTTCATAGAACTGAAATGGATTCAAGTCAGCTTTACTAGAAGAAGGTAGAGTTTGTGAAGGAACCTCAGTTGCCAAATTCGTATTGTTATTTAGCGTTGACTGATTCTGTTTTTCATTTTGGCCATTATGTAAGTTCAATTCTTGCGTAGCTACTTCTAGTTGTGAATGAATTTCGGTTTGTTGTGTTTCTACAGTCTCTTCAATTGCAGGTGATATATTAGTTTCCTCACCTTGGCTATCTAATTCAGTAAGGGTTTCATAATTAATGGAATACCATTTCGTATGATCCATTTTCATTTTATTAAAGCAATCGGAAAGAAGTAAGCCAAGATCCTCAAGCCTTGCAATCGTTCTTCGAATCGTACTTTTTGAAAAAAAGGGAAACTGCTCAACCAATTTATCATATGTGAAATACACCCACTTACGATCCAAGCGAACATTCTTACTTCGCTGTAACCAGTAATGAAGCTGCTGCAAAACAATGCTTTCATTGAGGCCTATTTTTACTGCTAATTCTGGAATGACCATCAGTGGTCGACTATTTATAATCAAATTACTACTCATTGTTCATTCATCCCTTCACAACATTTAGTATCTATCAATGAAGTTATAGTGAAGAGATGGTTAAAAGGGGGCATGTGATTAAAAAAATTTTTTGAAGCAGATTTTTTTTTCGCTTTCAAAAATGTCTTAAAGAAGAAGTCTTATAAAGTATTCTTTGTAGAACTCTCTGAAGTACTCTAAGGTATTGCGCTGTTCATAATGAACCAATCGTAATGCCAAGTTGAACAGGTCGAATGATCAGTTTGGGCAAATCAACTGTTCAAGGTGGTCAAAACGTGGTGGGCATCAATTTTTTAGGTAAAAGATTTTTTGAATGGTGAAAGGAAAAGGGGTAAGATAATAGGGTATGATTGTCCACAGTGGATAAGAAGAATAATAAAAGTAAAAGTTACCCCCATTACCCCCAACTGCCTGTGGGTAATGTTAAAAGGATAAATAGCTATTGGAGGAAAAAATAATGATAAAATGCTGTGAAGAACATATCGAATTAGCGCTTGATATATATGTTGATGAACATGAAGTACCACCAATTATGACGAAGCTAACAGAGGAAGAGCAGTTATCAACAACCTGTGAATATTGTCGAAACGTGGCATTATATCTAGTAGGGAACTAATATTCCCATACAAGATGTGGATAGAAAATGTGGATATGTGGATAAGTTTTGTGGATAACTTGTTTGTAATATGTGAATGAAGTGGGGATAAAAGTGAACATCACAATAATCACAGTTGGAAAACTAAAAGAAAAATACTTAATCCAAGGAATCAATGAATACTTAAAACGATTAACGGCTTATGCAAAAGTAGAAATCATTGAACTGCCAGATGAAAAGGCACCAGAAAACTTAAGTGAATCAGAGATGGAACAAATTAAGCAAAAAGAAGGCGAACGCATCCTAGGGAAAATATCGGACGACACCCACGTCATTGCACTCGCAATCGAAGGCAAAATGAAATCCTCCGAACAACTAGCAGCCGATCTCGACAAACTAGCAACCTACGGAAAGAGCAAAATCGCCTTTATTATAGGTGGATCACTTGGATTGAGCAACGAAGTCATGAAGCGGGCGAATGATACACTTTCTTTTTCAAAAATGACTTTTCCACATCAGTTGATGAGGTTGGTGCTGGTGGAGCAGGTTTATCGGGCTTACAGGATAAATCGGGGGGAACCTTACCACAAATGATGGTAAAGCAGAAAAATGAATTGGTCGTGGACAGAGAATTTCTTAATAAGTTAAAGGGAGATTAGAACACTCTAGTCTCCCTTTAAACTTCAATCATCTTTTCCGAAATTAGTTTAAAATCTTTTTCACTTATCTCTAAATGACCAAATCGAAAAGGATATCCCCAACGCTTCTTATTCTTAATAAAAGTGAGGTGTAGGATTAGTGGATGAATAGATGTTTCTGTACAACTAATAAAATCTATATTTCTTCGGAAAGGTATGAAATCATTCCCCATATCAAATTGAAAAACATCATCATCGATAACTTTGCCTATTGCAGTGAACTTTTGATAAGGAGTAGTTTCTTGTATACTTTCCTTTGAAGAGTAATATATTATCCAATCACCAGTGTTCATCTTTTTTAAGGGAGCCTCTATTCCATGACAAAGTTGAGCAAAACCACCACATATTCCCTTCATTACATGCTCCCGAGACGCAACTCCAATCCAATATCTTATACTAGTGTGCATTGAATCAGCATCCACAATTATCAGAAATATTATCAACCTTTGTTGTATCTGAGACAGGAAAGTTCATTTCTTGCCATGCCGCGATTCCTCCGGTCAACTCTTTAACTTTATAATCTTGTTCCAATAAAGACTTTGCTACTTTGGCAGCAGTATTGCACCAGACATCCCAGCAATAAACGATAATTTCCTTATCCTTTGGTATTTCATTTAATCGGTTTGGTAATTCTTGTTCAGGTATAACATTAGCATCCTTAATTGTTACACTTCTTACATGAATTGGACCGTTTCTAACATCGATTAAGAAGTATTTCTCAGGATCCATTTGCTTAGATCTCATAAAATCCATAGGGCTTATTGTTGCTTCAAGACGTGCATTAAAATAATCAAGTGCATTCATATTCTAGAATCTCCTGTTCTTTATAGTGATTTCCAAACCTTAACAAGTAAATCTTTAAGTAATTGCTTTTCATTATGATTTAAAGGGGCTAAAACTCCTAATTCTATATTGTTTAAAAATTCCCAACGCGAATCCAATACATCATTGCCTTTTTCAGTAATCATTAGACTGTAGGATCTTCTATCATTAGGATTTTTTGCCCTCTCAACAATTCCCAAAGTTTCCAAATGATCAATGTGACTGACCATAGTTGTCCGATCAATTTGTAGGTTATCTGAGATATCTTTTTGTGATGAATAAGGGTTTTCCTGAATAAATAAAAGTACTCCATATTGCCTTGCATTAATATTAAAGGGGATAAGTCCTTCAGCAAACTTATTTTCCATTTGTTGGAGAATTTTTCCGAGTAAAAAACCATATGATTGATTCCATTTATGCAACTAAATATCCACCTCCTATGATAATCAGTTAATTATATAATCAGTATAACTGATTAATTTTTGAATAGCAAGTGTTATAATATTTATAGCGTTTTACCATAAATACAACGGAGAACCGTTCCATAAGTAAATGAGGTTTTTTATATTTATACTGTTTAAATTGTAATTTAATGGACGTAGAGATTTTAAATTCAATGTAGTAAAATTTTATTGAGAATAAAGAACTATTTAAAGGTGGGGATTAGATTGCATGGTACATTGATTTGTTGGCTATATAGTCATGATAAATACGGAATGAATTATAAAGATGAATTAGAAAAGATTGCGGTTAAGGCTTTCGAAGATTTAGCTAAAGCTAAAAATCCAGCTTTAAGGGAATCGAAATTTACAATTTTTGGTGGTGGATATAAAGCATTTGAAAATTTTTATTGTGTAGGAATTGATCCAGATTTAGATAGAAAAATAAGCGATGATTTTTATGAGAATGAAGAGGAATACATGGAAAAAGGTTATGAAACAGGAGGACTAGGTCAATTTCTTAATAATTATTTTGATCCAATGAATGTAGAGTATAGTACTCCAAATGTTAAGTTATTTCCCTTCATGAGTTACAGTAATGGAAAATGGATAAAACATAATGTTCACATAATCTAGTATAAAACACAAAAAGGTGCTAAGGAAATAGTGCCTTTTTGTGTTTTGCCTCATTTTAATACATCACGCTAAACCGTGCCACAAGTGATAGTAAAGCAGAGTTTTGAATTAATTCTAGATAGATCATTATTAAATTTACTCCAAGTATAAAGCGGCATAAATACTGCCGTTTAATTTATTTCTCAGTAACTTATATCAGGTTAAGCACCCAATCAGATAATTAACGGAAAAAACTCCCTCTAATTAAAAAAAAGAATAAAAAATAGTTAATATAGAAGGAAGAACTCCGCCTATTGATTCGAAAAGCATGAAAATTGAAGGATTTGCTTCGTATAAGCGGAAAACCTTCCTCTATTTATTCCGAAATGAGCCCTATTTTGCATATAACCGGAAAAATTCCGCTAATTTTACCTAATCAAGACGAGGATTTTTTATATTTACTTTTAAATTTAAAAATCTCATCAACATTGATTCAACGCCTCAAATAGATTTATTCAATTCCCTTAAAAATGATATACTTATTAAAAAGAACTAGGAGGTGCTAGTTATGAAATGGGAACAAGTACGTGATCAATATCCTGAGCAGTGGGTTCTTGTCGAAGCTATTTCTGCCTACTCAGAAAACTCAACTCGTTACATTGACGAGTTATCAGTCATTTCTAACTTCCCCGATTCAACTCTTGCATGGAAAGAATATAAGAAACTGCACTTAGTAGAACCAACTCGTGAATACTACATTTTTCATACTGATCACAAAACAATTGAAGTTAAGGAACAAACATTTATTGGGGTTAGGAGACGATTTCAATGAAGATTGAAATGTATGATGGGTTACCTCTAGTCTCCGTTTTGCTCTCTTACAATGGAAAGACAATCCACTTAAATGATGTTCTTTTAGATACTGGATGTTCCACAACTATTTTCGACACCGATGAAGTAGAAGCAATTGGTCTTATTATTGACCGAACTAACGGCAGACCTAAAAGAATGTACGGTATTGGAGGGGAAAGCGAGCTCTGCTATGAACAAATTGTATCTGATATAAAAATTAACCACCATTTGTTCAATTCTTTTCAATTACAATTAGGAATAACTAAAGAAACCTATGGATTTAATGGTATTCTTGGAATAGATTTTATGGTTGAATCTGGTGCAATAATAGATTTAAAGGAAATGGTAGTTAAATAATCTTATAAGATAAAAACCTCATTTTGGGTCATCACGGTGAACCTTACCATAAATAAATGCATATTATTGGCCCTTTTTTAATTTATCTAAAGGAAGAAAAGTACCTTTACCTACAATATGTTTTTCACCGTATTTAACGTAAGTATAGATACCAAGAATGCCATTTTTTATCTCTGTAGACGTATTATCTAGAGTAAGTAATTATAGTTTTCAACGTAAACAACGATAAAGGACAGTATAAAGTATTTAATTGGAAGACATTATTTATTTAAGATAAACCAAGTATTACATCTTAGATTATTACTTCCCAGTAATTCCTTGAACATTATTACATTTTATAACATAATAATTACAAAGAGTTATCTAAAAAATCAATAAATAATACATTATGCCCCTAACCCTTCATAATACATTAAACAGAAAATGTAAGGAGATAAAAAATGAGCAATCTCATTATTAAAAACGGAACAATCATTGATGTGGAAAATGGCGATTCTTATATAGGTTCAATCGAAGTAGAGAGAAATACGGTAAAAAGAATATTTAAAAGTGATGATGTGTTACCAGAAGGTGTACGAATAGTTGATGCTGAAGGTAAATATATTATTCCAGGTTTAATCGATATGCACTGTCATATTAATGAACGTTTTGCTCCCCATTTCGTTGCATCGGGGGTAACGACAATACGTAATACTGCAGGTAATGTCCTTTTACTAAAAAACTTAATTGAAAAACCTGATGATACACCCACACCACGAGTGTACGCATCAGATAGAATGATTGATGGAACACCTGGTCAATGGGGTCCAACTAGTTATGGTAATCTCGTAACAGATGATCCAGAAGAAGCGAGGAAAGAAGTTCGTAGACAAGTAGAAGTGGGCGTAAAGTTTGTTAAATTGTATGGATGGATCAAAAGAGAGGTTATGGCAGCGGCTGTAGATGAGGCGAAGAAGTACAACTTGGAAGTTGCCATTGATCTGGAGAATTCAAAAGAATTAACTGCTTTAGATGCAGCTGAGTTAGGGGTTAATTGGATTGAGCATGCATCTGGTTTTGCACATGAGATGTATAAAGGGTGGAATTTATTTGTAGACCAAGTGGAATGGAGTCATATCGATTGGGAAAATCCAGATCAAGAAAAAATCAAGGAACTTTGTGAGAAAATGCTGGGTTACAATGTAAAACTATGCCCGACTATGGTTATTTACGATCAATCTATCAAATATCCCAAATTTTGGTCGCCTAAAAATATTGTCATAGAATCTGCTTCAAATATAAATTACATTATGCAATATTGGAATCAACAATCAGAATATATAGACTTGATAAAATCAAATAATGCCAAAACCCATAACTTACAGAAGGCTATTGCCAAAATTTATCACGATATGGGTGGAACAGTAGTTGCTGGAACGGATACGCCTGGCTTATTATATACATACCCTGGTATGTCATTACACCGTGAACTCGAAATATTTGTGGAGATTGGCTTTACTGAATTGGAAGCGTTACAAGCAGCGACAGTAAATGCGGCAAAATCGATCAATCTGGATGGTATTGGTGTAATTAAAGAGGGATCTATTGCTGATTTAGTAATCTTAAAGGACAATCCATTAGAGAACATTAAACATACAAAAGATATCCATATCATTGTAAAAGGCGGTAAAGCTTATACACAAGAGGATATATTGAGCCATGTCCCGAGTGAAGATGAAGTGGAGAAATCAATGGCTAAGTTCATTGAACAATGGGATGTATTAGGGAAATTAAAAATTAAATGTGATTAGCCTTAAAGAGGAAACTTGAACAATTTCTCTTATTCGAAAAATTATCTCTTCAAATATGAAAGAAAAGTTTTATCAATGAAACAGGTAGAAAAGTATCATTTATTGATACCATTCTATCTGTTTTTAATTTTTCTTATCCACTAGGTTCTATAGAGCCTACCAAAGCGACATTTGGTAACCAATAGTATTCAATAATATGCCCCGGTTGTAGAACACAAGATAAACACTATTCACATATGCTTCGTTACTACCATAACATTACGTTTAATAGTATGAGGATTTATAACAGATTATTTACCTTCAAATTTCAAGGCATCAACGTATTGTTTGGCTTCTACCAATGAAAGTCCTAAAGTTTCTCTAACCCTTTTTACTGCTTTGACATCGTTGCCTTCATTTAGTAGTTGTCGTAATTCATTATTTATTGGCATTTCAGGTACATCAGTTTGTTTAGAAATCTGGTCTAACGTATATTTCAACCCTTTGACACGCCCATCAAGTTTAATGACCGTAAAGAGTAAATAAACTGCAATAAATAGTATCAATACTTCAACAAAGTTATATTCCACATAATTCCTCCTTATAAAATGACATATTTAATTACTCTATTTGATCTGTAATAATCCTATTCTATCATAAAACTAAATCACTTAAATTTATCATAAAAAGCAACAATATTTTAGAAAAGAACCTATTAAAAAGATTAGTTCGGCATTATGTAATGGGGAATCAACTTCAATTTTATACTAAATGATATGTTATTTTATTTATATGACCAAAGATTTACTTACTCGAAGATCAACCTTTTTCTCTTTTAAATAATTGGTATAATATGGTTCCAATTGAGATGTATTTCATAAAATGGAAAGTTGGCAAGAAAACTAATATCAAAAGATGTAGGTGAAACAAAATATGGGTGAACAAATCAATATCTTAGTAGTAGAAGATGACAATGATATTAATCAATTACTATGTAATATTATTAGAAAAAGTGGCTACTTTCCGCAGTCTGCTTATTCTGGTACAGAAGCAATGCTGTATCTGAAAATGAAGGAATGGGATATGGTACTCCTCGATCTTATGCTTCCAGGGATGTCAGGTAATGAAATCCTTACAAAGATTGCTGAACAAAGTAATATCCCAGTTATTATTATTTCGGCAAAAGTGGATCAAGAAACAAAAATAGGTATGTTAAGAACCGGTGCAGATGATTATATTACAAAGCCTTTTGATATTGAGGAAGTCTCTGCTCGGATTGACTCACATTTGAGAAGATCTCAACGAATAAATAAACTGCCAATCACGAAAAGACTTGTACATAAGGATATTGAAGTCGATACCGAGGCAAAAACTATTTTTGTTCAGGGAAAGGAACTAAATTTTACAGCACGTGAATACGAGATATTAGTTCTTTTCATGTCATCTCCGAAAAAGGTTTTCACGAAGAAAAATTTGTTTGAAAGTGTGTGGAAAGAGGCGTTTTATGGGGACGATAATACGATTAATGTACATATAAGTAACATACGAAACAAGTTGTCAGTCATAAATCCGGATGAGCAGTATATCGAGACCGTATGGGGAATGGGGTATCGATTTAAAACTTAAGGTTTTCTTAAGATTTTCCTTAAGAGTCTGTTAAGATTTGCCTTCTATACTAAAAGCATCATGTTGAGGAGGGGGATTCATGAGCGATTATGTACTGAAAACAAGTAACTTAACAAAACAATTTAAAAAACAAGTTGCTCTAAATAAAGTGAACTTATCTATTAAAAAAGGATCAATTTATGGTTTCATTGGACAAAACGGTGCTGGAAAGTCTACATTTATTCGAATTATTACAGGTCTTGCGGGTCCAACTTCTGGTTCGATTGAATTATTCGGTCATAGCTTTGGGCAAGGACTAATTAAGGCAAGGAAGCGGATCGGTACAATCATAGAAGGGCCCGCATTATATCCGCATATGACGGCTGCTGAAAATTTAGAAGCACATCGGCTTTTAAAAGGAATTCCAGGGAAAGAATGCGTGGAGAGAACACTTACGATAGTAGGTCTTCGGGATACAAGGAAAAAGAAGGCAAAGAACTTTTCATTAGGTATGAAGCAAAGGTTAGGAATAGCCATTGCTTTACTTGGAGATCCTGAATTTTTAATTCTTGATGAGCCTATCAACGGCTTGGATCCGATGGGGGTCGTTGAAATACGAGAGCTATTGAAAAAATTAAATCAGGAATATGGCAAGACCATTTTAATTTCCAGCCATCTATTGAGTGAATTACATTTACTTGCGACCCATTATGGGATTATTCATAAAGGTAATTTATTGGAACAATTAACGGTTGATGAGCTTAATGCAAAATGTCAGCAGTTTTTGCATATTAAAGTAAATAATCCAGAAAAAGCGGCCACGATTATTGAAACGACACTTTCAATGAGTGACTTTGAAGTTATGCCAGATGGAAGTATTAGACTATTCGACTATGTTGATACTCCTGGAAAGGTTTCCTCAATTCTTGTGAATGAAGGACTGGTTATTGAGCAACTCATGCCAATTGGACAGGATCTAGAGTCCTATTTTATGAATCGTATTGGGGGCACTCATCGTGGATAATCTTATAAAGGCAGAATGGTTTAAATTGAAGAAAGATCGATCACTTTGGACATTAATCATCATTCTGTTGGCTGTTAGTCTTTCTTATCCTTTGTTAATTGTTTTTGATGAGGGAGCAGGTGTGATAAAAGTAAACGATTTTTATCGTAATACCATCCTTGAGGGTAACAACTATGTCATAAGACTTGTTCCCTGTATATTAGCTGGCTTCTTTATTTCTAGCGAATATTCAATTGGAACGATGAAGAGTATTGTTGCCTCAGGGAATAGTAGGGTCCGTCTTTATATGGCAAAATTGATTGTCTATTGTATTAGTTCCATTCTAATTTCATTGATATTTCCGATTATTTTCACGGGGGCTATCTCAGTTTTCCTTCATTTCAATGGAATGCCGGGAATCAGATATTTTGCTGGAACAATTGGATTAACGATTCTTTATACAATAGCTTTTGCGTCAATGATGGCTTTGTTTGCTACGATATTTACTGATAGTGGTAAGGCAATCGGGTTTATGCTTATCTTTTTTATTATTTTTGATAGTGTTTTAAATTTATTGAGTAGTGTATCTCCAGTATTTGAAATCATTTATAACTATTCTGTATTTAAGTTATTTTTAGATATTGGAAATATTGACATAGTTCATGGTGCCGAATTGATTAAATTGGTCATAACTCCGATCGTAACTTTTATCGCTTTCGGAATTTTGGGGAGCATCTTATTTCGGAAAAAGGAAATAAAATAAACGAATGGTGGATGAGGAATATGATCTATGTAACAATAATATCAATTTTTATTACATTATTTTTTCTCATCCGTTTTATCTTCCTGAAAAAGGAAATACGAAGTATTAATGAACAATTACAGGGTAGACATCACAATAAAACTGATAAGACAATAAGTCTCGCTTTTTTCGAAAAGGATTTGGAAAAATTAGCCGAGGGTATTAATGTTCAAATAGATGAAACGAAGAAAGCCATTGCACAAAAAAGACGTAAAGAGAATGAGTTAAAGCAAGCAATTTCAAATATTTCACATGATATTCGTACACCAATGACTTCTATTTTGGGGTATATTCAATTTTTGGAAAGTGAGGATGTCCCTCCCGAAATAAGAAAAGAGTATATCATGATTGTAAAAAATGGTGCATCAAGGTTAAAAGTGTTACTAGAGGACTTTTTTGAGTTATCCGTTATTGAGTCAGCAGATTATCCATTAAAGATAGAATCCATTCAATTAAATGATTTGGTTCCGGAGGTTTTGGTAGGGTTTTATGAAGAATTCTATCAAAAGGATATAGAGCCGACTATTAATATTCCGGAGGATGATATGAAGGTTATGGCTGATTCTTCTGCAGTAAAGCGGGTAATTGAAAACTTAGTTACAAACGCTATTAAGCATTCAACAGGCAATGTAACAATTACTTTAAAAAATACCCCGTCATTTGTTGGGCTTACGATTAGTAATCCGGCTCCGCAATTAAAGGAAGAAGATCTTTTTCACTTGTTTGATCGCTTTTATAAAGCGGATCAAGCAAGAAAAGGAAAAGGAACAGGACTCGGATTATCCATTGCCAAAAGTTTAATGGAAAAAATGAATGGAAGTCTTTCGGCGGAATTGAAAGAGCATCAATTATTTATGAAATGTGAGTGGAAAATCGAAGAACATAATTACAATACTAAAGAATAGGGGCTAATAGCTGCTAAACAAAAGGAGAGCAGTACAATGAAAGCTATCAAACTTCCAAAACAGATAAAGAAAATAGGATTACTATTGTCAACTATTGCAATTGTTTTCGCAACTTTGTTGTGCTTTGAGGGAAATAAAACCAAGGCAGATGCAAATGATACGAATGGCGAAATCGACCAATATATTCAAAAAAAGCTGGAAAAAAATAATATTCCAGGAGCTGCTGTTGCGATTACCCATAATGATAAGGTTATTTTTACAAAAGGTTATGGAAGAACTTCAAATCACACTCCAATTACAGAGGATACACAATTCGCGATTGCTTCATTAAGTAAGGCATTTACAGCATTATCTGTCATGCAGCTTGTGGAAGAAGGAAAGATCGACTTAGATAAGCCAATTAAGCAATATGTACCCTCGTTTCAACTGAATGACTTAAGAGGTTCGAAAATTACTCCACGACATTTATTAAACCATACTAGCGGTTTAACTGATAAAGTATACCATGATATGACTCTTGATCCCCAACCAAAATCATTTCAAGAGGTAATCCAGCAATTAAGAAATGTATCCCTCACAAGTGAACCTGGAAAGGAGTATCATTACAATAACACGAATTATCAACTGCTCGCACTTCTAGTAGAAGCTGTTAGTAATGAGGAATTTTCAGTGTATTTGAAGCACCACATTTTTGACCCATTAGAGATGAAACAAACCTTTAATGTCGTAAACACGAAAGAACTTAACAAAGGTAATAAAGTAATTGGTGGGCACTATTATTTATTTGGTCAACCCATTGCAAAAGATGAACCAGAGTGGTTTGTAGATGGTCCCGCAGGAATTGTTTCAAGTGCAAAGGACATGGCTAAATGGTTAATTATACAATCAAACGAAGGAAAGTATGATAATAATCAGCTCCTCAGCAGCAAAGGGATCAAGAAAATGCATACCCCGGCAAGTTCCGAGATTTCCTATGGAATGGGTTGGAATACATTCAAGGATGATAATGGGAAAAACCAAATTCAGCATAGTGGAATTTTATGGACATATAAATCTGAAGCATTATTATTACCTGATGAAAGATATGGAATTGTTATGCTATTCAATAGTGGAATGAATATATTTGTTGATTATTACTCATTTACAGATGGCATAGCAAAGATCTTAACAAACCAACCACAGAAAGAGCCCTTTTATAACAATCAACTTTTTGAGTTATTAGTGGGGGCAATCATTATCGTGACCATTATTTTGGGAATCCGACAACTACTGCGATTACAACGTTGGGCAGAGAAATATAAAAGCCGACCAAGATGGCTGTCTACAATTTATCTCTTGTTAAGATTAATTCCTTTATGTCTATTGATATTCTTGCCCAAGGTAATGACATTTATTGGAGGCGGAAGAGTACTTAGCTGGGAAGGTATCATTCTGATGATGCCAAGCATTTTTATCTTGCTAATAATTGCATCATTTTTCAATCTTATGATTGCTATTTTTCGAGTAAAACAAATCTTTAGGTAAAAAAATAGGTTATATAATACAGCGAATCAGATAAATAGTGGAAAAAACCCCCTCTAATTAGAAAATTGAATAAAAAATAGTTAAAATAGAAGGAAAAAACTCCGCTAATTTTACCTGATTAAGACAAGAATTTTTAATATTTACTTTAAATTTCAAAATCTCATCAACAGATTGGCCACAGCTTTTGGGCTCCTAAAAATAACTCGAAATATTTGTGGAGATTGGCTTTACTGAATTGGCAGCGTTACAAGCAGCGACAGTAAATGCGGCAAAGTCGATCAATCTGGATGGTATTGGTGTAATTAAAGAGGGGTCTATTGCTGACTTAGTAATCTTACATGACAATCCATTAGAGAACATTAAACATACAAAAAAATATCCATATAATTGTAAAAGGCGGTAAAGTTTATACACAAGTGGATATATTGAGCCATGTCCCGAGTGAAGATGAAGTGGAGAAATCAATGGCTAAG
>NZ_JAKTTI010000026.1 GCF_022427965.1 Fredinandcohnia quinoae | reverse complement strand
CTCAGGTAAAGATCTATACCTACTAACAGTGCAAAGATTATTTTCACAGAAAAAAGGCGACCTCCTTTGATCACCTTAAAGCTACCCAATCACTTAGCCGCAAACTCTATTTCAAAAATTCAGTTTTAATAAGGTAAACTACATCATACTCTGCCAGCTCATTCAAATGACTTTCTGCATCTTGATAAAATTTAGTAGAAATTGAGTTCATAACACTTTCATTTTTAGAATAACAAATACTCGCTAATACGACTTGGCCATCTATCGAAGTGTTCTCTCCTTGAAAGGTACCCCATACAGCTGACATATTCACTTTCCCATCTGAAATTGTATCCAAACCATTAGTCGAACCCGTGCTACCACTGCTACTTAGTCCAATATTGAATGCAAGATGTTTTTCATTATTATCAATTTTCGACGTTGTAAAGATAATTGAACCGTTGCCTTCTATCTGAGATGTTATTTGACTGATCTTATCATTAACTAATTTTCCTGTTTCATATTTTTCAATCCAAACGGAAGCTTCCTTATATTCACTATCTATGTTGAAATCAAATACAAATGATTCATCTGAGGTTATAGAAAGTATTGCATTTTCTCTCTCTGTTAATTCAACAACAGAAATAGTATTTGACTTCGAGTTTTTATTATTACAAGCACTTAAAGTAAATATCGACAGGGCTAATAATAGTATTACAAATATTCTTTTCATTTCTATCCCCCCTATTCACTTGTAGCTTATCCCCGTTGACACAAACCGACCAAAGCAAACATTTCAGCAGAATAGTCCAGAACTCCTATTGTTTCTAGTATAATTCTCTTAAAGCAAAAAATTGGCGAAAAAATAGCTGAAAGAATTCTAATCACATCACAGTGAATTTTCTGCAGAGATATAGAAAACAACCAATCGTTAAAGAAACGGCTGTATCCGTTATTCAATAACAGCTCCCATATTATTGAAGATCTTTTGCTTGTTCCAATCTTTCTTTAATAGTGAATACGAATAATGGTCATAGTATTTGCCTCTTAATAAATGTTTATCTCGATAAATGCCTTCATTTATGAATCCTAAACTTTCTAATGTAGTTGTAGACTTTTTGTTTTCCAAAGCTACAAATGCATTTATCCTATTAAGGTTCATCTTATTAAAGCCATTCTCTATTGCTGCAATCAATGCTTCTTTCATATATCCGCATCCCCAAAACTCATACCATAAATCATACCCTATTTCTGCTATGTTATTGGTTCTATCCCATAAATCAAAACCACAAGTACCAATCTTTTCATTGGTGTCTTTTTTCTCTATAATCCATCTATTATATCCCTTTTCTTCTGGATTTGTATTCCACTCAATAAATTCGATTGCATCCTCTATTTTAGTAAATAGCTCTTCATCATATAGAAAGTCACATATTTTTTCATTACTGAAAAGTTTAAAAATAAATTCAGTATCAGCATCGTTAACATTTCTTAATATTAATCTATTAGTCTCTAATTTAGGGAAATACCTTTGCTCACTCATACCATCACCCTTTACATCTCTTATTCCGTTAAACATCCGTTTGCTGAATATCTCACTGTAAGAATCATACCATATAATCCAAATTTAACCTTATTTTATTTGATAACCACAATCTTTACAAAAGGACCTAGGTATTTTCTCCAAACTGTAGGCCATATTTTTTCTCTAACAAAACTGTACCGACAGTACAGTTACTTCTACAAAAAAGGCACACTTTAGTTCACGAAAGCCTGTAATTATTATTATTTTCTTAAATTATAATATACGTATAACTACACTTCATCTTTTCTAAAACAAACCTGAACATACGAAAAGATTTTTTATACATTTGCTTGACTTGGTACTATAGTATTGGGTTTACGATAAATTTGGGAGGAGATAACGTATGAAAAAACTCACAATTAGTCAGGTAGCTAAATCTGCCAACGTGAACGTCGAAACTATAAAATATTATGAAAAACGAGGGCTGCTTCCTAAACCGGAAAGAAACGGTTCAGGATACAGACAATTTTCAAAATCGGCAATCGGGGATGTATTGCTTATCAAAAAAGCTCAAGAAATTGGTTTCACTCTAAACGAAATCAAACAAATTTTAGAATTAATCAAACAGGATCACTACTTTCCAACGGATGAAATGAATGCCTTCGCTATTGCCAAAATCAATGAAATAAATGAAAAAATTGCTCGGTTGGAAAGTTTCAAATCGTTGCTGGAGCAGGCAACTTCATGACCAGTCCATTCGTTTCCACACCGTAAAGAGGATTGTCCCCTGTTAATAAAAATTAGAAAGGATGTTGACCGTGAGTAAAACCATTGAAATTTTTACAGATAGCAGCCGTTTTTCAGACGATCTTGAAAATCTAGTTAAAGATTATGCTTGTTCACGTTGTACTATTATCGTTTATGATGCGAACAACACAGACTTCACAAGTATAATGGAATTGAAGACAGCAGAATATGAGGTTACTACACTTCCGGCAGTTGCAGTTAGTGGTAAGCTTGTTCCACTAGACAAATTAAAAAATGGCAAGATTTCTAGTTTTGTCAATCACCTGCTGCATGAAAGTCTTGACTAGATAGCTGGAGACTTTCTAAGGTTACTTCTCATTCTACATGCACCTTTTCATGGTTATTCCTCCGTTTAAAAAGGTAACGGTGAAAGCAAAAAGAGAGATTTGAAATATTATCTCTCTTATTATATTAACCTGCATCGTTAGTTTGATAACTTCTAAAAAAGTGTCTTATTCCTTCTTTTATCAGCGCACCCAGTAGATGATGAAAAATCAAAAATTCAAGTATTTTAGCCATTCTTCTCATTAAAAAAGAGTAGGTCAAGAAAAACAAAGGAAAAAGATAAACCTAGGGAGATTGAAACTATAGTATACACATCAAATTCTAATGAATTAAAGATATAGTCAGCCGTATAAGTAAACCCACTTAAAAAAACAAAATAAGCAATAAATTTATACAGTCTTTTCCTTATATCAATCCATTTTAATTTTCTCAGGTTAATAAATACCACAATTATAAAATATAAAATAGCGAGAAAAAGAAAAATGATATAACCGATAACAAAAGCAATAGAAAAAGAACTGTCAATGTCCCTATATATAATGAATACTGATGTAATTGCGCCTACTACAATCAGAACATAGATGATAAAGGCTAAAATGTTTTTCTTCATTCCACACCCCACTGGTTTTCAATACCCTAACTTTTTTAAGCATCTTAGAAAAATACAAATTTTTTAATGGTAATTTATACCTTTCTAATAATCTGTTTCGTTAGTGAAAAGACATTCTGTATTTCACAGAAACTCACAATTTAGTTAATCTAATTACAAATTCTTTTAACATTTAGAGCTCTACGTGATTGTTCCTTTAAATTTAGATTTTCTTCAAGGTCAAATAATACAGCCTCACCAGTTGTAAGTGATTTAAAACCATCCATTTGGATACTACTGAAGTGAACCCAAACATCATCTTCTCCTTCAATAGAAATCCATCCCCACCCCTCATCTTTATTAAAATTTTTACATACCCCTTTTAAGTTAGATCTCATTTTATCCCCCCAATAGGACATAATCTTGTTCAACTAACCTGCACATTTAGTACCAACCAAAGAGAAAAGATACCTTCTCGTCAGCAAATAAATTGGTATTCATTGTGGTTAAATTCTCTTATTATATATACTTAATACTCATAGCTAAATAAACCAAGCCTGTAACCAAAATAAACCCTATAAAAAATAATGCTTGATTTCTATTGGACCAACTACTCATCCAACCCCATCTTTTACGATCTTGATCAATCCATAGGAAGTCACTTACAACTGATAATACAACAATAAGGAATATTATAAAGGGACCCAAGTGTTCTTTTACCTCCTTTTTAATTCGCGTTATATCCAAATTTCACCATATACAGGCTAGATTATTCCCAAAGTTCATGGTTCATATCCTTATTTAACTATCTTGCGTTTGTTCAATAAGGAATTCAACGAAAAAGGTGGTTCATCTTGATGCATAAACGTACCTGTTTGTTTAAGTATAATTTTTTACAATATCTTACTCTTTTACCGCAGTTGCAACTTAGTCCATTCATTTTCTGGAATGTCTCTATGTTTATATTTTAGAACCTTAACATTACCACCACTTGAAATCTGGAAGGTTATTGTTTCTTCGCCATAAGGAGGATTATGGGCTCCTTCAAATGTCATCACTTGCACTGTCACGTTAATACCACCCTTATAATTTTTAATTTTAAGGACCTTTTCATCACCTCTAAACCAAAGTTTAGGCTCACCGTAATAACTATCAACCGCGTTAAAAATCGGGTCAACTAATCGTTCAATTAATGCATCTTTAAGTAATTTCTTTGGTACTGGAATTCTGTTGATTTTTTTTCTTCGAACATCTACAATTTTCCAAACATCTTTTAAATCCCCACTTGTTTGCTTTTCAATTGTGTAGATTACATTTGTCCCATCTTTTTTCCACAGGTGAAAATATCCCTTATTTCCTTTGATATAAAAACGAGGTTCGTCAATCCATTCTTGCTCTGTTTGAATTATTCCTAAAAATAACTGTGAAAGAGGAGTGATTTTATAACCAATTTGATTAAAATCACCAAAAGAATATACTTCATAGCCAGTTAAATCAACTTTAAAATAGTTAGAATTATCTTGCTGTTCATTAGCTTGGGCATTATCGGTAAAAGAAACTATAAATAAAATTATAAGTAATGAGCCTATAATTTTTTCCATCCTCAAAGTCAATCACCTCATTTGTATGTTTCACAAATGAGGTGATTTTATTTATAAGCCTATGGTAAAAATTAAGGCTTTGAATTCCTTTATTTTTTACATCAAACCCTAATAAGTTTTTGAGAGGCAACTAATTATTATGTCGTTTGTTAACCACAATCGTAATGAACTCTGGCAAATAGTTGGGAGTACATCCTTTTGCTACTATTTCATCTTTGTAAAGACCCGTTTTTTCACCAAGTTTAATACAACGTGCACGATTCTTTTCATCATAAACGCCTATCCAGCCTGCGGTGAAATTCATAGCCCATTGAACTTCCGGTTCTTCCAGCGTAATATTAGCTTCTATTGCAGAAAGCAAGTCAGCGGTGTTATCAGGTGGTGTTTGTCCAGTCCATCTCAATCGCCCTTGATAATACCAGAAAGCTCGCCTTTGAAGAGCAGAAGGACTATTTTCCCATGACTCCATCAACGCAATTATCTTCTTGTCCTTGGTAAGCTGATTAGCCATTAACCAATCCATTAAGTTATTTCGCTCATCAAAAGTGTGGGTCTGCATATCCATATCAAGCTTATTTATCACATCTTTTGACAGATGTTTTTTGTCCATAATCAAGATTGCTAAAAGTCTGGGCAAAAACTCTTCGGATGACCAAAGTTCCATAGCTAGTTCGTGATCTTTTTTAATGTCCTTCGCGATTTTTCGTAAGTCGCCTAGCTTAGTTTTACTATTGATCTGATGTAGAATGTTTTCTGCTTTTGGAGAGCATTTTATTTCTGTATCTTTTTTTCCATCCATTTTATACAACTCCTTTTTTAAAGTAACATCCCCGCTAGTCATACATAAGACTTACATAAGACTTACAGAATAATTGCATATAATATAAATGATGTGACAATAACTCATTATTTCATACCTTTTCGTTCTAAAAGTATAGGTGCTATATTTAGCTTCTACTTGAGATGTGATACAGTTATAAAAATTAAGCTACAAATTAAGATGATTTTTTCCAAATGAATACCTACTTTTAAATCTTCTTTGTAGGTATTTTCACCAAGCTGTTGGCCATAATACTTCTACAACTATCCTGTTTCATTAGCTTAATAATTTCAACAAAATTAGGTATAATCCTACTTGGCTATAGCCCCCATACAACGATCTTTTATTTCTTTGTTAGCACAAAATGTAAAAACAGAACTACTAAGCCTAATCTGTAGCGTTTTTCAAATGATAAAGAGTCATAATCATCTATAAACTGTCTTAATTCTTTTTCCTCTATATTTGCATATATCGATAATGTCTCAAACGAGATATTATAAGAAACATTTAAATGTTCAATAATGGATGATACCCTTTCGTCTGGCGTTACATCTTTCATTCCAACTGAAAGGAACAATATCAAATCCGTAAAATCAAGCAACTTCTCAACTGGTAAAAAACATAAATCAGTATCATAGTTTACATATTCTAACACTTTCACTTCGTCAATCCCACTGATTAAACTCATACTATAGGGTGTTATCTTATATTCATCAATAATGGTTTTTAACAAATCTCTTGGGTCTCCAGCTTTTATATCCATTTATTATAGTCCTCCTAAACAACATGTTCTGTTAATAGTTCAATACGATTTGTTTAAATCCCTTCTTAAGTATATTTTCACGGTAGTGGAAGAAGAAAAAAAGCTACCGAAATGGCAGCCAATTTAAAGTAAAGCACGCTATAGTGACACAATTTTTCATTCGTATAGTCCTCTGAATATTAAATTCGCGGTCACTGGTTCCCGTCCAATCTCTCTTGCCCAAACAGACAACTGACCAATGTGATGTATTTCATGAGCAATGACATGCTGCATTATTTCCCCATGTCTAAAAGTCGCAGTTTGACCCTTGGAATTAGTTGCTTGTATTGTTAAGGAATCCATTTCATTCGTCCAAGACTGTATAAACGGTTCAATCTCAGCGTGAAATTGGTTTGATAGAGCTTTCACTTTTGACAAACTTGCATAATCTTCAAACGGTGGCTCCTCTAAATTTTGTTGTGTTTTCAAAAAATGAATCCAACTTTGTTCGACATCTACGATATGAAACAGAGTGTACAGGACACTACCGACACCACCAACCCGTTTCTTAAGTAATTCCTCTTCTGGGATATCTTCGCACCATCTAAACCAATCTTCTCTAACCTGCCAGTTATACTGAAATAGCTTTTTCATATGTGTGCTCCCACCTATATAATAGATTTTTAGACTCTGTAAAAATTCTATATGGAAGTACCTATTTCCTCTTTTTTAAGCACCCATTCATTTGCAATTTTTTAAAATTCTATATTAAGGGAACTCATCAAATATATTTATACAACTTTAACGCTCTTCTACCAACCATTAACAAATAGATAATTACTGCATACACTATTGTTCCTACCGTGTAGTTTATAGGTGTTGTCTGCAAGCTTATTCCATGTATTTCGTTATATATTTCATTCTGTACTTGAGACCACCACGTTACAAACAAGGTGATCAACAATAGGATGAATGCCAGAATTGCTTTTCTATGAAAGGTGATTTTTATAACACTCAATTTTAACGCACTACCAAATTTCATTTCAGAATGCTGTTCTGTTTCCGTTGATTTTTGAAAAGGTAGAGGTGTTAAAAAATAGATATATAAAACACCCCAAACGATAGCCATCATTAACAATCCTGAATGATCCATTTGATGAAAATCCCCCTTTTAAGAAAGTGTTTCATAAGTCCTCTCACGACTTGAACATATCCCAATTCATAATTCCCCATAGACTAATAATGCATCCGTTATATTAAACTGTTCAGTCTGATGGTTTCCTGGGGCCCCTGTTGTAATTAATATATATTCTTCCCCATTTATTTCTGCAAGGCTAGCTAGGCAAAGTCCGGCTTCCTCGGTATAACCTGTTTTTCCACCGATGATTTGTCCATTATCCAATTCGTTAGTACCAATATTTTTGAACATAGTGCTTTTAAAAGTTATTCCATCTGGGTGAAGATTTGTAGGTGAAGTGGAATACCTCTCAGCTGTAAAAATTGTTCTAAATGTATCATTTTTTAAGGCAACTTTTAGAAGTATTGAGAGATCCTTAACCGTTGTATAATGGTCAGGATTATGTAGTCCAGTCACGTTTGTAAAATGTGTGTTATCCATTCCAAGCTGCTCCGCTTTTTCGTTCATTAGTTGGACAAAGCTTTCCTCTGAACCAGCAATATAAGTTGCCAATCCAACAGATGCTTCTGCCCCTGACGGCAGCATGATGCCGTAAAGAAGATCAATTGCTGCAATTTCCTCATTTGGTAAGTAACCGGCCATAGATGCGTTTTCTTCATACAGTCTTGTAAACATACTATCTGGTAGGATTACCCGTTCCTTTACATTTGAAATGCTTTCAATTGCAACTAAGGTTGTCATGATTTTAGTAAGGGATGCAGGATAGATGACCTCTTGACTATCCTTTTCCTCAACAATTTTATTGTCAGTTAATCTAACTAAAATAGCGTTCGTGCTGCTTAGTTCAGATTCACTTTTCTCTGAATCTTTCAATTGAATATTTTTAGTTAAATGAATCAATTTATCTTGAATCGAAATATTGGATTTTTCACTCGTACCATAAGCGATTATGAATACTGTCATAATTCCTAATAGTAATATTGTCCTTATTATTAGTTTTCTTGTTCCCATGTTAAAACAACTCCTTCATGATCATGTCTCTATTGAAACATAATTAAAAGAGTTGTTTTTTAACATTCTATTAGTTAATTCTTAAGAATTCCTTAAGATTGAATAGGAATGGTGACGGTAAAAGTTGTTTTTTCTTCATTACTTTCAGCAGTTATCGTACCACCGTGAGCATGAATAATCTCCTTCGCAATTGCAAGTCCTAGTCCTGATCCGCCAGTCTGAGTTGAACGGGCATCATCAAGCCGATAGAATTTATCAAATATCGCTTGTAATTTTTGAGGTGGAATGAATTTACCACGATTTGTAAAACGAATAATTGCAAGGTGATCATCTGTATTTGCACGAATATCGATTGTGCTATTTTCATCACTATATGCGATTGCATTTTTCAAAATATTATTAAATACTCTTGCTAATTTATTTGCATCTGCTTGTATAAAAAGATTCTCAGGTGTATGAACCACAGCTTCTTTTCCCATCGGAGATAGCATTGGATAGAATTCATCTGCCATTTGCAAAAGCATAAAAGATAAATTGATTTTTTCTTTATCAAGTATGATAGTTTGAAGATTAAATCTTGTTATTTCGAAAAATTCATTGATTAAACTTTCTAAACGAATCGCTTTTTCTAATGTGATTTTTGTATATTTTGCTTTTTGCTCGATTGGCATATCTGATGCTTCATCTAGTAGACTTAAAT
The DNA here is from genome assembly GCF_022427965.1 of Fredinandcohnia quinoae. Lineage (GTDB taxonomy): Bacteria > Bacillota > Bacilli > Bacillales > Bacillaceae_L > Ferdinandcohnia > Ferdinandcohnia quinoae. The sequence continues at coordinate 52,248 of NZ_JAKTTI010000026.1, read as the reverse complement.
ATCCAATTACAGATGTAAGTGGTGTTTTAATATCATGAGCCAAATAGACAACTAGATCATTTTTTCGCTGCTCTGCTTCAAGAGCATCCTTCGTACGTTTTTCTAACTTGGATTTTACTGAATTTAATTTTTTCTCCATGAATTCAAGCTCAGGTGACAAATGAATTTCTGTCTCTGATTCCTCAGCCAGCTTATTCATTCCGGCACTGATTTCATTAAAATAGCGAGTGAATCTGTTAAGTGCAAAGTAGAAGATAAGTAGTAAAATAAAGATGAAACCAATTGCTAGCCATAATGGTTTATTTTGCCGAAATAATTCAATATACATATTATGTGCAGTCATATAGTCATACCGTAGTACTCGTTCGCAAAAGCTAATAAACCAATTAGCAAATGGATCTTGCAGCACACCGTCAATAATCAAATAGTTAATAAAATAGCCGATAAACCCTGCTATTACAGTAATCATTACAATCTGGAAAATGATTTTTCTTTTTAATTTGCTAAATTCATTTTTCAATCGTATACCCTACTCCCCAGACGGTTTTAATATATTTTGGTTTTTCAGTAGAATCATTCATCTTTTCCCGTAAATGCCTAATATGAACCATTACCGTATTATTATTGTTTAAATACTTCTCTCCCCAAACAGCCTGAAATATTTCTTCTGAGCTGACCACTCTTCCCCTATTGACACATAAATACCATAAAATTGAAAACTCTGTTGGTGTTAGGGAAATAGATTGTTCATTTAACATACACTTTCTAGTATTTTGATCGAGAACTAGACCTGAGAATGCAAGGAAAGTTTGATTTTGTTCCGATTCCTGCTGATTATATGTCTTAAATCTTCGTAGTTGCGCTTTTACACGTGCAACAAGCTCCAATGGTCGAAATGGTTTCGTTATATAATCATCAGCACCTAACGTCAGACCAGTGATTTTATCAATTTCTTCCCCTTTTGCTGATAGCATAATGACAGGAAAATGATAAGTCTCTCTTATAGTCCGACATAACTCGAAGCCATCAATTTCAGGCATCATAATATCAAGAATGGCGAGATCCAATTTTTCTTCTGCAATACATGTTAGAGCATCCTCAGCTTTATAATATTTATGTACATGATAGTTTTCATTTTTTAAATATAATTCTACTAAATCAGCAATTTCTTTTTCATCATCAACTACAAGTATATTGATGCTCATCTTTTGATTTACCCCCTATTAAAACTTCTGGACGTTTTTGAAAAATGATCCAAGAACAAAGCCTCTCACTTTCAATACATTCAGGAAAATTGTATCATATATAATTAAATGGTGTCACACCTACAAGTTACATAATATGGAGGGAAAAACATGAGAACAATTAAATTAGGAAGCAGCACACTTGAGGTACCAGCCATTGCGGTTGGTTGTATGCGTATTAATTCACTTGATAAAAACGAGGCAGAACATTTCATCCAAACAGCTATCGAAGAAGGTGCGAATTTCTTCGATCACGCAGACATATATGGTGGTGGTGAGTGTGAAGAGATTTTTGCAGATGCGATCCATATGAATGCAGCTGTACGTGAGAAGATGATTTTGCAATCAAAATGTGGGATTCGTAAGGGAATGTTTGATTTTTCGAAAGAACATATTTTAAATTCTGTTGATGGGATATTGAAACGCTTGAAAACAGAATATCTTGACGTTCTACTTTTACATCGTCCAGATGCCCTCGTAGAACCTGAGGAAGTGGCTGAAGCGTTTGACATTCTTGAACAGTCTGGAAAAGTGAGACATTTTGGAATCTCTAATCAGAAACCAATGCAAATCGAACTGTTAAAGAAATACGTGAAGCAACCACTAGTTGCAAACCAACTTCAATTAAGTATCACTAACGCTAATATGATCTCAAATGGGATTAATGTAAATATGGAAAATGATTCTGCCGTTGACAGAGATGGAAGTGTTCTTGATTACTGTAGACTGAATGATATTACCATTCAACCTTGGTCTCCATTCCAATATGGGTTCTTTGAAGGTGTTTTCCTTGATAACGATAAGTTCCCAGAATTGAACCAAGCAATTAATGAAATAGCTAATAAATATGGAGTAAGTAACACGACGATTACGATCGCCTGGCTTTTACGACATCCTGCAAACATGCAGCCGGTAACCGGTACGATGAATATTGACAGGTTAAAAGACTGCATTAAAGCAAGTGACATTCAACTGACACGTGAAGAATGGTATAGCATCTATCGTGCAGCAGGCAACATCCTTCCATAAACAATAAATAAAATATACATAAAGGGAGTCCTTAAAGGTCAGTAGACCAAAGGGACTCCTTTTTATGTTCTTCATGTTAATCTATCGCTTGTCATTTTCATGTAAACAAACTGTAATACTATCCAATTTTATTTTTTCATAGACATAGAGTAAATAAGTGTTTCTCAATACTTAAAAACTAGGAGGACTCTCAAATGAAAAAACTAATTTTTGGACTAGCTTTAATAGCATCACTTATTTTTGCTAACGATGCATTTGCTTATACGGTTGTTGAAGGTGATACAATGTCAGAAATCGCTGCAGAACAAGGGATGACGTTAAATGAGTTAGCAGAGGCAAACCCGCAAGTTGAAAATTTAGACCTGATTATTGTCGGTCAACATATAAATACGGATACTCCAAAAAACACACCTGAACTTATAAAAGGGGTAACCATTTCTAAGACAGAAAGTATCACAATGAAAAATACGAACACTGAAAGTAGTAAATTCACAGATGAAGAAATTGATTTATTAGCAAGAATTGTACGAGCTGAAGCGCAAACAGAACCTTTCGAAGGAAAAGTAGCAGTAGCCGCAGTTGTCTTAAATCGCTTAGAAAGCCCTCAATTTCCAGATACGATAAGAGAAGTTATTTATCAGCGCAAACAATTTCAACCCGTTGCAAATGGACAAGTTAATAAACCAGCGGACGAAGAGTCCATTAAGGCAGTATATGCAGCACTAACTGACATGAGAAATATAGCAGAAGATTCATTATTCTTTTACAACCCAGACATTGCAACAAGCCGTTGGCTAGATTCAAGAGAAACTACGGTTGTCATTGGACAACATGTGTTTAAAAATTAGGGGTCTTTTCTCAAAACTGCATTACCTTTAGTTGATTATTAAGCCATTTATTTCTTTACACGCTTTTGCAGTTTGAGCATAATTTAACCAAACTAAACTAACTGTATCATTATCAACTGTTATTATTTCCACAATATCTAGATCATTAAGGACTGTGTTCAATGGTTTAATCTCGTTATTTACTCGAACGTGTATCATTCTTTTTGCCAAAGAAGGATTAAAATTAAATGCAAAATCAATAATTGTCGATCCTTCCGGTAATAAGACAGCATCTAATTTAGGTGTGAAAACTGTAATTTCTTTTTGTAGTAACTCATATGAAATCAAATCATAAAACTCTATTGGATCTTTCGAAATCAACTTTACTGCTTCAATCGAATCTTTAAGAATTCCCATACTCAATGACTTAATTTCACCACTAGTTAAATTATCATGTATTAAGCTAAAAACACCTAATTGATTATTTTTTAAATTGTCCTTTGTAAGGATATTGAATCTGACCTCAACATCATTTACTAAAACTTTCGTACTTAAATGGTTGGAAAATATATTCTTCTCTATTGCGAGGTTATCTTGAAATTGTTGATCTATTGGTTTATAAGCAGTATGTATTCTACCAAGAACGGTATAACAATCAATACTTGAATCTGTAATAACTTTGATTGTGAACAAGTCTGAAAATGGAGATCCCTCTTGCAACAATGAGTATGACTTGTATATCGGAACCTTCCCCCATTCTAGCTCGATTGGAGGGGTATCTATTCCAACTTTCATTTCATCAATAAATATCCTGAACTTTTCGATAAATAGATTTTGATAGTTGTTTATTAGCTTATTTATCTTTTGATATTTTGTCGGGTTTAAATATCCAAATCCCAATTCCTCTAACTCCACTTGCATTTTGAATAAACCTAATCTTTCAGCAAGAGGTGAAAAAAATGATAAAGTTTCATTTGCATAGGCTACTTTTTGTTCAATTTTCTTCACTGAAAGAGTCCTCATATTATGAAGTCTATCCGCAATTTTAATAATTGCTACTCTAACGTCTTCAATAGATGCAGTAAGCAATTTTTTTACATTAATCGCATTATATTCCTCTTTTTGATATGTACCCTTATCCACTTTTGTTAATCCCTCAACAATTAAAGCAACCTGTGAACCAAAATTTCGAATGATATCAACAATGGTGTAATTTGTATCTTCTACAACATCATGTAATAATGCAGAAATAAGAGTAACTACGTCGGCATTATAATCAGTAAGTATTTCACAAACTGTAAATGGATGAATAATATATGGTTCACCTGTAGCCCTTCTTTGTCCATGATGTGCCTTTATAGCAAATGAAATTGCTTCTCTTAATTGTTCTATTTGTTCCTTTTTCAAATAATTTACTTTTTCAAGTAAACTATCGACCATTTTATCCACCATCATATCACCTCATTTCTGAAAATTATAACACTTATTAAATATTTTCAATAGTCCTTTTAAATCGCTATGCTTAGTAGCTACTTTTTTAATTGAAAATAACGAAGAGTTGTATTATTGGAATTAATAAAATGATGTATAGCTCGGTCAATCTGATTGAACTATTCATCATTTATTTATACAAAAAACACCACAATTTGCGGCCTGCAGTTTTTTTTCATTTAGAATAGAAATGGGTAAATGATGTAGGATGATTTTCACTCCGTGTGGTCGCTTTCCACGGTCGGGCCGAACCGCTTTTCCCGTGGGACAGTAAAGCTACGGCAGCATATTCATCGCATGTAGAAAATATGCAGCATTATCGAGGAGTCGCCATCCTCCGTTCCAATCAACTTCAACTTTTTAATAAAATACTTTTCGAGGTGACGAACCATGATGGCAAGAAACCAAGCAAATGAACGTGAGTAATTAGAAATGCTGACAATCGGTCAATTAGTTCCTGAAGATCATTTAGTACACAAGCTAGATTCAGCGATTGATTTTTCGTTCATCTACCCTTAGTTGAAAACTTATATTCAGGGATCGGTCGTCCAAGTATCAACCTCGTAGTTTTGATTAAGATGATCATCATATAAGTTATAGAAAAAGTAAAGAAGTCACTGGCGGTAGCTACTGACGCAGCTTGTGCTGCAATATATTTTAAAAAATTTGCAAATTGGGCTTAGTAACCTGCTTGAAAGTGCTCAACTAGTTGATTGGAGCGGCAGGTGTTTGACTCCTGGGGGATTAGCGTTACAGGCGAGACCCCGCAGAAGCGTCAGCGCCGAGGAGGCTCGGCGAACGCCCCCCGGAAAGCAAACATCTGGAGCGGAAATCAACGTATTTTAATCGTAATTTCATCCCAAATTGACAAAAGACACCGAGAGGGAGTCCTCTCGATGCCTTTTGTCGACAATCTGAACACCGCAATTTGCGGTGTAAAATAAAAATTAACATTTTATTATATTATTTAACGATTCGAAAGGTATCGGTACTAGAAAATAAAATCGTCATTTTTTAAAACACTATATATTAAACTATTGTTTCAAACTAAGTCTTGCAACTGCCTCAACATGCATCGTATGAGGGAATAAATCAACTGGCTGTACAATTTCTAATGTATAGCCAAATTCAACAAGCTCCTTAATATCGGTAGCGAATGTGTCTGGATTACATGATACATAGACGATTCGCGCAGGTTTTGCGCGTCCTATTTTTCTCATTACTTTTCCACCGGCGCCTGATCTTGGTGGATCAAGTAATAAAATTTCAGGATTGCCAAAGCTTTCTAATACTTCATCAATTCCTTTTCGCGCATCTTTTGCTAAAAAGAAAGTATTTTCGATGCCATTATCCTTTGCATTACGTTTGGCAGATTCGATTGAAGTTTCAACAATCTCAATTCCAGCAAGCTTTCCTACTCTACTTGCGAATGGTAGCGAAAATGTACCAACACCGCAGAAGAGGTCAATCATTTTTTCCGTTTTCTTTGGTTGCCCCATTTCAATCGCTAAATCAACTAGTTTTTGAGCTTGGGTCGGATTTGTTTGGAAAAAGGTATCAAACCATAGTCGGAAACGGTAGCCATCCATTTCATCATAGATAAAATCTCTTCCTGCTAGGATATGAGTCTTTTCTGATTGAGTTCTATCTGCCCAATCCGTATTTTCAAGCCATAATAAGCTCTTAACCTGTGGGAATTTATTTCCGATGCGCTGAACCAAATCTTGAGCAGCCTTCTCAAGATGTGCTTCCGGACCTTCAGTAGCAAAAAGTGCAAGCATCATTTCTCCAGTTACAAATGACTGTCTTACCATCAAATGGCGTAACAAACCTTCATGAAGGTCTTTGTTATAACCTTTTAACTGATGGTCCTTCACCCATTCAGCCACTTCCATTGCAGCTTCAACCATTTCTTTACCCGCGATTAAACATGTTTCAAGTGAAATAATTTTACGGAAGTTCCCTTGTTCATGGAGACCAAGTGAACCATCTATTGCAAATGTGAACTCCATTTTATTACGATAATGCCATGGATTGTCCATGCCAATTGTATCTTGAACAAGATTCGGATCAAAACCTTGAGATTCTACAGCATGCTTCACATGTTTCGTCTTTTGCTTTAATTGTCCAGCATAATCCCAATGCTGCCACACACATCCCCCACATTTTTCAAAATGTGGACAATCCGGGCCGATTCTTTCAGGATGAGCATCAATAATTTCCTCAGCCATTGCTCTTCTACGTTTTCGGTCAGGCTGATCAACAGTCACACGTACTTTTTCCCCTGGTAAAGTTTGTGGAATAGTAAGTGTTAATTTTTTACGATTGCCAAGTTCATTTTCCCGACATACAACCGCTTGTCCTGAACCCTTTTCATCTAATTTATTTATTTCTACAATCATTGTTTCTTCTTTCGTAACAGTCAACAAATGCCACTCCTTCAAAAAGTAAAATCATTTCATTTAAAATTCTTTAATAATCACGACACACACTTTCCTAGTATATAGGATTCACGTTCAATTTGTAATCAAAACATACCTAGTAGATATTAACAACTTCAAGAAGAAAAAGCTAGTATTTTTAGACCAGGAGGACGGTACTTATGGATTATTATCACGAGTAAAATATCCCGAGAGTCCCTCTATAATAGATTCAAAATCTCATCAGGCTTATATACCTTATAGTCAGGCTTCATTTTTTCTACAACCTCAATAGAGTCGTATCCCCAGCCAACCCAAATCATTTTCACACCTGTTTGTTTACAAGCGATAATGTCCCTTTGTTCATCCCCGACATAAATGACTTCAGACGCTGCCAATCTATTATCCTTTAGAAAACGATTTATCAACTTATCTTTACCAAAGATGCTGCTCGAGCAGAGAACCTTTGTTATACCTGTTACATGATTATCCTTTAGAAAAGTACTAATATTTTCCTGTGAATTCGAAGAGATAATGGCAGATTTATATCCTTTTTCATCTAGTTTTTGGAGCATCTCTTTGATTCCATCAATTATTTTAATCTCATGAATAGAAGACTGATATAGTTTATAAAATTTCGGTATAACGAAAGGGATTTTATAAAGAGGGAAATTTAATCGTTTACTTCTTTCCTTCATTGATAGCTTTTTCATTGCTTCTAAATCAGTCATTTTTAATTCATTAAAATGATATTTTTTTGCAAGTATATTCCAACTAGATACAAATGCTTTTTTAGAATCAACAAGTGTCCCATCAAAATCAAAAATTACATATTTAATCATTACATCACCTCCATGCTCATTGGAAAAAAGATCTGCCCTCCGTACATGTATGCCGGAGGGCAGAAAAAGTGAATCAAGTTCCACAAAATGTACGAAATGGTTCATCCGAATCAGGTGGTAGTGATGCGTATTCAGCCTGTTCAGGAGTATGTCCATATGGATTAGAAAGAACATCAAGTAGTTGCTCCATCACACTGTAGTCCTCATCTTCAACTGCAGCATCTAATGCCTCTTCCACACGGTGATTACGTGGGATAATTGCTGGATTGCTATTTCGCATTAATTCATGAATTGATTCCATTGATTGCTGCTGCCTTTCTAATCTAGCCTGCCATTTCTCATGCCATTTTGTAAAATCTGGTTTGTTATATAAAACGGATTTTTCGATTGTGTTAAACGTTAAATGTATGAACGTGTTCGTATAATCTGCTTTATTTTTCAGCATTATTGCGAGAAGCTCTTTAACTAGTGCTTCGTCTTGATCTTCATCATTGAATAGCCCAAGCTTCGCTTTCATTCCCTTGAGATAATTTGTCTCATAGATCTTACCATATTCAGAAATCGCATTCTCGGCTATTTTGACAGCTTCCTCATGACTTTCATTTAGTAGTGGTAAAAGTGTTTCTGCAAATCGTGCAAGGTTCCACGCGCCAATATATGGCTGATTGCCATACGCATATCGACCTTGCCTGTCAATGGAACTAAAAACCGTTGCAGGATCGTATTGATTCATAAATGCACATGGTCCATAATCGATTGTTTCACCACTGACGGTCATGTTATCCGTGTTCATTACCCCATGTATAAAGCCAACAAGCTGCCATTTTGAAATTAATGAAGCTTGTTTTTTAATCACTTCTTGGAGCAGTGCTAAATAGCGTTCCTTATGATCCACTAAATGTGGATAATGTCTCTGTATGGCATAATCCGCAAGTGCCTGAAGGTCCTCCACCGTAGTTAGTCTTGCAGCATATTCAAAAGTACCCACTCGGAGATGGCTTGCAGCTACTCGTGTGAGAATGGCACCCGGTAAATATTCTTCACGAATAATTGCTTCGCCTGTTGTAACGACAGCGAGACTTCGAGTAGTTGGAATTCCTAGGCTATTCATCGCTTCACTAATGATATATTCTCGTAACATCGGTCCAAGTGCCGCACGGCCATCCCCACCCCTTGAATAGGGTGTTCTTCCTGATCCCTTCAACTGAATATCAAAGCGTTCACCCTGTGGAGTGATTTGTTCACCAAGAAGCAGTGCCCTTCCATCACCAAGCATTGTAAAATGTCCGAATTGATGCCCAGCATATGCCTGTGCAAGTGGTGAAGCATATGCAGGTATATCGTTGCCAGAGAGCTCAGCTACCCCGTTATCACTCTGTAATTCCTTTGAATCCAACCCTAATGATTTTGCCAAACAAGCATTTAAAATAACCAGTTTCGGTGACTTAACTGGGTTTGTATTCATGCTAGAAAAGAATGACTTCGGTAAATGGGTGTAACTATTGTCAAAGTTCCATCTAGCTTCATTTTTGTTTGCCATTTTATCACCTTTTTTTCTCGGCCTATTTTTTACAACAGCTATTCTGAATGATTCTCCTATAGAAAGCTTGCTCTGTCTGGCATATTTTATCCCGTTTTAACTGGCAGTAAAACCCCCACTGATTGAAGTTACACTTTATCCTTACTCATTTTATACATCAAATGAAATACTAATAATCTTCCAGTCTTCTCCCACATATTTAAATGTTAGACTTAAAAATGTTGGAGGAGTAACTGGCTCTCCATTTTCATCTGTTATGAACTCTCTCATATTCAGACTATATGTATCCGTTTCACGATCATATTCATATCCTTGAATAACCCAGTCATCTAATTGAGTACTAGCTTCATTGTTAAATAACTCCCATTCATAATCATGACCTTTTATGATGGCATATATGTTATTTTCTCTATTTTCAATTACGACATCTTCAGATACTAACTCACGTAATTTCTCTTCATCACCTGTAGTATGTGCCTGTACAAAATCTCTTGATAAATTACTAACAAATACAAAATTCTCCTTTTCCTTAGTCATATCTTCAAGTTGTTTATTTTGTTCCTCTAATTTCTTTGTTAATTCTTTTAATTTCTCTGCATTTTCATTTACTTGTTTAGTTAGTTTACTATTTTCTTCTTTAAGCTGACTCTCATTTCCTTCAGATGAATTAGCTGTTTGAGAACAAGCTGTAATGACCACCATTAAACAACATACAATTAATAACGATATTTTCTTTTTCATAAGAACCCCCACTTTTTATCTAATTGATTTATTTTATCCCGCATTAACTGGCAGTATATCCCTAACTTCAAAACGTAAAGAAAACCGATAAGATTATGTGAGGAATAACTGCCAGTAAAAGCCCGATTGGTTCAACTAACAATCAGTGGGGGATATGATAATCCCCACTGATTGAAGTTTCACTTTACTGCAATATGTATTTCAACATCGCCATTTGGATGATATTTTTCAAAATCGATTGTATAAGCACGGTTTAATTCACCGTGTTCTTCTAACTGCCATATATTACTCCACGCTTTAAAAATCCCTTGTTTATCAGTTGTATCGACTTTAAATACTGTGTAATTCTCTGTATCGGGTATTCCGAAACTTGCCTCTACATCTTCAATCGCAACTGCTAATGAGTAGTCTCCTTTATAGTTGCTTTCATAATCAAAATAAACACCAAATATACTATTTTGATAGTTTTGTAGGCTTCGTGTTGCGTCTTCCCATAATGCTTTAATTTTGTCCATTATTTCCTTGTCATTAAAATTATTCGTTCTAACACTGTTAATCAATTTCAATTTCATTCTTAATCAGTCCTTTCAGAACAAGTATTTATGAATCTAGCCAAAGCAAAAAAAGACTCCCTGCCCATAGGAAATATGCGAAATAAGAGACGATATACATGATGGATTCAAAGAAAGTCAGTTTTCTATCCCGCCTTATTTTTCTGAGTTGCCAATTGTAAAAAAATGTGCAAATAGCCATTACAATAATCATTGCCTCTTGAACAGATTCTAAGAAATGAATCAGAGTATTCAACCCCTTTAATGCATTTGACTACAAAAGGAACGTAAAATACTAAATCTTTCTCTCATTTAATATTACCATAACTAAGCTAATATTTATAAAAAAGTCTATATTTATTGAATTGAAGAATGAGCGACACGTTCTTGTTTTTTCGGAATACCATAATTCAAAAAGAGGACAGTGAACTGCAATGGATAACCTAAGTAATGAATTTGTAATTGATTCAGTTATTTCTTTATTAGAGGTATTAGTTGTTATTTCGATAGAAGAAGTCCCATACACGGGCATTGTTCTGGCAATCCTTTTAAAAACTGTTACTCATGATCGCCTTATTCGGATCTTATTGATCTTACTTGTTATTACGTTAGGAGAAATTAATATATAAAATCTTCCACTATCGAGTGGAAAGAAAAAACCATCTTTTCTATGTACTATTTTAAAGATGGTTTCCTACATATTGTTATTGTTTTTTTATAGGTGTTACCACTGCGAATATTCCTTCAGTCGGATCAGACATATTAGATTCGACAATCTTAAATTCTGTCCCCGCACCATTATTGCTAATTTTGATTGATGTTCCTTGATTATAAGTCATTGATAATCTTCCTTCCAAACTAAATTCTCACACAGAAGTTAATATATGTTCGGAAATGAAATATGTGCATTAAAAGACAAAAAAATATGTTAACGAAATGGTTGACTAATTATATACCCACTGTAAAAGAATAATTCTCGTAGAAAAAAAGGAATTTTACTTTTCGCTGTCTTATATACAGAACTTGGGGTCGGTGCTGGATAAGCGGTCATTCCAGTGTTCTCCGCCATTAACATCGCACGTTTCATATGCAATGGGTCACTTACAATTGTAAAAGTCTTTAAGTTATTTTTTGTCGCAATCTCAAACGCATATGTAAGGTTTTCCTCAGTAATTGTAGATTCAGTTTCAATTAAAATATCTTCGTGATTCACCTGATTATTAATGGCATAGTTTCTAGCAACCTCGGACTCTGCATACTTTTTACCTTCCCCCTTGCCACCGGTAAAGATTATCTTATCGACATACCCATTCTGATATAACCAAATTGAGTGATTAATCCTTTCACGTAATACCGGTGATGGTTGATCGTCCCATGTAGCAGCACCTAACACAACAGCTGCATCTGTTTTCACTAATTCCTCCTTTTCACTAAAAGCCCAAATACTAAAACCGGAATAAATGATAAATATAAGAAATACAACAAGTATTAAAAAAACAGCCCTCTTCCAATGTTTCTTCGCCATGAAAAATCACTCCCATTATGACCTTCATCATAATTTTATCATATAGCCACATTTTATTTTTTATTTCTGATAATACTTTAGTACGATATTAATTATGTCGTTCTGTCTATATGTCGTCCACACTGGGGAGCCTTTATTTTCATATGATATAGAGAATGAGAGTACTGGAAAAAACACTATTCTCATTCAATAAATGAAAATTGAGGTGAGAAGATGAAGGAAAGAAGTTACAATATCATTTTGTCGTCCGTACTGGTCATCCTAGCGAGTCTTGCCGTTTTCTTCTTTCTTAATGAAGATGAAAAAGTAAAATCTGCTTCATCAGACACAAATCATACAACCGAAACATCTACTAATTCTTCTAACCAAGCGAATGACGTAAATATCACGATAAATAATAATATCCAAAATAATATTCAAGGTGACGGTGATGTCACTGTCAATACAGCAATTACAAATAATATTTCTGATGCTTCGAAAGCAGCTATCGACAACTCAATTACTAATAGTGGTGATGGAAGCGGTACAGCTAAGGTTACTAATACAATTGAAAACCTATTGAAAGGAAATGCAACGGTTACGCTAAACAATATTATCGAAAATAGTTTCTTTGGAAGTGCTACTCAATTTGAAAATAACCTACAAAACAATTTTGGTGATCATGTTGAAGCAAATGTAAAAAATGAGGTTGGAAATAATCAAAGTGAAGGTAGCTCAAATGAAGATGCAGAAAATAACAAGGGTAATAATAATGACGGTAACAAAGAAGACAAATACGGAACAAAACCTGATGAGAACTTGCCAGAAGTAGTTTGGGGTATCGATTCTGCGAGTGAAACAACTGAAGAATTTTATGCTTGTGTAAAAGAAAACTTTGGTGATCCAGTCGTGTTTGGTCGCTATATTGGTGATATCGAAGGAGTTTCTAACGGGCTTACTGCCGAACAAGTGAAATTAATTCATTCAAAAGGCGACTATATACTCCCAATCTACAATCATTTTGATAACGCGACAGGATACGATAATGGTGTCAAACAAGCGAAAGAAGCTATTAAACTTGCAAAAGATTTAGGTATTCCAGAAGGTGTAGCAATATTCGCTGATATTGAACCAAATTATCCAGTAGATTCAAAGTTTATAACAGGTTGGTATGAAACAATCGAAACTTCACAATATGAATCTGGTATATACGGTGTATTTGATCCAGAACAAAAATTATATGATGCATATAATGCAGCAGCTAAAAGTAATGATGCCATCTCAGATAACAACTATATTTGGACTGCAGCTCCGAATAATGGTATTACGACTCAGGACAAAGCGCCAGAATTTAAACCACAAGCACCTGAAGGCTCAAAAGCATTTGGTTGGCAATACGGACTAGACGCTGACACATGTAACATCGACACAAACCTATTCAAAAAAGAAATCGTAAACGTTTTATGGGGATCTAAGTGATTCAGTGGGACGGTTCTCCTTGTCTGAAATACACCGTCCCGCTTTTTTTATTCCTCCTGCATAACTAGACTATTATATAAATCATCAATAATAGGAATCATTTCCGGTTCTGTATAGTAGTAATTGCCGTTAACTTGCGATGGGAGAAATTTAAACGTTTCTTCATCATCTACATAAAGAGCAACTGAATAACGCCAACCCTTTACATCTTCTTGATTTTCTTCTGGAATGAACTTAATATCCTTAATTTTGTCTAAAAAATCCTTAATTTGCTTTGAATCATTCAGTGTTTTTTTGCCACCTGTAGTCCCGTCAGCAATGACTACCTTGTTAACTTCTTCAAGATTACCCTCATAAAATTCAGATAAAGTCTTTGTTTCTAATGGCATCCACTTTTCAATACATCCAAACAATGCAAATATCATGACTATACAAAAAACTAAACCTACTCGTTTCTTCATCAGATCACTCCTTTCGTCCCATCACCACTATTGACCAAATAAATACTCTAAATCAATATTAAATCCTTTTAAAAATTTTGATGTTATTTTCCCAATCTCTGTTTTCAAATCATGCTGTTCATACATTTCCTCTTCATTTAAAGAATAGACAGATACCGAATTTAGCATTGGATTAATAATCCAATATTCTTTAACACCATAATTCATATATAGATTTAATTTTGTAACTAAATCATGTGTTTGATTGGAAGGACTAAGTATTTCAACGATTAAACCAGGAACACCGACATAACGCCTGTCAGTAAAACCCTCCTTATCACAAATTACACTAAGGTCTGGAATAACAATTTTTGTCCCATTTATTACTTCACTTATTAATTCAATATCCAATGGAGCATGAAATACTTCACATTCTTTCCCGCTAAGAAAATTACTAAAACTTATAAATAATTTTCCAGATATCCGTTGATGTTTCGGTGATGGAGAAGGCGACATATACACTGTCCCATCAACAAACTCTACTAATTCTTCCGTGCTTTCGCGAATTTTAAAAAACTCATCTACTGAAATATTATTGGTATGATTTAGATTCATAACGCTCACTCCCTTAAGCGAAATAGTTTATTAATTTCATCTAAATTGATTGAAGTTATAGAGTAAGTTCATTAACATTGTTTATTCCTTAGGCAGCCATCGATAATATAAGATATCCCCATTTTCTGTTTCAGCTAAAATTATGATTGATACTATTCCTTCTTTCGTGCCAACTGTATTATACAAAATAGTACCTTTAGGTAATTTAGTAGCTGAAAAATTCCATAATAGAAATGGTAATTTTGAATTTCTTTTGATTTCCCCAATCTTCTCGCCTTTCTGATACATATGTATTTCTTCTTCAAGCCAATCTGCATCGGAAATATTCGAATAATTGCGTCCATCATATTTGATAATATCTTTTACATTATCCTTTTTCAGTAAACAACTACTAATAACAACACCTAAAAACAAAAAACAAATTGAAAGAAAAACGATCATCTTTCTCCTCATTCATAAACCCCCATTTTTCAGACCAAGGTTCAATCATTGTTTTTCGCATTGATAACTCCTTACTATCACCATAATGTATAGTAATCACTAATTTCAGTATGTAAATTCAAACGTTTCTTTTAATAAGTATAAATTCAAAACTTCCAATATTCTTTTCACATGCACCGATATTAAGCGATTCAGAACCATCATTATTTGGCTATTAAAAACATCGATTACATGTTGAGGGATAATTCCACGTTTTTTCAAAAATGCAGTATCAAGCTTTTTTACTTATCTTGAATATCTAGACTTTTATAAAAATCATCAATAATAGGAATCATTTCCGGTTCCGTATAGTAGTAATTGTCGTTAACTTTCGATGGGAGAAATTTAAACGTTTCTTCATCATCAACATAAAGAGCAACTGAATAAAGCCAACCAACTCTACCTTCTTGATTTTCTTCTGGAATAAACTTAATATCCTTTATTTTGACTAGGATGTCCTTTATTTTAGCTGAATCATTTACGATTTTTTTATCCCCACTCCCATGCATGATGACAATCTTATTGACATCATCAAGATTTTTTTCATAAAATTCCGTCAAGGTCTTCGTTTCTATTGACTGTGACTTTTCAATACAACCTACCAATACAAATGACATCACGATGAAAATAACAAAACCTACTCGTCTATTCATCAGACCTCTCCTTTCGAATTAACAATTATCAATTCGATCTAAAACATACTATTCTTATCAAAATGTATAATAACCACTATATTCAGTATGCAAATTCAGACGTTTCTTTTAATAAGTTCCCATTTTCATCATAAAAAGAAAACAACCAATTCTCTGCCTGTTCAACATTATTAACAACTGGAATTAAGAACATTTGCTTCACAACCATCGACATCGCAGCTATACTTTCAGATTGTATATCATAACTAGCTCTTACTTCCTTTACATTTTGAGGAGTATTAATAATCCCATATAAATATTTATTATCCGTTTTTGGGTGTGTGAAAAAATAATTTGTAAGAAATCCTCTAAGGTTGGTGGTTGATAAACCAATTGATAATTCGTTGTTTGAGATATATTCGTAACTTCCTATATTCTTCTCATATGCGCCAATATTAAGAGATTCAGAACCATCATTACTCAGAAATTTGTACACGACAACGCCATTATTTTGGCTATTAAAAACATCGATTACATTACCAGGCCCAATATTTTGACTTATTGCCTTTTCCAAAGTTGGATTATAATTAATAGTTATTAAAATTACGAAGAAGACGACAAAGGCTATTTGCATTAGTCTTTTTTTTGACATGTTTCACCTACTTATCATATTTTGACTAATATAACTTAATAGTTGACTCTCCCCTATTCTTCACTTCCTTCCCTACTTTCCTCAATAATAAAAGAAACAAGATTTCCATTATTAACGAGATTGGAATTGTGATTATAGCGTATCCGTACATCCAATCACTCGTTGTGTTCATTAGGAAAGATTGTGAAAATGTAATAATGAGCATGACTATAATATAGACTTTGAAAGTGATCGCACTTCTACTTATAAGTGCTAAGTCACCAAGTTTGGTAGCGACTTTCATAATAACTTGAAATAAATAGAATACGAGAATTAGATTCAAAATGTCTATTGCTGTTGCGTAACTGCTCCATAACCAATTTTGATTTAATTCCGGAGCGTTTTGTTGAATGAATACAGTTGGTATCGAAATAAATATCATCAAAATTGCTAAGTTTTTAGCTTTAGTAGATAATGGGAATTCTCTTGATAATTTCACCACTCCTGAGCAAATCAAGTAATATCCCAACGGATCAGGTAGGATGTCGACCACTAAATAGTGTATTTCTAAAAGGATTAAGAGATAACCCCAAAATAGACGTTTAAATCCTTGGTTCAATTATTCTCTCCTCCTTTACTTGCGATAATTTCTTTAATTTTCTCCTCGTTTAAGTAAGGATGATCAATAATTGGTACTTCGATTAAAAAAGGTTCATCCTCTTTTGAAGTTCCGATAATTTTAAAAGTAAAATAGAAATAACTACTCCTGGTCTGATCGGTGTACATCAATAAGCGAACCCAATCATCTTTCTCCAACTCTAATGGAAGGATATTATCACTTATCGATATTCCTGGTGCGTCATCCCGATTTTTATTTAGATCGTCTTGATACCATTTTGGAATATCAGGATTGTCCATAAGTTGTTCAAGTTTCTTCAACTTTTCATGGTCAAGGTCAATTTTAACAAATAGTTCTTGAGATAAGTCTTCAGGAAATGGGAACAAAATATCATTAATTGTAATCGGTTCTGTGGCGACAAATGATTGTTCACTCACGCCTTGATTACTGCTACTTCCAATTCGAGATTCTAACACTCCTGGGATATTTCTTCGTTTTGAAATAGCAACCTTGCCAATATCGGCGTGAATGGTTTTACCATCAGAAAAGAACACATCCATTTCACCGAAAGTCCAAACTTCATCTCGACTATTTTCCAATGGAATTGAATCACTTGGAATAGAAACAGTAATCGATTTTAAATACTGGTGTGAAAACTCTTGTTCAAACTGAGGAGTGTTCGTGTCGACCCACACGAAAGAAAAATCATCAGAAATGGGATAGGCGTCAACACCATTAATATCCACGTAATTCACGCTTGATGTGTCTTTCTTGTTCGTCAAATAATAAAAAGTTATGTCTACTTTCTCTTCATTCAAATGCATTTCGTAATAGTGATCAAGAAAAATAGGCTGTTCTATCTGCTTGGATTCATAATAGATGAAATTTCCGCCCCAACCTATTAGAACAATTAAAATACCTGCCCAAAATATTTTCACATTCAAAAGATAGCCCCCAAATTTTCATTTACTTTATTTTACCATTTATAATATTTCGAAAATAGACTTTCCTTCCAAATAGGGACACATCTCTTTTATATTATAAAAATTACTTGGTATGTAATCCAACCTTTGATAAAATTTGAATAGTTGATAGAGGGTTAACCATGTCAAATGAAGATATTGTCTTGAAAGTTGGTACACATAATATGGTGTAACATCTCACAGTCCAAATAAGGAGAAAAAGGGGATAGTCCCCATTCAAAAAAGGAGAAACAAAATTGAGTCAAAAAGAAATTGAAGAGCAAATCATTAAAAAATACCAAAGGGACGAGCAGATGATGATTCTTGTCTTCGCCCAATGGTGTGTCAATCATGATCTTGACCCTGAGGAAGTCTACAAACGAGCGTATCCATTTCAAGCAGATAACCATGCACTTAAACAAGCGATAGAATTAACTGTTCCAAAAAGTGAATCTGGAGATATTTCAGATGATACCCTACTAGGCGTTTTGTCGCTTTTCGGTAATGAAGATTTAGCTTTTGTGGTTTCAGAGGAAATTAGCAACAGAGAAAAGAAAAAATAGTAGCATAAGGTGGCAAAGAAAATACACCATAATAGCCCAGGTATCTTTCCCACCACACGCTACTATCTACCAATCTATTAAATAAGTCAATCGCTAATTGAGTAATAACATCTGATCATTCAACCCTACCTTTCCAATAGTCCTCCGTCATCCTATAGCGCCTGCAACATCATACATACTAAGGTCAATTTCAGTTTCCAATCCCAAAGCAAGCTTTGCTAGTTCTGAGCCCATATATGGACCAACTGTTAACCCAGATGCACCTAAGCCATTTGCAAGTAATAATCCATCATAACCAGGTAGTCGTCCAATTACTGGTAGGAAGCCAGGTGTGAATGGCCGAAATCCTACTCTTGTTTCCGTAATTGTGGCGTTCGCTAAGCCCGGTGCGATCGTTAAAGCTTTATCAAAAATTTCATGTAAGCCTCCAGCTGTTATTCGGGTATCTAAGCCAACATCATTCTCATGAGTCGCTCCAATGACCACTCGACCGTCTTCAAAAGCCAATATATATTGATCATTTGGTGGCATAATAACTGGCCAATTACAAGTATCAGTGTCAGCTATATGCAGATGAACGATTTGAGCTTTTTGTGATGTTACCAGGGAATTTACACCAAGCGGCTGTAATAATTCATTAGCCCATACGCCTGCAGCAACAATCACTTGATCTACTTCTATTAACTGACCATCTACTTCAATACCTGAAACGACTTTTTCTTGAAAAACTAATGAAGCATTTCCACTAATAAAAGATGCCCCATGTTTTTTAGCAGCATTAATCATTGCGTTTCTTAATGCTCTTCCATTTACACGTGCTGCACCACTTATATGAACTGATGCAAATTCTTCTGATACATATGGAAATAATTCGCGTGTTTCAGAGGGAGTCAGTCGCGTTATGTTTCCAATCTCTGGTGCGTCTTCACGCCGTAAAAGAGCACGTTCCTCAATTTTATCTAATTTACTATCATCTGAATGAAGACTTATCGCACCTACCTTTTTATAACCTATATCTGTTTCTCCGTCAGCCTCCAATTGTTCCACCAAAGAAGCATAATATTTCGCCCCACCTTTTGCGAGCGCATACCAAGCCTTGTTGCGACGCTGAGAAAGCCAAGGGCAGACAATCCCTGCAGCTGCATCGGTTGCCTGCCCATTATCATTGCGATCTACTAACATAACCTTCGCCCCTGATTTTGCCAAATGATAAGCTGTTGAGGCACCTAGTATCCCTGCACCTATAACAATACATGATTTCAAAATCTACACCTGCTTCCTAAAAACAAATCATTTCCACCAGTTATCAAATAATGATGCAGGGATATGCCGTTTGTGCTTTGATTTTATATAGCGTTCTTCAATTTTACTAGCAATCTCACCTGAAACTGTTTTACCTTCTAAATAGTCGTCAATTGCCTCATACGTAATCCCTAATTCAGTCTCATCTGTTTGTAATGGCTTGTTATCAAGTAAATCCGCTGTTGGTGCTTTTAAATATAAGCGTTCAGTCGCCCCTAATTCAATGAGAAGAGCACGACCTTGTCGTTTCGTTAATCCAGTCAAAGGTGTGAGGTCTGCTCCTCCATCACCATATTTTGTGAAAAATCCAGTCACAGCTTCTGCAGCATGATCCGTTCCTATCACAAGCAGATTGTTCATACCACCAACCGCATATTGCGCAATCATCCGGACACGAGCCTTAACATTTCCTTTATTAAAATCACTTAAATTCTGTTTCATATTTGTACTATAGTCATTCTCAAATGCATCGACAGTGTGAGCAACATCAAAAACAACCGTTTCATCTGGCTGAATAAAGCTTAAAGCTAACATTGCATCATCATCATCAGCTTGAACTTTATAAGGTAAGCGGACTGCAATGAACTTCGCTTCCTTCCCTTCATTTCGTAATTCCTCGACTGCAAGCTGTGCGAGCCTTCCTGCCAATGTTGAATCCTGACCGCCACTAATCCCCAAAACAAAGCCTTTAGCACCCGTTTTAAGTAGGTATTCCTTCAAGAATTTAACACGATTTTGAATCTCTTCTTTCGGATCGATAACAGCCTTTACCTGTAAATCCTTCATGATTTCATGTTGAATGCTCATGCTATAACCTCCATTTTATTGCTTTTTTACTCCAGCGATTTTTTCGTCAATTTTTCTTCTTACCTCTTCAATTTTTTGCATTTTATTATCCCAACAAGCCTGACTTAAATCTACTGGGTATTCCTCAGGTCTTGTTACACGCTTATATTCATCCCATAGAACTTCTAAATTCCTTGTTAAGAAGTCGCGAATTTCTTGAAGAGATGGAGTCTCATATACTTTTTCACCATTTTTAAAAATAGTATGAAGCAATTCAATTGCCTCAAAGTCTGTAACAAATTTACTGATAAAGGTATGAACAGGATGGAACATTTTCAATCGTTTTTCATCCCCTGGATCTTCATGCTCGAGGGCAATATAGTCTCCTTCAGACTTTTGATTTGAGTTATTGATGATTCGGTAGACCCTTTTCATACCTGGAGTAGAAACCTTCTCTGGATTTCCGCTAATCTTAATTGTATCGATCATTTTGCCGTTTTCATCTTCAATTGAGACAAGCTTGTAGACAGCTCCAAGTGCTGGTTGATCATAAGCAGTTATCAGCTTTGTTCCAACTCCCCAGCTATCTATTTTCGCACCTTGAGATTTTAGATTAATAATTGTGTTTTCATCCAAATCATTTGATGCGATAATTCTAGTCTTTGTGAAACCAGCTTTATCTAGCATCTTCCTTGCTTCCTTTGACAAATAAGCAAGGTCTCCACTGTCGAGACGGATTCCTATTAAATTTATATTTTCTTCCTTCGCAACACGAATCGCATTGGGTACACCAGATTTTAGCGTATCATACGTATCAACTAAAAACACACAATCCTTATGAATTGCTGCATATTTTTTGAAAGCCGTATACTCATCGCGATATGCTTGAACCATTGAATGGGCATGTGTACCTGATATAGGTATACCGAATAATTTTCCGGCTCTGACATTTGACGTTGCATCAAAACCACCAATATATGCTGCCCTCGTTCCCCAAATAGCTGCGTCCATCTCTTGGGCACGCCTTGTTCCAAACTCCATTGCAATTTCATTCCCAACTACCTGTTTGATCCTTGAAGCCTTTGTAGCAATTAATGTTTGGAAATTGATAATATTTAAGATTGGCGTTTCAATTAATTGAACCTCAATAAGCGGTGCCTCAATTTGCATAATCGGCTCATTAGCAAAAACTAATTCTCCTTCCCTCATTGAGCGAACAGTACCTGTGAAACGTAATTCTGATAAAAATTCCAAATACTCTTCATTAAAACCCTCTGAACGTAAATATTCAATATCTGTCGCACTAAATTTGAAATTTTCGAGGAACTCAATCACTCTTTCCAATCCTGCAAATACGGCATAACCATTACCAAAAGGAAGCTTCCGAAAATTCACTTCAAAGACAGCCTTTCGATTATGAACACCATCATTCCAATAGGTTTCACCCATATTTATTTGATAGAGATCCGTATGCAAAGCGAGACTATCGTCATTTTTAATCATTTCCATCATGAATACCTCCAATAAGGTGTTGCATTTCTATTATTGTTTCAATAAGAAGGGAAACAAATTCCCTTTTTACTTATTTGGCTGATTAGATAACCTCTGCCCCAATCGAATTTTTAAAATGCTCCAATGCCCATTCATGACCTGTTTGGTTAAAACTAGCAACAGCATCTTTATGAACTACGACTTTAAATCCTTTATTATAAGCATCGACTGCTGTATGAAGTACACAAATATCTGTACAAACCCCAACGAGATGAACCTCTGTAATGCCTCGTTCTCTTAATTTAATTTCAAGATCTGTCCCGGCAAATGCTGAATACCTTGTTTTATCCATCCAATACACATTTTCATTATCTTGATGATTTTGATATAGGTTTTGTAATTCTCCGTATAACAATCGCCCTTTTGTATCCTCAATATTATGTGGTGGGAATAGCTTCGTTTCTGGGTGGAGATGATCGCCTTCTTTATGAAGATCAATCGCAAATACAACATAATCCTTGTTGCGGATAAACTCCTCAGTAATGCGGACAATTGCTGATTCAATTTGCTGACCCGGTACTCCACAAGTTAATGCACCTTCCTCTGCTACAAAATCAAATGTGTAATCAACATTAAGTAATGCTTTTTTCATTTCTAACTCCTCCTTAATTTAATTAACTAAATGTTAATCATTATAATGAAAAAAATTTAATATCTTGCAGTATAAATGGGTTTTACAACATCCATTTCAACAAATTCATACAATTGAGCAGGTACTTTTGAAGTTCTTTGCGTTTTTTTACCAACAACTTGTTTTATAAATGGTAATGATTTAATCTTTCGGGCAAAGCTTTGTTCGCTTGCGATGGCAGGATCGTTAGTAATTGTTAATAACACAGCTTGTAATTCAGAATACGTAAACTGTAGTGGCAAGAACTTTTTAGCAATTGTTGTTTGTAATAAATCATTTGTAATCATTTTTATTGCATCTTTTATCATTTCTAAATGATCAAAAGCTAAATCCAACAAGAGTACCTCTTCAATTGAAAATAAATCTACCTCAGACGCATCGTCATTAGCCCTTCTTTTTAATAATGAGCGTTCTGGTACAATTGCATAGTGTCCGTTTGAGATAATCCATCCTCGTGGATCTCTACCAGGTTTATCATAGACACCGAAATGTTTGATATGAATTCCTTCAACCCCTGTTTCTTCTTCAAGCTCACGTTTTGCAGCCTCAAATGCTGATTCATTATCCTGAACAAATCCACCCGGTAGTGCCCACTTTCCAGCTTCAATATTGACATGTCCTTCTGCTGTTTGCAAAGAACGTTTGATCAACATAATCTTTAAAGTCATGCTTGGAGGTTTGTACTCATCAACTTTTTCTGAAATAATGGTGAAAACGGCAATATCAGAAGTATATCCATCAGGTGTGCGATATCTTTTTACATCATATTGTTTTAATGCATCCAAATTCGACATCGTGTTTCCCCTTTATCAATTATAATAAACAAAATGTTAATTGTTAATTATATTATATGCTAAAAAAAATAAAAGTCCACTATAAAATAAAAAAATGATGGAAAATTGCTCCATCCTTTTTTCACAGTTCAAACTCCCACTCGTCTTTTAGGATTAAATAAAGAACAAGAAGAGCATTTGTTACATCATGATAGTTCTTTCCCGTTACGTCCAAGCCAATTTTCGGAAATAAAATCTCTGCTACTTGCATTGTTAGTCTTTCTCTCTCATCTTCACCTAATTGTAAAAAGCGATTGCAATATGTTTGTACTAATTTCCATTCCTTCGCTCCTATTGATTTTAATGACCACTCATCAATCATGAGGTCATTCTTAGAAAGCCCCCTACTTTCAATTTCTTTTTCAATTTTAGAGAGTTTATTCTTTCGCTTCCTTCTTCTTTCATGGACGACAATCGTACCAGCAACTATATCTCCTAATCGTTTATGCTTAGAATGGAAAAATATCATAATCATCCCTAGAAAATAACTAACAGGTAATGAATCAATGATCCGTAGGAGATTTCGAATAAAGCTCGATAATAATGTAATACTATGACCGTTTTCCTGAATAACACGGATCCCCAAAAGTTTCTTTCCTAACGTTCGTCCTCCTGAAAAGAACTCACAAGCAAAAAAGTAGCCCCAATTAAGTAGAAATAATCCAATGATGGTTAGGGCAATTGGAATGGAAGATTGTTCACCTAGAAACCACCATCTGGGCTCCCCATACATAATGATAAGAAGAATGATAAAAACTGATATATTAATGATCTGTAATAGAATTTGATCAAGTAAAAATGCAGCAGTCCTGCTCCCTAGACCAGCTAGTTGAAATTGAATCGAAACGAATTCAGGTGTTTTAATATCCATTTGTTCTTGATTCATTTGCATACCTCCACTAAAAGGTTTCTATTTATTCGAAAATTTACTATAATCAAAAGGACAGCTGATAAATTAATACAATCTTGTAAAAAAGAGGTGTTCAAATGAATGTTAAGCAATTTGTTAAACAGCATCGTGAAGAATGGAAGCAACTTGAAAATTTAATGAATATTTTACATAAAAGAAGAAGTTCCATAACTAGCACTGATATAAATGAATTTCATCGTCTTTATCAAAAATCATCACAGAATCTTTCCTACAGTCAAACCTATTTTCCAAATGAAGAAGTAACATTATATTTAAATGGATTAGTATCCAAATCTCACAATCTCTTATACAAAGATCAATCAACAAGTATGACTCAGATTCGTTATTTTTTTAGCACAAAATTTATTGGCTTATTGTTAGAACAATGGAAATTTGTCATTATTGCTATGATTCTTTTTACATTAGGCGGATTAGGCAGTTTCTTCTCAGTTATGAATGATCCTCAAAATATCTATACCATTCTTCCATCTGAAATTGCCCAAGGTGTTGATCCTGATGCATTAGGTAGTAGTGATGGTGCAGTTGATTCACCACTCATGTCTGCCTCGATTATGACTAATAATATTCAAGTAGCTATTTTAGCATTCGCTGGCGGAATTACATTCGGAATATTAACCGTGTACCTATTAATTTATAACGGAATCATCGTTGGAGCCCTTGCAGCGTTATTTTGGCATTATGATAAATCATATGACTTTTGGGCGTATATCGTCCCCCATGGAATGATTGAGCTTACAGCTATTTTTATCGCTGGCGGAGCAGGTTTATTAATGGGCTATAAGCTATTCGTTCCTGGTCAATTCTCAAGAGGGTACCAATTAAAAGAGCATGCAAAACGCTCCGTTCAGCTTTTACTTGGGACCATACCATTATTCGTAATCGCTGGTATCATTGAAGGATTTATTACACCAGCCGCTATCTCGTTGGAAGCCAAATATACAGTCGCATTTATTACCGTAATCGGTCTTATCCTCTATGTATTAACGGGAAAATTATTACTAGTGAAAAGACATTCTAAAGTAAGTTTCGATTCATAAGATCAATATAATAAGAAACCGCCGTCGTAGCTAGTTTCTCTTCCTTGGCCTCTATCATTTGGAGGCCTTGTTTCTCCCATTTGCCTTTTTCCCTCTTTTTAAAAAGCATTTGCTGTTGGGCCATGCTTTTTAACATTGCAATTTGAGCAGACATAGGTTCTAATTTTATTCGATTAATTAATGTTTGATCTTCAATCCCAATCATTAAAAATAAATGACGCTTTCTTAGCCGCATTAAATATGCTAACGCATTTTCTTCATGTAAAAAGGTCTGAATATCGCTAAACAATAACAGAAAGCTTCGTCTCTTTTGAACGGATTCTAAAAATGTAAGAACTGCTGCATAATTAGACTCAGCTGCATCGACTTGTAGATGATAGATTGCTCTAAGAATTGTTTGTAAATGTGACATTCCTTTTGCTGGAGGCACGAAAACCTTAACATCCTTTGAAAAAGCTAAAACAGAAACATAATCCCCTTTTTGTAAGGCAGCAACAGCTACAGTTAAAGCAGCTTCCACTGCTCTTTCTAGACGATTTCCTTTTTGTAATTCTACCCCCATCATTCGCCCACAATCTATTAGCAAGGTAATATATTTCCCATGCTCTGGTTCAAATTCGTTCGTCATCACTTCTTGGAGTTTTGCGGTTTGTCGCCAGTTAATCATTCTCGGATCGTCTCCAATCACATAGCTTCTAACTTTTGCAAAATCTCCAGTACCTGTATGCTGTTTACGGATATGAATACCTTCATATAATAAAAATTTCTGTGCATTTTCTAAATACTGCCTCGTCTCAGAAAGATCTGGTATTACCCTGACAGAATCTATAATTTCAGCTGTCATCTGTTTTTCCCATAATCCGAGACTGCTTTTATATCGAAAATACAGTTTTTTTATTTCATAATCGCCCCTAACAGGTGCTTTCGTTTCGTATTTTATTGCTGTAGTTGAATCCTTTGATACTTCTCCACTCAAAGGAAAGGGTCTCTCAAAGGATTGTGGAAGTCCATCCACAATTCGAAATGAAAAGTTATAATCGGAATCATTCTTTACATGAATTTCAGCTTCGTAAGCAATGCCTCTCTCCATTTCCTCTGGGAGTTTCCGAGAAATTGAAATGTATTTTTTATTTGGTGAAAAAAACAAATCTAAAAAACTTAATAATAAAAAAGTACATACCACTATTACAATGTATCCCCATGAAATATCCCAGCTCGTTCCTATCAGTAGTGCGAATGAAAGTATAAGAAAAAAGATAAGAAATCTCTTTGTCGGTACAATGCCCCTATCTTGGAACAGGAATCGACCCCACAAGCTCTTCAATGACTTGGTCAACGGTTACTCCCTCCAATTCTATATGTGGAGATAGTTGAATCCGATGTCTAATTGCTGGCTTAGCAATGATCTTAATATCATCTGGAGTGACATAATCACGACCTGATAAATATGCCCAAGATTGACCCGCTTTGCCGATCGAAATTGCTGCCCTCGTACTTGCTCCAAATCTAATTACTTCAGATTCCCTCGTTTTTCGAACAATTTGCATAATATAATCTAAGACGCCGTCCCCTAAAGTTACTTTCTCAATTTCTTTTCGAATTGATAAAAAAGTGCCCATATCGAGAATTGCTGAAGCTTGATCATCCTTAACATCATTCTCTAACACTTGTTTCAAAACATTTTTTTCTTCTTCAAATGAAGGAAAATCAATTTGCAGCTTAAATAGAAAACGGTCCTGCTGGGCCTCTGGTAAACGATATGTTCCTTCAAACTCAATTGGATTTTGCGTTGCTACAACAAAGAATACCTCTGGTAATTGGTATGTTTCCCCTTGAATGGTTACCTGTTTTTCCTCCATTGCTTCAAGTAGTGCTGCCTGAGTCTTTGCTGGAGTACGATTAATTTCATCTGCAAGTAAAATATTCGTAAAAACTGGGCCTTTTATTGTTTGAAAAGAGCTTTCCTTCATATTGTAAATGGTACTCCCTGTAATATCACTTGGTAATAAGTCAGGTGTAAACTGAATGCGATTAAAGCTACCACCTAGAAGACTTGCCAGCGTTCTTACCATTTGTGTCTTACCTGTTCCCGGAACCCCTTCAATTAAAACATGCCCACCTGCTAAAATAGCAGATACTAAGAATTTTAGATTCAAATTTTGTCCTAAAATACGTTGTTCATATTTTGCTAACAAGGATGCTAATTCATTTTTCATCTATCCTCAACCTCTTTTCGTAATCGATCTAGCTTTTTCGACCATAATACATATTCTTGCTTGCTGATTTTTCCTTTATTCAATACATGATTCAAGCCATTTATAAATGCTTTGATATCAAAATGTCCACTGTTTGATAATTTTAGTTCAAGCTGGGTGGTAAGGTCTAACCATTCTTTTTTGTATGGGATCCCCCATCGTTCCTGCATAAGCAGCTTATTATAATCAGCCTGTATTTTTAATGAATCATGGTATCTATTCCCTTTTAAATACCAAGCTGTTAAAGCTCTTAATCCTTCATCACTAAATCGAACTGACTCCTCTCTCGGTGTGAAAATCGGGCCAAAGCGCTTCCCCTCATTCCAAAGATAAAGTAACATGATTATGATGCCGAGAATGATCACAAGGACAAACCATTTCGGATATACCGCTAATAGAGTGGAGTTCCCATCACCAACATAAGTGTATTCATCAAACAAAATCATTTGGTGGTTCTCTTCATTGAGTAGTGAGATGATGAGAGGGATATTGTCAGCTTCTACTATTTTCCCGTTCATTAACCACTCTGGTGTAAGTGATACGATTAATTCACCGTTTCCAAATGACTTCTTAAGGGCAATTACACCCGCATCGTCATGTAATAAAATCTCTGAATGATTTTCTTCAATAAGACGTACTGAAGAATTAACTTCTGCCTCATAACTTTTCCCTGCTTGGGTATAAACAGTCATTTCATTTTCTATGATGTCGAAATCAAATGGTTCAACTTTTAGATCAAACATTCCCTTAGGATTACTTTTAAATAAAATTATCGTATTACCAGCTTTCATGAAATCCTCATATGCATTCATTTCCTCGGTCGTAGGAATGCTAAAAGGCTCAATCATGATAAGCATTTGATCGTCTGTATGCTTTGATAACAAAGTCGGAGAGTGAGTCCACTTTTTCACTTCTGTTTCGTTCTTAAGATATGTATAAAATGCCTTCACACCAGTTGGAGAAGGAGATTTAGAAACATAACTAGGATAATAGGTTGGCTCTTTTGACTGAATAAAATAGCTTAGTGCCATGAAAAGAAATAATAAAACGATGAGCCATATCCATGTTCGTCTCCTAGATTTCAATTTTTGCAAACTTTTAACCTCCTTCTCCTAGATGATATTTGTATCATTCTGTGGATCTAACCATCTCATTGCGTCAGTTCGAAATTGCATATATTCGTCCTTCTTGATCGTCCGTTCCCCATAGGTAACCTCATCAAATAAGAGTGCAAGATAGTAGAATTGTTCAGCCCACTCACGGTTCACTCTTCGAAGTTCATCATAATATTCCCAATTTGTTTTCCATATTCTCGCCTCAAGCCATTCTCTCTCATGAAAATAGAGAAGTAATGCTAAAAACATATGACGAGTCGACTGCGAATACTCTTCTAATGTCTCTAGTTTATTAGCTTCTGCTAAATGCCTTTGGTATGACCAATTCGACTCTTTCATTGATGCTAATGGCTTATTATCGCGGAACCTTCGACTTCTTCTTCCATTACGAATAAGTAAATATGTAACTACACCTAGTAGTCCAATCACAATGATTCCGATCATTATCAATAAAGGGCCAGCTGCATTGCTAGCCGTTTCGAATGATGGAAAGATATCAGCAAGTATTTCCCCGAGCCATTCCTTGGCAGCTTCCCACCATCTTGCTATTAGTCCATCAGACTCCTGATCGTATACACGATACTCAATTCCATCTAAAATTCTCTCAAGTTCTTCTCTTGCTTTGTCTTTATCTAACATGAACATCACCAAACTTTTTAAAGGATGCCTTATTCCTATTTATTATAATCATCAATCATATCTTTCAGATCATCTGCATCATGTCTCACTTTTAAATCAAAATACATAACAGCAAAGCCAACATTGAATATCATTGTTGTAAATAATGTGCCTACATTAACAAGAATCATTAATAACACACTATTCCCTAGCGCGATTCCAAAAGTAAGTTCGATTGCTAGGTTAATACACCCGATTATTAAATAAAAAATAATATATAACCCGAATAATAGCCAGGTTCTTCCTCTAGTTAATTTCCATGACCTTGATAATCCTGGAGCATCGTTATCTATCACAACAGAGCCAAAGTAAAAACTCCAACGTGTCAATAAAAAACCAACTCCTACCATCACACCGAGAAAAAGAATAATCGCAAGTAAAATTCCAGCGAATGGATTAGCAATTGCACCAATAGCACCTATCATTCCTACTACCATTAACGGTACGAATACTAATCCAAATGTAATAAGTCCGTACAATATTTTTGTACCTAAAATTGGCCAAAACTTAGAAAAACCACGCTTAATAACGGAACCAACTGTATATTCCTCATTGTTCCGTATCTTATTGATCATAATGAGCACTGCCGCTTGTGCTATTGGAGCCATAACAAAACTAATGATGCTCATTAAAATTAATCCCAAATCTGCTCCAAGATTTGTTTCAACAAGCTCTGGATCGGTAAAACTTGAAGAAATTTGTTCTAACCAACCACTTCCAACACCTGTCTCCCGGAAGAAACTGACGCCAGAGGCTAGGTTAATTAATGCTTCGAGTAAATAAACCGGTCCCATTATGATGAGTAATATTAGGAAGAAGTCCGCAAATTTATTTTTACTTAAACTAAATGTATGGTCTAATATTTCACCAAAACCCTTTGGTCTGTTAAACTTACTATTCAAAATCGTTTTCCCCCTAATTCAAGGTCTACCCAAATTTTCTCCTGTTTTTGAGTATCACTATATAATTTTGTTAATATCGCCTATTTTATCATTATTCTGACATATTTTGTGAGATATTTTAAAAATTATGATAGTTTATTGGAAAAATGTCCGTTTTTTCGAATAAATTACCAAATATTAAGCATTCTATATGGTAGTTACTGCATGTGAATGTCTAGATTTCAAGGTGTAAAAAACTAAATACTTGGAATGTATATACATAATAAAGGAGGAAATAATGACGAATCGAAATAACAACCGTGATCAGCCTCATACTGGTGGGGCAAACAAGAGTGATACAGAATTCGGTGCTGAACTAACTCAAAGTAAGAAAGCGAGGAAAAAAGCAGCGAGGGAAAAGAAAAAGTCAAAATAAGCGAATCATATGGGCCATTAGTAATCATGCAGTAACATGTTTAACACCTTGAATTCAAGGCCCTGTTTCGTAAAAAAAAATGAAGGTCATTTCTGATAATTTCATCGGAAATGACCCTTTTTCATGCAAGTTTTACTTGGTTAGCAATTTTCTTTTTATATGTAAAAGTTGATAATAATATACCTAATTCATATAGGATAATTAACGGTACTAATACGACCAATTGGCTAATAAAATCGGGTGGTGTAATTAAAGCAGATATAAGCCCGAGGCATATATATGAATATTTCCGAGTAGTTTTTAACTTCTCGGGTGTAACAATTCCTAATGATGTTAAAAAAACCATTGAAATTGGTAGCTCAAATAATAACCCAAGCGAAATTGTTGAAATCAGCATAAACGAAAAATACTCACGTGCTGTAACAATCATATCAAAAGAACTTTGTCCAATACCCATTAAAAATTCAAAGAGAATTTGAAATACGACAAAATAGCCAAATGTAACACCAATAATAAAACTCATTAATATAAATGGTACATACGTTAAAGCAATTCTACTTTCAGATGGAGCTAAAGCTGGCTTTACAAATTTCCAAATTTGAAAACAAAGAAATGGGGCAGTCAAACCTAATCCAAGTGCCCCACCTACACCAGTGTAAAATCGAACGACATCTAAAGGACCCAGTAGTACAATTTTATAATCATTTGTTAATAGAGGGAGTATTTTCGGCATGTAAAAAATGATGACACCGAACATGACGACAAAGAAAATAGTAGATTTTATTAGAGCTTTTCGTAAATCCGACAGATGTTCAATTGTAGTTTCTTCTGATTTCACTTCAGTTTGGAGGTCATCGACCATATTTCTTCCCTCCTATTCTGCTTCAAATTATACCTCTGGTTGCTGTTTTGTTGTTTTATCAGGTATTTCATCTTCATCACTCATAATCGTATTTGCGGTTCGCTTAAATTCAGATAGAGTTTTCCCGAATGCAGAACCAATTTCGGGAAGCTTTTTTGGGCCAAAGATAATGAGTGTTATGACCAAAATAATGATTAAGCCCGGTATTCCAATATTCGCTAATCCCATCCTTCATTCTCCTTTCATAAAATGAAATTACACTAATATTCCACCCTTATCACGATAAGTTAAAATTCCTTCTGCCGCACGATAAGCTAATGCACCCACTGTCCCAGTTGGGTTATAGCCACCATTATGTGGAAACGCTGATGCTCCAACTACAAATAAATTTTCCATATCCCACATTTGCGAGTAATTATTAACCGCAGAAGTATTTGGATCAGCTCCCATGATGACCCCACCTGTGTTATGTGTTGATTGATAGGTAGTAATATCATACGGTCCCAATTCTTTAAGAGAATCAATTTTATCGGCGCCCATCTCTTTCATAATCTCTTCACATTTTGATGCAAGGAACATTGACAGCTGCCGATCCTGTTCCTCGAAATCAAAGGTAATTCTCATTAATGGGTCACCAAATGCATCTTTGTAGGTTGGATCAAGATCAAGATAATGATGCTTAAATGGCATACTTGCTCCTTGTCCTCCAACTGATAGAGAACGATTTGCATATTTAATGGATTGATTTTTAAATTCCTTGCCCCATGTCGCTGTTCCAGATGGCACTTTGTTATTTTGTATCGGCCTTTGACCAGTTTGTGAAATTGCAATCGAACCGCCATGAATAAAATTAAGATTTGAGTGATCAAAATTATCACCATTATAGTCATCTAGTGTCATTCCAAGTGCTCCTGCACCAGCAAAGTTGTTAAATTGTTCGTTCTCGAAGAAACCAGTTGCAGCCCCTTTTTGTACTTGATAAGCATAGTTTTTACCAATTACACCTGTACCTGTTTGTGAATTATACGGCTTGCCGATTCCCGACATTAGCAGCAACCGAACGTTGCTAAACACATAGCTTGTCAGAACTACAAGATCAGCTGGTTGTTCGATTTCTTCACCTGTCGTAACATCCGTGTATAATACGCCTGTAGCTTTATTCCCTGAATACAAAATTCGCCTTACATTTGAATGTGTACGTATTTCAAATTTACCAGTCTTTTTTGCAACAGGAATAACTGTAACTACCGGATCAGCTTTGGCACCATATTCACAACCAAACCGTTCACAATAAGCACAATATTGGCAAGCTGCACGTGAGACACCATCTGGATTTGTATACGCTTCTGAAAGATTTGCTGACGGCCTTGAATAAGGATGGAGCTTCATATTTGTTGCTGCTTTTTTAAATTTTTCAAGGGCAGGTGTTGTCTTCATCGGTGGTGTTGGATATGGATTAGAACGCTTACCTGCAAGAGGATTTTCCTCACCCGAAATGCCTGACATTTTTTCAAATGTATCGAAGTAAGGCTCTAATTCATCATACGTGATTCCCCAATCTTGAATCGTCATGTCTTTAGGGATTTTCTTTTCACCATATCTTTCGATTGTTTTACTACGAATTTCAAAATCATATGGCAGGAACCGATATGTTTGTCCATTCCAGTGAACCCCAGCACCACCTAACCCATCGCCAAGAAGAAATGACCCATATTGCCGCATCGGTAATGCACGAATTTTTTCATTCCCACGAAATGTGATTGTTTCCTTAGACAAATCCTGAAATAATTCATATCGTAGTGCATATCGAAGCTCATCATGCACCATAAAATAATCCTCAGTTGTCCGTTCTTTACCTCGTTCCAAGCCAACTACATTAATTCCTTTCTTCGTAAGCTCTGAAGCAATTATTCCTCCACCCCATCCTACACCTACAATTACTACATCAACTTTTGGTAGTTTTTTTGCCACATTTTCACCTCATTAACGGTCTTTGAAGTATTCATTCATTCATTTTGTAATCATTCATCTTATGAGTTTCATCAGAATTCAACGTTACCCATGACATTTCAGTATTAGCTACGCATAAGCAGCAGCATCACTAATGCCCACCAAGATGGTCCCGCAAGCTTTGTGGTGGAATTTTTGTAAAGTCCTTATCAATGACATTCGTATATGCCATCTGACTTCCTGGATAATCCCTCATTTTCCAACCATCCATATTACGATTTCCACTATACAACGGATCACTATAAGCTCCTTCAAGCGTACTGCTTCTTAGCATTTTGAAAAAACCACTTGCTGAAATCGTCGTTATATTTACTTTATCTTCTTCAAAATCCTTTAGTATCGCATCTTGCTCATCCTCATTTAATTCTATAAATTTCTTCTTATAAGTACTCAAACTATGGTTTTGTAATTCTCGCAAACCAATATCAAAAATTTCACGTCGTTTTAAACGCCCTTGATACCCTTGAACCTTTTCCCCTTTAAAAAATGGTGCCTGCATATACTCTCGACCATTAAATCCCCATTCGCCACTTAATTGATGATCAATAAAAAAAGCAACACCTAAATCTTTGGCACCAGGACCATTATCATCAGCAGGAAATATTCTTTCAGTTGCAGCCTCAGTAATTTTATATTGCTCAGGTGTAAAATACATTAATGCTAGTGTGAAATTTTCAGTTTTTTCGGTTGTATTTTTTCCTTCGTCTTTCTTTACTTCCTTATTATCCGAATCCTTCTTAGGAAGCAAACTCCCTAAAACACCACCGACTGCTACTCCACCAATTACATATCCAGAATTCCTAATAAATCTTCTTCGGGAGGGCGATTCCGGATATTCTCTTTGCTTTGAATCATCTGCCATATAAACTCACCTCCAATATTTTCAAAAATTAGATTGCCCCAAAATTATCCATTCATACATAAAAAAAAGGAGAGTAATAAAAATATTCTTGGTAATAATAAGCGTGAAAAAATTTGTAAAGGTGGGAAATTATGAAAAAAATTCAAATGAACGCTGCCATTCTTTTTTTTAGTTTTATCTTGCTTTTGTCAGGCTGTGCGGGGCAACAAGGAGCAAACGAAAATGATCACAACAGCGATCATAAAGAGAATCTAAGTGTCTATGACACGAATGCCTCAACCAAAAACTTGGATGACCCATTGGTTATTCCAAGTGAACATGGAGAAAAAAGACAAACAACTGATGAACATGGTGGTACTACACACGGAACTGGTTCTACGGTTTATAGTCTAATTGGTAGTTCTGGATTGCATGATGGCGGTATTTCTGCTCATCTTGAATCTAGACTGAGTGGTGAAGGGATCGATGGTATTGAGGTATTTGTGTTGGATGATACGATCATACTTGCTAGAGGATCTGCACAAACAACTTCCAATCAATATGATTCCGTGCAAAACCAAGTATTGACAGGAACAAATGGTATGTCTGGCAAAGGTGAAGACAAGGGAACTTCAAATAATAATGAAGCAACAGATGATAATTTGGATAAAGCAAAAAGTTATATGAACAAAGCATTTAATGGCAATGTTCAAATTTTAACTGTAACAAATCCTAAGGCAGTTGATTTGATTGATCGGATTAAAACAAATTTAAAATCTTCATCTGTGCCATATAAAGCAATATCTAATGATATTTCAACTCTTGTACAAATGACAGCTGAAAAATAAAAAAATGCCCCCAGTAACTGGGGGTTTTTAAATTAAACGAACATAAATCGCATCATGACATGAGCCGCTAGCTTACTTGTCATCTCGCGAATATCCTTCGACGGATCAATTTCAACGATATCCATCGCTTTAACCTTCTTATACTTCATTGCGGTAGAAATACTAGAAAGTAGCTCTCTTGATGTTATTCCCCCTGGGCCGATCGCCGGACAAGCTGGAGCAAATGCTTGGTCGACTACGTCCATATCAACCGAAAGATAAATAATATCAACCTGTTGAGATAATCGTTCCAATTCCTGTTCGACGATCTTTTGAATCCCGGTTAACTCAACATCATTCATTGTATAGACAGTAATTCCTTTTTCCTTCGCATACTCATGATATATTTTCGCATTTGAAAAGTCTCGGATTCCGATTTGGACGAGGTCCTCACCTTTTAAATACCCACCCTCAATCAAGCTTCTAAATGGAGTTCCATTCGTTCGTCCACCATCCTCTAAATTACGAACATCATGATGAGCATCCCATTGTATGACTCCAATCCTGCCAAATGCTTCATGAAAGGCCCGAATAGATGGATAGCTTACTCCATGATCCCCACCTAGCATAATATATCGATCACAGACTTTTGTATGAATCATTTCTTTTACACTTATAAATATTCGTTCTAGTGTACCGTCAATATCAGTCGGATGGGTTAGTACATCCCCATAATCTAAAATTAACTGTTCATTAAAATCTTTTTCTCGCTCACCAGAGTAAGTGGAATAACTACCCAAACACCCTCTTATTACCTTTGGTGCATCTTCAGCTTGTGACAAGGAAATGGATGATTTTGAAAATGGAAGCCCAATAAGACCGATTTCCGCTGTCATCCCTTGCGAATAAGGAACTAAACATTCATTTACCTTCGTCACATACTGGTCCTTAAAAATTGCTGATTTCCCTGGTTGTAGATATGTGAATTTCCTCATATCAATGTCTCCCCCATATTTTACTACCACTATGATATACACTGTTTGCATGATTTACACCGAAGTGGTATGGAAGATACAAATAATTCGGCACTTCCCAAATGACAAAGTTTGCTAATCTACCAATCTCAAGAATACCTGCTTCATCCTGTTTTCCAATCGCAAAGGCTGCATTCACAGTAACTGCATTCCATATTTCTTCTGCTGTCATTTTCAGTTTTAATGCAGCAAGAGACATAATTAATTGAATATTTTCAGTCACACAGCTTCCTGGATTGAAATCGGTCGCAAGTGCAACCGCAACACCCTCATCAATCATTTTTCTTGCCCTAGCAAATGAGTCCTTACCTAAATAAAAGGTTGTGCCAGGTAGTAATACAGCAACTGTATGACTATTTGCAAGATCGCTAATGCCAGTGTCAGATGCAGCAACTAAATGATCGGCACTTGTTGCTCCAAGTGCTACTGCTAGTTCTGTTCCACCTAATGAGTCAATTTCATCAGCATGAATTTTTAAACCAAATCCTTTTTCCTTTGCGCGTTCTAAAAAATGCCTAGATTGCTCAATTGTAAAAACCCCTGTTTCACAAAAGATATCGGCAAAATCGGCAAGCTTATTTTCTTTTATATCATCCAATAAATCTATCATCTCGTGTAAAAAACGCTCTTCTTTACCTTTATAAGTTGGCGGAATTGCATGTGGTCCTAAAAATGTCGATACAATCGTAATTGGGTACTTTTCCTTTAATCGTTTTACTACCCTTAATTGTTTCATTTCAGTTGCTGGATCTAGTCCATAACCACTTTTTGCCTCAATAGTTGTAACACCATAGGAAATCATTCTATCTAGATGAAAAGCTGCTTTTTCAAATAATTCATCCTCAGAAGCTTGTTTCGTTGCTTCCACAGTTGATAAAATACCGCCACCGTTAGCTAAAATATCCAAATAAGGAATTCCAGCTTGTTTCATTGCAAGTTCTTTTTCACGAGAGCCACCAAAAACTAAATGTGTATGAGGATCAACTAGTCCTGGTGAGACGACCCTTCGCTTTGCATCAATACGTTCTCTTGCATCCAATTTATAACTCTCTTCAGTTGAACCTATCCAGGCGATTTTTTTGTCTTGCACGGCAATAGCAGCATTCTCCTTAATCGTTAATTGTTTCATTTCTTCACCATTCAATGGCTTAGGTGATGATTTAGGTAAAATTAACTGACCAATATTGTAAACAATCAAATCATAGTTCATCATTTCCATCCTTTCACTTGCGAGAATGTTCGTTTTAAAGATATCGTAATGAAACTTTATAACATTGGAATATCTACACCTCTATCCCTTGCCACCTCAATTGCCTTTTCATAGCCTGCATCAGCATGTCTGACAATTCCCATCCCAGGGTCTGTTGTTAGTACACGATGAAGTCGCTCATCCGCTAGCTCCGTACCATCTGCTACAACAACCATACCGGCATGTAAGGAATAACCCATTCCAACTCCGCCACCATGATGAACAGAAATCCATGAACCGCCTGCAGCCACATTAATTAATGCGTTCAAGATCGCCCAATCTCCAACTGCATCACTTCCATCTCTCATCGCCTCTGTTTCCCGATTCGGTGAAGCAACTGAACCACAATCAAGATGGTCTCGACCAATAACAATCGGTGCTTTTAATTCTCCATTTCGAACAAGTTCATTAATGGCAAGACCCATCTTCACTCGTTCCCCATAGCCCAGCCAGCAAATTCGAGCTGGCAAGCCTTGAAATTCAACCTTTTCCTGTGCCATGTCAATCCATCTGATAAGGGCTTCATTCTCTGGAAATAGTTCCTTAATAAGAGCATCTGTACGATAAATATCATCTGGGTCACCTGATAATGCTGCCCAACGAAATGGCCCTTTCCCTTCACAAAAAAGTGGACGAATATATGCAGGAACAAACCCTGGGAAATCAAACGCCTGTTCAACACCCTCATCCTTTGCAACCTGACGAATATTATTACCATAATCAAAGGTGATTGTGCCCCGTCTTTGAAATTCAAGCATTGCAAGAACATGCTTTGCCATTGATGATGTAGATCGTGCAACATATCTTTTCGGATCCTCTTTCCGAAGCAAATCTGCCTCTTCTAAAGTAAACCCTTCAGGTATATAACCATTTAATGGATCATGTGCAGATGTTTGGTCCGTCATAATATCAATTTTAAAATCCCGTTTAAGCAATTCATGATGCACTTCAGCAGCATTTCCAACTAGACCAATCGATAGTGCATTTCCTTTTTGTTTCGCATCTTCTGCCCAACTAATTGCCTCGTCAATGGAATTCGTCATTTTATCGCAATATCTAGTATCCAGTCGTTTTTGAATTCGATTAGGATTAACTTCAACCGCAATACAAACCCCACCATTCATCGTTACCGCCAATGGCTGAGCACCACCCATTCCCCCTAGTCCTGCCGTCAATGTGATTGTACCGCGTAGTGAGCCGCCAAAATGCATTCGCGCAACCTCAGCAAAGGTTTCATACGTGCCTTGTAAAATACCTTGAGTCCCAATATAAATCCAGCTTCCTGCTGTCATCTGTCCATACATCATTAAGCCCTTTTGATCTAACTCATGGAAATGCTCCCAATTCGCCCATTTTGGAACAAGCACAGAATTAGACAATAGAACACGCGGTGCTGCTTGATGTGTTTTAAAAACTGCAACTGGTTTACCAGATTGTACGAGCATTGTTTCATCATTTTCCAAGCGCTGTAATGTGTTAACAATCGCATCGAATGATTCCCAGTTTCTAGCTGCTTTACCAATCCCACCGTAAACCACTAAATCCTCTGGTTTTTCAGCCACTTCTGGATCCAAATTATTATAGAGCATTCTTAATGCAGCTTCCTGCTCCCAACCTTTGCATTCTAGCTCCAAGCCCTTTTTTGCACGAATTGTTCGATTTGTATTTGTTGTCATTTCTATAACTCCTTTACATTTAGTTTTCTAGAAAACTATTTTCTTTTTTTAATGGAATTAACGAAAAAGTAGCCTGTTTCAACCAATCTGTCATTCGTTCGATATCGTCTGAAAATACACGGTCCTCGGTAATTGAAGGAACAATTTTTCGACCTTCTTCGTAAAATCTCCTTGTATCAGGCGCCATCTTCTCAATCCCTCGATATTGAACTGCTTGTAGTGCACAAATACACTCAATTGCAAGAACTCTACGCACATTTTGAATAATAGTATGAGCATGCCTAGCCGCTATCGTTCCCATGCTCACATGGTCCTCCTGATTAGCAGAGGATGGAATGGAGTCCACACTTGCTGGATGTGCCAATGTCTTATTTTCAGATACAAGAGCTGCCGCACAATATTGCATAATCATTGCTCCAGATTGGAGGCCTGGCTGAGCACTTAAAAAAGGAGGCAGGTCATTTAATTGTGGATTAACAAGTCTTTCAATTCTTCTTTCCGAAATGTTTGCAAATTCGGCAATTGCAATTTTCATAAAATCCATTGCAATTGCAATTGGCTGACCATGGAAGTTACCGCCTGAGATTACTGTTTCCCCACCATCAAAAATCAATGGATTATCAGTAGCAGCATTCACCTCAATTTCAAGTTTTTCTTTGATATAATCAAGTGCCTGCCATGAAGCGCCATGGACCTGTGGTATACAGCGAAGCGAATATGCATCTTGAACACGTTTCTCCCCTTGTCTTGTAATTAATTTGCTGCCGGTTAAAATAATTCTCATTCGTTCTGCTACATCGATTTGTTGTGAGTACCCACGCGCTTCGTGGATAGCAGGATGAAATGCATCGATGATTCCTTCAAGTCCTTCTATAGTCATTGCTGCTATCCAATCACTCTGGAAAGCAAGATTTGTAGCTTCTAGCCAATTAATAACTCCCATTGCAGTCATTGCTTGTGTACCATTAATCAAAGCTAAGCCTTCCTTTGCCTGTAGGACGATTGGGTCTATCCCTTCTTTTTTATATACTTCACAAGTGGAACATATCTTTCCGTTGTAATGTACTTTCCCTTCCCCAACTAATACAAGTGCAAGATGTGATAATGGAGCCAAATCTCCAGATGCACCTAATGAGCCTTGTTGTGGAATGATTGGATGAATTCCAAAATTCAATAACATAGCAAGTCTTTCTGCAATGATCGTCCGTATCCCAGAGTACCCTTTTAATAATGCATTTAATCGAAGCAGCACCATTGCTCTACACACTACTTCAGGAAAAGGATCCCCAACTCCACAAGCATGGGAGCGAATTAGGTTTAACTGTAGGTCATTCACATCATCATCGGCAATCATAACATCGCTGAATTTTCCAAACCCAGTATTGATACCGTAAATTATTCGCTTTTCGCTAACAATTTTTTCGACTGCATTTCTACTTTCCTCTACTTTTTTAATGCTGTCCTTACTAATTGACACTAACTCCGCATCATAACAGACACGTTTTATTTGTTCCAAGGTTAATGAATGCCCGGTTAATTCGACCATAAGAATCCTCCTACCAATTAGCCTGTCTAGGTATTCAGAAATCAGAAAAAGAGACGACTATGGTATGATCAATACCAACATCGCCTCCTTTTCCTAGAATAATAATATTTTATTCAGAATTTTACCTATTGGCTAAATATTTAACTTTATTTTAATTGGCAGCGGTTTCGAATGTCAATAGATTTGGTAAATTTTAGTATATTAATATAGTAGTATGATACTGTACTAAAGGATCTTGAACACAATATTTCCTTTAATCACCACATCTTCTGTCTGATTTAGTGCCATTACGTTGAATTGAAGAGCATTTTCATTTATGCCTGTTAATGTTGCCTTAAGTGTAATCGTATCATTTAAAAACACCATTCCCCTAAAACGAATGACATAATCTTGTATAAAGCCTTCCTGGTAAAATGGTGTAAAAAGCTTTGTTAAATTCCCCATCGTCCACATACCATGGGCAATAATTCCAGGTAATCCTGCATTTTTCGCATCTTCATCAATAGTGTGGATTGGATTGAAATCTCCAGAAGCACCTGCATATTTTATTAAATCCAGCCTCGTAACAGGATTGAGCTGAACGTCATTAAGGGAATCACCAATCTGTAATTCAACTAATTTCATGACAACATCAACCCCTTTCTAACTGCATCATTAATAATAACAACCATTTTCGTTGTAAAAATGGTCTTCCCTTCCATATCTTCACCATAACTATTTAAGGTTAAGAAACCCATTGTCCCCGAAGATCCCTTTTTCTCCACATAATTCTTAACTTCCGTGTAACAATTAATATCTTCACCTATTAATAACGGCCTTTCATAATGAAACACTTGTTCACCGTGAATTAACCCTTTTACTGTTAAATCAATACCTTCAATCTTCCCATAATCGAAAACCATTGGAAATGTGGGTGGTGCAATATTCCTTTTATAGATTGACTTTTTCCCAACCTCTTCTTCCAAATAAATTGGATGTACATCTCCGATCGCTTCAGCAAATTTTTTAACTACACCTTTTTCAACCGTATTTTTCACTTTTTTTGAGACATTGCCTATTAACGTAGAGAACATTTATGCAACCACTCCCCCAATTTAATTTTTAGGACCACCCGCAACATAAAGTACTTGACCATTAACGAATGATGATTTTTCATCAGCAAAAAATGCAACTGCATTTGCAATATCCTCAGGCTTTCCGGATCTCCCGACAGGTATCGAATTCACACTTACTGTGATCAAATCTTCAAAAGAAATCCCAATTCTTTCAGCTGTTTCCTTTGTCATTTCAGTTTCGATAAATCCAGGTGCAACAGCATTAGCAGTAATACCATATTTACCCAATTCAATCGCCAGTGTTTTCGTTAATCCTTGTAAACCAGCCTTTGCTGTTGCGTAATTCGCCTGTCCGCGATTACCTAGTGCTGATGTAGAAGAAATACTGATAATACGACCATATTTATTTTGAACCATATATTTTTGAACTGCACGAGCTGCATTAAAGGAACCCTTCAAATGAACATCCATTACTAACTGCCAATCAGAATCAGTCATTTTAAATAGAAGGTTATCACGAATAACACCTGCATTATTAACTAATATGTCAACTGCTCCAAACTTTTCAT
Source organism: Fredinandcohnia quinoae (assembly GCF_022427965.1). Classification (GTDB taxonomy): domain Bacteria; phylum Bacillota; class Bacilli; order Bacillales; family Bacillaceae_L; genus Ferdinandcohnia; species Ferdinandcohnia quinoae. The sequence goes on along the minus strand of NZ_JAKTTI010000026.1, from coordinate 9,533 downwards.
ACACATCTTTGACAGCGCTTTCCACTTGTTCAGCATCAATCACATTAGCAATCTTTGAATATACTGCATACCCCTTTTCGTTCAGTTCACTTGTAGTACTTGCTAATGCTTCTTCATTCACATCGATAAATGCTACTTTTGCTCCCTCTGATGCAAAAAGTTCAACGATTCCTTTCCCTATTCCTCGACTCCCACCTGTAATAAATGCTACCTTACCTTCAAATCGTCCAGCCATTGTATGTACCTCCAGAGTATCGTTAAATTTTTTTAAGAATAATAGGTTACCATCATCAATTTATGTTAATCTTTAAGTCTTTCGATTATTGTTGCGTTTGCCATACCACCACCTTCACAAATGGCTTGAAGGCCAAATCGTCCATCAATTCTATCAAGCTCATTCATCATTGATATCATAATTCTTGCTCCTGTCGCTCCTAAAGGATGACCTAATGCTATGGCTCCACCATTTGGATTGAGCTTTGTCGGATCAGCTTTTATTTCTTCTAACCAGCATAACGGGACAGGTGCAAAAGCCTCATTAACCTCGTAAGTTTCAATATCTTCAATTGAAAGTCCACTCCTTTTAAGGACTCGCTTCGTTGCCTCGATTGGACCTGTTAACATCAAGGTTGGATCAGAACCTATAACAGTACGTGTGAGAATTCGAAATCGAGGAGTTAACCCTAGTTCAAGTGCTTTAGCTTTTGACATTACTAATAATGCAGCCGCCCCATCACTCATCTGACTTGCATTCCCTGCATGTATCATTCCGTCTTCCTTAAAAACAGGCTTAAGGGAGCCTAGCTTTTCAAGGGTTGTTTCTTTCCGGGGTCCTTCATCATGCTTTATAACTGCTTTTGTTCCATCCTCTAATGTAACCACAATCGGCATAATTTCATTATTAAATCTGCCTTCTTCTTGTGCTTTTAGTGCTTTTTTATGACTTTGTAGCGAATATTCATCAAGCTGCTTACGGGTAAATCCCCACTTTTCAGCAATTCGTTCAGCCGACAACCCTTGGTGAATCATTTCATAGCTTGAGGTTAATGTTTCACTCCATGTTGAATGTTGACGCGATGAACCTAATGGAACACGTGACATGCTCTCTACTCCACCCGCAATGACGATATCCATATCACCGCTTAAAATTGCCTGTGATGCAAAATGAATAGCTTGTTGACCTGAACCACATTGTCGGTCAATTGTTGTTCCTGGAACATGTTGTGGAAATCCTGCCATTAATACAGCTGTACGAGCAATATTATAACTTTGCTCTTCAACTTGGGAAACACAGCCCATAATAACATCTTCCACAAGCTCAGGTGAAAGATTAGTTCGAACCATTAATTCCTTAAGTACTTGGGCGGCTAATTCATCTGGGCGAATGTTACTTAACATCCCTCTTCGTTTCCCAACTGGTGTCCGAACACCTTCTATAATTACAACTTCCCGCATTGATATCCCTCCTAGTAAACTAGAATCTTTCTCTATAAAATTATGAGTATCGTTATCTAAATCATAACAATTTTCAATCATCTCCACAAATTTAAAATAAAAAAAACATGCAGAATAGTATCTACATGTTTAAAGCTATATTTACTTAAATCCAACCTCAAAGTCATCTGGGTTTGGACCTACACGCTCATCTTTATTTAATGAATTAATTTTCTCCATATCCTCTGATTGTAATTCAAAATCAAAAATATCGGCATTTTCACGAATGCGATGCTCTTTGATTGATTTTGGAATAGTTACTACACCAGTTTGCAAATCCCATCGTAAAATAACTTGTGCTGGAGATTTTTGATATTTCTCTGCAATCGCGATAATAGTTGGGTCTGATAATAACTCACCCTGCTTTAGTGGAGACCATGCTTCTAGTTGGATTCCTTCTTTTTGGCAATAAGCTCGTAATTCCTCTTGAGATAAATGTGGGTGAAATTCCACCTGATTGACCATCGGCTTAATGTCAGCATCCTTGATTAAATCTTCTAAATGATGAACATGAAAATTACTTACACCAATTGCACGAACACGTCCATCTTTGTATAATTTTTCAAGTGCTTTCCATGTTTCTTTATATTTGTCTTTACCTGGCCAATGGATTAAATATAAGTCTATATATTCTAACCCGAGTTTCTCAAGACTTGCATCAAATGCTTGTAATGCAGTTTCATATCCTTGATCAGAATTCCATAATTTTGTTGTAATAAACAACTCTTCTCTTGGTATTCCTGCCTCTTTAATCGCCTGTCCCACACCTGCTTCATTTTCATATACAGCTGCAGTGTCAATACTTTTATAACCATGTTTTAGTGCTGCTTTAACAGAATCAATCACTTCCTGGCCATCTTTCACTTTAAATACGCCTAAACCAAACCATGGCATTTTAACACCATTATGTAATGTAGTTGTTGCTTGTAAATTATTCATTTATTTTTACCTCCCTCATTTAACAATAATATAGTCTCCCACATCATCATTGATAATTCAAATAAAAAGGTTTAACTTTATTCAGCAGAAGTCTCCCACTTCTATAAGTGGTGAGATGAATGCAAATCAATTACCAATTCAGTGGGGGTTCAAATCCCGACTGAATAAAGTTAAAGCCTCCGGCGGATGCCTCAGATTTTAAAAGGAAGCTTTTCCCGCAAGCTCGAAAAAATCTGGGCGCAAATACGCCAAGGCGCATTTGATTCAACTTCTCTCTTACAACAAAGTATCTGAATCAACAATCTTAACCGTTAAATTTTCCTTTGCGGCCATGTCAATTTCATAGGGCTTAATTTCTTGATTCTCTTCATCTTTAATAATTCTTATTTCCGGTCTTCCCACTGCATAAAAATTATACTTAGATACGATACCTGTTCGCCCATCATTTAATTTCACGGTTAACCCTGGTGGATATACGGCAATAGATTCTTTAAATAATTGAACCTGTCTATGTTCAAATTGGGTTCCATTTCCTGCGAATAATAATTCAAGAGCTTCATGTGGTAACATTGGAGGTCGATAGACTCGGTGGCTTGTAACAGCATCAAACACATCTGCAACACTTAGTAATTTGGCATATTTATGGATTTCGTCTCCTTTTAAACGTCTAGGGTAGCCCGTTCCATCAATTCTTTCATGATGCTGGAGTGCACAATGTGAAACTGGCAATGGTATCTCATGAATTTTCCTGAGTATATCAAAGCCTAGTTCCGAATGGGATTGCATCATTTCAAATTCCTCTTCAGTAAGTTTACCTGGTTTGTTAAGGATTTCAGATGGGATATATAGCTTCCCTAAATCATGTAACATTGCTCCAAGGCCAATTTCTTCAATATCTTTTAACGGTAGACCATTAGCAATTGCCAATTGGCATGCATAAATTGTTACATTAAGACTATGTGTATACACATGGTTTTCATGAATTTTAGTTGCTGCTAATAAATTTAATGCTGCACGGTTATCGTTCAAACATTTATGTATTTCTTTAAATATTTTTTTAAAGCCTCTGATTGCACGGTCCGATCTCATCATATTTTGTATATTTGGTTTGTCATCTTTCAATTTTGCAATTGAATTTAAACCATCATTGATAACATTTACTGCCTCCGCACGTAATTCCTCTGGAATGGAGTCTACAATCTCAATCCCTGTAGATGCCTCGTCTTCTATATAAACAGTATATATACTCATCTTTTTCAAACTATGAATTAATGTATCAGTTAATTTTACCCCTTGTGCTAACAGTACCCTGCCATCTTCGTGAAAAATAGTTTTTCCTAATTTCGACCCAGACTGACATTTATCTAACGCCATTAAACGCATGTCTTTCGTCTCTCCTGTCACATTTTTACCTATAATTTTCTATTATATAATATACGACAAAAACCGACAATTATTTTGAATCATCTTTCTACTTATAATTTTCCAAAATAAAAACAAGTGCAATCATTACACTTGTTTTACTTCATACTATTATTTAAACCAACCTTTTGCTTTTGATTGTGTGATTGCTTCAATGCGATTTTTTACCTCGAGCTTATCTAAAATAGCAGAAATATAATTTCGAACCGTACCTGTTTTAATACTAAGCTCATCAGCAATTTCTTTTGTATTTTTCCCATCAGCAACTAGCTCTAAGACGACTTTTTCTCGTTCTGTAAGTGGGTTCTCTTCACTATATAGATCGTCCATTAATTCAGGAGCATAAACTCGCTTACCATTCATTACACTACGTATTGAACTTGCTAATTCCTCACTAGGACTATCCTTCAATAAATACCCCTTCACTCCTGCTTTCAGAGCACGTTGAAAATATCCAGTACGAGCAAAGGTAGTTAGGATAATGACTTTACAGCTTTGTTTTTTTAATTCCTCTGCTGCTTCTAATCCTGATTTCTCCGGCATTTCAATATCCATCATACATATATCTGGCTGTAGCTCATGAACGAGGGTAATAGCTTCTTGGCCATTATTCGCCTTCCCTACAACCTCCATATCATCTTCCAGATTGAGCAGAGAACCTAGAGCGCCCAACACCATTCGTTGGTCCTCAGCAATAACGATTCGAATCACTTAATACCCTCCCTATCTGTTTCCATAATTATCTTTTGAACTTTCATTATTAATGTTGTTCCATTGCTGGAATAAATATCTAAACTACCATTTACAAAATCTAATCTTTCCCTAATTCCCAACAAACCACTACCATTACTTAGGTCATAGTTTTCATCCATACTAATGCCATCATCTTTTACCTTAATACAGATATCCTTGTCAGTTTGCTCGATATCAATCCAGCACGTTTTGGCTTGACTATGTTTCACTACATTCGTTACCGCCTCTTTCAAACACATACTTAAAAGATTTTCAAGAAACAATGATACGTTAGATAAGTTATTTTCATGATTTAAAATAAAGTTAATTTCTGCTGCTTTTAAAATTTGCTCAATCCTGATTAGCTCTTCTTTAATTCGAATCCCACGCATTTGTGAAACCATTTTACGCACTTCATTTAAAGCAGTTCTTGCAGTTTGCTGGACGTCCTTTAATTCACTTTTTGCTTGCTCAGGATCCTTGTATATTATTTTTCGAGCCAAATCACTTTTCAACCCAATTAGTGACAGCTTCTGACCTAATGTATCGTGTAAATCTCGTGCGATTCTTTGCCGCTCCTCTTGTTTTACTAAATCTGATATTCTTTTATTGGCATACTCTAATTGTTCTTCAAGTTGCCCTTGTTTCTTTTTATTATATATATTAAAAGGAAGTAAAATCACGCTTATCCAAATGATGATAATAAAAGGCAATTGTTTTAAGAATAAAGGATCTTGTATCACAACATTATAATTGATCGAAATTGTCGTACAAACAAGGTGGATAATGTAAAGTGTTAAAAATGCAATCCGGTTTTTAATATTTCCGTTATAGTACGCAATATAAAATGCAAAATAGATAAATTGAAATAATAATGTCATCGTAATCGAGATAGCAATTAAAATTGATGTCCATAAATAAACTGGCCATCTCTTAGATATAAAAGCAAATCGAAGTGCGATAAAAAAGATGATTGTGAGTGTGATTCCAACAATTATCTCAGGTGTAGACGATGATTGAAATATAAAATAAAAAGGTAGAATGCTAAAAACAGCCCAAATATATGGAGAAATACCCGAACCTTTTTGAAAAAAAAGATATTTTTTCATACAAAACCTCATTTTACTTAATTTACAAGTATGATATCACAGTTCAAAAAGAAATCCAGCTTATTTAACGAAGCTGGACATTTTGTCTATTTTTTTGTTTTACTGTAATCTGTTTCATTTCTTTAAAACTAATAAAGTTTTTATTTTCTTCATCCCAAAGACGAAATTTGAGTGAGCGCAAACTTGTAGCTAATGTAATTGTAGGCACATTTTGTAAAGGAACCGTGTTATTATGTGCATCTTCAAGCTTATAATTTGGAACTCTTGGGCTTAAATGATGAACATGGTGATAACCGATATTACCTGTTAACCATTGAAGTAGTTTTGGTAATTTGTAAAATGAACTTCCTTCAACTGCAGCTTTTACATACTCCCAGTTTTCATCCTCTTCGAAATAAGAATCCTCAAAAGTATGCTGTACGTAAAATAGCCATATACCTAAAGTTCCTGAAATCATGAAGATCGTTCCTTGGATGAGCAGAAATGACTCCCACCCAATCACAAAACACATGAAAGTAACAGCTGCTACGATTAAAATATTTGTCAAATACGTATTAAGTCTTTCCTTCATACGAGCACGTCTTCTATTAAAACGGTTCTCAATGAGAAAGACATAAATTGGCCCTAATATGAACATAACAAATGGATTTCTGTATAAACGATAAGCGACTTTTTCCCAAAACGTTGCTTCTAGGTATTCATCGACCGTTAATACCCATATGTCCCCTGTACCCCGCTTATCCAAATTTGAGCTAGTGGCATGGTGTACTGAGTGATCATGTTGCCATTGACTATATGGAAATAAAGTTAAAACACCTGTAATTGTTCCAAGAATTTTATTTGCACGACGGCTTTTAAAGAACGAGTAATGACAACAATCATGAAAAATGATAAATACTCTAACCAAGAATCCAGCAGCAACGATACAAAAAATAAGTGAAATGAAGTATGAGATGCTTAATGTTTGATAGGCAAGGATCCATAATACGAAAAATGGTATTAGCGTATTCACAAGTTGCCAAACACTTTCCCTTATATTTGATTTTTCATAAGGTGCTACTTGTTTTTTCAAATGTTTGTGATTAAGTTCGTTAGCCATTCAATCTATCCCTTCTCACTATGTTAAGTTTAATGATAAATGAGTTATCGAAATAACTGTAGACATACATGTCATGTGCAAAACATGATAAATGTCATGTATAGCGAGTACTATTTGTATTAAAATCTGAAACAATTCAGAAAAAAATTTCGAACATTTTATGTCACGATAGAAAATCTCGTACATTTTATGTTATACTTAAATTACAGAATTTTGCTACAATTAATAATCTAAACAATATAGGGAGGTATTTATGTACAAATTAAAAGAAAAAGAAATGATTTTTATTTACACTGGTCCTGATGGCTCTGGCAGAAAGACGCTAGCCAAAATGGTTGCTACAGCTTTTGACATGCAGACTGTTCCCTCATTCACTACACGAAGTCCCCGCCCTTTTGAAAACAATGGAGAAGATTACCACTTTGTAAGCAAGGAAACTTTTCAACAAATGAAACAACAAAATGAATTCCTTGAAAGCGTGGAAATCGATGGTCACTTTTATGGCCTTCGTGAAGTAGATATTGTTAATTTATTCAAAAAACACAAGATCGTATATTTAACACTGAATCCAGAAGGAGCAGAAGTTTTAAAGAAAATGTATGGAGAAAAAGCAATACGTGTTTTTGTATATGCAGACCGAGAAACTGTGTATCAACGGCAAAAACAACGTGGTGATGAAGAATCAGTTATCGAACAACATATGAAGCATTATGATGATACATTGGACTACAAAAAAGAATGTGAACATGTGTATGAAAACTATGACTTGCCACAAGTATCTTTTCAAATAAGTGAAATGATCGAAACCTATTTAGATCGCCAATTAGTATCAGATGATTATTAACTATTAGAAAAACACCGCTCATTTAAAGAACGGTGTTTTTAACCTTTATATCTTTGAAACTAAATTTGAAAATGCTTCAGTTAATACTGGTACAACTTGTTTCTTACGGGAAACAACCCCTTTAAGAACAGCTGTGTTATTATTAAGAGTTACGTTATATGCCTTCTCAACAGCCGAAACCTTCTCACCAGCTGCAATTGCAACCGAATCATTATTTAAAATATCAGTAATGACAAGTAAGAACAGATCTAAGCCTTTTTCATTAATTTCCTTATTCATTACTTCCTCTAGATCCTCTTGGCGAGACATTAACTCAGACGGATCGACAACATTTACTTGTGCAATTTGCACCTTGCTTCCATTCATTGCAAATTCCTTTGAATCTAATGAAATTAGTTGCGAAGCCGTTTTATCACTAACATTGGCCCCTGCTTTAAGCATTTCCAATCCATATTCATCTGCATTCACACCACTAATTCCAGCTAATTCACGAGCAGCCTGGATATCTTCATCAGTACATGTAGGAGATTTGAACAATAATGAATCTGAAATAATAGCAGATAACATTAAACCAGCCATTTCTTTACTGATTGATACATTATTTTCTTTATATAATTTATTTAAGATTGTTGCCGTACAGCCGACTGGTTCTACACGAAAATATAACGGGTCGCTAGTTTCAAAATTTGCGACACGATGATGATCAATTACTTCTAAAATGCGTAGATTTTCAATTCCATCCGCACTTTGCTGACGTTCGTTATGGTCAACTAAAATAACTGAATTTACTTCATCTCCTACATTCTCCACTAAGCGAGGTGCATCTACCTTGAAATAATCTAATGCATATTGTGTTTCACTATTAATTTCTCCTAAACGGATTGGTTCGACTGTCATTCCAAGTTGTTTTTTAAGCTCAGCATGCACAATCGCTGAACATATAGAATCAGTGTCAGGATTTTTATGACCAAATACGAATACTTTTTCCATTTTAATTACTCCTTACTTACTAAGAATCTTTTTCCATTACTTTTTTCATTTTACACAAAGTAACGTATTCGATAAAGAAATTTACAATATTTTATTATATATTTTTATTAAAAACATTTAATATTGTGCGAATTATTCTAGATGCTTTTTACAATATTCACTTATCATTTCCAGTTCATCATCTTCTAATTCAAAGTCAAAGTATTGATTCGTTACATTCTCAATAAGATGATACAAGGCAATTCGAGCTCCATTTTCGTCTACCGCAAATATAACCTTTATATGTATACCATTACCAGAAAACAATTCATCATCTTCAGGGACATCAATATTAATAAAAAATTCATACCGATCTCCAACTAAAATTCCGGTTGGGTCATTAAGTTTCTCAACTGTATGTCCGATTATTTCCATATTCTATACATCCTTCCGATTGATACTTCATTAATAAATTCATAAAGAACCCTTCATATTATACATGTAATTCGTTCCCACGTGAAAGAATTTAAGAGGTTCCAGCTTATTCAAACTATGTTAACACATTAAAAGAAAATACATAAGACTACTATTTGCTAAATAAGATAATATTAGATCCCTTTTAAAGGAGTTGTGTAGATTTGATTATCCTTAATAAGATTGCTTTATTTTTTGTTGTTCTTTATTCTGTTATTATTCTTTTGAACACATATTTAGGGGAAATTGAACGGGTACAATCAAATGTAATGATTTTTGTCCTAAATGGTTTTGCATATATTGTTTCATCAATTGAGGTAGAAAGGGAGAAAACTCTCGAAATGAACGGCAGTCTTATTAATTAAGTAATAAAAAACGCTTACTTAAGGTAAGCGGCAGACTGTAGACAAACTCGAAGATTTTCGAGTTTGCCTACAGTTTTTTTTCATTT
>NZ_JAKTTI010000025.1 GCF_022427965.1 Fredinandcohnia quinoae | reverse complement strand
TCAGGTAAAGATCTATACCTACTAACAGTGCAAAGATTATTTTCACAGAAAAAAACCGGGCGAAAATGTAGGAATTCTCTCAAATATGAAGTAAACTATATTAGGATATATTTAGGTTTACGAAACAGTATTTGAGAGGAGTTTTATATGAGTGCACCATTGGCCAAGGATACATCATCGATAAATAAGACCACAGAAAAAATTTGGACTCGGGACTTTACGCTAATCTGTTTTTCAAATTTCTTTATTTTTCTTGGTTTCCAAATGACGCTGCCAACGATCCCATTATTTGTTGAAAAGCTTGGCGGGAATGATCAACTAATCGGAATCGTTGTAGGTATCTTTACATTTTCAGCCCTACTTATCAGACCTTATGCTGGGCATGCACTTGAATCGAAAGGTAGACGCTTTGTCTATTTAATCGGACTCGGGATATTTGTCATTTCTGTAGGATCTTACGGTTTTGCTGCAAGTCTATTATTCTTATTTGTATTACGAATCATTCAAGGTGTTGGTTGGGGATTTTCAACGACAGCATCTGGTACAATTGCAACGGATTTAATTCCACCAGAACGACGCGGAGAAGGAATGGGTTATTATGGATTATTCGGTAACCTAGCACTCGCATTCGGTCCTACCCTTGGGCTTGCTCTGGCAGGTTACATTTCATTCCCACAATTATTTGGAATATGTGCAGCTCTTGGATTAATAGCATTACTTCTAGCTTCAACAATACGATTTAAAAAGGTTGATCCTGCTCCAGTTAGCTCGAAAAAATGGGATTTATACGAAAAGAGTGCCCTACCACCTTCTATTCTATTATTCTTTATAACGGCAACTTTCGGAGGTATTGCGTCATTCTTACCCTTATATACTGCACAAAAGGGAATAGATGGCATTCAATGGTATTTCCTTTTATATGCTATCTCCTTAATGTTAACTCGAACATTCGCTGGTAAGTTATACGATGTAAAAGGACATCGGGCAGTATTTGCACCAGGTGCTATTTCAATCATCATTGCGATGCTCTTATTGGCCTGGTTACCAAATAGCCTTATATTATATATTGCCGCCATTATATATGGGTTAGGCTTCGGCTCACTTCAGCCCGCTTTACAAGCATGGTCCGTCCAATCCTCTCCACCACATCGAAGAGGAATGGCAAATGCTACCTTCTATTCCTTCTTCGATCTAGGAATCGGAATTGGTGCAATTGCATTTGGGCAAATTGCGCATATGTTCGGATATTATAGTATTTATCTGACATCAGCGATATCTGTGTTCGTATCTGTTATTTTGTACTATACTTTAATTGGCAAAAATAAAAAGGCTAGTATATAAGCATCATATAAGGGGAATTACAGAATTGTAGTTTCCCTTTTTATTTTTATTTACACTAAGACGTAAAAAACATTATCGATTCGAATATTATTGGATAGAATAGAATAAGACTGGAGGGTGATTCCGTGCGCCGTGTGCTTCTATTTTTATCTTTTATATTCTTTTTATATGCATCATGGACCGTGTATGTAAAGCTAGAAGGAAATACTAGTAATCAATCAGTTATTTCAACTATTACAGACGAAATGGATTTCTCGATTGTTACTGATAAAATAAAAGATAGCTTAGAGTATATCATTACTATTTTCCAAGAAAAAAATGATCAATTACCTCAAGATCAAAAAAGGCCAAATTTAACGTCACCAAAGGATCAAGTATTTTCTGTCTATAACATTGAATTAGGAAATACGAAGAGTGAGGTTGAACGACAAGCTGGTGTACCACAGCGAACATCCTCTAATGAATATGGTGTTCAATGGTATACATATCATGAAAACTATCAAAATTTTGTGATGGTTGCTTATGATGATACAGACAAGGTTGCAGGTTTATATACAAACCAGGACTTAATTTCATCATCAAAAGGAATTAAACAAGGAAGCACTAAGTCTTTTGTTCATGATACACTAGGTGATCCATTAATAAAAATCCTAAAGGGAACAGTTTACTATCAATTCCAAGATGACAGAGATTATGACATGTTTCACCTTGACGATAGTTATGTCACTATTTTTTATGATAAGCATCAAAAAAATACAGTTACCGCAATGCAAATAATCGGTGAACAGCTTGAAGAAAGTAAAACAGAGTTTTACACCGAAGCCTCTAAGAATTTAAAAGAAGGCTTTGAATACCAATTATTCGATTTAACGAATGCGGAAAGAATCAATCATGGACTAACAATCCTCAGCTGGGACGATCATGTCAAAGAAACGGCAAGAAAACATAGCTATGATATGGCTGAAAATCAGTATTTTAGTCATACAAATTTGCAAGGCCAGTCCCCTTTTGATCGAATGCTAGAGGATGAGGTTATGTTTAATTTTGCTGGTGAGAACCTTGCATTTGGTCAATTTAGTAGTATTTTTGCACATGAAGGGCTCATGAATTCACTCGGACATAGGGAAAATATTCTTCAAAAAGAATATGAGTTTCTTGGGGTTGGAGTAGCCTTTGATAGCGAATCACATCCTTATTTTACAGAGAACTTTTATGCGAATTAATAAGGAAAAGATAGATTCAAAAAAATGGAAGCATCGAAGTATAAAACTTGATGCTTTCATACACTACTATACGAATGTGTCAATGTAGGCAAAATCACTTCAAAGGTTGTACCTTGATTAACCTCACTTGTGACGTGAATATGACCATTATGATTCTCGATAATTTTAAAACATGTCATAAGCCCTAGTCCTGTTCCCTTCTCCTTCGTCGTATAAAAAGGCTCTCCCAATGTCTGAAGGCGCTCAGCTGGAATACCAATCCCTTGATCGACAATACTAATTGTTATTTCACTCTCACTTTTAACATTTACTTTTACTTCGATAATCCCCCCGGTTGGCATTGCCTCAATCGCATTTTTAATAATATTAATAAATACTTGCTTTAATTGATTTTCCTCACAAGAAACTGGCGGAATATTTGTATCAAATTCCACAAAAATTTGCACATTGTTCAATATTGATTGTGTATTAACAAGGGTTACTACGTCTTTTATGATTGTTTTAATATTTGTTTCTTTAAAAATAACAGCAGTAGGTTTTGCTAGAACTAAAAACTCACCCAGAATGAGATTAATTCTATCTAATTCTGCTAGCACTAAGTCATAATATTCATTACGGTTATAATTTGATTTAAATAATTGGATAAATCCCTTTATTGAAGTAAGCGGGTTACGAATCTCATGGGCAAGTCCGGCGGCCATCTGTCCAACGAGAGCAAGTTTCTCAGATTTTTGTAATAGCTGTTCTGTTCGTTGCTTCCTACTTGTAACATCCTTGCCAATAGTAAGAATTGCATCCTTTCCCCCGAACATAATATGTAATGAAGAAGCTTCAAAGAAAATTTTTCTACCATCTAAACGTTTAATTTTATATTCATTACTTGAAAGAGGCCTTTCCTCTTTAAGTACTACTACCATTCTTTCTTTTACCCTTTCCTTATAATCTTGTAAGGTGAATTCATAGATTGATTTACCTTCTACCTCACTTTTAGAATATGCACCCACAAGCTTCACTGCTGATTTATTTACATAAACAATTTGATTATTTTGATGAATAATAACTGACTCTGGTAATGTTTCAATTAATTGTTTGTAGTTTTCTTCACTTTTCTTAATTTCATTTCCAAAATATGTTGTCCGGTCATATTGCCAGCCGACAATCCAAGCAATTATTGTCGCGATAAAGAAGTCAATAGAAAAGAAGGAATCCTTAAAAAAGATCGTTTGAAAAGCAGTAAACAAAATTGAAATACTAACTAAAACAATTTGACCAGTTTTTTTCATTATTAACCCCTAAACACTTTTTTATATGACTATAATACCATATTATAAAAATAATTGTTAAAATTCCTAATCTTCTATCACAAAGATGCATGTATTCCAAAATGATGCAGAAAATATGACTTGTAATGATGTGACTGTTATAATTATTTTAGAATTCGAAATAAATTAATACGGAGGATTACGAAATGGAAACTTCTCTTTTTTCACCCTATACAATTAAAAATGTGACATTAAAAAATCGCATCGTAATGTCACCAATGTGTATGTATTCCAGCCATAATCAAGATGGCAAACTTGAGGATTGGCATTATACACATTATGTTAGCCGAGCGGTTGGTCAAGTAGGTCTAATAATGGTCGAGGCAACTGCAGTAACTCCGCAAGGTAGGATTTCATCACAAGACCTTGGTATTTGGAGTGATGAACATATTCACGGCTTTAAGAAGCTTATCCAAATGATAAAAGCCTACGGCTCAAAAACAGCGATACAAATTGCTCATGCCGGGAGAAAAGCAACAGTGGATGGGGAAATAGTAGCACCTTCCGCAATCCCATTTAATGAAAAAATGAAAACACCGAAGGAATTATCTAAAAACGAAATACAAGAGACGGTTAAGGCTTTTCAAGAAGGAGCATGGCGAGCTAAGGAAGCTGGATTTGATATTATTGAACTCCATGGTGCACATGGATATTTAATAAATGAATTTCTTTCACCACTTTCCAATAAACGTGAAGATGAATATGGGGGTAGTTTCAAAAACCGCTATCGTTTTTTGCAAGAGGTTATCGATGCTGTAAAAGAAGTATGGAGCGGTCCTTTATTTGTTCGTGTTTCTGCCAATGATTACACAGATGGTGGCTTAACTCCCGATGATTATATAGAATATGCGAAATGGATGAAAGGACAAGGTGTTGACCTAATTGATGTCAGCTCAGGAGCTGTTGTACCCGCAAAAATAAATACATTTCCTGGTTACCAGGTTGGTTATGCTGAAAAATTACGACATGGTGCTGAAATCGCGACTGGAGCAGTAGGCTTAATTACAAAAGCTGTACATGCTGAGGAAATTCTTCAAAATGAAAGAGCTGATTTAATCTTTTTAGCACGGGAACTACTAAGAGATCCTTATTGGCCAAGAACAGCCGCTAAAGAGCTCAATGTCAACATTGAGAGTCCAAAACAATATGATCGAGGTTGGTAAGCAAAAAACGTCGTGGTTTTTATACCCGACGTTTTTTTCAAATCTCCTTTTTATGTTCTCTTGCAATTTCATGTTTCATAAAATCTTTCGCTAAATATGTATGCTCAAATACTTCTCTGCTTTCTTCCAACAGTTTTTGACTATCATCCCCTTGGTACCTGGAACTTATATGAGTAATAATCAAATGTTTAACATCAGCTTGAACTGCAACCTTTGCAGCTTGTGTTGTTGTCGAATGATAATAATCATGCGCAAGTTTCTCATCTTCAGAACTGAAGGTTGCTTCATGGATTAGCAAATCTGCATTCGCTGCAAGCGTTATACTGCTATCACAATAGCGTGTGTCCCCTAAAATCGTAACAATACGCCCCTTTTGTGAAGTGCCAACATATTCCTTCCCGTTAATTACCTTGCCGTCCTCTAAAATAACCGTTTCCCCAGCCTTTATTTGTTGATAAATTGGACCAGGTTTAACACCCATTTCTGTAAGCTTGTCAACTAATAATGCTCCAGGTAAATCCTTTTCAACAATTCGATACCCAAGGGACCTTATTCCATGGTCTAATCGACCAGCTATAACACAGAAACGATTATCATCAAATATGATTCCCTCATCCACTTCAATGATTTCAAGTGGATATCGAATATGAGTACCACTAACTGATATGGAAGTTTCAATAAATTCCTTGATTCCCTTTGGTCCATAAATTGTTAGGAGAGATTCTCCTCCCTGAAAGGATCGACTTCCTAAAAATCCTGGCAACCCAAAAAGATGGTCTCCGTGCAAATGAGTAATAAAGATTTTTTCAATTTTCCTAGGTTTAATCGATGTATATAAAATTTGATGTTGTGTAGCTTCCCCACAATCAAATAACCATGTTGCACCCCGTTCATCTAATAATTGTAGTGCGATAGATGTAACATTTCTCTCCTTAGCTGGCACACCTGCTCCAGTACCTAAAAACACAACTTCCACTAGCCTTGCCTCCAATTACTTTTTGTGATCTTTCATTTTACGTTTTAGTTCTTTTACTATTTTATCATATTGTTCTTTCTCATCATGCGTGAGAGGTACCTCATTATAACGAACATTTTCATAATAAATAACCATATCATTCTCTTCAGTAGTATACCCAATCCGGTCCAGCCATTCTTTTGCTGTTTCGTCCCTTCTCCTACCCATATTAAATTTTGCAGCTAAACGCTCTAGTTCAAAAAAACGTCTCCTTACGTAATCTTTAGGTGGCTTTCTTTTGGCTAAGGAAGTAGGCTTATTGTTCACAAGTAGAGACGAAGTAGATTGAACTTTTTGCTTTACTTGGATTGTATGATGTCCGATTGTATAATTTCTCCATATTACAACAATAATTCCAATAATAATTAATGCAAATAACACCCACCAAAAGGTCGGATCAATCGGTGCATGTTCGGGTGAAATCAATTCATCCCCAAATGGATAATCTTGTTCATTATTTTTATTTTTTGGAAACTGTGCGTCATAAAATCTTGCAAAAAAGTTATCTTGTCCAAGAAGAAAGTAAAGTAATGGCATTAGCAAAATTCCAAAGAAATAGAAAACCCCTTTTAATAAAAAGAAAAAGGTTGGCTTAATTAAAGGTAGCGCGAATGTTAGCAGCAATGTAATCGCTATTAACAAGCCTACTAATACCAGGATCCATTTAATTTGTCTTCGATTCGATTCTTTATTATTGGAAGCACTGTATAAGAACCCATCAATGAATCGACCAAGCATAATCAGTAAAATTTGGAGACTCGTCAACATTAGGATAATATGTCGGTAAAGATAATCAGAGTTAAAGCCAATAAAAAATACGATGATTCCACTAAAAAACGTTATCCCTAATACAATATTTTCATTCTTCAATTCTGCTTCATTTATATGGATTGGAACCCTCCACATGTTGAATAAGGTTAAAATGATAATTAGTTCGATATGAAAACCGACCAAAAGTCCAATTCCTACATTCAGAATACCAGCTAAAATAACAATACTAAAAGCTCTACTCTTTATCAGTCTGAATAATACAGCTATCAAAACTGCACCACCTAGTACAATGCTTACAAATGGTATTAGTGGTGGAATTATATTCTCATGAATAAAATAGATAAAAACTAAAAGATAGACTAGTAGAATTTCAGTACAATAGTGAAAAATTCGTAGAAATGTATCTCTTTTCATAGCCTATCCTCCTATATAGAAATTAACGTCTTTTTTTGTAAAGGTACTAAATAACCTACCCCATCATGATCAATAATCTGGTAAGTTCCATTACTACCGGCCAATTTATTCAAAATACTTTCACTCCCACTTAGTAGCCCTGCTGTAATGATATAAGGTGCTAAAAGATGATTCTTCTCGATGAAAAACATCATTTTTTCAAAAGGGATAAGTACAGAATTACGATTTACCCTTGCTAACATTTCAAGTGCACTTTCTAGTTGTTCTTTTCCTTGACCCATTGAAAGGTGGAAAAAAGGCGTTCTTCCAGCAGAGCGGATATTGATAAAAAGCTCAAACTGGATCTTTTTCTTGGTAGCCACATGACAAATATATGTAATATAACTAAGTAGATTTTCTAAATTCTCAATATAACCATTGCCATCTTTTATATCAAGGATAATAGACCAAGCAAATTGAGATGTTCGTTCATATATTTTCGTTTGTAACATTGTTGTTCTTGCAGTAGCCTTCCAGTGAATTTTATTAAATGGATCGCTTGCCACATAAGATCTTGTACCAATTGGAGAACTTGCATATTCAAACAGAGAATGCTTATTCGGATATGTACCTTGTTTCTTAGGTAGTAGCTGCTCAATACCTGAAACAGAAATTGGAGTTGGATAAATGATTATTTCCTGAGACAACCACTGATTATACTCTAGCATCGCTACCCCAAATCCAAAAGGATGCTGAATTGTAAGGTTTGCACTTCTTATTTTTGCGAATCCCCGCCGCAATGCATGAATAGGGATTGAAATCTTCATTTCTTCTTTAGCTGCCATTGAAATAGGTATAACAACCTCAACTACTTGTTTCGTATGAGCTTTACTATATGGACTGCAGTCTATAACATTGTCAAAATATAAATGTAGTACACTATTAACAATCGGAACTCTGCCGTATTGTCTGAGGATGATATGTAATGTATCTTTTTCATTTGGAAAAAGCTTTATTTTATCTTTAGTCTGACTTAGAATAAGGTCGCTTGCTGCATGCTTAAGATACCATTTGCTTGCCAGGCTAAACAATATAAAAGTTAATGCAAAAGCAAATACAAAAATAGACTCCGTATAAAAACTAGAAAATAAGACGACAAATGCCAAGATAGTTATAACATTAATTATTTTGCTTTCTATTATTTGCTTATGCCAATGCATTATTCTACCTCCATTTGTTTGCCTACTATTTTTCCATTATACCTTAAAGCTTTAATTTTTCTAAGTATTTAAAAAACGTCTCTTATACGTTATTATAAATTAAGGTTAAAGATTTGCATGTAATGGAACAATAGAAATTAAGAAAATTAATTTAAAATATTTGCTTTAGATGATATTAACGGCTAAAATTAAATATTTGAGTAGGTAACTTTATAAAAAAGTGGGGTATTTATGATGACATATACAACACCAAAGACAATTGTTGTTATTTTTGGTGCCACAGGCGATTTGGCAAATCGAAAATTATTTCCTTCTATTTATAACCTCTATGAAAAAGGCGAACTAAAGGATGAATTCGCAGTAGTGGGTGTTGCAAGACGGCCACTAACACTAGATGTTTTCCGTCAGAATGTTAAAGATTCAATTGAAGAGAATATTCCTGTACCGCAAAAAGTGGATGAATTTTCAAGCCATTTTTATTATCATTCTTCTAATGTTAATGATCGTACTTCTTACAAGGAACTCAAAGATTTATTAGATGAGCTGGATTCAAAATATCAGACGGAAGGAAATCGCATTTTCTATCTAGCTATGGCTCCCGAGTTTTTTGGAACTATTGCTGAAAATCTCAAGGGTGAGGGTTTAACCTCGACCAGTGGATATAGTCGATTAGTTATCGAAAAACCATTTGGTCATAATTTACCTTCTGCACAACAGTTAAATGAGCAGATACGGCAAGCATTTTCAGAGGATCAAATATACCGTATCGACCACTATCTTGGAAAAGAGATGGTTCAAAATATTGAGGTCATCCGGTTTGCAAATGCGATCTTCGAACCACTTTGGAACAATCGTTACATATCAAACATTCAAATCACTTCTAGTGAGGTGCTAGGTGTAGAGGATCGTGGAGGATATTACGAGAATTCAGGTGCTTTAAGAGATATGGTCCAAAACCATATCTTACAAATGGTAGCACTTCTTGCGATGGAACCACCGATAAAATTGACAACCGAAGAAATTAGAAGTGAAAAAATTAAAGTTTTACGTGCTTTACGACCAATTGATGAATCTGAAGTACATGATTATTTCGTCAGGGGTCAATATGGTGACGGTCAAATAAATAATAAACAAGTCCCTAGTTACCGTAAAGAACAAAATGTAGATCCGAAATCAAATACGGAAACATTTGTAGCAGGAAAATTACTGATTGATAACTTTAGATGGGCTGGTGTCCCTTTCTATATCCGAACGGGTAAAAGAATGAAAGCTAAATCAACAAAGATCATTGTCCAATTTAAAGACATACCAATGAATCTATATATGAAAAAAGACAATCAGTTACAAAATCCAAATTTACTTGTCATTCATATTCAGCCTGACGAAGGAATTACCCTTCATCTAAATGCTAAAAGAGTAGGTCAAAATACACAAACAACACCTGTTCATCTTGATTACTGCAATAATTGCATTGATGGAATTAACACTCCAGCAGCATATGAAAAGCTTATCTATGATTGCATGAAAGGTGACGCAACCAACTTTACTCATTGGGATGAAGTTGCACTCTCATGGAGCTTTGTCGATCCAATCTCGCATGTATGGGAAAGTCAAGCAGCTACTAACTTCCCTAACTATTCGGCGGGATCAATGGGACCAGCTGACTCTGAAAAGCTATTAGAGAATGATGGATTTCAATGGTGGTCCGTTTCAGAATTAGAAAATAAATAAAACAAAAATGACCCCTTCATCGTTATAAAGGGGTCATTTTAATCATTATTTAAGTCACTTAGAAAGTCCTTTTCAAAGCTCGTACCATGCTCATTATCACCAAATGGCTGTTTTTTATTTTTAATCCCTTGTAAGACAATATCATCCCCATATTTCCCTTTTAATTCATCAAGTGCTTTCAATAATGGCTCCCTTTTAGCATCTTTCTCATATGAAAAAATATCTAATTGCTTAAATGCCTCACCTTTTTCGATTAACTCTTGGGCAGTTACTCCAAGTAATCGAATTGGATCTCCATTCCAATGCTTTTTCCATAACCGAAACGCAGCGTTATATATTTCATCATCTTGTTCAATTGGATTTTCAAGTTTACGACTTCTGGTAATTGTTCTACGATCATCATATCGAATAATGATTTGAATGTTAGCTGCAAGCATGTCTTTTCTACGTACTCTGGCCCCAACAGACTGTGAAAGCTTTTTTAATACTGTTTTTAATTCTTCCTCATCTGTTGAGTCATATGGGAGAGTAGTTGAATTTCCAATGCTTTTAAATCCTGCGATGGCATCAGGGTCAACATGCCGATTATCAACACCATTGGCCCTCTGTTTGAGTCTTTCACCATTTATACCGAGTAATTGTTTTACTTGAATATCATTCCCACCGGCAAGGTCACCGATTGTCTTGATCTGAATTGTAGCTAATTTTTCAGCTGTTTTTTTCCCTACTCCATGCATTTCCTCAACTGGAAGTGGCCAAAGTATCTTTTTTACATCACGTTTTCTTAAAATCGTAATACCCATCGGTTTCTTCATATCTGAAGCCATTTTCGCCAAAAATTTATTAGGTGCGATACCGATACTACTCGGTAAAAGCAAAGTCTTAACTAGACTTTCTTGAATTGAATGGGCAATTTCAAGCGGAGTTCCCTTTTCATAACAATCTGTAATATCCATATAACCTTCATCAATTGATACTGGTTCTACTAGATTTGTATAGGTTCGTAATAATTCAAACATGGCAAGTGATGTTTTGCGATATCGCTCAAAATTTGGTTTTCGAACAATTAGATTTGGACATTTTCGTTTTGCTTCCCATAGTGGCATTGTCGTTTTTACGCCGAAGGCTCTTGCTTCGTAGCTACAAGTAATAATAATCCCCCGCCGTTCCTCTACATTCCCAGCAATTGCAACTGGCTTACCCTGCAATGAAGGATCATAGGCTATTTCAACCGATGCAAAAAAACTATTCATATCGACATGTAGAATAACTCTCCCATTTTTCGGATACATTTCCTTCATACTTCACACACCCTTTATATTGAAAAGTGCAAGTGTTTCAATATTTAAAGAAAGACAGCCACCCTTAGGATTGGTGGCTGTGAACATGATTTTTAATATCATTAATTCCTTCTAAACTTTCGATTAAAGAAGTTGGTTGCAGTAAAGTGATCAATCTTCCTTCGAGATTAATAACACCAGATATATAGGCTGAGCTTTGGTATCCGTTAATACTAAGTTGCTTGATTTGTTCTGGACTAATATCTAATATCTCTTTTGCATCATCAACAATGAGACCGATTGAAATCTCATCCGTTTTTGCAACGATTATTCTAGTTTTTTCTGTATGAACAAATTTTTTATTAAAAAGTATCAAATTTGAATCAATGATTGGAACTAATTCATCCCTCATTGTAAGTACTCCACCCATATACTTTGGCATTTGGGGTATTTCAGTTAGCTTTTGAAATTTTTCAATTGAGATTACATGTTCAACAGGCAAACCAAATTCTTCATTAACAGCTGAAAACACAACTACTTTTTTATTCTCCATAACCATCCACCTCTATCAATCAAATGCGCCTTGGCGTATTTGCGCCCAGATTTTTTCGAGCTTGCTCGAAAAGCTTCCTTTAAAAATCTGAGGCATCCGCCGGAGGCTTTAACTTTATTCAGTCGGGGTTTGAACTCCCACTGAATTGGAAACCTATTTCCATTCATCTCACCATTTATAGAAGTTGGAGACTTCTACTGAATAAAGTTAACGTGCAACCTCTTCGATTATAGCTATTACTATTTCAGAGGTTTTTACTAGCTCTTCAATTGGCATTTTTTCATTTGTCGTATGAATATCTTCGTATCCAACCGCCAAATTTACAGTAGGAATTCCGTGGCCAGCAATTACATTTGCATCACTACCGCCACCACTTTTTAATAATTTACTTTCTCTACCAATTCTTACAGCAGCTTTTTTCGCGACTTCAACAACATGGTCTCCATCTCCAAATTTAAAGCCTGGGTACATAACCGTAATTTCTACCTCTGCACTACCACCCATGTCATTTGCTACAGATTCAAAAGCATCCTTCATTTTCTTAACCTGAGCTTCCATCTTTTCAGGAACTAATGAACGAGCTTCCGCTAAAATATCGACACGATCACAAACAATGTTGGTTTGTTGACCACCTTCAAATCGTCCAATATTTGCAGTGGTTTCTTCATCAATTCGACCTAATGGCATTTTAGCAATTGATTTAGCAGCAATTGTAATAGCTGATACACCTTTTTCTGGTGCAACTCCTGCATGTGCCGTTTTACCATAGATGGTTGCTTTTACCTTCGCTTGTGTAGGTGCCGCAACGATAATATCTCCAACTTTGCCGTCACTATCAAGTGCATATCCGTACTTTGCAGTAATTAGTGAACGATCAAGAGCTTTTGCACCTAAAAGTCCTGATTCTTCACCAACTGTTATAATAAATTCAATTTTTCCATGATCAATCTTTTTTTCTTTCAATACCCTAATCGCCTCAAACATTGCAGCAAGGCCTGCTTTATCATCAGCTCCCAATATAGTCGTACCGTCAGAGACAATATAACCATCCTTAATAGACGGCTTTATTCCTTTACCAGGAACGACTGTGTCCATATGTGAAGTAAAGTAAATGGTATCTACATCATTCTTTGTTCCTTCTAATGTACAAACTAAGTTTCCAGCACCATGTCCAGTTACAGAAGTTGTATCATCTTCAATCACCTTTAGTCCTAAAGAAGTAAATTTCTCCTTCAACACTTTCGCAATCTCTGTTTCATATTTTGTTTCAGAGTCAATTTTTACAAGCTCTAGAAATTCTTCAACAAGTCTGTCTTGATTTATCATATTATGTACCCCCAAGAAGTTAAGATTATAATAATAAGACTACCATAAAATTACTTATCAATCCAATTTTAAAATAGTTTTTTATCTGTTTACAAAGGAATATTCCCGTGCTTTTTAAATGGCCTTGATTCCTTTTTATTACGGAGCATTTCTAGGGATTGGATCAGCTTAATCCTTGTTTCACGTGGGTCGATAACGTCGTCCACCATCCCTTGACTTGCAGCAACATACGGATTCGCAAATTTCTCACGGTATTCTTCAATCTTCTGTGCCCTTGTCTCCTCTGGGTCAGAGCTTTCATTAATTTCCCTTGCAAAGATAATATTTGCTGCACCCTGTGGACCCATTACGGCAATTTCTGCATTAGGCCATGCAAATACAAGATCAGCTCCGATTGATTTACTATTTAACGCAACATATGCACCACCGTACGCCTTTCGTAAAATGACTGTCAATTTAGGTACAGTTGCCTCTGAATAAGCGTATAAAATCTTAGCACCATGTCGAATTATTCCCCCATGCTCCTGTTTAATTCCCGGAAAAAATCCTGTAACATCCTCAAATGTAATAATGGGAATATTAAAAGAATCACAGAAACGTATAAATCTTGCCGCTTTATCGGATGAATCTATATCAAGGCCACCTGCCATATACTTAGGTTGATTACAAACAAGGCCAACTACTTCTCCTTTAATACGTGCAAAGCCAACAACAATATTTTTCGCAAAATTCTTCTGAACTTCCATGAAGGATTCTGCATCAACAATCTCTTCAATCACTATACGAACATCATATGGACGAACAGCATCGAATGGAATTGCATCAGTAAGGTCTGGACGATAATCATCCTCTTCCTCTGTCCCATGAATAGGTGCCTTCTCTTCATTATTTTGCGGAAGATAACTGATAAGTTTTCGAACCTGTAAAAGGACCTCTTCCTCTGTCTCACCTGAAAAATGAGCGTTTCCACTAATTGAATTATGTACCTTTGCACCACCTAAATCCTCTGAACTAATCTTCTCACCTGTTACCGTCTCGATTACTTTCGGACCAGTAATAAACATTTGTGATGTTTTTTCTACCATGAATACAAAATCAGTAATAGCTGGGGAATATACAGCACCACCTGCACATGGTCCCATAATTACAGAAATTTGTGGGATTACCCCTGAATAAATAGAATTACGGTAAAAAATATGACCATAGCCATCAAGGGAAACAACACCTTCTTGAATTCTAGCGCCACCTGAATCATTTAATCCAATAAATGGTGCACCATTTTTAGCAGCTAGATCCATTACATTCGCAATTTTCTTCGCATGCATTTCACCTAGGGCACCACCAAAAACGGTAAAGTCTTGTGAAAACAAATAAACTGGTCGCCCATCAATCTTCCCGTAACCAGTAACAACTCCATCCCCTGGTCCTTGCTTATCCTGTAATCCAAAATCTGTACATCGATGCTGGATGAACGGATTTAATTCAATGAAGCTATCCTTGTCAACAAGAAGTTCGATTCTTTCTCTCGCAGTTAGTTTCCCCTTTTCATGTTGTTTTTCAATTTTTCCATCACCACCACCTAATTCAATCTCACGGCGGCGATCATATAAATCATTAATTTTTTCATAGATGTCTACCATTATTTTGTATCCTCCTTGCTATCTTTTTCACAAAACTCAAACAATACTTTTCCTGTTGATCTTGGATGCATAAATGCAATCTTAGCACCACCAGCACCAATTTTCGGATTTTCTTGCAGCATTTGAATCCCCTTTTTCTTTATCTCATCTATTCGCTCTTCAATAGAATCAACTGCAAGAGCTATATGGTGAATCCCCTCACCACGTTTTTCGATAAACTTTGCAATTGGACTTTCAGATGTCAGCGGTTCCAATAATTCGATTTTTGAATCTCCAATTTTCAAAAAAGCTACCTTTACCTGTTCCGATTCAACCACTTCGATCCCTTCAAGCTTTAACTGTATTGTTTCGGTATAAAAAGGTAGAGAATCCTCTATAGACGTAACGGCTATACCAATATGATCCATTTTTTTTATCATGTTGTTCCCCCTTCGAAACGAGCGCTCGCTCAAATGTAAATCGACAGAATCTCTAAAAAAACGTTAATGTATATATTGTAGCATGAACCTAGTTAAAATTGTGTATTTTCAGTTAACTACAAGAAGAGAATTCAACTTGTACGCTTGTCAATTTCAGGGTAAAATAATAAGCAGAAAAGGCTTTGTAGGGGGGGAATACGATGACCCGTAAAACGCAAAAAATTATTATATATTTAATGATAGCTGCTATGGCATTGACAACCATATTAGCAGGGGCGAGTATGTGGTTCTCATAGAAAAAAGGTGACTGTATTCGGTCACCTTCTTTCATTGTATATGCCTTTAAACATACTTTTTATATACAAATATTCTTCCATTTCTTTTACAAATTGTAATAGAGCTGCCCTTGCTTCAAATTCCTCTCTCGTTTTCGGTAATGGCATATCCCTAAATGTCTCTCTCATTTCCTCCAACTTTCGTAAGTACTTACGAGCCGTATTACCAGGATGGATGGATTCACTAATTTCTTCAATAAAATGGGCAACGATCTTTCCTTGTTCAACAGAATGAGTAATGGAAGTAATAATGGGCAGCATTCTTTGAATAATTTCAAACTGCTTTTCCCTCATTTCAAAATACAAATAATATTGATTTTCCTCACGCAGTAGGCGATTTTCACTATCACGTGAAGCGAGGGTTTTAGCTTTCTTTATTAACTCTTCAACCATTGTTATTTCCTTGCCATCCCAATTACTTTCTCCAATATGTAAATAATTGACCATTTCACTAAAAATTTTCCCGAAATTGTCTTCTAGATCTTGTTGATATTGTTTTAACTTTTTATCAACACTTGGCATATATAAATTGATCAATAAGGCCACACCAACTCCAATAATAATTAAACCCAATTGATTAAGGACTAAGTGCATTGTTACCTTGCCTGCTGAAAATATGTGTAAAATAATAACTGCGCTAGTAATCACGCCATCCTTTGCTTTTATGGCAACAAGTGTAGGAATAAAGAAAAGTAATAAAATACCAATCGAAATCGGATGATAACCTAATCCCTCAAAAAATATAAAAGAAAATAAAATTCCAACCGCACAAGCAATGAAGCGTTCCCAAGAGCTTTGAAAGGATTTTTTCTTAGTAACCTTGATGCAAAGAATCGTTAAAATCCCAGCCGATGTATAGCTATCTAAGCCCATCCATTTTGCAAGAAAGACCGCAATCATAGTTCCGATCGCTGTTTTTATCGTACGATACCCAATTTTAAACATGTTTCATCTCCTAAAAAACATAACTCCTATTAGTTTGACACTGAATCATCATTTTAACAGCAAAAAAGAATGATCGAATTGATCATTCCTTTCAACTATAATATTTTTTCTAAGAAATCTTGAGCCC
The DNA here is from genome assembly GCF_022427965.1 of Fredinandcohnia quinoae. Lineage (GTDB taxonomy): Bacteria > Bacillota > Bacilli > Bacillales > Bacillaceae_L > Ferdinandcohnia > Ferdinandcohnia quinoae. The sequence goes on along the minus strand of NZ_JAKTTI010000025.1, from coordinate 52,612 downwards.
GCTTGCTTTTTGGGGCATTGAAAAACTCAGTAGGATTAGAGTCTTCTACTAATATTCCACCATCTAAAAATAATACACGGTCTGCTACCTCACGAGCAAAGCCCATTTCATGAGTTACAATCGCCATTGTCATTCCCGAATGTGCTAATGACTTCATAACAGATAAAACCTCTTTTACCATTTCTGGATCTAATGCAGAGGTTGGTTCATCAAATAACATAATTTCTGGAGACATTGCTAAAGCTCTTGCAATGGCAACTCTTTGTTTTTGTCCACCTGATAATTTTCCTGGATACACATCCGCCTTATCTGAGAGACCTACTTGATTTAATAAATCAAGTCCTACTTTTTCAGCTTCATCCTTAGACATTCCTTTAACCTTAATTGGTGCATAGGTAAGATTCTCAAGAACTGTTTTATGTGGAAAAAGGTGAAAATGCTGAAAAACCATTCCAATATTTTGTCTAACTTTTGTAATATTTGTAGTTGGGGCGGTAATTTCATCGTTACCGATAAAAATACGACCAGCTGTCGGCTTCTCTAGTAAATTCATACATCTAAGGAAAGTAGACTTACCTGATCCAGAGGGTCCAATGATGGCGATAACCTCCCCTTTATCAATCGTAGTTGATATCCCTTTTAAGACATCTAGTTTTCCAAATGATTTATGAAGATTTTCAACGGTAATTAATGCATTATTCACTACGACGCAACCTCCTCTCGAGGAATCCACCCAGTACGGTCAGACATGTAACAAGAACCCAATAAACAAATCCCGCAATTAACAATGGTTCAAAATATCGAAACGTATTTGCTCCAACAATTTGTGCACGGCGCATGATATCCATTAATCCAATGACCGATACAATTGCAGATTCTTTCGTTAATGTAATAAATTCATTCATAAGTGCAGGAAGTATATTTTTAATCGCTTGTGGTAAAATAATATCCTTCATCATCGGGCGATATGGAATGGCTAACGCTTCTGCCGCTTCTTGTTGTCCCTTATCTACCGCTTGAATACCAGCACGGATAATTTCAGATATATATGCACCTGAATTTAATCCAAAGGCAATAACACCTGCTAGAAATTTAGGAATATCATATTGAAATAATTGTGGAACTGCAAAATAGATAATTACTAATTGGAGAATTAGTGGTGTTCCTCTGAATATCGATGTATAAATATTAGCAAACCATTTTAGAGCTGATACTTTACTAATTTTAAAGATTGCTAGGATAGAACCTAGTACTAACCCAATAATTGCCGATACTAGCGCAAAGGCTAACGTGATCCCGATTCCTTGAAGTATAAAAGGAATGGAAGGCACGATTTGGGAAAAGTCTATTTCCAAATTCATGCCTCACACCTCATTTCTATTAAAAATTTTATTTCGCTTCTAGCCATTTTTTTTCTAATTTTTCTAGTTCACCATTCTCTTGCATTTCTTTTAAAACTTTATCGAATTTCTCAACAAGATTACTGCCCTTTGGAAATGCAATGGCATAGCCTGGAGCACTTGCTGTTGGATCATTAAAGCCCGCTAGGTCAGCTTCTTCGATATATCCAACTGCAACTGATTCATCCAGATAAACTGCATCAATACGACCCGTTTTTAACTCTTGAATTAAGTCAGGAACTTTATTTAAAGCCGCAATCTCTATCTCTTTTAGTTCTGATTTTTTAAGTTTTTTTGCACCTTCATCTTGAATTGAACCTAATTGAACACCGATCTTTTTTCCGTCTAAATCTTCAATAGATTTAAGCTTAGAGTCTTTTAATGTAACAAATATCGATCCAGCCTGGTGATATTCGATTGAAAAATCAACATTCTCTTTACGTTCTTTTGTTGCATTCATGCCAGATGCAACTAGGTCTGCACGCTTTGATTGTAAAGCACTTACCAAGCCTTCAAAATCTAAATTGGAAATTTCAAGTTTATATCCTAATTCATCAGCAATATATTTCGTTAACTCAATATCAAATCCAATATAATCACCGGATGCGGCATCAATTGTTTCAAACGGAGGAAAATCGGCAGATGTAGCCATCTTTAATACCTTTTTCTCATCCTTCGAATCTTCACCAGAAGATTTATCGCTTTGTCCACATGCTGCTAATATGCTTAGAGTAAAAATAGTAATCATGGAAACTAGTAGTAACTTTTTCATATGTGCTCCTCCTCAAGTGTCTATTAATAATTATTCGATAGAATGTATTTTAACACATATGCATAAATATACAAGATGCTTTTTAAAAATAGTTATTAATTGTTAATTCAATATTTTTAAATAGTAATATAGAATAAACGAGCACAAAAAAAGAAGCCCTAAGGCCTCTTATACTTCTTCACAATATTCTTCAAATGCTTCTTGAAGTTTATTAACAACAGCCATAGGCTCGTGTCCTTCAATTTCATGACGTTCAACCATGCGTAGGATTTTTCCATCTTTTAATAACGCAAATGATGGAGATGATGGTGGATACTCACTAAAATATGATCTTGCTTCTTCTGTTGCCGCCTTATCCTGACCAGCAAATACTGTAACAAGATGGTCTGGTCGTTTATCATAATGAAGTGAGTGTGCTGCTGCTGGACGAGCAATTCCACCTGCACAACCACATACCGAATTAATCATCACTAATGTTGTTCCTTTACGACCAAGAGCACCATTAACCTCATCTGGAGTCTTTAATTCTTCATAACCTGCTGCTGTCATTTCTTTTCTTGCTTGTTGAATGATATCGTTCATAAAAAGATTAAAATCCACTTCCACTTTTATCTCTCCTTCATACATCTGAATCTAACTCTACTTTAATAATAGAGTTTTTGCAGATAATTTTCAAATCTGACACATTAGAATCTTAATATCATTATTTTTTATCCTGTTTCTCATATAGATTTATAAGTTCTCTTACAACAGAAGTAACATTTTGTTTTCCATTCACTACATTTTGTTCAAATAGTGGGAGTTGTTCTTTTATGATAGGATTTGAAAAGAAGTGCGATTCAAGATAGTCCTTAATCATTGAGTATATCCAATCCTTAGTTTGGGAACTTCTCCTGGATTCAAATACTCCCGTAGTTCTTGCCTGTACATGAAAACGACTGATTACATCCCAAATTTCTTTGATACCTTCATTATATAATGCTGAAGCAATGAATGCTTTTGTTTGCCAGCCCTTCGTAGCTGGTTGGAGATAATGCAAGAGACGGTTATACTCCGCACAAGCAACCTTTGCGTTTTGCAGATTATCTCCATCTGCTTTATTGATTAGCAGAGCATCAGCAAGCTCCATTACACCCTTTTTCATACCTTGTAGTTCATCACCTGCACCTGTTAACACAAGTAAGAGAAAAAAATCAACCATGCTTCTTACGACTATTTCACTCTGCCCAACACCTATCGTTTCAACAAGAATGACATCGAAGCTAGCTGCTTCACAAAGCAGAATAGTTTCCCTTGTCTTACGATTTACCCCACCAAGTGTTCCTCCTGAGGGGGTTGGACGAATAAATGCATGATGATTTCTCGCAAGTAACTCCATTCGTGTTTTATCACCGAGAATACTTCCGCCTGTTACACTACTACTTGGGTCAACCGCAAGAACTGCAACACGATGTCCTTGTTCACATAAAAAAGTTCCGAATGCCTCAATAAATGTACTTTTTCCTGCCCCAGGAACACCGGTAATACCAATTCTAATGGATTTTCCTGTATAAGGCAGAATGCGATTTAAAACCTCCTGTGCCTGATTCTGATGTTTTAAAGCATTGCTTTCTACAAGAGTAATTGCTTGAGCTAAAATCGTCCGATCACTTTGTAAAATACCGTCAACATATTCATCCGTAGTGCGCTCTTTTTTCTTAAAGAACTTTCTGCCTGTAGTTGCTTCCTTGGAATCAACCCCTCGGATGATTTCAGTTGTGAATCCATCAGATGCATTGATTGGCACCCACTCCGGTCTATTTTTATCATTCTTCATTTCTAGCTTCCTCATAGCCAAGGCGATAATAAATTTCCTCAATTACTTTCTGAGCTGCAACAGGAATGACTGTACCTGGTCCAAAAATAGCTGCAGCGCCATTTTCCCGTAAATATTCATAATCCTGAACTGGTATAACCCCCCCAACAATAACGAGAATATCCTCACGTCCTAGTTTACGAAGCTCCGCGATAAGTTGCGGTAATAATGTTTTATGACCAGCCGCAAGAGAGCTCATGCCAACGACATGGACATCATTTTCAACTGCCTGTAATGCAGTTTCCTCTGGAGTCTGAAATAACGGCCCAATATCAACATCAAACCCTAGATCTGCAAATGCAGTAGAGATAACTTTAGCACCACGATCATGACCATCCTGTCCCATCTTTGCAATGAGTATTCGAGGGCGTCTACCTTCATTTTCTAAAAATTCATCCGTCATCTTCTTCACATTCATAATTTCTTCCTCATTTGAGAATTCTGAACTGTATACACCACTAATCGAACGAATCACCGCTTTATGACGTTTTGAAGCTTTTTCAATGGCATCAGATATTTCTCCAAGACTTGCACGTGCTCTTGCGGCATTTACAGCCAATTCCAAAAGGTTTCCTTCACCTGAATCAGTTGCCCTTGTGATTGCAGAAAGTGTTTCTTTAACTATATTTTCATCCCTTGTAGCTCGTAATTTTTCAAGATTTTCAATCTGTTTCAAGCGAACAGCTGTGTTATCAATATCCAAAATATCTATTGGTTCCTCTTTCTCTAAGCGGTATTTATTAACACCAATAATGATTTCTTTGCCAGAATCAATTCTAGCTTGGCGGCGGGCTGATGCTTCCTCAATTCTCATTTTCGGTAATCCTGTTTCAATTGCTTTCGTCATCCCACCAAGGGCTTCGATTTCTTCGATGTGCTTCCAAGCTCGATTCATTAATTCATTCGTCAATGTCTCTACATAATATGAACCACCCCATGGGTCAATTACGTTACATATCCCTGTTTCATCCTGTAAATACAATTGTGTGTTTCTAGCAATACGAGCTGAAAAATCAGTTGGTAATGCGATCGCTTCATCTAGTGCATTCGTATGAAGTGACTGTGTATGCCCCATTGTCGCTGCTAAGGCTTCTATGCAAGTTCTTGCAATATTATTATAAGGATCTTGCTCAGTTAAGCTCCAACCCGATGTTTGAGAATGTGTTCTCAATGCTAGAGATTTAGGATTCTTCGGATTGAAACCCTTCATCATTTTTGCCCAAATTAGTCGAGCAGCTCTCATCTTAGCTACTTCCATAAAATAATTCATTCCAATTGCCCAAAAGAAGGATAGCCTTGGGGCAAATGAGTCAATATCAATTCCTTTACTGATCCCAGTACGTACATACTCCAAACCATCTGCTAATGTATATGCTAATTCAAGATCAGCAGGTGCACCCGCTTCCTGCATATGATATCCAGAGATACTGATGCTATTAAATTTCGGCATATACTTTGAAGTGTAATCAAAAATATCAGATATAATCCTCATTGAAGTCTCTGGTGGATATATATACGTATTCCGAACCATATACTCTTTTAAAATATCATTCTGAATCGTTCCTGATAATTCATCCCTACTAACCCCTTGCTCCTCGGCAGTAACAATATAAAATGCCATAATTGGGAGGACTGCTCCGTTCATTGTCATCGAAACACTCATTTGGTCAAGTGGGATTCCGTCAAATAGTTTTTTCATGTCTTGAATCGAATCAATCGCTACACCTGCTTTACCGACATCGCCTACTACCCTAGGATGATCGGAATCATAGCCTCGATGTGTGGCTAAATCAAACGCAACTGACAGACCTTTTTGACCCATCGCTAAATTTCGACGATAAAAGGCATTACTTTCTTCTGCAGTTGAAAAGCCAGCATATTGTCGTACCGTCCATGGACGATTTACATACATGGTTGGATATGGCCCTCGCAAAAAAGGAGGCAGACCGGGCATATAATCTAAATGGGTGAATCTCTTAAGATCTACTTCTGTGTATAAAGGCTTTACAGCAATTTGTTCATTCGTTTGAAAAAGCAAATCATCAATTGAATGTTTTATTTCCTCTTCAACTGATTGTTTCCAGTCATCAACACTTTTAACAGTTTGAGTTGTCTTTTGTAATGTAACGTCTGAAAAGTTAAATCTCTCACCCATTTGGTCGCACCCCCATATCAAGCTGTAATTGATAAAGCAATGAATAACAATCCGTTTTACGATCAATATAATCAGTAATACCTACTTCTTGATTAAGATGCTCTAACTCTTTATTTTGCCTACCGGCAACAAATAAGCGAATCGAAGGATTATTTCTTTTCAATTCCTTACAGATTTCTTCAAGCATCTCAACATACGTTTCATCCGAACCACAGAATACATAGGTAGTTAAATCAAGGGCAACTGACCCTTCAACAGCCTTAGTGATGGTTTCATAGCCATCATTTTTAATAACTTGAAAACCACCCGCTTCAAAGAAACCTGTAATGAAATCTGCTCGAGGTTTATGTGAAGGAATCGCTCCTAGATTGATTAAGCCCACCTTAGGACGTTCACCGGTTTGTTTTATATAAGATTCCGCAGCGCTCCGCAATCCTTCAAAGGTTTCGGAAATTCTAACCCGCGGGATTTTTTTAATTCTTGTCACATTACCGGTATTTACTTCCTGATTTTCTTGAATAACACTAGTTTCCTTCGTAATTAGAGGGGCATCAAGGGGCTTTTCATTCATATTTGCATATACATTCACTCCTACAATTTTATCATTCCGTACATTTACGTTTTTCTGTCTTTCATTTAAAATGTTGAATATTTGATCTTGAACAAATCCAGATTTTAATGATTGAAGCATACCCCCTTTTGCTTCAATCTCCTTGAACAATTCCCAGACCTTCTCAGCTAGTTCATTCGTTAATGATTCTACATACCATGATCCTCCTGCTGGATCAATAACCCTGTGCAAGTGAGATTCTTCCTGTAATATGAATTGTGTATTACGAGCAATTCTACTTGAAAAGACATCCGATCTTTTAATAGGTTCATCAAATGATGACACATGCAGACTATCAATTCCTCCAATGATCGCAGTAAATGCTTCCGTTGTAGAACGGAGCATATTTACAAAAGGGTCATTCGCTGTTTTTGTAAATGCAGAGGTTCTTGCATGAATATTCATTTTTGCCGTTTCTACATCCCCTCCTAATGCGTTTATGATTGTAGACCAGAGGATTTTAGCTGCTCTAAGCTTTGAAATTTCCATGAATACATTTGAGCTCACTGAAAAGAAAAATATCATGCGAGGTGTAATTTCATTAATATTAAAACCTCTATTTAATAGTTCATTGATATATTCAACGGCAGTTGCAAGTGTAAACGCAAGCTCTTGTACTGCATTTGCTCCACCATTATGATATGGATTGCCACTCACGATAATTGTCTTAATTCTTGAGCCATTTCCCTTCGCCCAAGTCAATGTGTCTCCCATTCGATCAAATAAGCATGATATTGGTTGAGGTGCTTCTCCCTCTTCAGCAAGTACACCTAATGGATCCATACCAACTGTACCTTCTATTGATTGAAGTGACAGATTGCCCTCAAGACAATACGTTGTAAGAAGATTCAACAATGGTACTGCATTGCTTTTTGTATGTATCAATAGTGGTACAGAATCAAGAGGAACTCCATCAAATGCAGATCTAACATCTTCTATATTCTTTATTGATAGTCCGCTATTTTTTTCCAAATGGAAATGAATCATCGATTGTCCGTTTGCTATTGCGTGCTTCACTTTACAATTTAATTCCTCAGCTGATCGTGCATCTATTTCCTGGCTATTCAACCATGGTTTTAGAGTGTACCCTAATTTATGTGTACCACGAACACGAGAATCAAATCCTGGAAGCTCTTTTACATGTGGAAGGTTTTGTATGTCTTCTTTTGTATAAATCGGTTTAAGGGCGATATTTTCATACGTATTTGTATGCAATTGTTCAAATGACTTACCCTTTAACGACTTCTCCGTTTCCTTCTTCCATGTCTCATAATCTACCGGAGGAAAAAAAGCATTTTGCATTTTATTTGCTTGATCTACCATCTTATTGCCCCCTCAAGTAATCGCTTTCAAAAATCTAGTTATCTACTTATTATTTTAGTATATACATGAATAAGTGACAATCCAAATAAAGATATTGTAAAAATGAACAAGGCATTGCCATTGCAATGCCTGTTCACCACTATTATTAATAAATAGATGTATTATCTTTTGATGTTTTTTCAATTATTTCTTTAACACGCGCTAAGAATCGCCCACATACAAGTCCATCGAGTACACGGTGATCTAGTGACATACACAGGTTAACGATATCACGAACAGCGATCATTCCATTATTCATTACAACTGGACGTTTGACAATTGATTCGACCTGTAAAATCGCAGCTTGGGGATAATTGATAATTCCCATTGACTGAATAGATCCAAACGATCCTGTATTGTTTACAGTAAAGGTCCCACCTTGCATATCTTCTGATTTCAGTTTACCAGTTCTCACCTTAACTGCGAGTTCAGAAATCTCACGAGCAATTCCTTTAATCGTTTTTTCATCAGCATTCTTTATTACAGGAACAAATAAAGCATCATCTGTTGCAACAGCTATCGAAACGTTAATGTCCTTCTTTTGGATAATTTTGTCGCCAGCCCACATGGAGTTAATTTGCGGGAATTCCTTTAGTGCTTGCGCAACTGCTTTGACAAAGAATGCAAAGAAAGTTAAATTAAAGCCCTCTTTCTTCTTAAATTCATCTTTAAGTGAATTTCTATAATCAACTAAGTTGGTCGCGTCAACCTCAACCATTGTCCAAGCATGAGGTGCCTCATGCTTACTTCTAAGCATGTTAGCTGCGATTGCTTTACGAATACCTGTAACCGGAATTTCAATATCTCCAACAGTAACAGGAATGCTTGGCGCATGAGATGATTTTACACTTGGTTGACTATCAACAGAAGTGGCTTCTGTTTGTTCTGGTTGTACAGCGATTTTTTCAGTAGTAGTTGGTATCGCACCAGTTTCTATTATTTTTAATAAGTCTTTTCGAGTAATTCTTCCACCTGCACCCGTACCATTTACTTTTTCAAGATCAATATTATGGTCTTGGGATAGTTTTAGTACCGCTGGAGAATAGCGGCGTTTATTTGTCGTATCTTTCGTTTCACTTGGAACCGGTGTAACAGCTGATTCTGTATTTGAAACCACTTTTTCAACAGCTTCAGTTTCTACAACTCCGCCTTCAACCTCAATTATACAAATGACTTCTCCTACCGCTAATGTTTCTCCTTCTTCAGCAACTAATTCTTTAATTGTTCCTGAAAAAGATGAAGGAACCTCTGCATTCACTTTATCTGTCATAACTTCGGTTAATGGATCATATTTATTAACCTTATCCCCAACCGCGACAAGCCATTTACTAATTGTACCTTCTGTTACACTTTCTCCAAGTTGAGGCATTGTAATTTTTTCAGTTGCCAATGTTAAAAACCTCCTTATTGCCAATTCAGCTTATAGATGATGTTCAAAAAGTCCAGTTTATCCTTCTTTTTGAACACTTCTTTAATACTCAGCTAGTTCTCTCATTGCCTTTTCCACTTTGTCGGGATTGACCATGAAGAATTTTTCCATTGTTGGTGAGTAAGGCATTGCTGGTACGTCTGGACCTGCTAATCTCATAATCGGTGCATCAAGTTCAAATAGGCAATTTTCAGCAATAATTGCTGAAACCTCACTCATAATGCTTCCTTCTTTATTATCCTCTGTCACAAGTAGTACTTTTCCAGTTTTCGATGCTGCTTCAATGATTGCCTCTTTATCTAAAGGATATACAGTTCGTAAGTCTAAAATATGAGCGTTAATACCGTCTTTAGCTAAACGCTCTGCTGCCTGCAATGCAAAATGGACACATAATCCATATGTAATGACAGTAATGTCATCACCTTCACGTTTTACATCTGCTTTTCCAATTGGCAATACATAATCATCTTCTGGTACTTCCCCTTTTATTAAACGATATGCTCGTTTATGTTCAAAGAAAAGTACAGGGTCCTCATCTCGAATTGCAGCTTTAAGTAATCCTTTTACATCGTACGGTGTAGAAGGCATAACAATTTTTAAACCAGGTTGATTTGCAAAAAGAGCTTCAACCGATTGAGAGTGGTATAAAGCCCCGTGAACGCCTCCACCATATGGAGCACGGATTGTAATTGGACAACTCCAATCATTATTAGAACGGTAGCGAATTTTAGCTGCTTCTGAAACAATTTGGTTCACCGCAGGCATTATAAAATCTGCAAATTGCATCTCAGCTATCGGTCTCATTCCATACATTGCTGCACCGATTCCAACACCAGCTATAGCTGATTCTGCTAATGGAGTGTCGATTACCCGATGTTCACCAAACTGTTCATACAAACCATTTGTAGCCTTAAATACTCCACCTTTTCTTCCAACATCTTCTCCTAAAACAAAAACTTTAGGATCTCTTTCCATCTCTTCTCGTATTGCCATCGTAACAGCATCAATATAAGAAATTACTGGCATTTTATTTCCCCCCAACTACTGGCGCATAAACAAATTTCAAAGCATCCTCTGGTTCTGCATAAGGTGCATTTTCAGCATAGTCTGTTGCTTCATTCACTTGCTTTGTCACACGTTCGGTTATTTCTTTTTCCTTTTCTTCACTCATAACCCCGGTAGATGTTAAATATGCTGCAAAAGATAGAATCGGATCCTTCTTTTTCGCTTCAGCAACCTCTGATTGCTCACGATATGCACGATCATCATCATCTGATGAATGTGCAGTGAGACGATATGAAATTGTTTCAATTAATGTTGGGCCATCACCACGGCGACCACGATCTGCTGCTTCTTTAACAGCTTTATACACTTCAAGTGGGTCATTACCATCAACCGTAAAACCAGGCATTCCATACCCAATTGCACGATCAGATATTTTTTCGCATGCAACTTGTTTTTCATATGGAACAGAAATCGCATATTTATTATTCTCACACATAAAAATAACAGGCAGTTTATGTACAGCAGCAAAGTTTGCCCCTTCATGAAAATCACCTTGGTTAGATGAACCCTCACCAAAGGTAACGAAAGTAACTAAATCCTTCCCTTCCATTCTTCCACCTAAAGCAACTCCAACCGCATGTGGAACTTGAGTAGTAACAGGGGAAGAACCTGTTACAATTCGATTTTTCTTTTGACCAAAATGCCCTGGCATTTGGCGTCCACCTGAATTTGGATCTTCCAATTTTGCAAAACCAGACAGCATAAGCTCAGTTGCAGTCATACCAAAAGTAAGCACTACACCCATATCACGGTAATATGGTAGGACATAATCTTTCTCTCGATCTAAAGCAAATGCAGCCCCAACCTGTGCAGCTTCCTGGCCTTGACAAGAAATTACAAATGGAATCTTTCCAGCACGATTTAGCAGCCACATTCTCTCGTCAATTTTACGAGCTAGCAGCATTGTTTCATACATTTCTAAAACAGCTTCATCACTTAGGCCTAATGCCTGATGACGATTTTCAGTCATTTTTCATACCTCCTATTAAATAAGATTATCCGTGTATTGCTTTTCCATCAACTGCGAGTGCAGCTTCACCGATTGCCTCTGAAAGTGTAGGGTGTGGATGAATTGTATGGGCAACTTCCCAAGGAGTTGCATCTAAAACCCTCGCCAAACCAGCTTCAGATATCATATCCGTTACATGTGGGCCAATCATATGAACACCTAATAAGTCATCCGATTCTTCATCTACTACAAGTTTTACAAATCCATCTGATTCTCCAAATACTAGTGCTTTACCAATCGCTCTAAAGGAAAACTTACCAGTTTTAACTTTATATCCTTTGTCTTTCGCTTCGTCTTCTGTATAACCAACACTCGCAACCTCTGGATTACTGTATACACATTTTGATACTAGTGAGTAATCAATTGGGAGTGGATTTTCATTTGCCATATGCTCAACCGCTACAATCCCCTCGTGAGATGCAACATGCGCAAGTTGTAGACCTCCGATTACATCACCAATCGCATAAATATGGGATTCTTTCGTTTGAAAAAATTCATTTGTAGTAATGAAACCTTTATCAACCATAATTTCTGTATTTTCAAGGCCGATTCCTTCAATATTTGCTTGACGTCCAACTGAAACAAGTAATTTATCAGCGTGAAATGATTTTTGTTCTCCCTTGTGCTCAGCTTGTATCGATACTCCATTTCCCTTATCAATTGTCTCGGGTAAAACCTTTGCACCGGTTACAATTTTTACACCTTTTTTCTTCATTAGACGCTGCATTTCTTTCGATACTTCTTTATCTTCTGTAGGAAGTATTCGATCTGCATATTCTAATACTGTTACTTCTAGACCAAAATCATTCAGCATTGACGCCCATTCAATCCCAATTACTCCGCCACCAACAATAATAATTGAATTAGGGAGGCTTTCCATTTCCAAAGCTTCATCTGATGTCATTACATACGCACCATCTGCCTCAAGACCTTGAAGTGTACGTGGTCTTGATCCCGTTGCAATGATTACGTTCTTTGGGATAAGCATCTCATTTTCATCTCCATTGTTCATTTCAACAGAGATTGTACCTGGCATTGGTGAGAAAATAGAAGGTCCAAGGATACGTCCAAGTCCCTCATAGACATCAATTTTCCCTTGCTTCATTAAATGCTGAACACCTTTGTACAGTTGATCAGTAATCTTCCTTTTTCGTTCTTGTACCTTTGTAAAATCAAGAGCAACATCTTTGGCAATGACACCAAAATCTTCACTTCGTAATGTTGTTGAATAAACTTCAGCACTTCGTAATAAAGCCTTACTAGGTATACATCCTGCGTGAAGACATGTGCCACCAAGCTTGCCTTTTTCAACAACGGCGACTGATAATCCTAATTGTGAAGCACGGATTGCTGCAACATATCCCCCAGTACCTCCACCGAGAATAACCAAATCATATTCTTTTGCCATACTTTTTCACCCTTCTTTCAAACCATTAATTAAGAACAGAAGTTTGTAGCTTTTGTCCTGGATATTGTTTTTCCTGCTCTTCTCCTCTTAAAACACGTAATGCACCATCAGCTAGGGCTTGGAGTTCATTTTCTCCAGGTTGAATAATAACATCCGCAATCCAATTTATCCGTTCAGAAATTTCATTTACAAAGCCTTTACCATATGCCAAACCACCAGTAAGAATGATAGCATCGACTTTACCAGAAAGAACAGCACTAGCCGAACCAATTTCTTTTGCAACCTGATATGCCATCGCACTATATATAAGCTTTGCGTTATCATTGCCTTTTTCAATCATTTTTTCAACTTGAACAGCATCATTTGTGCCTAGATAGCCTACCATCCCGCCTTGACCAACAAGTTTCTTCATAATTTCTTCTCTGTAATAATTACCCGAAAAGCATAGTGCAACAAGATCTCCAGCAGGGACAGTACCAGCCCGTTCAGGACTAAATGGTCCATCCCCGTGTAGTCCATTATTGACATCAATTACTTTTCCTTCTTTATGAACACCTACAGTTATTCCTCCACCCATATGGGTTACAATGAGATTTAATTCTTCATACTTTTTGCCAAGTTCTCTAGCAACTCTTCTTGCAACTGCTTTTTGATTTAATGCATGAAAAATACTTTTTCTTTCAATTAAAGAAAATCCTGAAATTCTTGCTATTGCGTCTAATTCATCTACCACAACAGGATCTACAATGTACGACGGGATATTCAACCCCTTGGCAATTTCATGTGCGATAATTCCCCCAAGGTTTGAAGCATGTTGTCCTGCATAGCCAAGTTTCAAATCTTGTAGCATATGCTCATTTACCCTATAAGTACCACCTTCGATTGGTCGTAATAACCCACCACGACCACAAACAGCATTTAATTTTGAGATATTAATACCTTCACTATCCAATGTTTCTAATATAGTCGTTTTTCTAAAGTCATATTGAGCAATAATGCTTTCAAATGAATTTATAACAGAGCTATCGTGCCGGATCGTTTTCTCAAAAACTGAGCGTTCATTATCATAAACACCAATTTTTGTTGATGTTGAACCAGGGTTGATAACAAGAATACGATATTCTTTTTCCTGCAACGTCGAGACCTCCAATTGATGAAACTATATAGGCATACAAAGATGGAGGGTATGGAATCCACACATCCCCCCACATAATTGATTACTTGTTTCTACGACTTAAAATATGTTGTCCATTTTGCAAAAATTGACTACGAGAATTTCTCATTTTTTCAATACGTTCTTCAGCTAGACGATCTGCAGCTTGGTAAGTTGGAATTCGATCACGTTTGGCAATGTTTATTACCTTTTCGATCGTGTCATATATAAGTTCAACCTTCTTCATAGCGCGCTCTTGATTGTAACCATATAATTCATCCGCAACATTAATTACACCACCTGCGTTAATTACATAATCAGGTGCGTATACAATACCTAATTCGTGGATAACATCACCATGACGCGCTTCTTTTAATTGATTATTTGCAGATCCTGCAATAACTTTTGCTTTTAATTGTGGAATTGTTACATCATTGACAGTAGCACCGAGAGCACAAGGTGCATAAATATCACAATCTACACCGTATATTTCATCTGGTTCTACAGCTTTAGCACCGAAATCTTCTACCGCTCGATTTACCGCTTCTTTATTAATATCTGTAACAATTAACTGTGCACCTTCTTCATGTAAATATTTACATAAAGTGTATGCTACATTACCAACTCCTTGAATGGCGACTACTTTTCCTTCTAAAGAGTCAGATCCAAAAGCTTCTTTTGCTGCTGCTTTCATCCCTCTATACACTCCATATGCAGTTACCGGAGATGGATTACCAGATGAACCAAATGCAGGTGAGATACCGGTTACGAAATCTGTTTCTTCATGAATAAGATCCATATCTGCAACAGTAGTACCTACATCTTCTGCAGTAATATATCTACCATTTAATCCTTGAATATAACGGCCAAATGCTCTAAATAATTCTTCACTTTTATCTTTTCTTGGATCTCCGATTATAACTGTTTTTCCTCCACCTAGGTTCAATCCAGCTGCAGCATTTTTATATGTCATACCTTTTGCTAGCCGAAGAGCATCTTCTATTGCCGCTTCTTCTGATGCATATGTCCACATGCGTGTTCCACCTAATGCTGGTCCCAATGTTGTATCATGTATTGCGATAATTGCCTTTAATCCAGATTGCTTATCTTGACAAAAAACCAATTGCTCGTAATCGTATTTTTCCATATAAGTAAATAATTCCATTTTGTAATTCCTCCCTATTATAAGAACAGTGTTAGTTAACAGAGCATACCGCTAAAGCTAGAGAATATAACTTACTTTCAGCAGAATCTGCTCTAGATGTTAAAACGATTGGTGATTTTGCTCCTGCAATTATTGCCCCAACCTTTGCATTTGCAAAATAAACTAGTGATTTGTAGAGTGCATTTCCAACTTCTATTGTTGGAACAACTAAAATATCAGCCTCTCCAGCTACATTACTTACTATGCCCTTATGTTCAGCAGCAAATGAAGAAATTGCATTATCAAGAGCCAGTGGTCCATCAACCACACAGTTATTTATCTGCCCACGTCTGTTCATTTGTGTTAATGAAGCTGCATCTATTGTTGCTTGCATTCCAGGATTAATGACCTCGACAGCAGCAATAGGTGCTACTTTTGGATTATCTATTCCAATTGAGTTAGCAACTGCAACAGCATTTTTTATGATATGAACCTTTTGTTCTAGATCTGGCGCTATATTCATCGCAGCATCTGTTAATATGATGAATCTTTCATACCTTGGTACTTCAAACACCGCCACATGAGATAGCACACTTCCAGTTCTTAATCCATAATCTTTATTAAGTACCGCTTTTAATAAAGTGGAAGTTGGAATATTTCCCTTCATCAAAACATCCGCATCATTAGCATGGACTGCCTTTACAGCTAATTCAGCTGATTTCTCCACTGAAATCGTATGAATGACCTGAATCGCTTCATGCCGGATACTAACATTCTTTTCTGATAGTAAATGTATAATTTTTTCACGGTCTCCATACAACAGAAATTGAGCTAGCTTATGATTAAGAGCTTGGACAACAGCGTCAATTACTTCTTCATCTTCAGCAGCCGCAACAGCAACCTTTACATCCTTATTTCGGGTTGCATTTGTGATAAGTTCGTCTAATTCCATGAAGTTTCAACCCTCTCCTCTACTAAAAGATAAACTGTTGTACACAAGATTATATGATGCAAGATTTGTGCCAACCTACAAAATGGTGAAAACGCTTTATTGTAGAATGGTCGTTTTGCAACATTTTGCAAATCGTGCATTTTATTGCGTGCCATTATTTGCAAGATCATATTTTTCTAATTTGTAGTATAAGCTCCTTAGAGAAATACCTAATGATTTTGCGGTTAGTGTTTTATTGCCAGAATGATTAGCAAGTACCTTCGAAATAACCTTAGCTTCATATCTTTCAACAAGATCTGATAGTGGTTCGTTGGCATCCCCTGATAATTGTATAGTAACTTGGTTCGATTCCTTTTGATCGATATTCTTCAACGGTTGAATATGCTTTACATCAATTAGTTTCTCTTGAAACTTCATGAATATAATGGCTCGTCCTAGAATATTTTCTAGTTCCCTTACATTACCAGGCCAATTGTATGACATCAAATAATTAATCGCATCAACAGTCAACCCTTCTACATTCCGACCATAATCTTGATTAATTTTATAGAGTAAATGTTCTGATAGATATTGAATATCTTGCTTCCTCAACCGGAGTGGCGGAATATGAATTGGCATTCTGTTCAAACGGTAATAGAGGTCTTCTCGAAAAGTTCCATTAATAATCCCCTTTTCAAGATTAACATTAGTTGCTGCTATTACTCTTACATCAATTGTGAGAGGTTTTATACCTCCAACTCGAGTGATTTCATGTTCTTGTAATACCCTCAATAGTTTCGCTTGGGTACCAGCTGACAATTCACCAATTTCATCCAAGAAAATACTTCCGTTATTTGCCTCTTCAAATAATCCTTTTTTACCTCCGCGTTTTGCACCGGAAAAAGCACCTTCCTCATAACCAAATAATTCACTTTCTAATAAATTTTCTGATAGAGCAGCACAGTTTACTCGAACAAATTTATTGTATTTTCGTTTACTAGCATTATGTATTGCGTGTGCAAATAATTCCTTACCTGTTCCAGATTCGCCTCTCAACAAAACAGTTGCAGGTGTCTTCGCACCAAGCTTTGCTTGTTCAATGGCAAATTCCATTTCTTCTGAAGATCCAATAATATCTTCAAATGAATACTTTGCTTCTAACGTTCGAATGATATGTCTAGCACGATTCAATTCTGTTGTTAATTGACTGATTTCGGAAACATCGTGAACAACACCGACACTTCCTTTTAATTTCCCATCCACAATAACTGGTGCAACATTCACAACGACATCCTTATTATTCGGACCTAATTTCATCCGAACACCTCTTACCGGTCTACGGGTTGTCAAAACCTTCATATGCATACTTTCACCTTCAGAAATATCCGCGGTAGCCGGTTTTCCGATAATCTCATCCTGTTCCAATCCTGTAATTCTCGTATATGCACGGTTTATTAATATCCCTCGTCCATCTTCATCTACAACAGAAATAGCGTCATCAGATGATTGAATAATTGCTTCCAGCATTGTTTGTATTTCTTTTAAATTCGTAATTTCTTCAGCTAAATTCACGACTTCGGTAATATCTTTAAAAACTGCAAAAGCACCCATCAATAAGCCAGATTCATTCACCATCGGAATTCGGGTAGTAATGATTTTCCTTCCATTATCCAGAATAAACTCTTGATTTATCTCTACAGCTCTTGAATGTAACACTTCTGGCAGCTTACTAGCAGGAATGCAATCATAAATGTGTTTCCCAATCACACTATTTTTAGATACACCAATCATCCTTGCAGCACTATTATTTAAAAGCATCACATTGCTATTTACATCAATAACAATCATACCGTCATGGGTAGAATTAAATATTAAATCATGTTTATATGTTTCATCCCTTAATTTACTAATGAGTTCCTCTTTTTCTTCCATTAGTTTAGAGGTGATATAAGCTACAGCACCAGGAATGAGTACCGTTGTTTTATGTCTTTTTTCTCTTATTTCTTTAAATACTTGTTCATTTCCTGTTGCCTCTATTACGATATCAATATCCGGCGTTAAAAATACTCTCCAATCATCACCTGTTGAAATATTTAATTTTTGAGCTAATACTATTCCAGGAGCAGATTTATTTCGATCGATGACAGCCACTACTTTTAACATCTCTGTTTCTTGCAATATCCGCAAAATAGCTGCTCCACCTTTTCCAGCTCCGACGATCATGACCGTTTGCATCGAAAGTACCACCACCCATTTTAGAAAATTAGGATATGCAAAAAACCGCAAAAGAATTAACAGCTTCCTGCAATAATTTGCATAATACTATCATACAGATACTTTCCTTGCTTGACAAATTTTTTTAAAAGCTTACATTTTATATATACTTACTTTTTTGAGAGGGTTTTTATTATGCAACGTTTGATTGCCTTAATTATTATTTTGATTCCTGGGTTTATGGCGGCAATAGGAATAAAATTTATGAGAGATGTATTTTTCGGGATATTGCATTCACCACTTTCATATTTATGGCTTCAATTTATCCTTGGATTACTTCTTTTTATCATAGGCCTTGGATTTATTGGCGGGTTTGTCTTATATCGTGATCGAAAAAGAAATAAGGTTCAACAGAAATTTCAAAGAAAATAATTAATAATAAAGAAACTCGCCAATTAGGCGAGTTTCTTTATCTTAAAAGTTGGATTGCTCTTTCTGGATAGTCCGTTATGATAGCTGAACATGGATATGAGGCTAATCTTTTCATATGTTTTTCGTCATTTACCGTAAACGGTCTTACCTTAATTCCTTTTTTCTGTGCTTCAATGACAATTTCCTTTTTCGCGACCGGATGATATGGATGGATACTGTTTGCTTGTAATCGGTTAGCATAATCCCATGGTTCATAGATTCCTTCCATAAATAAGAGGGCAATTTCTATAGTAGGAGATAACTGTCGGCATTTTACCATCCCATAGTGATTAAATGAGGATAATATAACTCTCTTTTCATATTTATACTCCTTAATTAGTGCTATTGTTTTTTCCTCAAGCATTTTATACTGAACGAGTCCATTTTTTAATTCAACATTTATTAAAATATTATTTGACTTAGCCCATTTAAAAACCTCTTTAAGAGTGGGAATTTCACAAAAACCGTACTTGCTTTTAAATTTATAGCTTGCATCCAATTTTTTTATTTCAACTAACGTTAAATCCTTCACCCATCCTTTTCCATTTGTCGTTCGATTTACTGTTTCATCGTGAATAATCACTAATTCGCCGTCTTTTGTCATTTGTACATCAAGTTCAATGCCATCTGCTCCAACTCGTGCGGCTTCTTTAAAAGATATCATCGTATTCTCAGGATGTGTTCCTGCTGATCCCCTATGTCCGAATATTTCAGTTCTCATGATTTCTTCACTTCCTTACCCTATCAAGAAGCCTTGTGTTCAAGTCGAAGTTTATCTGCAACCATCGCAATGAATTCTGAATTTGTAGGTTTTGCTTTAGACATGCTTACTGTATAACCAAATAAAGATGAGATTGAATCAATATTCCCCCTACTCCATGCAACCTCAATTGCATGACGAATTGCCCGCTCTACACGGCTTGCAGTTGTATTAAATTTTTTGGCAATATCCGGATAGAGAACCTTTGTAATAGAGCCTAATAATTCAATATCATTGTATACCATTGAGATTGCTTCTCGTAAATATAAATAACCTTTAATATGTGCAGGTACACCTATTTCATGAATAATACTTGTAATACTTGCATCTAAATTTTTCGGACCATTTTCGGACTGTGTTTTAAATGTTGAATTTGACCTCATAATGGCCTGTGGTGCTTTACCACTTACTTGGCGAATTCGATCTGCTAAATTTTCCATGTCAAAAGGCTTTAAAATAAAATATGACGCTCCTAAATCGACTGCCTTTTTCGTTACATCTTCTTGGCCAAATGCGGTCAACATAATGACATTGGGTTGTTTTTCTCTATTCGAATTACGTATTTTTTCTAAAACTGCTAATCCATCTAAATGTGGCATAATTATATCTAAAACGAGGACGTCAGGTTGTTTTTCTTGTAAAAGGTTCAGACACTCTTGACCATTGTAAGCTACACCTAACACTTCGATATCATCTTGGCTAGATAAATACTCTTCCAACAAGTTTACTAATTCTCTGTTGTCATCAACCACACATACTTTAATTTTTTTCACTCTGTTTCCTCCTCAAGCTAATCAAAAAAATTTGTCTATATTTTTATTCTAAAGAAAGAATTCGACAATGCAATATAAAATCCTTTAATTTTTTAAATAAATTGAAAAATATTATTGAATTTTATAATTTTCTCCATTATACTTAAATATTCGACCAGAAGCGCTAAATTCCTAATAATAATTACATAAATTGTCGAAACAAAGAAAAAGCGAGCAGTGTTTAGCTCGCTTTTTGTCTTTCCTTTTCATATATGTTAATTCCTGCTTCATTTAGCATCCATTCGATATGGACACCGTAACCGGAGGTTGGGTCATTCACAAAAACATGTGTCACAGCACCAATTAATTTCCCATTTTGAATAATTGGGCTTCCACTCATGCCCTGAACAATTCCACCAGTCTTCTCTAATAATCGTTTGTCTGTTATTTTTACAACCATACCTTTTGTTGCTGGTATTTTTTGCGGAATTGCGCTCACAATTTCAACATCGAATTCCTCAACTTTATCATTATCCACAACCGTTAGGATTTTTGCTGGCCCTTTTTTAACTTGATGGGATAATGCAATTGGTAACGGCTTATCCATTATTTCATTATTTATTTGTTTTGAAAGTGATCCAAATATACCAAATGGGCTATTTCTCGTTATATTCCCGATTACTTCTTTATCTGGTGAAAATCTTGCTAATTTTTCTCCAGGATCTCCATTACTTCCTTTTTCGATAGAAGTAACTGTTGATCTGACAATTTGACCGTCTGATACGACAATTGGTTCCTTTGTATCCATATCAGAAATCACATGGCCGAGTGCCCCATATTTTTTAGAACCCGGATGATAAAATGTCATTGTCCCTATCCCTGCTGCTGAATCACGAATATACAAACCAATCCGATAGGCGTGATCATTTTTATCTTTTAAAGGAACTAATTTTGAATCAAGCTCCTCTTTGTCACGGACAATTTTCAAGTGTAACGGTTTTCCCGTTTTACCAGCTTCTTGAACAAAAGGTGCGACATCACTCATATTATTGATTTTTTTACCATTTATCTCCTTGATTATATCGCCAACCTCTACTCCAGCAATTTCTCCAGGTGATTTTTTACCTTCTATTGTATCAATTTGATGATGTCCAACAACCAGTACCCCAAGAGTGTTCAATTTTACTCCTATCGACTGTCCACCAGGAATTACTTTAAAGTCTGATAGAACTTTTACATTGACTTTTTTGATTGGGATCCCAGCTAATTTAACCATCATCTTTCCATCACCGCTCTCTTTTCCAGCTACTGAAAGCGTTTGGTTTTCCACTGTTGATGTCAAGGTTTTATTTTTCTTTTCTAAAGTTGTTGTCACTGGTAATGAAGTTTGTACAGTAAAGGCTTCACCTTCAAATAAGGTAAGCTGTTTTGGAATCTCAATATATTCTTTTAAAGGCTTGTTAAAAGCTAAAGCCACTAATGAAACAAGGAGAATTGTACCTATGATATATCTCATTTTATCTATTTTCACTTATTTTCACTCTCCTCGCTCCTATCCCATGCCACCATCAGCCATCCATGATGGTTACACTATTTAATTTGGCCTTTCTTGCGAACATTTATAACTACAAAGAGATTAAAAAAGCTACCCTTTTTGGATAGCATTACAAATTTTTTAGGTATTATTTTTTTACCTTCTTACTATTTTCAGCAAGCTTTAATAATTCCTTTGCGTGTTCCTTCGTTAAGTCAGTCACTTCAACTCCCGAGATCATTCTCCCGATTTCTTTGACTTTTTCAATTTCATTCAATGATGTTACAGATGTAGTTGTGCGACCTTCAATTGTTTCTTTAGCGATAAATAAATGAGTATCTGCCATTGCAGCAACCTGAGGTAGATGAGAAATACATAAAACCTGAGATCCAACAGAAACACCATATATTTTTTCTGCAATTGCTTGTGCAACCCTACCACTAACACCTGTATCAACCTCATCAAATATAATTGAGGTGATTCCTTGATGCTTAGAGAAGATACTCTTTAATGCTAACATGATTCTGGAAAGCTCACCGCCTGAAGCTATTTTTGTTAAAGGCTTCATCGGTTCTCCTGGATTTGTAGAAATATAAAACTCAATATTATCTGTTCCATTTGAAGTAAATTTGTTTTTAGTTTCACTTTCAAAAATTATATCAAATGAAGCTTTTTCCATGTGTAATTCTTTTAGTTCTTGTCCAATTTTAATTATGAGTTCTTTTGCTAACTTTTTGCGAAGTAACGATATATTGGAGGCTTCAATTTGAAGATCTTCGGTAACTGACTGAAACTCTATCTTCAATTGACCAATGTGTTGATCTCGATTTTGAATCGTGTCAATTTCATCTTCAATTGATGCAGCATATTCTAAAATTTGTTCAACTGTTTGACCATATTTTCTCTTTAATTGCGTTATTTCATTCAAACGATTTTCAATAAAATCTAATCTTTTTGGATCATACTCAAGTTTGTCAAGTTGATCACGAACCTTATATGTTGTCTCTTCCAGCAAATAGAAGCTATTTGAAATTGCTTCATGTATCTCTTTAAGTTCTTCATCTAAATCAGCCAAATCCTCAGAATGACTCATAGCTAGACCTACCCAGTCTAAGCCATGCTGATCACCATACAATGCATTATAGCTGTTGCGTAAGCCACCAAATATCTTTTCAAAATTTGCTATTTTACGTTTTTCTTCTGTAAGCTCAATATCTTCATTTGGCTGAAGGTCTGCATTTCCAATCTCTTTAAGCTGAAATTGGAGGAGGTCAAGTCGATGGGCTAATTCTTGTTCATTTTCATTAAATTTATTTAATTTATGTTTCAAAGCAAGAAAGTTTTTATACACTCGCTGGTATTCTTGAAGAGATCGTTCAACCTCTTTCCCCCCAAAATGATCCAATAATTGGATATGCCGCTCTTGATTCATTAAATCTTGATGCTCATGTTGACCATGTATATCAATTAATGTTCTTCCAAACTCCCGCAAAATAGCAATTGTGACTAGTTTACCATTAATTCTGCAAACACTTTTACCATTCCTAGAAATATCTCTACGAAGTACAATCATTCCCTCACTTATTTCAATTCCAAACTCAAATGCTTTCATATAACATGGGTGTTTGATATCCTCAATTAAAAATAACCCTTCAATTTCAGCTCGGTCTTCACCATAGCGGACAAATTCTGCCGATCCCCTCCCACCCACTAATAAATGGACAGCATCAATAATAATCGATTTTCCAGCCCCTGTTTCACCAGTTAAAACAGTAAGTCCTTTTTCTAATGAAACTTCTAGAGAATCGATAATAGCAAAATTCTTAATGGATAATTCAGCTAACAACAGGTAACACCTCCTGACTTTCCTTACATTTAATTAGAGCATATCTAAAAAACGTTTCGAAATTATTTCTGTCTCTTTAGGCGTTTTACATATAATTAAAATGGTATCATCGCCACAAATCGTACCTAAAATTTCCTCCCAATCCAGATGATCTATCAAAGCACCAATTGCATTTGCATTCCCTGGTAGAGTTTTCATTACAAGCATATGTCCTGCAGCATCAATTTTCACAAATGCATCCATAAGCGAACGTTTTAATTTTTGGAGGGGGTTGAAGCGTTGATCTGCTGGTAAACTATATTTATATCTACCATCAATCATGGGGACTTTAACAAGATGAAGTTCTTTAATATCCCTTGAAACAGTAGCTTGGGTAATGTTATATCCTTCACTTTTTAAAATATCTACAATTTCATCCTGTGTTTCAATATCATTACTGGTAATAATTTCTCTTATTTTAATATGCCTTTGCCCTTTGGTCACTTTAAGCACCTTCTTTCGCTATATTTCTACACTATATGTTATCTGAATCTGACAAAATTGTACATTAATTTTATATTTTACATAAAGAAAACTCGCCGATTGGCGAGCCTTTAGGCGAAGACAGAGGCGTTAGTTGCACTTATTCGGATAAGAAAGTTATAACTTTCTTATCCGTTAAAACAAGGAATAACATGAATGTTATTCCTATGGGATTTATTTATTTTCTTTTAGGACTGAATGGGCTGTATCGACAACTTCCTTAACTGAAGTTTGTAATTTATTTGTACCAATCTCTACTGGACCATTCCAACGCAAATGTAGTAAAAACTCAATATTTCCTTCTCCTCCAGTTATAGGAGAAAAGGAGAGATTTATACAATCATACCCTTCCTTTATGGAAGTTTCAATCATATTAGATAGAACACTTTCATGTGTTTTAGGATCACGTACAATTCCTTTTTTACCAACTTGATCTCTTCCTGCTTCAAACTGAGGTTTTACTAGAGCTACAATGTCACTATTTGGGACCAGTAATGTCTTTAGTACCGGAAGAATTAATTTCAAAGAAATAAAAGATACATCAATTGTTGCAAACTCGGGCATTCCATTTTGAAGATCAACTGGTGTCACATATCGAAAATTTGTACGTTCCATAACAACAACTCGACTATCTTGCCTCAACTTCCAAGCAAGCTGGTTGTAACCTACATCAAGTGCATAGGACATTTTCACACCATTTTGGAGAGCACAATCAGTGAAACCTCCAGTTGATGATCCTATGTCTAACATTATTTTCCCTTCAACAGATAAGTTAAATTCCTTGAGGGCCTTTTCTAACTTCAATCCACCGCGACTAACATACGGAATGACATTTCCTTTCACTGTTAATGGAATGTCATACTCAACCTTTTCACCAGGTTTGTCTAAACGTTCTTCCTTCGTATAGACGAGACCTGCCATTATTGTCCGTTTTGCTTTTTCCCTCGTTTCAACTAAGCCTCTTTCGACCAATAGTACATCAAGTCGTTCTTTCTTTGTTGCCATCTACTACGCTCTTTTCTGCTTTTTAGGTGCTAATTTTTGAATTCTTTTTATAACATCTTCTGTTGTCATGCCAATTTCTTTCAAAAGCTCATTAACATTACCATGCTCGATAAATTCATCAGGGATGCCCATTCGATCTATAATGCTGTGCTGATAATGATGGTCATGAGCAAATTCAAGTACTGCACTACCAAATCCACCTTGTAAAACAGACTCTTCAATTGTTAAAATCGGTATATTGGCCGCAAATATTTGATGAAGAATATCAGTATCAAGAGGTTTTATAAATCTTGCGTTGACAACTTTAACAGAAATATCATCCTGCGCAAGAATTGATGCAGCCTCGAGTGCCATTGGGATTGTCGTTCCAAAGGTTAAGATTACTGCATCATTACCTTCCTTTAATACTTCCCACGAACCTATTGGTATAAGTTTTAATTCCTCATCCATTTTAACTCCCAAGCCATTTCCCCTCGCATAGCGAAGGGCAATTGGACCTTCATTATAGCTGAATGCAGTATTAACCATATGTTGACCTTCATTTTCATCTTTAGGCATCATGAGAACCATATTCGGAATATGTCGTAGGAAGGCAATATCAAATACACCCTGGTGAGTTTCACCATCTGCACCGACCAGTCCTGAACGATCGATACCCAAAAATACATTTAAATTTTGACGGCATATATCGTGAAGTACTTGATCATATGCACGTTGTAAAAAAGTTGAATAAATAGCTAAGAACGGTTTCATATTTTGAGTTGCTAGTCCAGCAGCCATCGTTGTAGCATGTTGTTCAGCAATACCTACATCGTACATCCGCTCCGGAAATTCTTTTGCAAAACCCTCTAATTTTGATCCAACTGGCATCGCTGGGGTAATCGCAACAATTCTATCATCATAACGAGCAATTTTTCGAACTGTTTCACTAATAACCGCGCTCCATGCAGGTGGGGTATTTACAGGTTTTACAAAATCACCTGTTTCTATCTTATAAGGACCTGTACCATGCCAAGTTCCAATCGTATCAGTTTCAGCAGGTTTATAGCCTTTACCTTTTTTTGTAATGACATGTAAGATTACAGGCCCCTTTGTTTTTTTTGCGTATTCTAGGTTTTCAAATAGATTTTCAAAACTATGCCCGTCAATAGGTCCTAAATAAGTAAAACCAAGTTCTTCAAAAAATACACCAGAAACTAATAAATATTTCAGGCTATCTTTGATTCTTTCTGCGGTTGCAGCAAGCTTTCCGCCTACAGCAGGAACTTTCTTAAGTAATTGCTCAAGTTCATCCTTAACCCAATTATATTTTCCAGCTGTACGTAAATGTGCAAGCACATTGTGAAGTGCTCCAACGTTTGGTGCAATCGACATTTCATTATCATTCAGAATGACAATCATATCCTTCTTTTCATGACCGATATGATTTAATGCTTCTAATGCCATTCCACCTGTAAGAGCACCATCACCTATAATTGGAATAATATGTTCTTTCGTACCTTTTATATCTCTTGCTACGACCATTCCCATTGCTGCAGACAGACTAGTCGAGCTATGACCTGTTTCCCATACGTCATGTTCACTTTCATTTCGCTTAGGAAAACCACATAATCCTTTAAATTGTCTTAATGTATCAAATTCACAAGCACGTCCTGTTAAAATCTTATGAACATATGACTGATGACCAACATCCCATAAAAATTTATCTTTTGGGCTGTCAAATTCTTTATGCAATGCAATGGTAAGTTCAACAACGCCAAGGTTCGGCCCAATATGCCCTCCTGTTCTAGAAAGCTTTTCAATTAGGAAATGTCGAATATCAGAACTTAATTGTTCTAATTCAGTAATAGACATATTTTTAAGGAACTTAGGGCCTTTAATATCAAAAAGATCCAAAGAATTCACTCACTTTCATACTCGAAATCATTCGATTTTCACAATTACTTTTTTAAAATAGCAATAATAACGTATATCAATTTGTAAAAAAAGCCGCTTGCACAAAAGTGATAAGCGGCAGTACCTTTTTTATCCGGTATTTGCATCAGAATAAATTCGTACTTATCTTCATCTTTTTAGGCTAGTATAACACAAAAAGGGTTATTACTCAATTAAGATACGTATGTAAGTGAATTTCTGGAAAATCCTATAGGTTCATTTTAATGATCTCTTGATGCTATCAAATTACACATATATTCTAGAATATCGTGTTTCATTTCGACACTAAATAGAAATTTTTTCGCCTCATTGATATGATATTCTAGTTTTTCTTTTGCTCCATCCAATGTTAAAAGAGCAGGATATGTATTTTTATGATTGGCAATATCGCTACCAATAGGCTTACCAATAAGTTCTACTGAGCCTTCAATATCTAATATATCATCTCTAATTTGAAATGCGATTCCTAAGTGATGGGCAAACTGTTCAAGCTTTTTTAGTTGTTCTTCAGTGGCATTTGCAATAATTGCCCCTGCAATAACACTATATGCCAATAGCTTCCCTGTTTTATGTCTGTGAATATATTCAAGGTCTTCAAGGGTTAGCTGGGCACCTTCACCTTCCATATCAGCAACTTGTCCACCTACCATCCCTTCAGGACCTGCTGCTTTTGCAAGTTCAGTAATAAGAGCTACCTTTTTCTCTGCTGAAATGGTGTCATTCGTTAACTCTGAAATTAATTGAAAACTAAATGTAAGTAGACCATCCCCCGCGAGAATTGCAAAAGCTTCCCCAAAAATCTTGTGATTCGTTGGTTTACCACGTCTTAAATCATCATCATCCATACTGGGCAAATCATCATGAATGAGGGAATATGTATGAATCATTTCAATCGCACATGCTGCCGGAATTCCAATCTGTTCATCTTGTCCAAAAGAATGTAATGTTCCTACTAATAGTAAAGGTCTTATTCTTTTACCTCCAGCCTCCAAGGAATAATTCATTGCATCTTTTATCTTTTTTGGAGCTGATAATGTGGATATATAGAGTGGTAATTGCTGTTCTATTCTTCTCTTCTGTGCTTCTAGGAATACTTCGATATCAGTTGGATTCACTGGTTATTCTTCCTCCTGAATGATAAACGGTTCTAGTTCGCCATCTTCTCGTAAAATTTGCTCCATCTGTTTTTCAACATTCTGAAGTTTATCATGACACATTTTAGAAAGCTTCATTCCTTCTTGGAAATAAGATATTGCTTTCTCAAGTGGTACATCGCCTTCCTCTAACTGGTCAACTATTTGTTCAAGTTGTTCCATTGCTTCCTCAAATGATAATGCCTTTTCTTCACTCATGGATTTCACTCTCCTTAATTTCAACGACTTCACAAGCGAGTTGCCCATCTTTTAGCTTCACATTAATGATATCCCTTTGTTCAATGTTTCGAACACTTTTAACTATTTGTTTTTGTTCATTATAGACAAGGCTATAGCCTCTCTCCATAATTTTCAATGGACTTAATGCCTCCAGCTTAGATAGAGTTGAAGAGAATAATAGCTTTTTTTGATTAACTAATTGATTCATTTCTTTTATTATCATTTTTTTATATAAAACTTGCTGTGCTTTTGCTCGTTCAAGCTTCTCTTTCGGATGATGGTTACTTAATCGCATTGAAAGTTTATTATGAAATTCTAATTTTCGACTAATGACTAGCTTTCCTTCTCGTTCTAGTCTTTCCACTACCCGATCAAGTTGTTGTTCTTTTTGAACATAAAGATTTTTTGGAAATCGAAAAGCATATGATTTTTGTAGATTTGATAATCTTTTTGAATCAGTATTTAGCCTTTCCTTCATAACACGTAATAAACGAGTCCTTTTAACTAGGAGTCGTTCCATCAACTCAGACAAATGAGGGACAGCTAACTCAGCAGCTCCAGTAGGTGTTGGCGCTCGCAAATCTGCTACAAAATCAGTAATTGTTATATCTGTTTCATGACCAACAGCAGAAATAATAGGTATAGATGATTTAAAAATTTCTCTTGCTACAATTTCTTCGTTAAAGGCCCATAGCTCTTCTATAGAACCGCCGCCTCGACCAATAATTAATACATCTAGATAACCGAGCATATTAGCTGTAGAAATTGCCTTGACTATTGAAGGCGCAGCGTTTGTTCCTTGCACAAGTGCCGGAATAACGATTACCTTTGCGATTGGATATCTTCTTCTAATCGTTGAAATAATATCGCGAATTGCCGCACCGGTTGGTGACGTAATTATTCCGATATGATGTGGGATTTTTGGAATTGGCTTCTTATACTCTTCTAAAAATAATCCTTCCGCATCTAGCCGTTTTTTTAATTCCTCATATGCTAAATAAAGATTTCCAATCCCATCGGGCTGCATTTCTTTCACATAGATCTGGTAATTCCCGCTCGATTCGAAGACTGTGATTTCACCACGAACTAAAACCTTCATTCCATTCTCAGGTGTAAATTTCAAACTACGATTATTACTAGAAAACATTACTGCTGAAATTCTAGCGTTTTGATCCTTTATGGTAAAATACATATGGCCACGACTATGTGCCTTGAAATTTGAAATTTCACCTTTTACCCAAATATCTTGTAAATGTGGATCTGCATCAAATTTGCGCTTTATGTATTTAGTCAGTGCAGTAACAGTTAGATATCTATTTTCAGTCATTAATACGCACCTTTATTGTCTTATAGATTTCGCAAAATTTTTAGCCGACTTCAATGTATTATATAAAAGCATCGTAATTGTCATCGGACCAACACCACCAGGGACTGGTGTAATATAGCTTGCCTTCTCTTTTCCTTCTTCAAATAGGACATCACCACATAACTTTCCAGTTGCAAGGCGATTAACCCCTACATCTATTACAATTGTGCCCTCTTTAATATAGTCACCAGTTAAAAAATTCGCCTTACCGACAGCAGCTATTAGAATATCTGCTTGTCTAGTGATTTCTTGTAGATTAACAGTTTTGGAATGACAATATGTAACTGTTGCACTTTCTTGTAAAAATAACTGGCCGACTGGTTTACCTACGATATTACTTCTTCCTACCACTACAACATGTTTGCCTTGGATTGGTATTTGTTTTGACTTTACCATTTCAACTATACCAAATGGTGTGCACGGCAAAAAGGATTCTTGTCCAGTCATCATTCTCCCAATATTAACTGGGTGAAAACCGTCGACATCCTTCTCCGGAGAAATTTTTTCAATAATGGACAGCTCATCAATTGTAGATGGTAATGGTAGTTGTACGAGTATCCCGTGAACCTCAGGATCATGATTTAAACGATCAATCTCATTAAGTAAATCCTCTTCGGTTATTGTTTCTGGATACTCTAACAATATGGAATGTATTCCCGTTTCATTGCATGCTTTTGTCTTTCCGGTTACATATGAACGTGAAGCTGGATTATTACCAACTAATAATACTGCTAAACCTGGTACAATTCCTTTTTTCTTTAATTCCTCAACCTCATTAGCAATTTCAATTCTTTTCTCTTTTGCTAATTCTTTTCCACTAATAATTTCAGCTGCCATTATTCTCCACTCTCCTTATAAAGTAATTTTTATAGTGAGTCTTTTACTTTTGACAATATTGCATTAACAAAACGACTTGAACTATCATCCCCGAAATTTTTAGCAAGTTCAATTGCTTCGTCAATACTTACCTTTACTGGAATTTCATCGATATATTTCATTTCATATACGGCAATTCGCAGTATTGAACGATCAACATTTGCTAATCTTTCCAAATTCCATTTCTCTAGATTTGCACGAAGTAATAAATCTATCTCTTCTTTTTTTTCAACAACACCAAATACAAGCTGCTCTAGGAAAGGGTCCGTCTTTGCATCTTCTAATACGTTCTCAATTGCTTCTTTTGGTTCACTTTCACTAACATCAATTTG
This sequence comes from Fredinandcohnia quinoae, assembly GCF_022427965.1. GTDB lineage: Bacteria > Bacillota > Bacilli > Bacillales > Bacillaceae_L > Ferdinandcohnia > Ferdinandcohnia quinoae. Next base: position 21,333 of record NZ_JAKTTI010000025.1, on the reverse strand, counting down.
AAATAATGATTGCAGGGCCTTTTCTCTAGCTGTTCTTCTCTTCATTTATTTATCTCCTTTAAATACATTGGATCGAAAATCGAAATTAATCATAAGATGATAATAGCATAAAATAAAAGGAATGAAAAAGGCCTGAGAGCAAATAGCTATCAGACCTTTTTTGTGAATTACATCTCTTCTTCAATTTGTGGGTCTTGTTTTTGATTTTCGAAAAGTACGCCAACAACATGAATATTAACTTCATCAACCTCAAGAGCAGTCATATTCAATAGTGCTTGACGAATATTATCTTGGATTTTTCGGGCAACATTAGGAATTGATACCCCAAAGTGCATCATACAATATACATCAATAATAACACCATCTTCTGTTAGCTCAACCTTGACACCTTTACCATGATTTTTCTTTCCTAATCTTTCTACAACTCCAGAAGCGAAATTACCACGCATTTGTGCAACACCTTCAACTTCTGAAGAGGCAATTCCTGCGATAACTTCAATTACCTCTGGTGCAATTTCTACTTTTCCAAGACTATTGCTACCTTGATCCATTTCTAAAATATTATTTTCAGCTGCCATTACAGCACCCCCTATTATAGTTTACGACTTCATTACCTCATATAATTCTAGAAATTTTGTATTAAAATGCCCATCTACAAATTTTTCATGATTTAAAAGCTTAATATGAAATGGAATCGTCGTATGAATGCCTTCTATTACAAATTCACTTAAAGCTCTCTTCATACGTGCAATTGCCTCTTCTCTTGTTGCACCGTATGTAATTAGCTTTGCAATCATAGAATCGTAAAATGGTGGTATTGAATATCCAGGATATACCGCAGAATCTACTCTAACACCTAATCCACCTGGCGGTAAATACATTTCTATTTTTCCAGGAGAAGGCATAAAGTTCTTTTCAGGATTCTCCGCATTAATTCGACATTCAATCGCCCAACCATTAAATGTAACATCCTTCTGACTTAATGAAAGTTTCTCATTGGATGCAACCCTTATTTGTTCTTTGATTAAATCTACTCCAGTAACCATCTCTGTCACCGGATGCTCAACTTGAATTCTTGTATTCATTTCCATGAAATAAAACTCATCAGCATTATAATCATAAATAAATTCAACGGTTCCAGCACCTGAGTAATTTACAGCTTGGGCTGCTTTCACTGCTGCATCACCCATTCGCTCACGAGTTTTCTCATTTAATGCTGGTGAAGGTGTTTCCTCTAGAAGCTTTTGTAAACGACGTTGGATGGAACAATCTCGCTCACCTAAATGTATCACATTTCCGTGGTTATCAGCTAATACTTGAATTTCTACATGACGAAAATCCTGGATATATTTTTCAATATATACTCCCGGATTACCGAAAGCGGTTGCTGCCTCTTGTTGAGTAATATTAATACCCTTCACAAGATCTTCTTCATCCTTAGCAACACGAATACCTTTTCCGCCTCCGCCAGCAGTGGCTTTTATGATAACAGGATATCCCATCTCATTTGCTAGTTCAATCGCTTCTTCCGCATCCTTTATAATCCCTCTTGAGCCAGGAACAATCGGAACCCCCGCTTCTCTCATTGTTTCACGGGCAATATCCTTTGTTCCCATCTTTGTAATCGCTTCTGGACTTGGTCCAATGAATGTAATCTTTACTTCCCTACATAACTCTGCGAAGTCAGCATTTTCTGCTAGGAAACCGTAACCCGGATGAATCGCGTCACTTCCTGTTAATTTTGCTACACTTATGATATTTGTAAAATTTAAATAGCTATCCTTTGATAATTTCGGACCAATACAATAGGCCTCATCAGCTAATTGGACATGTAATGATTCACGATCTGCTTCTGAAAATACCGCAACTGTTTCGATGTTAAGTTCTTTACATGCTCGAATAATACGTACCGCAATTTCTCCACGGTTTGCAATTAATACCTTTTTTATCATTAGAGTCGCTCCTTACTTACTTGACTAAAAATAGAGGTTGACCATATTCTACTAATTGGCCATTTTCAACTAATACTTCAACAATCTCACCATTGACTTCAGCTTCAATTTCATTAAATAGCTTCATTGCTTCGACAATACAAACTACTGTATCAGTCTTCACCTTATCACCTGTCTTAACATAGTTTTCTGCATCTGGTGATGGCGAAGCATAGAAAGTACCGACCATTGGTGAAACAATCTTATGTAATTTTTCCGAAACTGGAGCTTCTTCCACAACTTCGATTTTCTTTGCTTGAGGTTCTGAAGGTACATTTGATAGTACAGGTTGTATAACCTCCTTAACAACAGGAGCCATTTGAAATTCGTCAGCTTTTTGACGAATCACAGTTTCAGTTGAAGCCTCTTTGTGTTTCTTCATTTTAATTTTAGATCCATCATGTTCATAACTAAATTCATCAATATTTGATTGGTCAACTAATTTAATTAATTCACGTAGTTCTTGAATTTTTAGCATGTCATTTACACTCCTTGTACGACTATAAGTATCAACTTTAATCGTTTATTGTAAAATTTTTATTGCTAGTATTAGTACCACATACTAACATTTTACGCTAGTCTGTTCATGTTGTAAAGAATTCAAAAAGCACAGCTTCCGCTGCGCTTTTTTACACTTATTTAGAAGTTATATCAAATGATACCATTACATCTTGTAGATCTTCTAACTCACTATTTACTAGTCGGATAATTTCATTAGCTGCTGCTGCTGACTTGTCCTTTGATTTAACTGTTATTTTAACCTTATCACCATCAACTCGTACTAATGCATCCTCATAGTTTTTCCCTTTTATCAGCATTTCTATTACATTCTCTTTCCCCTCGATCTCCTTAAGCTTTTGTAAATCATCATATGCTTTCATCTTCGCATCAGAAGAAAGTTCGTTATTACCAACCATTGTTTCCAGACTTTCTTTTAATTGACTACGTTGCTCATCTATTTCCATTCGTAGTGCTGTGAATAAATCATCATCACTTGAAATCTGAGAAATTACTGACCCATCTTCTGATTCTTGAACGGTTACATTTTGACCATCAGATGTTTCTTTATCATCAGTAGATGTTTCAACATTTTCTTTCTGTTTTGCATTTTCCTTTGCCTGTTCAGAAGCCACATTTGGATTGTTTTTCTCATCTGGAGTAGTTATATAATACACTGAAAGAACAACCACAAGACTTAACATTGTTAATAACCAAACTGTTTGCTTTTTTAATAACATTTTACGAATCCCCCTTAATTTTTCTTGGCGAAACTGATATTTTGTGAATTGGAACATCAAATCCTTTATTAACAGCCTCGATAATCATTTGTTTTATTTTAATGTTGTCAGCACCTTTTGCGACAATTGCAACACTTCGTATCTCTGGTTTTTCAATTTTTAAGATAATGGGTGTTTCAGAATCACCACTTCGGATCGTGACAACTTGTTCATCCTTCGTAACATCCTCTACTTTTCTCTTCCCACCATCTCTGTCCACCTCATCTGTTGATTGGCTATGGGATACAATATTTTTCTCAAGTATTTTTGTTTCTGTTGCATCAACACTTACATATGCAATTACATCATCTACCCCAACAATTGCTTCCAGCACTTCCTTCAATGCATTTTCGTAGCTATCCTCATATGCAGAAATGGCTTGAGCTTGAATATCTTTTTTCTGCCCAAAAGCAGGTTCTTCATTATTACTTTCGCCAGCAGATGCCGGCAATACTTTGGGTGTCTCCTCATTATTTGAAAATAAATTACTGAGTAACATGAAGGCCACACCAATTGCTAGGACTAAAAGTAAATATTGGTTTTTATTTTTCTTTTTACCTGTTGGATTATCTTTCGATTGGGAGAATAACCCTTTCATTGTGTCAAAAATGCTTTTATTTTTTCCCATTTATGATTCTTTCCCCCCTTCCACAATGACTACAATCTTTTCAGAGTCAATTTCCCAAATCGTTGCTAATGAGTTTGTTAGACTTGTCATATCCCTTCCATTTTCTATTGGTTCAATCTGTTCAGAGGTATCAATGTCGACTTGATTAACCACTGGGATGCCATCAGGTTCAACTGTCTCCTCTGATAACACCACCTTAATTGACATAATTTCACCACTGTCATCAGTCATTGAAGGGGTAACATCTTTGACTACTAGATTCAAATCTTTTTGCACCAACTCCTCTTCCACTTGTTTTTTCATTAGGACAGCCACTGTTTCTAAACTATATGCAAGAGTATGGGCTTGTATTTCTTCTTTCTTCATTTCTATTAAATTTTCTATATTTTTATCTGTTGGATTAGGTGAAAGCTTTAATTTTGTAAGAGTTTGTTCAATATCCGAATTCAAAAAAGAAAATAACGGTGTTAATATAATGACAATTAATAATAAGCCTGTTACCATTTTCACGTATTTTTGCATACTTGAATTTGGCAGAAGCATATCAACAATAACTGCGAGCAAGATAAAAAGAATTATATTTGTAATCCACTCTCCGATAAAATCCAAGTCAATCACCTCCAACCACTATTTATCTTGATACTATCTTGTCATTAATGTTAGATTGCCCGCTGCAATGATGACGGTTAGACTTAAGAAGAACATCAGTGAAACGATTGCAAGAGCAGCAAAGATAAAAATGACACTTTTACTAATAATATCCAAACATGCAATGACGGGTCCTCCTCCAAGTGGTTGTAAGAGTGCTGCGGCGAGTTTGTATATAAGAGCAATTGAAAGTACTTTTATAGCTGGAAATGCTGCGATTAGTAGAAGTATAACGACACCTAATATTCCGACAGTATTTTTTAGCAGAACCGATGCACTAATAACCGTATCTGTGGCATCTGTAAACATCCGCCCAACCACTGGAATAAAATTTCCGGTTATGAATTTTGCTGTTCGTATCGTTATTCCATCCGCAATTGCAGTTGTCGTGCCTTGTACAGATATGACACCAAGAAATATTGTTAGAAAAATACCTAAAATTCCAATCCCTATATTTCGAAGTAATTGAGCAAGTTGCGTAACCTTGTATTGATCGCTTAAAGTACTCACGATTCCTAGTAATGCGGACATAAACAATAAGGGAAGTACAATATATGAAACAAGCAAACCACTTGTATTCATTAAAAATAATATCAAAGGGTGGAAAAATGCTGCAGATGCTACTCCGCCAGATGACGCCACTAGGGCCAAAAGTAACGGAATGAGAGCTAAAATAAAATTAATCATTGTTTGAATAGCTTCTTCGGTATACATAATTGCGACCCGAAAGCTATTCAAAGCAATAATAATTAATACCATATAAACAATAGAATAGGCGACTTTACTCACAGCACTTTTTTCAAAGGAGTTTTGTAATGTTTGTAAAAACATACTAAAAATCGTCAACATAATGAGCGTACTCATTAGTTTTCCATTTGCGATCAGTTCATGAAAAATATACTTGACTAGCCCTAACATCCATTCCTTTAATGAAAGTTCTTTTTCTCCACTTATGAAATCTAGCAAACTTCCCTTCTGACTTTCTGGTAGAAAACCACCATACTCCGTAACAATTTCATCCCAATACTGTTTGATATCTTCTATCCCAAGGATTTCTATTTGCTCGTTAACCTGCTCCTGGATTTGATCATTAATTACTTCTTGTGGAGGAGATGCTTGTACAATTTGTGGTATTGAAAAAAAGAAAAGTATAAAAACCATTAAATACAATAGTTTACGACAAGTCATCCTATCCCTCCTTACTTTTACATGGGTTTTATTTTGTACTATCTAGGAATTAAGCCAATAATCGTTTCAATCAGAACTGTTAATATTGGAATTGCCATTGCCAGTATCAAAATTTTTCCACCGAGTTCAATTTTTGATGCAATCGCACCCTGGCCAGCATCCTTTGTAATTTGGGCACCAAACTCAGCGATATATGCGATGCCAATTATTTTGAGGATTGTCTCCACATATACCGAATTGACATTTGCATTAATTGCGACTTTTTCAAGCATCCGAATAATATCTGCAATTTCCCCAACTAGAAAAAGAAAAATCACACAACCAACAAAAACGACAAGCATAAATGCAAAAGTAGGCTTTTGTTCTTTTATGATGAGTGCCAGAAAGGTACCGATGAGACCTAAGCCAACAATCTGAATAATTTCAATAACTCATCGCCTCCTTTAACCTTGAAAGAGGAAAACAGCTTTAATCTTTTTGAATAAATCTTCTACAATCGTTGCGACCATGAATAATATATATATAAAACCCAACAAGGTTACCCACTGGGCATATTCTTTCTTTCCCATTTGATCTAGGATTGTATGGAGAAATGCAACTACAATACCTACACCAGCAATTTGAAAAATGATATTTACATCGACTCCCATACACGTTCCCCCTATTTCCTACATCAATAAAATAACAAGCAGTAACCCTGATAAAAACCCTAGACTTTTTACCATTTTTTCATATCTCAATTGTCGGTCTCTAGCTTCACTTTCCTCACGGTCCAAATGGGTTAAAGCGAGTATGATATGTTTTTGCTGTGAGCTGCGATCATGCTGTCCTAATGTTTCCCCAAATTGCTTAAGGATTTCGAGTTCACCTTGTTTAAATGCAGTCAGTCTAGATACTTTCGTTAAGCTTTCTTCCCAAGCAATTTTTACACTTACTTCTCCTTCTTGTAGTTTCTTTGCAAAGCTTTCAAAGAACCAAGAGATTGGTTTGGGAATTTGGGTAGATAGATGAAGCGCTACATCGATTAAAGGTACATGACCATACATAATCTCAGCCTCAAGTGATTGCAAAGCGGTCCTTAACATACGTAGTTGACGGGGTCTTTCACTGAGATGCCGTGCAGCTTCAAAGCCAGCCCATGTTGTCGCTAGTAATATAAAGATGGCTCCCAGTATTTTTATCATCTATGTCACACTCACTTTTGGTATAATTTGCTTTCCATTTCTATTTAAAATTGCTTTCACAGTACCAGGACCATTTGTCCGGCTTAATTCTACAAATCTTTCGATTACACCCATATCAAGTATCCTTTTTAAGGTTGGACGTTTTTGCAAATCTGCTAGCTCATGCCCATGAACAGTTACGACTAAACTCACTCCCGCGTTAACAGCCTCTAAAATGGCTTCACTATCTTCAGCTCGACCAATTTCATCCACAATTAACACATCTGGACTCATTGATCGAATCATCATCATCATCCCTTCTGCTTTCGGACATGAATCAAGTACATCAACTCTATGCCCCAATGTTGCTTGTGGGATTCCTTTCACACAGCCAGCAATTTCGGAACGTTCATCAACAATCCCTACCTTCAGCGGAGGTATATTCCTAATCTCAATTCCGCTACTTATCATTCTTGCAATGTCGCGTAATAAAGTTGTTTTTCCAGTTTGTGGCGGGCCAATAATAATAGTGTTGCGCCAATACTGATCAAAAAGATACTTAGAAAGCTGATTGGCTACACCAATTTTTTGCTTTGCAATCCGTATATTGAAAGAGGTAACATCTCTAATTGCTTTTACCCTACCGTTTTCAGTAATTACCTTTCCAGCAAGTCCTACACGATGCCCCCCTTGAATGGTTATATAACCCCGCTTCAGCTCCTCTTCAAGAGTATATATTGAATATTGGCTTAGCTTATTCAGTAACTGATTAGCATCCTCGCTTGTAATGATATAGTGATGAAAGCTCGGAATACCATTAATTACAACCTCAAGGGGTCGCGATACCCTGATTCTAATTTCCTCCATATTTTCTATTTTTTCAGGAGGGTACTGTCTTATAATTTGAGCAATCTCCTTTGATAGTACCACTATTATTTCGTTCATCTAGTAAGCTCCCATCAATTTCATTCATTGTTAAAATGTATGCAAGCTTGGCCACATTATGCATTTTCCAACTATTTATAGATTCCAAATAATATAAACGCAACTCCTAGCCCAACAAAAAATAATTTTGAAAATGATAATTGATCAGCCATACTTAACAAACCGATTGTCATTGTTGTAACTAAAACGACCGGTCCAACAATTGCTAATAATGCGTTTATAGCTAATGCCTTTTTAACATCATTAAAAATAAGCATAAGAATTGCAGCAGTTAATTCTATTGAAGCAGATAAAATTCGAAGCCCTGCCATCGACAGTACACTTGTTTCAATTAAAGAAATCCATCGTTTCATCGTATCCTCCACCAAAATTTTTCTTATTTGTACAAACCTATGCTTGTTCACATTAATTCAGAAGAAAAATTTCAAACAAAAAAACTCACCCTATAATAGAGTGAGTTTTTGCTTTTCATATTTAATTACGCACGTGAAATGTATGAACCCTCATCAGTATTAATGATCAGTACATCCCCTTCATTGATAAAGAATGGCACTTGTACAGTTAATCCTGTCTCAAGTGTTGCAGGTTTTGTTCCACCTGATGCAGTATCACCTTTAATTCCTGGTTCTGTCTCTGTTACTTTTAACTCAACAGTATTCGGCAATTCTACTCCTAATGTTTCAGCTTGGAACATCATAATATGAACTTCCATATTTTCTTTTAAAAATTTCAATTCATATTCAATTGCAGATGCCGGGATTTCAATTTGTTCATATGATTCATTATCCATGAATACATGTTGGTCCCCACTCGCATATAAATATTGCATTCTGCGATTTTCAATTTGTGCTTTTGCAACTTTTTCACCAGCACGAAATGTTTTTTCTTGAACAGCACCAGTGCGTAGATTACGTAATTTCGAACGTACGAACGCTGCACCTTTACCTGGTTTTACGTGTTGGAAATCCATAACTCTCCAGATTCCACCATCTACCTCAATTGTTAAACCTGTTCGAAAATCGTTTACTGAAATCATTGTAAATACTCCTCCTAATCAAATCAAAAAACTTGTACCTATAATATAATTAACTCTTTTGAAGAATATGTTAATGATTTGTTCCCATCATTAGTGATAACTGTATCATCTTCTATTCTTACACCACCGACACCTGCTATGTATATTCCTGGTTCAACAGTCACGATCATTCCCGGTTCAAGAATCGTATCTGATTTTGATGATAAAGATGGTTGTTCATGAACTTCCATACCAAGACCATGTCCTGTTGAGTGACCGAAATATTCACCATAACCATGTTCAGTAATGTAATCTCGAGTTAATGCATCTGCTTCCCGGCCTGTCATTCCTGGTTTAATTCCAGTCATTCCCCGTAACTGTGCTTCTAAGACGATATTATAAATTTTCTTTAATTCATCACTTGGATTTCCAACTGCCACAGTACGCGTAATGTCTGAACAATACCCCTTATAATACGCACCGTAATCAAGTGTAACAAAATCGCCTTTCTCGATGATTTTTTCACTTGCCACGCCATGTGGTAAGGCAGAACGGTAACCAGATGCGACAATAATATCAAAAGACGATGATGCTGCACCTTGCTTTCTCATAAAAAATTCTAGCTCATTCGACACTTCAAGTTCCGTAATACCAGAACGAATGACCTTCAAAATATGTGAAAACGCCGCGTCTGCAATCTCCGCTGCTTCCTTTAATATCTTAATCTCTGATTCTGACTTTATCAAGCGTAACTTTTCAATTGCTCCAGATACAGGGATAAGTTCAGCTTCTACCTCTTTGTCATAAGCAGAAAAAGTAGAAAAAGATAAATCCTCTTGTTCAAATCCCAATTTTTTTATGCCCATTTTCTCAGCCTGTCTCGCCACTTCTTCAATAATTGATCCGATATGTTGTACAATTTCAAAATCTTTTACTTGTTCACCCGCTTGTTCTACATATCTAAAGTCTGTTAGAAATACAGCATTTTTTTCAGAAATAAGTGCAACACCAGCAGTACCCGTGAAATTTGTTATGTAACGTCTGTTATATCCGTTTGTAACTAATAACCCATCAATTCCTAACCCCGAAAAGCTCTCCCGTAATTTCGCCAATTTACTCATTCCTTGTTTCCCCCCAACTTGTCTAATAGTGCTAATATTGCTAATTTGTAACCAAACAAACCGAAGCCAACAATTTGGCCAATTGTTACGGGTGCTAATACCGATGTATGCCGAAATTCCTCCCTAGTGTGAATATTTGAGATATGAATTTCGATGACAGGTAGATTAACCCCCGCGATGGCGTCACGAATCGCATAGCTATAATGTGTAAAGGCCCCAGGATTAATTATAATCCCTTCATACACTCCATCAGCTCCATGAATCGCATCGATTATAGCTCCTTCATAGTTTGACTGTGTGCAATTTAGCTCAGCACTTTGTTCTTTCGCAAATTGAATAACATCATTCTCTAATTCTGTTAATGTTACACTCCCATAAATATGTGGTTCCCGAAGCCCAAGTCGATTTAAATTAGGCCCGTTAATAAGGAGTAATCTTTTCATAATAAAAAGCTCCTTCAAAAATAGAATGTTCAAACAAGAACATTCTATCATATCTCCCCTTAAATTACCTACTCATTTGACGCAGTTTCAGTCTTTAGTCTACTGATTTCATTTGCTTCAAAAGAGATTGAATAGCCAATAAATACACCATATAAGATATAAAAGCATATCGTTGTAATAAGCGTGTTCATATCTAGCTGTCCAACAGTTTTTAAATCAGGAAATATTGGGTTTAACACATAAAATACTATTGCCCATAGTACAATCCCATAAATCATTCCTATCCAAATCGATTGGAACCTTTTTAATAAAGCATAATACATCAGCGCAACCCCTATTGATATGATACCTATTACTAATATACCTATAAATTGACCTAATACTCGATTTTTCCATTCACCAATCAGCCACGGCTGCAGAACTAAATTAGGACTTATTTCTGTAAAATTCAAAATATAACTTACGTAGGATAAAAGACTCCAAAAAATACCTCCAACCAAACCAATGGTTACAACTTTTCCAAGAAAAGAAGATGGACTCTCTCTACTTTGTCTTCCCATTAAATACACCTCCTTATGTTATTATGTCCAGCAATTTTTAAACTATTTTAAAAAGGGAATATGGAAAAATGTGTAGTATGTGTAAAAGATGGATAAACTAGAAAAGATTTATTGAGGAAATAACGAATATTTTATCGAATAAATACACATCAGCCTAGAGGTTTATATAAGTTTCTTGTAGAATATATATTATAGTATGTAAAATTCTTCTCTTCGATAAGTACTATAAATCTTAGTTTTAGACTAGTTAGGTTGGTGTATTGAATGACGCAAAACAAGAAGCCAGTATATGGTGGTCAAGCAGTTGTTGAAGGAGTAATGTTTGGTGGAAAACATCACTCTGTTACTGCTGTTCGTAGAAAGGATGATTCAATCGAGTATTACCATTTACCGAGAAAATCAAATCCTACATTGACATTGTTAAAAAAGATTCCATTTCTAAGGGGAATCGTCGCAATTATAGAGTCTAGTGCAAATGGATCTAAGCACTTAAACTTCTCATCAGAGAAATACGAATTAGATCCAAATGAGGAGAATCATGTTGTTGAAGAAAAAAAAGATTCAAAATTAGCGATGATTCTTGGTATTGCTGTAATTGGTGTACTTTCTTTTTTATTTGGAAAAGTCATTTTCACACTAATTCCAGTATTTTTAGCAGAATTCACAAGACCAATCTTTTCTTCTGATTTTGCTCAAATTTTAATTGAAGGCTTTTTTAAATTAGTACTTTTACTTGGATATATTTATTTCCTGTCTCTAACACCATTGATTAAGAGATTGTTTCAATACCATGGTGCTGAGCACAAGGTCATAAATGCTTTTGAAAATAATCTTGAACTTACTGTTAAAAATGTCCAAGATCAGTCGCGCCTACATTATCGATGTGGTAGTAGTTTTATGATTTTCACTGTTATCATCGGTATATTTGTTTATACTCTTGTCCCAACTGAACCTATTTATGTCCGTGTATTAAATCGTTTAGCATTAATACCAGTCGTTCTTGGAGTTTCGTTTGAAGTACTTCAGCTTACCAATAAGGTACGTGATATTCCTGTGCTAAGATTTCTTGGGTATCCTGGATTATGGTTACAGCTTTTAACTACGAAAGAACCAGATGATAAGCAGGTGGAAGTGGCTATTTCATCTTTCAATGAATTGCTAAGAATTGAAAATGAAACATTAATTGAGGAAAGAGCGGAAGAAATAGTGTAATACGAGCAACAAGGTTTCTATATAGTAATACAATATAAGGAAGAGTGTTGTCAGGGAGGTGTATCTCATGAATCGTCGAAAGTCAAATATAGTTGTTATGATCTTACTATGTTTAGGGGTGTTTGGATTCCTGTATACACTAGTTACGAATCCAAGTTCCCTTTTGGTTCAGGCAGGTATGATTTTCTTATTCATAGGAGTCGTCTTATTAGTATATCGATTTTTTAATCGACGTCGTTCGGGAGGAAAAGAATATTCAGCTTATTTACGTGCAGCCAAACAATCAAAAAGACGTTTCAATGAGCAAAACCAAAGGAAAACTCAACTTTCAGGAGTGCGAGGTAAGAAAAGTGTCCCCACCACTACGAAAAAGTCAACCGTTTCTTCTATTAATAAAAAGCGAACTAACACACATCTTACCGTAATTGAAGGAAAAAAGGGAAAGAAGAAGAATCGAGCATTTTTTTAACTGCTTGATTCTTTTTTTATGCTCTTATAATTATTCAAAGATATGAGTATAATTTCAGATAACGGAAATATTGTGAGATAGCCTCTAATACTTAGTAGCACCATGTACGAAAAAAATGCTCCGCTCGCTCCTTTCCGATTTTAGTAAGTGCAAGTTTTTTTTCATCCGTTAACCCAAAATCTGTTGTAAGCCCCGCCTCCATTGGAATAAATATTATATTTCTTTCATGACGTCGTGAAATATAGCGTGCATCGTGTGCATTTTTCATCGTCTCAAACAACGCACCAAATAAATCAATCGCATTATTAATTTTATTTTTCTTCTGATTTTGACTGTCAGCACTGAGTTTTATACCAAGCACAGGTCGTTTTTTTAATGTTTGCTCTTCATCAAATAACCAGATTGGAAAATTACTTAAAACTCCACCATCAACAATCACATTATTCCCATTATGATCTTTCAGGCGGACCGGTTCAAAAAAATAAGGCAAACTACAACTCATACGAACAGCCTTTGCAACAGAGAAAGACTCTGGGATAATTCCATAACGTTCTAGATCATTTGGCAATACAAGTATCTTCCCATTCGTCAAATCAGAGGCAATAATTCGCAACGAATTAGGGGGGAGGTCTTTAAAAGTATAGACACCTTTTTGAGCTAGCTTAGTGGTAATCCATTTTTCCAATGCATCACCTTTGTAAAGTCCTAACCTCCAATAGACCATAAGCCATTTTGCTAGAGGTGTAGGTAAAATTGTTCTTCGTGGATCCAATAAATCACTTACTTCAAGTTCATCCATAAATTTGATAATTTCGGAACTTGTGTACCCAGCTGCGATTAATGCTGCAATTAAAGAACCTGCACTCGTTCCTGCTAATCTTTGAAAAATATAGCCTCTTTCTTCAATTGCCTGATATGCTCCAATTAACGCAAATCCCTTGATGCCACCTCCCGAAAATACCCCGTCAATATACATCGAATCATCCCTCCTCGAGTTCCGATTAAACTGTCTTTATACATCTTTAATCGTGGAGAGGTTGATTTAGTACAGATTTGGAACCAATGGAAATAAAAAAAGATGGAACCGATAATTAGTTCCACCTTTCTTAATACTATTTTACAAACCACATTTCAGCTGAGCACCACAGCTTGTACAAGTATTACAACCACCTAGATCTTCGACTGTTCCTTGTCGACAAACTGGGCAAGTATTTCCTACTTCAGATCCAATCGTTACATTCGTAGAACGAAGGTCATTAATTGTATCAACTAGTACAACATGACTTTTAGTTTGTTTTGATTCTACAACGTCATCTGTCTCATCAAACGTATTTTCCTCAGCCTTCAATGTTAATACTTGCGCATCACGGCTGCCGTCAACGTACACTGTTCCACCTTTTGCGCCACCTTTGTATAGACGCTCATATACAGCTTCAACCTGCTCAACAGTATACCCCTTTGGAGCATTTACCGTCTTACTAATTGAGCTATCAATCCAACGTTGAATGATACATTGTACATCAGCATGTGCTTCTGGAGCTAATTCCATTGCTGAAACAAACCAATTTGGTAAATTATTTGGATCTGCTTCAGGATGCTTGTCTAAATATTCTTGAACGATATCAGCCTTTACTTCAATAAACTTGCCTAAGCGTCCACTTCGGAAGTAAGAGAAGGAGAAGTAAGGCTCTAAACCTGTTGAAACACCAACCATTGTCCCTGTGGACCCAGTCGGAGCAACGGTTAGTAAGTGTGAATTACGAATACCATATTCCTTAATATCATTTCTTATGTCTTCAGGCATTTTTTGCATAAATCCAGTGTTACTGAAAGCCTCTCTTATACGATTTCCATCCTTTGTTGACTCACCTTCTAGGAATGGGAAGCTTCCTTTCTCTTTTGCAAGTTCAATCGACGCTCGATATGCAGTAGTCGCAATTGTTTCAAACACTTCATCGACTAACTGATTACCTTTTTCTGAACCATATTCTGTTTCGCAATAGATAAGTAAATCATGTAGTCCCATTACACCAAGACCAACACGTCTCTCACCTAATGCTTGTTTTTTGTTAGCTTCAAGGAAATATGGAGTTGCATCAATTACGTTATCCTGCATTCTTACTCCGACTTCAACTGTTTTCTTTAATTTTTCAAAGTTAACAGTCTTTGTTTCCTTATCAGCCATTTCAGCTAAGTTAACTGCAGCAAGGTTACAAACAGAATATGGTGCAAGTGGCTGTTCTCCACACGGATTTGTAGCAACAACTTGTTGCCCATAGCTTTGAGCATTTGTCATGTCATTTGCATTATCAATGAAGAAAATACCAGGTTCAGCTGAATATGTTGCACAAACATTGATTAGGTTCCAAAGCTCTTTCGCTTTAATTTTGCGATATACACGTACTTTGTGGCCTTGTTTCTCCCACTCACGCACATCTCCAACCTTGTGCCATTCTTCATTGTAAGCCTTCATTTCTTCTTGGTCATAGCTTTCAACATCTGGGAATTTCAGTTCATAGAAAGAATCTTCTTCAACTGCGTTCATAAATTCCTTCGTCAAACAGATAGAAATATTCGCTCCTGTTAAAAATTCAGGATTATGAACAGAATAATTTCCACCGGTAACTAATTTTTGTTCTGCATCTTTAAGAATCTTTTCATTAAATCCACCCATACCAGGAATATTTTTATAGTTCAAAATTCCTTGATACATTAATGTTTCTTGTTCAGTATGTGGGGTAAATTTGAGCTTTTCTTCCGCATATTTTTTAATTGTATCATCATTTGTGTTTTCAATTAAGAAACGTAAAATTCTTGGATTTTGCATTTTTGAAATAATAAATTCAATGATGTCAGGGTGCCAATCTGCCAACATAATCATTTGAGCACCACGTCTTGAGCCACCTTGTTCAACAAGATGGGTAAGCTTTGCAATGTCATCTAACCAAGAAACTGATCCAGATGATTTACCATTTACACCACGTGCTAATGTATTTCGTGGACGTAATGTTGAACCGTTCGTTCCAACTCCTCCACCACGACTCATGATTTCCATAACCTGTTTACGATGTTCTGAAATACCTTCGCGGGAATCTTGGACATATGGCATTACGTAGCAGTTGAAATAGGTTACGTCAGTATCAGCACCTGCTCCATACAGTACTCGCCCAGCTGGGATAAAGTTTAAGTTTACTAGCTCTTTATAAAACTTTTCAAACCATTCCTGACGTTTCTCTTCTGTCTTTTCAACAGATGCTAAGCCAGTAGCATTTCTTTTGGCAATTTGCTCATAGAATACTTCTAATGGTTTCTCAATCACATCGAGTGAACGGTTAACAATACCTGTTTCAACTTCTTCAGGCTTGTCCAACACACCCCGATACTCTTCATCAACGAGTACCTGCGCTGTTTTCTGCTCCCAATCAATATCGACAATAAAGCCTAAGCCACGTGCTGGAAATTTGGGATCTTCCTTAATCGTTAGAACAACAAAATCTCCTTTTGCTAATGTAATCTTTTCGGTATCCTTAAATGTATACCGATCAAGCATAACTAGTCTCGACACTCCCTTGTGTGATAACTTCATGTCCCCCGTGATTGGATGAACCTGGGGAAAAAGGCGTATATCTTGATTCAGCCTTTCCACATCAATATTCAGTTTTTCTAGCACAACAGTCATTCCCACATCTCCCTTTAATTCTATTAAAAATTGATCATTAAATTTAAGTAATAAATTTAAGTGTTAAAAATAAGTTATCATATATTTTTCCTAAAAACAATAAATAAAAATCAATATATAGTATGAAAATAAATTTCGACAATACTATATGTTGATTTTAGGTCAACTAAATTTCTTTTTGTCAAACGAATAAAAGTTTAAAAAATAGAGCAAAACGAAGATTTTACTAGATTATATTTAGTTTTTTGCGCTTTTTGAAGAATTTTGTCGGTTGCAAAATTTCGACTCAATTTCAAGTCAAGTATACAAACAACACTAGGACTTTTAGCATAGGAAAAGGCAACTAAAAAAGTTGCCTACCTTTTAAAATTCCATTCATCTGATTTATATCTTTTTTCTGCAATTTCATTCACATATTTTATTTCATCAACGGTTAGCGAGTAAGGTTCTAGTGTTATATTTAATCCTCTCTCAAAGCCTTCTCTAAAAGCAGACCTTGCTTCATCTATCGTTACTGTCTCATCACGTAGTGCATTAATCGCTACTGCTTTATTCTTAAAATTTCGCTGCATTCTCTCTTTCACACGTTCACTTGGATATTTGAATAAATCAAATAGTTTATCCTCATCAATATCTAGTAGAATTGATCCGTGTTGAAGAATTACCCCCTTCTGACGAGTTTGTGCACTTCCAGCAACCTTTCGTCCTTCTACCACTAATTCATACCATGAAGGAGCATCGAAACAAACAGCAGATCGTGGATTTTTCAATCCTTCCCGTTCCTCCTCTGATCTTGGGACAGCGAAATAGGCATCTAGCCCTAACAAACGAAAACCTTGTAATATCCCCTCTGAAATCACTCGATATGCCTCAGTAACAGTTTGAGGCATACCAGGGTGTTCCTCAGAAACAATCACACTATAGGTCAACTCCTTATCGTGCAGTACTCCCCTACCACCAGTGGGACGTCGTACAAAACCCAGTCCATATCTTTTCACAGCATCTAAATCAATTTCCTTCTCAACTTTTTGAAAATATCCAATTGATAGAGTTGCGGGATTCCAACCATAAAAGCGAATCGTAGGCGGTATCTTACCTTCACTATGCCAATCTAAAAGTGCTTCATCTAATGCCATATTAAATTCTGGTGAACAATCTCCAGAATCAATAAATCTCCAAATTTCTTTTTCCATCAGTAACCCTCTTTATCTTTAATTAATATGCCTTCCTAGTCTACCAAAACCTGTGTTAAATTCAAAATCAAATACTCCAGAGAATTCCTTTGATTCTTCATGAAATCACTTATATAATAGAAAGAGAAAGAGAGAAAAAGGAGTAGATTTATTTTGAATTGGATTTTACCTTTAATTATACTTGTTGCAATTATTGCATATGGTGTCATCATGTTTTTCTATCAACGAAAAATACTTACTACACTAACAGAAGAAGAGTTTCGTGCAGGTTATCGAAAAGCTCAATTAATTGATATCCGCGAACCGAATGAGTTTGACGGAGGTCATATCTTAGGTGCACGTAACATTCCTTTATCACAATTTAAAATGCGTATGAAAGAAATAAGACCTGATCAACCCGTATACCTTTATTGTCAAAATGCTCTTCGCAGCGGTCGTGCAGCACAAATGCTCCGCAAAAAAGGATATAAACAATTGTTCCAGTTAAAAGGTGGATTTAAACAGTGGACTGGTAAAATTAAAACAAAAAAATAAACCTATTCCATATGGAGTAGGTTTTTCTCTTGTTATATATAATAAAATATGGAAAGAGCATTGAGGTGATACTTTGAATTTATTACATGGACTATACAATACGATATTACACCCAAGACTTATCATTATTCCTCTACTCATGAATGTCCTGTTAACATTACTAGTTGTTCTAGGGATATATTTTGGATATTCATTGTCACCCTTTCCACCTATACAAATTAACCATTTCATTGGGGTAAATGGAACTTTTCCGTTTTGGATGCCTTTTTTAGACGATATTCATTTACCATTTAAATATTCAAATAATAATGCGTTATCCGATAACACTTTACTATCAATTACAGCAATATTGTTGGTCCTTTTACTCAAAAGTTATGCACTTAGTATGTATCTTGGATCCATCAAATGTTTTTTAATAGGACCTGATAATACATACTCAATTTTAAAAATCGGTAAATACTATTTTAAAAGGATGGTACTCTTCTCAGCAATTGAATTAACAGTTGGTGGACTACTTATTTTTCTAAATCTCACCTTTTGGCCATCTGTATTCATTACACTTATTCTTTTGCTATTTTTTTCATTGGCACCATATATCATAGTTGTTGAAGATATATCAGTTATAGAGGCATTAAAAAAGTCATCCGTTATCTTTAAAAGGAATTTTCTCTATTTATTATTACTTGCATTTTCTTGTATACTTTTCACATTTTCACTCACATTACTTGAATTTCGTGTAAATGGACTTAATTTTTATTACATTTTAATCACATACTGTTTTTTTGGTACTGCAGCAATATATGCGGTGATGGCTATAATACACCAATCAGTAAATAAGGATATTAAACTACCATTCAAAAAGGTGAAAAAGTCAAGATTGTATTATCCACTTCTAATCATAGTTGTGTTTGTCTTACCTTTATTAGGGGCATTGCTGATCACATAACAAATTCAATATACTTAAACCTTAAAAAACTACAGCAAATGAGCTAAGCTATGTTAATATGGTTGAAGTGTTGGTTAGATGCCTTTCAAATTTACTCCGATTGGAATGTAAATAGAAAGGCATATTCATTTAAATTTATAAATGTTCTTTTATAAATTTAACACTTTTCTCGGCAATAAGTTCTTTATCATTATCTATTGTCGCAACATGATAACTATTTGTAAGTTTCACTATTTCCTTATCTGAAGACGTAATTGTTTCCATGATATACATTGAATTTTCAGGAGGAACAACATGGTCTTCTGTAGAGACGAAAATAAGCGCTGGACAAGAAATTAACGGTAGTCGTTCCTTCGTTATACGCATCAGTTGAACAATCTCACCTATTGATTTCAATGGTGTTTTCTCATATGCTAATTCAATTACACCCTCTTTCTTAATGTCTGAGCCAATGGCATCTAAGAAACGTGGTTCCAAAGCTCCTGCTAGTTTAGCCATTTCCTCAATCTCTATCGCTGCATTTATTGGAATAATGCCTTTAATTTCTGGATATTTGCTAGCAAGGTATAGCGTTAATGTTCCTCCCATTGATAACCCAGTGATAAAAATCTTCGAACAAGTTTCTCTAAGTCTTTTGAATCCCTCTTCTAATGATTCAATCCACTCTTGATACATACTAAGCTCCATATCTTCAAAATGCGTTCCATGTCCCTTCAATCGTGGGCCACATACTGTGAACCCTTCTTTGGCTAGCTGTTCTCCCAAGAACCTCATGCTTTGTGTCGATCCGGTAAATCCATGTGAAACAAGAATTCCAATATCGTTGCCTTCAAAATAAAATGCTTCAGCCTCTTTTAAGACAGGATATTTTTCTATCATTATCACTTATACCTCCTACCACACTTTTTTTAGAGCGCTTACAATTTATTATCATTTTAATAGATATTGTATAATCCCTCAAATTAAAACTAAAACATTTGGAATAATAACTTTTATTCAGTACAACTACCTTATTCCAAAGGTTAAAGATTAGTAGTGCTAGGTTGAGATATTCTAACGTGGATATCTTTTAGCGGTTTCTTGGTCTAGTGGTGTTGGTTGGTTGGTTGGTGTGGTTCGCTAATGTGCATTTATTTTTGCTATCGTGCATAAAAGCTTGCTAACGCACATATAGTTTGAGTATCGGGCATATGTTCATATTAACGAGCATATCAACTTTTTATCGTGCATTTACCCAGAATATCGTGCATTTCGGGTAATTGAAGCTAGTTACATACTATGAAAATAGTTCTGAAACCAATATTTTAGTGGAATACATACACTTCTACATGTGATTTAATCCAGTTTGAAGTGAAAAGACCTTGTTTTAATCCTTTATATGTTTTTTAAAGCACGGAAAGTTAACTTTTGCTGGTTGTGTTTGAGGCGGTACCTATGTATTGACACTTTATTTATGCGGGTGGTAATACTTGATGGTCTGGGCTTTTGTTAACGTGCATATATTTTGGCTATCGTGCATAAAATTTCGCTAGCGCACATATATTTGGATTATCACGCTTTTCTTCTATTTAACGAGCATATCTCAATTTTATCGTGCATTTTCCTAGAATATCGTGCATATCTGCTAATTTAGTCTAACCATATACCATGAAAATGGTTCTGAAACAGATTTTTTAGCAGAATACATACACTTCTACCTGCGGATTACTTCAATTTGAAACGAAAACACCTTGTTTTCAATATAAAATATGATTTTTAAAGCACAAAAAGTTAACTTTTGCTGGTTGGGATTGGTGCGGTACCTATTGGATCAATTCTAAATCTATTTAGGGTAATTATCCACTGTGTGGGTGGATTTTCGTTAACGTGCATATGTTTTGGTTATCGTGCATATAATTTTGCTAAAGCACATATATTTGGATTATCACGCATTTCTTCTAATTAACGAGCATATCTCAATTTTATCGTGCATTTTCCGAGAATATCCTGCATATCGGGTAATTTAGTCTAACCACATACTCTGAAAATAGATTTGAATCCAATATTTTAGTGGAATACATACACTTCTACCTGCGGATCACTTCAATTTGAAGCGAAAACACCTTGTTTTCAAACTATAATGTGGTTTTTAAGCACGAAGTTAACTTTTCTCTTTTGAGGCTATCTACATATTCCACAAAAACCAATTTAAATGAACGCAAAAAAAAGACCAGCACACAACTGGTCTTTTACTCGCTTAGCGACGTCCTACTCTCACAGGGGGAATCCCCCAACTACCATCGGCGCTGAAGAGCTTAACTTCCGTGTTCGGTATGGGAACG
>NZ_JAKTTI010000024.1 GCF_022427965.1 Fredinandcohnia quinoae | reverse complement strand
ATACCTGTAGATAAAACACTCTTTTTCAAGTGTCCTAACTACAGGTACCATAATAGATCGCCTGTCTCTTTTTCTTGGGTATGTCTAGCTCCAGCGCTTTTCTTGGGATATTTTACTTCTTCTTGATAAATAATAAATAAAAACCTCCACCGATAAGCAAGAGTGGCCAATAATTGATGATGAATGAAAGACCACCTTGTATAGAATTAAGCCAGTTCATAAACCGATCAAAGTAAAGTAGAAGAAGTGATAAAACGAGTAAGAGCCCACCTTGAAGGAGTCCATTTTTCGTCTTAACATATTTAAGCAATAATCCAATTGCAATAATTAATAGTAGCATCCCATAATGCTTTGGCCAAAATGGCAGTTGATTACTCCCGTGAAAATGAAGTCCAAATCCAACTAAAATAACTCCCGGTACAATATTACTATGGTCATTTTCAGAGTATGCTTGAACAAGAAAAGCAATTCCGACAATAATAATTAGTGTTTGCCATGAATAAAAATGTGGAAATACTGGTATTTTCAGTTGCTGAAGGAGTAGGTAACATCCAATTCCCACTAAGATAATACCTGAGAAAATGCTTTGTTTTTTCATAAAAATCCCCCAAGCTCTTAACTTGATTTGCTAGCATAATTTTGATAATCTACTCATTGTGACAAGTAAAAATAGCACTGAAATCATATATACGATGAAGGTGTATTCTTTCTATATATTATCACACGATGTCATATACTGTTCACATTTTTTGATTAAGTATTAAAATAGAAATGTTATAATATAGGTAGTTTTTGTTTCAGATATTTATGAAAGTAGAAGAAGGGGTGTCAATCTATATGCATATTATAATGGTCGGATTAAATTATAAAACTGCCCCTGTTGAAATTCGAGAAAAGCTTACTTTTGATGGTACTGATTTAAGAATTGCAATGAACACTTTAAAAGAAAAAAAGAGCATCCTCGAAAATATCATTATTTCAACATGTAATCGTACAGAAATATATGCGGTTGTCGATCAACTGCATACTGGTAGATATTATATAAAAGATTTCCTTTCTGAATGGTTTGGAATCGATAAAGAGGAGTTCACTCCTTATTTAAATATTTTTGAAAATGACGGAGCTGTCGACCATTTATTTCATGTAACATGTGGTCTTAACTCCATGGTTGTCGGTGAAACTCAAATTCTTGGACAAGTACGTTCAAGTTTCTTAATGGCTCAAGAAGTTGGTACATCAGGTACTGTGTTTAACCATTTATTTAAACAATCAATCACACTTGCAAAGCGTGCTCATTCCGAAACAGAAATCGGATCAAATGCCGTATCTGTAAGCTATGCAGCAGTTGAGCTTGCTAAAAAAATCTTTGGAAATTTATCAAATAAGAATGTCCTTATTTTAGGCGCGGGGAAGATGGGCGAGCTTGCTGTTCAAAACCTTTACGGTAGTGGTGTAGGAAAAGTGACTGTCATGAACCGTACATTCGAGAAGGCCCAAAGCTTAGCTGGGAAATTCCAAGGTGAAGCAAAATCATTAAAAGAATTACAATGTGCATTACTTGATGCTGATATTATGATTAGTTCTACCGGTGCAAAAGGATATGTTGTAACAAAAGAAATTATGCAAGATGTGGAACGAATGAGAAAGGGTCGACCATTATTCATGGTTGATATTGCTGTTCCCCGCGATTTGGATCCAGAACTTGCTGATTTGGAAAGTGTATTTTTATACGATATAGATGATTTAGAAGGAATAGTTGAAGCTAATATGCAAGAACGTAAAATAGCTGCAGAAGCTATTGAACTTATGATTGAGGCGGAAATTGTAGAATTCAATATTTGGTTAAATACTTTAGGTGTAGTACCAGTGATTTCAGCTTTACGCCAGAAAGCATTAATGATTCAAGCTGAAACAATGGAAAGTATTGAAAGAAAGTTACCTAATTTATCTGACCGTGAGATAAAGGTATTAAATAAACATACAAAGAGTATTATCAATCAGCTTTTGAAAGATCCAATATTACAAGTGAAAGAACTATCTGCTAAACCAAATGCTGAAGAATCTCTGAAATTATTTATGAAGATTTTTAATATTGATGATGATGTTACTACAGAGATGAATATACAAAATCAGCATGCTGGAGTGTTGGTGTCGGGTAAGCCTTCTCTACAGTCATAAGAGGGGATATTCTAAATGGTAGAGATGAATGTAACAAGATTGCATGAATTTATCGTAATCATATATGCACTTAGTGTTCTATTTTATTTTATAGATTTTCTCCAAAATAACCGGAAGGTAAATGCAATTGCCTTCTGGTTACTTGCATTTGTATGGGTAATCCAAACCTTTTTCCTTCTACTAAGGGTAATTGAGACTGGTAGATTTCCAATCCTCTCAATGTTTGAGGGGTTGTACTTCTACGCTTGGGTATTAATTACACTATCCTTAGTTTTAAATAAATTATTAAGAATGGATTTTATCATCTTTTTTACGAATGTGATTGGCTTTTTCATAATGGCCTTACACACATTCGCTCCCGGACAGCACGAATCTAGTATTCTGACGGGGCAATTGATTTCAGAGTTGTTAATGATCCATATTACAATGGCAATCCTTTCATATGGAGCCTTTTCATTATCATTTGTCTTCTCAATTTTATATGTGATTCAATATGATTTATTAAAAAAGAAAAAATGGGGAAAGCGCTTGTTACGAATCGGCGATCTTTCAAAATTAGATCATATGTCATATGTATTGAATGTGATTGGTGTGCCTATCCTTTTATTATCACTTATTTTAGGTGTATTATGGGCATTCATTACATTATCAGAGTTTCGTTTGTATGATGTGAAGGTCCTGGGATCCTTTTTTGTTCTATTAATTTTTAGCTGGAATCTATACAAACGAGTGGTCCATAAAGTTCAAGGTAAAACCATCGCCTTATGGAATATTGCTGCATTTTTAGTTCTATTAATTAACTTCTTTTTATTTGGAAGCTTATCACAATTTCACTTTTGGTCATAAGGTGAAACTTCAACAAGGAGGAAACATGTAAATGCGTAAAATAATTGTAGGTTCACGTAGAAGCAAGCTAGCATTGACTCAAACAAATTGGGTGATTCAACAATTGAAGAATCTTGGTTTACCATATGAGTTCGAGGTAAAAGAAATTGTCACAAAAGGTGATAAGATTCTTGATGTAACGTTATCAAAGGTAGGCGGAAAAGGATTGTTTGTAAAGGAAATTGAACAAGCAATGCTTTCGAAAGAAATTGATATGGCTGTACATAGTATGAAGGATATGCCAGCAGTATTACCAGAAGAATTAACAATCGGCTGTATTCCTAAGCGTGAAGATCATCGTGATGTTATCATTTCAAAAGACCGAGTTCCATTTTCAAAACTTCCAAGTGGTTCAATAATTGGGACAAGTAGTTTAAGACGAAGTGCTCAATTATTAGCAACCCGAAATGATATTGAAATTAAGTGGATTCGTGGAAATATTGATACTAGACTCGCAAAGCTTGAAAATGAGGAGTACGATGCAATTGTTTTGGCGGCAGCAGGTTTGAAGAGAATGGGCTGGTCTGATGATGTTGTAACAGACTTTCTAGATACTGAAACCTGTTTACCAGCTGTTGGACAGGGGGCACTTGCTATTGAATGTCGATCAGATGATAAAGAACTTCTAGATGCTCTAGCAAAATTTAATGATGAATATACTAATGTGACTGTTACAGCAGAGAGAGCATTCCTGCATAAAATGGAAGGTGGCTGTCAAGTTCCGATTGCAGCATACGCAACTCTTTCTAATGAGAAAAATATTAGCTTGACCGTCTTGGTAGCTTCACCTGATGGTAAAACAATGTATAAAGAAGAAGTACATGGTGTCGACCCGATAGAGGTTGGGAACGAAGCTGCAAAGAGATTGTCAGACCGTGGTGCAAAAGAATTAATTGATAAGGTTAAAGAGGAGCTTGACAAGTAATGGAAAGCGAGATGCCTCTATTAGGTAAAAAGATATTAGTCACAAGAGGTAAAAAACAAGCTACTGAATTTTCTAGTAAAATTAAATATTTCGGAGGAATTCCGATTGAAGTTCCATTACTTACCTTTCAGGAATCAAAAAATGCTCAAAAAATTAAGAAAGAAATTGAACAGATTCATGCATATGATTGGTTAATCTTTACGAGTAAAAATGGGGTTGAGTTCTTTTTTGATTTTTACGAGCAATATAAAAGTCATTCTACGGATACGCTGTTACCCAAGATTGCTGTTGTTGGTACTCAAACCGAAAAGACATTAGTAGAAAAAGGATATAAACCTGATCTAATACCTGATGAATTTGTCGCGGAAGGATTGTTTGAGAGTCTAAAACCATATTTAAAAAAAGAATCACGCATCATTCTTGCTCGTGGAAATCTTTCGCGCCCTTTTCTAGTAGACGAATTGTCGAAATTAGGTCATTTTGTAACAGATTTAATTGTGTATGAAACGGTTGAAAATCAGCAGGAGAAAGATCACCTTTCTACACTTTTACAGAAAAAGGACATCGATATTATTACTTTTACGAGCCCTTCTACTGTTACATTTTTTTGTAGACTTCTTGAAGATACAGATTGGGGAGAGTGGGTGAAGGATTGTATATTTGCTGCGATTGGTCCAATTACTCTACGAGCAGCAGAGTTGGCGAATATACATATTCAAATAAGTCCTAAAAAATATACCATTGATGATTTACTTGATGAAATCATTCATTTTCTAAGTGAAAAATAATATAAGAATTCCATAATTACTTGAACAAGTTTTGAAAAATAGGAGGAGAGTATAATTTGAAACACTTACAATTTTCACGTCATAGAAGATTAAGACAAACTGCAAATTTACGCGCAATGGTACGTGAGACCCATCTTCATACAGAGGATTTCATTTATCCTTTATTTGTTGTAGATGGTGCTAATAAGAAAATTGAAGTTGCATCTATGCCTGGTGTTTACAACCTCTCATTGGATTTATTAGAAGCAGAATTACAGGAAATTGTCGATTTAGGAATCAAATCAATCATTCTATTTGGTGTACCTGATGAGAAAGACGAAGTAGGGTCAGGTGCTTACCATGACCACGGGATTGTTCAACAAGGAATTAAACTAACAAAAGAAAAATTTCCAGAGCTCGTAGTTGTTGCTGATACTTGTCTCTGTGAATTTACCTCACATGGGCATTGTGGTGTAGTAGAAAATGGGCAAGTGTTAAATGATCCATCCCTTGATTTATTAGCAAAAACAGCAGTAAGCCAAGCTGAAGCTGGCGCAGATATTATTGCCCCTTCTAATATGATGGATGGATTCGTAGCGGCTATTCGTTATGGTCTTGATGAAGCGGGCTTCCAACACATCCCAATCATGTCATATGCCGTAAAATATTCATCTGCATTTTATGGACCATTCCGTGATGCTGCTCAAAGTGCGCCATCCTTTGGAGATCGTAAAACATATCAAATGGATCCAGCAAACCGCTTGGAAGCATTTCGTGAGGCAGAATCAGATATTCAAGAGGGTGCTGACTTTTTAATCGTAAAACCAGCATTGTCATATATGGATATTATTCGAGACGTTAAGAACAATTTTACTGTACCTGTGGTTGCCTATAACGTAAGTGGTGAGTATGCAATGGTGAAAGCGGCAGCGGCTAATGGCTGGATTAATGAAAAAGAGATTGTTATGGAAATGCTAACAAGTATGAAACGTGCGGGCTCAGATCTTATTATTACATATTTTGCAAAAGATGTTGCACGTTGGCTGAAGGATAACTAATTTAGTGTCTGATCCTGTCTAGAACCATGTTAAAGTGACAAGGGTCAGGCCTCTAAAAAAGAAAGGGGTCGCATTATAATGAGAAGTTTCGAGAAGTCAAAAGCTGCATTCGCAGAGGCAAAAAAAATGATGCCTGGTGGTGTTAATAGTCCAGTACGAGCTTTTAAATCTGTTCAGATGAACCCAATTTTTATGGAACGTGGTAAAGGTTCTAAAATTTACGATATTGATGGAAATGAATACATAGATTACGTATTATCATGGGGTCCACTCATTCATGGGCATTCCAATGATAAAGTAGTTGAAGCAATAAAAAAAGTAACAGAAATGGGTACAAGCTTTGGTGCACCAACGCTTGCTGAAAATCAATTAGCAAAGCTTGTGATTGAAAGAGTACCATCAATTGAGATCATTCGAATGGTAAGCTCCGGAACTGAGGCGACAATGAGTGCATTACGTCTCGCAAGAGGGTATACTGGTCGAAATAAAATTTTGAAATTTGAAGGCTGTTACCATGGACATGGGGATTCTTTATTAATTAAAGCAGGATCAGGAGTTGCAACTCTTGGTTTGCCGGATAGTCCTGGAGTTCCTGAAAGTGTTGCAAAGAACACAATTACGGCACCCTATAATGACCTTGAAAGTGTAAAATATGCATTTGAACAGTTTGGCGAGGATATCGCCTGTATCATTGTAGAACCAGTTGCAGGTAATATGGGGGTAGTTCCTCCACAACCTGGGTTTCTCGAGGGTCTTCGTGAAATTACAACTAAATATGGTGCATTACTTATTTTTGATGAAGTAATGACCGGCTTCAGAGTAGATTATAATTGTGCTCAAGGGTATTTTGGTGTGACTCCAGATCTAACCTGTTTAGGTAAAGTAATTGGTGGAGGACTCCCTGTAGGAGCATTTGGTGGTCGAGCAGATATTATGGAAAGAATTGCACCAAGTGGTCCGATTTATCAAGCTGGAACATTATCTGGTAATCCATTAGCGATGACTGCTGGATATGCAACTTTATCACAATTAACACCAGAATCTTACATAGAATTTCAGAAAAAGGCAGATCGCTTAGAGCAAGGCTTTACCGATGCAGCTAAGAAATATGATATTCCGCATACAATCAATCGTGCTGGATCGATGATTGGCTTCTTCTTCACAAATGAAGATGTAATCAATTATGACCGAGCAAAAGCGTCTAATTTAGACTTTTTTGCAGCCTATTACAGACAAATGGCTGAACAAGGTGTATTCCTTCCTCCATCTCAATTTGAAGGTTTATTCCTATCAACAGCTCATTCTGATGAGGATATTGAAAAAACAATTGAAGCAGCAGAACACGCATTTTCTAAATTAAAATAAGATCTATTTCAAAAGGCAGACTCTTTGAACAAAGGAGTCTGCCTTTTTGAACTTCCTCATTTTGAAGAAATTATACATAAATGACTACTTATTATCATAAAAATTGTAATGTCATAGTAAAAAGATTCGATGGGACGAAAAAGGAGGTATAGAAGATGTCATCTGATAACCAATCATGCTTACGATTTTCGATAGAAGAGTCTGTCTGGTTTCAAAAGGGACAGGAAGTCTCAGAGCTTGTATCTATCTCTTTAGATCCAGATATTGTGATTCAAGAGCATGACCAATATGTGTCCATTCGTGGTGCGTTAAAGCTTTCTGGTGAGTATCATATAGACCAAGATACTTCTCAGGACGAAACACGTGATTTCACATCAGCAAGATTAGTGAATGAAATTATAACGCGTGAAGATGGGATTACTGAGTTGAACCATAGATTTCCTGTAGATATTACGATTCCGAAATATCGGATCGAAAGTTTAGAGGATGTATATGTAGCGGTTGAAGCATTCGATTATGATTTGCCAAAACGTGGATGTATGCAAATTGCAGCTGATCTATCAATTAGTGGAATACGTGACTTGAACAATGGCGATAGTAGTAAGACGAATGAAGCAAACCAAGAATACGAAGAAATTACGAATGTAAATGAGCGAGAAGAAGAAGTACAAGAAGACCAGGATAATCTAGATGTAAATGAACGAAAAGAGGCAGTAGCACAAGTAGAACAAGGGGAAGTACCATTAGTCTCGGAAGCTACTCATAATGAAGAAATTGAAAGTGAAGTTGAAGCCCCGATTGCTGAAGTAGAACAGAAGAGGGAAGAGCCAGCGCAAGAAGAAGTTCTTGCCCGTAATGCATCCGATGAGGATGAACAAGTTTGGGCAGAAGAGGAAGTAACCCTTCACACGGGAGAAGTCTCTGAAATTGACAATGAACTTCATGAAGAACCTCATGATGATGATTTATTTATCCCTTTTGAGGTAGAAGCTCGAAAGGAAGCCTATCAAGAACAAGAGGAAGCTAATATTTTGGAAGTCAACCAAGAAAATGAAGAAATCATTACACCACAAATAGGGGTAAAAGCAAGACATGAAAAAACATTTGTATTCGGTTCAAGTGAAGCTAGAGGAAAAACGATAACAGCTGTTGAAGATAAGAATCATTCAACAGAAGCTCTCACAAATGATAAACAGGTTACAAAGCGGAATGAGAATGAGTTATATTTAACTAAAATTTTTACAAGAGATGAAGAGGAAGAACTTTCAAAGATGAAAATCTGCATCGTTCAAAACGGTGATTCATTAGACAAAATTGCAGAAAGATATGAAATTTCTGTTCAACAATTAATTCGAGCAAATTCTTTAACTTCAGATCACCATGTAAGTGAAGGCCAGCTTTTATATATTCCAACAAATATTAATAGTTGAAAGTAGCTTATAGTTTTTATTCCGCAATATGGTGAGGTAATCCCTCACCTATTTTTAATTAATTCAAACGAAGGTAGGTGGCCCTTTTGGGGGAAGCTAACACAAGAAATTATGGGCCCATCTTGAAGCAATACAAGCTTGAACCACATTTTATTGAAGAGTATCGTAATGTAAAAAAAGTATTTACAAATAAAGGGGTATTTGCTTTGAAATCGGCGCGCAAAATTAGTAATACCCAATTTCCAAGTATGATACAAATGCTATATCAAAAAGGGTTTACGAGAGTAGTTCCAATAATTCCAACTATTGATGGTAGTTATTTAGTTTTTCAAGAAAACCAATATCATTATCTAATGCCTTGGTTAAATAATAGTATTGTAGATGAACGAGATGATCGACACCATCTTCTATTTAAAGAATTAGCTAAAATGCACCAATATTCATTAAATGAGATTCAGCAAGCTAAAACGAATGATATTTACCATCATTATGAAAATATTACAAAGCAGTGGGATGAGAGAGACGGATATTTGGAATCCTTTGTTATTGAAAGTGAAAAAAAGTGGTATATGTCCCCCTTTGAACTACTATTTTGTACGTATTACCATGAAATAAGCCTAGCAAGTAAATATGCGAGGTCTCAATTAGATAAATGGTATGAGCTCTCAGAAGAAACAAAATCCTTCCGAACAGTCTTAACTAATGGGAAGGTATCTATTACACATTTTCTTTTTGATGAACATGGGAAGGGTTATCTGTCTAACTTTGAGAAAGCGAGCTATGCGAGTCCAATTAATGACCTTATTAGTTTTTATTATCGAACGTTAAAAACGTTTCCAATTCTTTGTGATGATTGTTTTGGATGGTTTCAAACATATAGGAGTCATTTTCCACTAAAGGAAGAGGAAATTTATTTATTCTTAAGTTATTTAACATATCCAGAACCTATATATAGATGTGTACAAAATTATAAGAATAAAAAGGAAAAGAAATCAGAGCAAGAGTATGTACGTTTGTTACAGAAAGCCTATTGGCTTAATAAAAATATCGAGTATTTCTCGATGAAAATTGTTGAAGAAGAACAAAGAAAAAAAGATCAAGAAGCAGCAGAATCCCATACGGAATGAATAACAGTTTGTATGGGATACTTAATCAAAGCACTTTCGCGTATTAAATCCAATCTAAGTGAAGTGCGGCAGCAAGTAAAATTAAAACAGCTAAAAACAATACGTCAAATGAAGTAGGAATTAAAATAGTTCGTACCCCTTGAACGACTGTAATTGGAATGATGAATTGTACACATACAGCTCGTGTCTGTCTTAGCCATGGTGGATACCGGTACTTGTTAAATTTATTTATTCTTCTCCTCATGGAATTGACTCCTTTCGAAATCTGCTTATAATCAAGATATGCAAAATAGAAGAGAAAAGTGTCCATTACATATCTAGAAATTTTAGTTGCCTTCTTACTAAAAGTGAATAAAGTAATAAAAATTTGGCAAACCTTATTGACGATGACTGATATTATTGGTTACTATATATTCAAGATAAAATAAATACATTGACAGGGAAGAGTACATCGTAATACCTTCAGAGAGAGAAATCAGTAGCTGTGAGATTTCTTAGGTACAATGCGTTGGAAGGTCGCCCTTAAGTAGCTTTTATGAACGACATTGTCTAATAGTTTAAGCCGGTTCGGAGCCGTTATCGATTTGAGAGCACAAGTGTTTTTATGCACGAGTGAAAAAAGGTGGTACCGCGAATATAACTCCATTCGTCCTTTTATAGGATGAATGGAGTTTTTTATTTTTGTCTAGCGCAAGCGCATTTCTTAATTTTAGAGGAGGATCCATTATGGAAACAACAGAAAAAACATTATCAACGAAATATGATCCGCAGGCGATAGAAGCGGGTCGATATCAATATTGGTTAAATGGTAAATTTTTTGAGGCAACTGGTGACTCAGAGAAGACACCATATACAATCGTAATCCCGCCACCAAATGTAACAGGTAAGCTGCATCTTGGGCATGCATGGGATACAACATTACAAGATATCATCACTCGTATGAAAAGAATGCAAGGCTATGATGTACTTTGGTTACCTGGGATGGACCATGCGGGAATTGCCACACAAGCAAAGGTAGAAGGGAAGCTTCGTGAAGAAGGTATAACCCGATATGATCTAGGACGTGAAAAATTTGTAGAAGAAACATGGAAATGGAAGGAAGAATATGCGTGTCATATTCGCGAGCAATGGTCAAAGCTAGGCCTCGGCTTAGATTATTCCCGAGAGCGATTCACGCTGGATGAAGGCTTATCAAAAGCAGTCAGAGAAGTATTTGTATCGCTCTATAAAAAAGGCTTAATTTACCGAGGCGAATACATTATTAACTGGGATCCAGCAACTAAAACAGCGTTATCAGATATTGAGGTTATTTACCAAGATGTACAGGGAGCATTTTATCACATGCGCTATCCTTTGGCAGATGGTAGCGGATCGATCGAAATTGCAACAACACGTCCAGAAACAATGCTTGGTGATACTGCAATTGCCGTACACCCTGAAGACGAACGTTTCAAGCATTTAATTGGCAAAAAGGTAAAATTACCGATTGTTGGCAGGGAAATACCGATTGTTGCTGATGATTATGTAGATATGGACTTTGGATCAGGTGCAGTAAAAATCACTCCTGCACATGATCCAAATGACTTTGAAGTTGGAAATCGCCATAATCTTGAGCGAGTACTTGTCATGAATGAAGATGGCACAATGAATGCGAATGCAGGCTCATATCAAGGGCTCGACCGTTTTGAGTGTCGTAAGAAAATAGTTAAAGATCTTCAAGAGCAAGGTGTACTTTTCAAGATTGAAGAGCATCTCCACTCTGTTGGTCATAGTGAACGAAGTGGTGCAGTTGTTGAGCCTTACTTATCAACACAATGGTTTGTTAAAATGCAGCCGCTAGCTGACGAGGCGATAAAATTGCAGACAGGAGATGACAAAGTTACTTTCGTTCCTGATCGTTTTGAGAAAACGTACTTACATTGGATGGAAAACATTCGTGATTGGTGTATATCAAGACAGCTATGGTGGGGACATCGTATTCCAGCCTGGTATCATAATGAAACTGGTGAAGTATATGTAGATCATGAGCCACCAGCAGATATTGAAAATTGGACACAAGACAATGATGTTCTAGATACGTGGTTTAGTTCAGCATTATGGCCTTTTTCAACAATGGGCTGGCCAGATATAGACGCAGTGGACTTTAAAAGGTATTATCCAACAAATGTATTAGTAACAGGTTATGATATTATTTTCTTTTGGGTTTCCCGAATGATATTCCAAGGTCTAGAGTTTACAGGTAAGCGTCCTTTTGAAGATGTTCTTATTCATGGTCTAGTTCGTGATGAACAGGGACGGAAGATGAGTAAATCACTTGGTAATGGTGTGGATCCTATGGATGTCATTGCTAAATATGGTGCTGATTCATTACGCTACTTCCTTTCTACTGGAAGCTCTCCGGGTCAAGATCTACGCTTTAGTATGGAAAAGATTGAAGCAACCTGGAATTTCGCCAATAAAATTTGGAATGCATCTCGATTTGCAATGATGAATATGGGTGAAATGAAATTCGAGGACATCGACATAACTGGAGAAAAGTCTGTTGCTGACAAGTGGATATTAACCCAGTTAAATGAAACAATTGCCTCGGTTACAAAATTAGCTGAGAAATATGAGTTTGGAGAAGTGGGGCGCGTTCTTTACAACTTCATCTGGGATGATTTCTGTGATTGGTATATTGAAATGGCGAAGCTACCATTATATGGAGAGGATGAGCAAGCAAAGAAAACAACCCGTTCGATTCTTGCTTATGTACTCGATAACACGATGAGATTGCTACATCCGTTCATGCCATTCATTACCGAGGAAATATGGCAGAATCTTCCTCATGTAGGTGAGTCCATTACAGTAGCTAAATGGCCAGAAGTAAGAGAAGAGTTCACTGATCAAGATGCTGCCGCAGAAATGCATCTATTAGTTGATATCATTCGTGCTGTACGTAATATCCGCGCAGAAGTAAATACACCTATGAGCAAGCCGATTAACTTACAAATCAAGGCGAAAGATGAAAGTATTTTAGAAAAGCTACAAAAAAACCGTTCATATTTAGAAAGATTCTGTAACCCAAGTGAATTGATAATTGATACAGAAATTAAATCAACAGACAAATCAATGACTGCAGTTGTTACAGGTGCAGAATTGATACTTCCAATTGAAGGTTTAATCAATATTGAAGAAGAAATTAAGCGACTTGAAAAGGAACTCGATAAGCTTGATAAAGAAGTAGAAAGAGTTCAGAAGAAACTTGGCAATGAAGGCTTCGTAAAAAAGGCACCGGCAAAAGTAATTGAAGAAGAAAAAGCGAAAGCAAAAGACTATATTGAAAAACGCGATGCAGTACGTGCAAGAATAACAGAATTAAAAGGCTAAGAATAATGATGGAGGCGAATCTTACAAAGGATTCGTCTCCACTTATTGGAGGAGTCATCATGGTGAATAGTTATGAAGAGGCTCTTGAGTGGATTCACTCAAGATTAAGACTTGGAATGAAGCCAGGATTAAAAAGGATGGAGTGGATGATGGAACGGCTCAATCATCCAGAAAAAAAGATAAAAGCAATTCATATTGCAGGAACGAATGGTAAAGGTTCAACTGTGAGTTATTTACGAAATATTTTTCAAGAGTCTGGCTATAATGTTGGAACT
Source organism: Fredinandcohnia quinoae (assembly GCF_022427965.1). GTDB lineage: Bacteria > Bacillota > Bacilli > Bacillales > Bacillaceae_L > Ferdinandcohnia > Ferdinandcohnia quinoae. Next base: position 56,151 of record NZ_JAKTTI010000024.1, on the reverse strand, counting down.
TTTACATCTCCATATATTGAAACTTTTAATGAACGTATTAGCTTTAATGGAGAACCGATAAAGGATGAAGAAATCGTAACGCTCCTCAACATTATTAAACCTTTAGCGGAAGAACTAGAAGATACCGAATTAGGAGGACCAACAGAATTTGAAGTAATTACTGCAATGGCTCTGTATTATTTTGCAACGAATGAGAGTATTGATTTCGTCATTATGGAGGTTGGGTTAGGAGGAAGATTGGATTCAACAAATGTCATTAGACCGATTGTGTCGATTATTACTAATATTGGATTCGACCATATGGACATTTTAGGAGATACAATTTCTGAGATCTCATTTGAAAAAGCAGGAATCATTAAAAAAGCAGTACCTGTAATCACAAGTGTTGAGCAAGAGGATGCAATTCAAGTGATTCAAAATAAGGCAAAACAATGCTCATCAGAATTATACTTGGCTAATTTTGATTATTTTACAACGCATCATGAATCAAGTAGTCATGGCGAAATTTTTACGATAAAGACTCCATTTCATACCTTCGAAAAAGTTAATATTACGATGAAAGGCTTTCATCAAGTCAAAAATGCAAGTCTAGCATTAATGACCGTTAGTCTTCTAGTATTTCAAGGAATAATAAAAATGAATGAAACAAAGATAATGAAAGGGATAGAAAAGACAAAGTGGATTGGACGCTTTGAACAACTTAGTTCTAAACCAGAAGTCATTATTGATGGTGCCCATAATCCGCAAGGGATTAAAAGTCTTGTAGATACTGTTGGGACACACCTAACTGGTAAGGAAATTCATATCATATTTAGCCCGTTGAAGGATAAAAAGCTTGATAATATGATTAGCCAACTTGAAAATATCGCAGCTTCTTTAACATTTACATCCTTCGATTATCCAAGAGCATCTACTACTAAAGACCTATACGAATTATCATCAAAAAAAGATTATATTCACATGAAGGATAACTGGAAGGATGCTGTCGATAGTAAAATAAATGAGCTTTCTCAAAAAGAAAATGTAGTATTGTTAATTACTGGGTCTCTATATTTTATATCTGAAATTAGGCCTTATATCATAAAAAATAAATTACATAAATAATTGAAAACACAGGAAATTAGAACTATAATAAGGGCAAGTATCAGAAAATTAAGTGAGTATTTTTAACTTTATTAGATTATCAAACCTTAGTAGAAGGGAGGGATTGAAATGGAAGTTAGCAAGTTGGGAAAAAATATGCTTTGGATTGTTTGGCTATTCGTCTTTCCAATAAGTATGTGGCTTATATATAAATATTCAAATCCGATTATAATGGGATATGAATGGGATATTGTGAGCTTTGTCGTGTTAACTGGATTCATTTCAATTCTTCCTATTGTTGTAAATGATACAACAATATTGTTTACCGAAGGAGTTTCTCTGGCTGTTTTTCTTTTTTTTGGATTATTCGTTGAAATTGTACTATCTTTTATAGCAATCATTATTTTATTAATAAAAGTTAGAATAGGAATGAAAGATTCATTTCGGCTACCCCTCAATTCATTATTATTTTTAGGGACATCGGTTGCCGCGGCTTTTGTCTACTATTTACTCGGTGGAGAACATGGTGTAATTGATATGTCATCACCTCTCTTTATCCTTCCATTGGTGGGTTATCAAATAACAAGGTTTATAGTCAATCATTCATTATTAAGATTGTATAGACAGTATTTACAAGGTAGAAAGTTACCGATAATAACAAAAGACCTTTTATGGGAAGGGATGACCACATTACTTCACTTTCCTGTTGGTCTTGTTTTATACATGCTTTATGTTGAGGTTGGGTTAGCAGCACTTTTATATGTAGGAATACCCCTTATAAGTCTTTCTTTTATGCTCCGACTCTACTACTCTAGTCAACGAATCAATTTTTATTTGCAAAAGGCAACTGAACTTGGGCACCAATTAGCAGGTAGACAAAAGGTTGCTGAGGTACTAGATCTTTTTATAGAAAAAATAAGCGAAATGCTGCCAGTAGACTATGCGTATATTCTTGATTTGGTTGCGGAGGACGAACAACTTCAAGTAATTAGATATTTTTCAAAGGAAGGAAACGAAGACAAAGTATTACCCATGAAAAGGGGAGAAGGTATTGCTGGGAAGGTGTGGGAATCAAGTAGAGCAGTCCTATTTCATACGAAGAAAGAATATAAGTCAATCACAATGGGGTTTATGCCGGTATCGGTTGAAAGTGTAATATGTGTTCCAGTCTTACGTAATCAACAGGTTGTAGGTGTTTTCGCACTTGCATCCAATAAAAGAAGATGCTATGAAAAATATCAGGTAATGATTGTTGATATTTTAGCCTCTTATTTGGCAGTTGCAATTGAAAATGCTAGACATCATGAAGAAGCGAAAAATAAGAGTGAAAGATGTTCTTTAACTAATTTGTATAATTACCGATATTTTGAACAAGTATTAGAAGCAGAATATCAACAGTTGCAGGATAACAAAACTGGCCCATTGTCCTTAATATTACTTGATATTGATCATTTTAAGACAATAAATGATACATACGGTCACCAAAGTGGAAATGATATATTATGTGAGTTAGCTAATCGTTTACAAAATATTATCGGAGAATTAGGTATTGTAGCAAGATACGGTGGAGAAGAATTTGTAATATTATTACCAAATATCGATAAATATTCATGCAGAGGTTTAGCAGAAACAATCCGACAAATGATTGCTAATCGTCCATTCAGTGTTCAGGATGATCTGTTATACTCTGGTGAGGAGATCATGGTCAGAATTACAGCAAGTATTGGATTTGCAACTGCACCTTATGATGCGGAATCATCCCTAGATTTAGTACGTCATGCAGATCGTGCGATGTATACTGGGGCAAAGCAAGCGGGAAGGAATCGAGTTGCCGAGTATGTGAAATAAGGGAGGTTTAACTTTATTCAGCAAAAGTCTTCCACAACTATAAGTGGTGAGTTGAATGCAAATCAGTTTCCAATTCAGTGTGGATTCAAACCCCGACTGAATAAAGTTAAAAGCCTCCGGCGGATGCCTCAGATTTTTAAAGGAAGCTTTTCGAGCAAGCTCGAAAAAATCTGGGCGCAAATACGCCAAGACGCATTTGATTTTCATTTATCTCCCTTATCTTTATAAAGAATAGGATACATACCTTATTTTTCCTTAATGGGTTTTACGATAGATAATAGCTCAGTCGATGGTGAATTTGCATGATTAGATCCCACTTCTGGAAGAGGTAATTCGAAGTCATCACCGTCAAATTGTTCAAATGTTATTTTACTCCCACCACTTCCATAAAAAGAATTTACTATGATGGAGCCTTTTATCGATGCGCCGGACAATAATTGGAAATCTGCATTGGGGGCAAAAATCACCTTTGATTTTGCATTAGCACTACCGTCTATAATAAAGCTTGTACCCCCAGAGTAAATATTACCTTGAAAAACGGATCCAGCAGTAAATCTAATATTTGCGTCCTCGGCAAACAAAGAACCAAACATTTTTTGTGAACCTCCTAAAGTAAATTCTTTAGGGGACGTAGTATACCGTGAACCTTTATAATAGACGGTTAATTGATTACTATCACCATTTTCATTAATTGTGCTTGCAGCGCCTAATGTAATTTCTTTTGTTACGTATATGATAAGTTTTCCGGAACCAAGCAGATTAATATGTCCGTTAGTAATGTTAAGGTTATCAACTACGATTTCTTTATCTGAATTCCCAACATTAATGTTAAGTTGAGAATTTGAGAATATATTAATTTCGGGAATGTAATAATCTTGGTTTAATACTAGAGTGAAGTTTCTATTACAATCTATAATCGGGTGTCTTGATAAATTTGGGAATAGTGGAAATGCTGGCATCAACTCTTTATAGTTTATTGAATCGGTCATAATTGGTTTAGGATTAGGCAACACAATATTATTATGTAACATTATTTCCTTATTAATTGCGTCCTTACTAATGTAAATATTTCCACTAATCCTCTTATTTCCGCCACCAGATACAGATATAAGAGGAGAATTTTTCGTACATCTCAAATTTGCATTTCCAGATGATCTCAAATTTCCGTTCAAACCAACGTTCCCATCAATGCTTGCACTTCCAGTTAATTCAATACATGAATCGGAATATACAGCACGATTAGTAAAGATTGGTGAAGTGGGTGTTGCTTTTGAGGTCCATTTTACTACAAAGATTGTTTCTACAGTACGAGTAGAATTTCCGATTTTACCGACTGAAGTTAATAAATACGCATTATCTCCATTTTTTTTTACTGTTACTGTGGCAATGGGCTTCTTACCAAATGATTTTTCAAATTTATTATAAATGATAACTTTCCCATCTAATTCATACCTAGCTAATTCTAAAAAATCATCCTTATTTTCATTTTCATTATATAGGCGCTCTAATTCTTTCTCAATATCATACAAAACTTTGGTAGCACCGGCCTCTGCAATATAATAAGTAGATTGATAATCGCGGTTACTAGCATTCATCTTTATATTTGAAGTTGCCATGCTCATTAAACTGATTCCCATTATTGAGATAACTACTAAAACTAATAATACGATAAATAAAGATAGGCCATGCTCATTTTTAAAATATTTGTTATAAAAAACAAAACGTCTCACGCGATTCTACTCCCTTAAATAAAGTGTTGTAGAAAGGGTAACAGATTGTTGATTTTTTCCTTCTTTACTTGTAATTTTTATATTAATTTTTGTCCTCCCTTCAGTTTCCGTATCTCCATCTGTTATTATTATTTCTAAATCATCAATGTTTGAAATTAGTATTGTATTATTCTTCTTGATCGAATGATCCTCAAATATATACTTGATGCCATCAATAGAAATTCCATCTTTCAATTCTTCGACCGTGCTAGCTCGTCGAATTTCCTTCGTAATTAAATTGATTGCTTCTCTCGCATTTGATTGATTTTCTATTTGTGAAGATTGTTGCGCTAGTTGTTTATGACCAAAAATATTCACCGAAGTTATGAGAATTAGCACGAGTGATAAAAGTGCAACAACTACGATAACCTCAACTAAGGTCACACCTTTATTATTCCTTAACATCTGAAACATCCTTTGAATTTTCCCAGGAGAATAGTGTTTCAATTTGAGCTTCCTTTTGACTCATTGAAGAATCATTAAATATATTTATTATTACCTTATATAATTCACTTTCATTCCCTTCAGCCTGAATAGATAGCAAAATATAATAATCATTTACTATTTTATAAAAATTGAAGTCAGCATTATAATCCCCTCGAATTAATCGATAACCTAGTCCATTTTGTATACGAGATAATCCATCTGTAATATTTATTTCATTTTTATTTATATTATAAATAGCTTCCATTTCTGATTGTGCGATATATGTAGTATCTAATATGTCTTTTGAGACATTATTGGTACTTGCGGATTGAATATACATTGATAAAAAAGTAATTACAATTATTGTTAAAATTACAATTGATGTTAAAACTTCTAGTAAAGTTATCCCTTTTTCTGAAAAAATTGATTTAAACCTGGAGTTCAATATGACATCATCCTTTTAATTTAAATTGTACAAAATATAAAGAAATGATCTACTTAATGAAATTAAATATAGTCATTACTAGTATCATCTGAATCAAATGAATTTATGATTCGATCGAAGGTGATAAAAATGATGGCTTATGGGATGGTTCGGTCGATTGAAATCATTTTGTCGTATTAGGAGTGATACAACATGGGAAAATTCCGAAAAAAAATCGGTGACTTACTAATTGAAACAGGATTAATAAATGAAGAACAGTTACAAGAAGCTTTACGCGATAAATCAGATACACAGAAAATTGGTGATGTGCTGATACAAAAAGGATTCATAACTGAACATCAACTTATTGAGGTCCTAGAATTTCAATTAGGAATTCCGCATGTAAGCCTCTTTCGCTACCCAATTGATTCAAACCTGACTGCGATAGTACCTAAGGAAATTGCACGAAAATATAATCTGATGCCACTTAAAAGAGAGGGAGATAAACTATTCGTTGCAATGACTGACCCTTTAGACTTTTTTGCAATTGAAGATCTACGACTAACTACAGGATTTCAAATTGAGACGGCAATTGCGACAAAAGACGAAATATATCGTGCAATTACAAAATATTATGAACTTAATGTAGGTATTAACGAATTTATTAATGATGTGCCTGAAGAAGTGCAAGAGGAACGTATGATTAATGACGACTCCCCTGTTGTAAAACTTGTAAATCAAATTTTATTAAGCGCAGTTCAGCAAAGAGCAAGTGATATTCATATTGATCCACAAGAAACAAAAGTTTCATTACGCTATCGAATTGATGGTGTATTACGCATAGAACGTACTCTTCCTAAAAATATGCAGAATGTATTAATTGCGAGAATCAAGATTATGGCTAATCTGGATATAACAGAAAATCGTGTTCCCCAAGATGGAAGGATTAAAATAAATCTTGAATTTCACCCTGTCGATTTGCGTATATCGACATTACCTACTGTATTTGGTGAGAAAATTGTAATGAGGGTGCTCGATTTAAGCAATCAATTAAATGATCTTCAAAATCTTGGATTTAATAATGTCAATTTACAACGATTTAAGGAGTTAATCGAACGACCAACTGGAATCATTTTACTTACCGGTCCTACAGGATCGGGAAAATCATCTACACTTTATGCAGCACTTAATAAGTTGAATGTGGAGGATGTAAATATTATTACGATTGAAGATCCCGTAGAGTACCAATTGGAAGGGATCAATCAAATTCATGTTAATCCAAACGTAGGGATGACATTTGCAACTGGATTGCGTGCAATTTTACGTCAAGATCCAAACATAATAATGGTCGGGGAAATTCGCGATCGCGAGACTGCCGATATTGCGGTCAGAGCTTCTTTAACAGGGCATTTAGTTTTAAGTACATTACATACTAATGATTCTTTTGGGACAATTACCCGCTTAATTGATATGGGTGTGGAACCATTTTTAGTTGCTTCTTCTTTAACGGGTGTGGTATCACAGCGGCTAGTTCGAAGAGTTTGTCGTGATTGTGCGAATGTACAGGAACCGACAAAACGAGAACTTGAAATATTTGCAAAGCATGATATTAACATTGATAAAATCAACCGTGGAAGAGGTTGTGGAACATGTAATATGACCGGTTATAAAGGCCGTGTTGCTATCCATGAATTGCTTGAGATAAAAGATGAAATGCGTAAAGTTATTATGAATAAAGAATCTTTTTCGAAATTACGTGAAATAGCAATCAAAAATAAAATGATCTTTTTGATTGACGATGGATTAATCAAGGTGAAACAAGGGGTTACTACAACTGAGGAGATTCTTCGCGTAACATATACTGAATAGGTGGGAAAAATTTGAAGGAGAAAATTGATTTTATTTTACGATCTGCACACGAGCTTAAGGCATCTGACATTCACATAACAGCAGGTACTCCTCCTATTTTCCGGATTCATGGTGACTTACAAAGATATGGCAAAGAATCTTTAATCCCGGAAATTATTGCAGGTTTGGCTAAATCAATTATTTCTGAAGAAATGTGGGAGATTTTTCAGGAAAAAGGTGAATTAGATTTTTCTTATGGAATTCCAGGAGTATCAAGATTTCGGGTGAATGTATATAAACAACGCGGATGTGTCGCTCTCGCCTTCCGTGTAGTACCAACACATATACCTACTATTGAGGAATTAAAACTACCACAAATTTTAAAAAGGGTATCAGAAAAGCCCCAAGGTTTAATACTAGTAACAGGACCGACCGGGAGCGGGAAGTCCACAACGATGGCTGCTATGATTGATTATATGAATCATTCGATGAGTAAACATATCATTACACTAGAGGATCCAATTGAGTATTTGCATAAGCATGGCAGCAGCATTATTGACCAACGTGAAGTTGGATTCGATACTAAGAATTTTGCCAATGGATTACGTGCAGCGCTGAGACAGGATCCAGATGTAATATTAGTAGGTGAAATGAGAGACCTGGAAACAATTCATACTGCTATTACAGCAGCAGAGACGGGTCATCTTGTTTTGGGTACTTTGCACACATCAAGTGCACCATCTACAATTGATCGTATCATTGATGCGTTTCCGGTTTCACAGCAGGGACAAATTAGGATTCAGCTTGCTTCTGTATTAGTTTCAATTATTTCACAACGATTATTTCCTACAGTTGATCGGAGTGGTAGACGTGCTGCGACTGAGATTCTCGTTAATAATTCAGCGGTAGCAAATTTAATACGCAATGAGAAAAATCATCAAATTAAAAATGTCATTCAGACAAGCCGAGCAGAAGGTATGCAGACATTAGATCATAGTATTCATGAGCTAATCAACAATGGAGTGATTGCCAAAGAAATTGCACGACCATTTATACAAGAGAAGGTTGAATAATTATGCCTAGATTTAAATATCAAGGTCGAGATACGAAAGGGAAAAGGTCTGGTAAAGTTCATGCACCCTCTAAACGTGAGGCGATAACGAAGCTTCGAGACTCTGGAATTCGAGTTATACAAATGGATGAAGTACCTGAAACACTCTTTACGAAGGATTTGTCAATTGGGAATCCTGTGAAACTACAGGATTTTACAATCTTTTTACGACAATTTTCAACACTAATAAAAGCAGGGATTACTGTTGTAGACTCTATGGCGATATTAGCTAGTCAATCAAGTAGTAAAGCTTTGAAACGTGCACTTGTAGAAGTTGAATTAGATTTGCGTGAAGGTATTTCGCTTTCAAAGGCCACGGCAAAGCATAAAAAAGTTTTCTCAACCCTATTTACTAACATGGTAAAAGTTGGCGAAATTGGAGGAACTCTAGATGAAACATTGGAACGTCTAGCGGTACATTTTGAAAAACAACATAAAACTAGACAAAAAGTTAAATCTGCAATGACATATCCAGCAGTGATAGGGGTTGTTACAATTGCAGTTGTTATTTTTTTGCTTACATCAGTCGTACCGACATTTGTTACGATGTTTTCAGGATTTGGGGCAGACCTCCCACCAATTACAACATTTGTTCTTCACTCAAGTGAGTTCATGCAATCATATTGGTGGGTAGTAATCCTTATTTTTTTCTTATTTTATTTATCGATAATTATGATTAAGCAAAATAAAGAATCAAAATATTATTATGATTATCTTGTTTTGAAAATACCAGTATTCGGTAAGATGTTACAGAAAGCGGTATTAGCGAGAATGACGAGAACTTTAAGTTCCTTATTAAGCAGCTCTGTTCCTATTCTACAAACTTTAGCAGTTGTTGAAACGATAGTTGAAAATGAAGTAGTAGCAGGGGTATTGAAGCAATCACGTGATTCTTTAGAAAAGGGAAAATCAATGACGATACCAATGAAAAAGCATTGGGCGTTCCCACCACTTATAACTCAAATGATAGTTATTGGTGAAAATACTGGTTCACTTGATGAAATGCTAGGAAAGGTAGCAACCTTTTATGAGGATGAAGTAGAAAATGCAACTGATAAACTAAAATCATTAATAGAACCAATAATGATCGTCATATTAAGTGGTATTGTTGGAGTAATCGTTACTTCAATAATGGTTCCAATGTTCGACATCTTCAATAAAATACAATAAAACTGATAAGGTAGGATGATAATATGCTTAAAAAGCTTGTGAAAAATGAGAAGGGTTTAACTTTGGTTGAGTTGCTTGCAGTTATCGTAATTTTAGGGATAATCGCTGCAATCGCCGTACCTAGTATTGGTGCTATTATTGATAATTCTAAGAAAGATGCACATATTGCAAATGCACAACAAATGGTAAGTGGAGCAAAGATTGCCGTAACTGGTAATAGCGAATTACTTCCATCCAATGAAGGTGGTGAAAGTTATTTGCCACTTGAGTATTTAATAAACCAAGGATATTTAGATAAATTTACAGATCCTGATGGGGGCGAATATATAGTTGGAGAAAATCTTGACCAAATCCCAGCAAGTCAACCAACGACATCATATGTGAGGATTACAAAAGACGGTAACACATATATCTATTCAGTATTTTTAGCTGGATCCGAAAGATCTGTAGGTTCTGCTGGTGATCCAATTGCTTCCAATGATTTAACTAGAGATGTAATAGCTGATAAATAAGCTCCATATAAATGACTAAAAACAATTGAGGACGATCCTTTGGTTGTCCTCTTTATATAAGGGGATTATCAAGATGGCTTTTTCTTTATTTTTCTCAAATCAAATAGCGAATATCATAATAAAGGACCATGTCATTCGTTATGTTGGAGGAAAAAAAAACAGTCCGTTAACAGTTCGAAATTTTCGTGAACGATATATTCCTAAAGGGATAATTAATGAAGGTAAAATAATGGACAGAGATACATTACATTTAATTTTGGATGAGTGTGTTTCAGAATGGGAAATCAAAAAAAGAGAAGTACGATTTGTAATTCCAGATCCATTTGTTGTGATACGAAAAGCAGCAATTCCGATTGATATAAAAGATAACGAAATAATTGGTTATTTGCTATTAGAACTAGGCAGTTCAATCCATTTACCATTTGACGAACCTGTCATTGACTTTAAAAAGATATCGGAAGGGGATCGTAATAAGGATGTATTAATGTTTGCTACTCCTCGTGAAATTTCCCAAGACTATGCTTCACTTTTTAAGGAGGTTTCTTTAAGACCAATTGCCGCCGATATTTCTCCTCTATGCATGTATCGTTTATTTCACTCTTATAATAAAACAAAAATTGATAACCATTCATTACTCGTACAATTTGATATGCAATCTGTAAATTTAAGTATATTTCACGAGCATTTACCGATTTTTATGAGACATATTGCATTAGATTCCACGATTGCCGATTGGGAGATACGTCAAAATCCCGAACAAACAATTGCTGAAATTAACTGGATCAATCATAACAAAAGTGTCGAAATCATTATTGAAGAAATTGTGAGGGAAATTGAGCATTTAATCAATTTTTATCGCTTTAATATTAGGCAGGGTAATGAGCAGGTAACCGATATTTTAATGAGTGGTGACCACCCATACCTTTCAAATTTGATATCAGCCATAATAGACCGTTTTGAACTTCCAATTAAGACGATTGATACTTTAGAAAAACTGCCAGTTCACTTTTTGCTACCATTAGGTTTAGCGCTGAAAGAGGGATAGCAATGTTAGTTGAAATCAATTTATTAGCAAGAAAAGAATATAAAAATCGAGCTAATTATCTTATCTTTATGATTATGTTCCTTATTGGGCTCAGTGGCACTATTTTTCTATATATGCAACATGAAAAAGCAATCATTACAGAGCAACAATTATCTTCAGAAATTTCTATGCTTCAAAAAAAACGTGCTAAGGTAGAACAAAGATATGCAACTGAACAGGAATCCTCAGATGTAATCAAGCTTGAGAAAGTTGTAAAATGGGCAAATGATTATTTTATTGAGACAGTACCATTATTAAATCATTTAACTGCATTATTACCTGAACAGGGTTATATTCAATCCTTTTCATACGTTGATGATGGGATCATATCATTAATTGTTCAATTTGATACAAACAATCAAGTTGCTTACTATTTAGCTTCCCTAACTAACTCACCTTATTTCAAACAAACAAAAATTAATTCAGTGACAACAAGAAAAATCGATGATGTAGAAGTCGAAGAAGCACCAATTACTGAAACGAATGCTTCAAAAGTTGCTACTAATGAAAATGAAGAAAAACAAGGAGTCAATACTAAGTTGGAAATGGATAAGGTTGACTATTTTTCAAGGTATTATGCCACATTAGAAATTACGATAGATAAGGAATATGTGAAATCGATACAAAGGGAGGGAAAATGAAGATGACTCTCCAATTTACGAGAAAACAACTTATAACTTTACTACTACTCATTGTTTTACTAGTCGGTAGCTTTTCGCTATTTTACTATATAAAAATAAAGCCTATTCATACGACAAACGAACAACTGAGAATAGACTTAAAAATGGAAAAGAGGTTATATGATACCGTAGTAGATAAACAGAAATATAACGATAAGCCAATCAAAAGTTCAACGGAAGTCCAGAAAATAGTTCCAGTTATACCGTTAGTTGAGCAATTAATACTTGATCTCCAACGTGCTGAGACTACATCAAATTGTAAAATAACTAATATGACTTTTGGTGAAGGTGATAAAATTCAAATAAATTCAGACGCAAGTACTGTTGTAAAGAAAAATCAGCAGATCATTATCGAACCAGAAATAGCTGAAGCGTTAAAACAGATTATTGTAACTTTAACTGTAGAATCTCCAAGTTACCATGAACTTGAAGATTTCTTAGCTACTATTGAGCACCAAACGAGGATCACAAAAGTTAATTCTTTGAATTTTACTGGAAGACCTGAGCTTTATTCGGTGAATCAAGAACCAACTTCACTTAATTTTGATGTCACAATTTCATCGTTATATATGCCTGATCTAGTTGACCTTGTGGATGATGCTCCAAAAATTGATATACCAGATCCAAGTAATAAGACGGATCCGTTGGCTATTGGTTTGGACAAAGAGTAAGAAGGCTAGTATTTCTAAAAAATTTGACGAAAACCATTTACAACAAGACGACAAATGTCTTGTTATTTTTTTTTATGGATATGTTAGCATAGGTAAAAATAGTCGAGGAGTATTTGATTGAAGGTGGTGAAAGAATGGACAAGCATCAAAATAAAATTTCAATAAAAATAAACGGGAAAGAGCGAACTGTCCCTGAAAGGAACAATGAACATTTCCAACTTCACCAAGCAGATGAAGAAATTGCTGCTGCGAGAGAAGAGGAAGAAAATTTCACATGGGTGCTACCAGATGAATCAATTCAAAATGAAAAGATGCAAAAAGATGAACGGCCAATAATTCCGATTGAAGACCTACGTGATGCGATAAGTTCTAATAGAAAAGGGATTCGACCAACTAGAATAAAGGGCAACCAAATTTTCACTTTGAAACAAATTGTAATGACGACAATATTAGCCGTTTTTATAGGAGTCGGATTTGGAATAATGATTTTAATGGTTGTCAAAGATACGAATCAAAAACCAGTAAATACAACGACATCTTCAGTATCTGCTAATGAAAAAAGTAAACCAGAAGATAAAAGTGATGCAAAAGCTGGTAAAACTAGTGCATTTCAATTGGAGCCACTTTCAATAGGTGTAATTCAAGGGGGGCGATTTTCTACTGCTGATGCAGCAGATGTAATAGTTAATGAGCTAAAAGCCGCAGGCTATGCGGCAATTGAGATTGAACAAGATGGCTTTTTTTACGTGTTAATTGGGGCTGGATTAGTAAAGGAAGATTTAGCTGGACTCAAAAGTAAATATACAGATCCGGATACAGGATATTTTGCTAAGGAATTTGTGATAAATGGGGGCTCATATAAAACTGTTCCAGTAGCAGACTCAAATTTAATTAGTCATAGCATCGAAGTATTTCAGGAGTTGCTAAGCATCTCCTCACAGGCATTCAATACTGGGGCAATTAGTGAAGAACAATCAAAGCAGCTTGAAGGTTTAGATGGAAAATTGAAGAGTATAAAACTTGAAGGTGTTAATGAAAAATTAAGTAATTTCGTAAACTCACTTTCAAATTCTCAAGAATATTTACATACTTACAAAAAGAGCGATAATGACAAAGCATTATGGCAATCACAGCAATCATTACTCGATGCTTATAAAAACTATGGACAATGGGTCGGTCAATTAAAATAAATTTTTGATGAATATTTTCAATTTTGTGGCTGTCCAAAAAGTCGGTGAAAAATGACTTTTGAAGACAGCCTCATCATGTTAGTTATTTTTCTCTTATTGGACTTATAATTGATATTGGTTCAGTTGGTGGTGTATATTCATTTTCAGTATCATCCTCCGGTAGAGGTAATTCGATTAGATCATCATCGTATATCGTTTCAAATGTAATTTTGCTCCCACCACTACTATAAAATGAATCTGAGATAACAGAACCTTTTATCGTAGCACCTGCCAATAATTGAAAACTAGCCATTGGTGCAAATATCATTTTAGAATAAGCATAAGCACCTCCATCAATGATAAAGCTAGTTCCTCCAGTATAAATATGACCATGAAAACCGGATCCAGCTGTAAACTTAATATTTGCATCTTCTGCAAACAAGGAACCATATACTTCTTGGGAACCCGCTAATGTTACATTTTTAGGGGATGAAGTATTGCCGGAACCTTTTAAATAGATGGCCAAATTATGAATGTCACCTTTTTTATTAATTGTACTACCAGATCCCAATGTAATATCATTTTTAACATATATTTTTAGTTTTCCGGAACCAATTATGTTAATATGGCCATTTTTTATATTCAAATGATCAACAACAATTTCCTTATCTGAATTTCCCACATTAATAGTAAGATTGTAATTAGATTCAAGTTTTATTTCCTGAAAGTATAGATTTTGATTAAGATCAAGTTGATATTGATCGGTTAAATAGTTATCTATCCTAAGTTTCCCATTATAGATAACATTATATTTTTCTGAATCATTTTTTACGATTTGTTTATCCTTTGCTAATTCAAAGCTTGGAATAACTGGAAATTGAGGCATCATTTCTTTATAGTTTATTGGATCGGTCTTTATTGGATCTGGGTTTGGCAACTTAATATTATCATTTAGCTTAATTTCATTATTTTGTGCTTCTTTACTTATATATATATTTCCACTAATCCTATCATTATTACCGCCTGATATAGTGATAAGTGGGGAATTATTCGTGCATTTTGTAGTTGAACTCAAATTTCCATTTAAACCAACATTACCAACTATACTTGCACTACCTTCTAGTATGATACAAGAATCTGAATATACAACCCTATCATTAAAAATGGGCGAAGGCGATGGTCCTTTTGAGGCCCATTCTACTTTAAAGGTAGTTTCAACAGTCCGAGTGCGATTTCCAATTATTCCTGCTGATGTTAATGCATATTCGTTTGCTCCTATCTCCTTAACTGCTACGTCTGCATATGGTTCCTCATTAAATGTTTCAGAAAAATTGTCATATCTTGTTATTGTTTGTGCCTTAGCATTTACATACTTATACTCATCTAATACGAAACCATTTAATAGGACTTTTGCCTGGTATAAATAGATTTCTTCTCTTTCAGATTCTTTATATTTACTTTGAATATCGTTATATAATTCCTCTAATTTAATCTTTATTTCACTCATTACCTTGTTTGCACCGGCCTCGGCAATATAGAAGGTGGATTGATATTCACGATCACTTGTGCTCATTTTGACATTTGAAGCAGCCATCCCCATTAAGCTAATTCCCATAATTGAGACAACTACTAATACAAGCAATACTATGAATAATGAAAGACCATGCTCATTTTTTAAATATTTATTCTGTCGAAATGAACCGAACATGATTTCACTCCCTTAAATAGATAATAGTTGAAAGAGATATGGAATGCTGATTTCCTCCTTCATTACTTGTAACCTTTAAATTTATTTTATTATTTTGCATTTTTATTTTTAATTCATAAATATTTGAGATCAAGACATTATCATTTTTCATAATCGAATAATCATCAAGTGTATATGTATCGCTGTCGTTGATTGTTAATACATTGTCTAACACATTTACTGTTTTTGCACTTCGAATCTCTTTTGTAAGTATATTTATTGCTAGCCTAGCGTTTGATTGATTTTCGATATGAGAAGATTGATTTGATAGTTGCTTATGGCCAAAAATATTGACAGCATTTATGAGAAGCAGAACCATTGATAATAATGCAACAACTACAATAACTTCAACCAAGGTTACACCTTTGTTATTCCGTATCATTTGATTCAACCTCAGCTTTTTTCCAGGATAATAATGTTTCAATTTGGGCCTCCTTCTGTTCCATTGAAGGATTATTGAATACGTTAATAATCACTTTATATAAATCATTGCTTTCACCACTAATCGATAACAAGATATAATAACCATTCTCCTGTTTATCAAACTCACAGCCAGTATTACAATCTGCTCCATTTGATTTAAATCCTAGATTAGTGTGTAATGCCGATAAGCCATCAATAAGATTAGTATTATTACTTATATTATAAATAGACTCTATTTGACTTTGAGCTACATAAGTTGCATCTAGAATATCTTTGGAAATTTTATTCGTTTTAGCGGAGTGAATGTACATTGATAAGAAAGTAAAAATAATAATTGTAAGAATAACTATTGAAGCTAAAATTTCTACTAATGTAATCCCTTTTTGTGAAGTGATATTTTTTAATGAGATATTCATCGGGTATGCTCATCCTTTAATTTCTAACATATATTAATCACTACTTTTTACCTATTTCTACTATTATACGACATATTATTAAAGCTGTAGATAAAATATTGCTAAAATTACGTAATATTGTAAAATTCATGCTTATTCGACTTTATTAATTTTCTTTTTTCATATAGAATAAAATTACTATCTCTTTATTTGTAAATAGCCATTTATAACTATTTTTACTGTAACAAGATATTAATTTTCTTCAGAAAATTATGATGTTATACCTAGATTTGATGTAATTGAAGTAGAAAAAAATATATGATGAGAGTGTCATTGAAAGGGCTGTGTATGTGTGAGATACAAGATTAAGTTTAAAATATTTGTTTTTATGGTTGCATGTACAGCATTTGTGTTTACGCTTTCACACGTTGGTGCTTCAACCTATGACACTTATTTTTCAGGTGAAATCTTTGGAAATGGGACAATGATTGGTCCTATTGATGTGTCAGGACTTTCTAAGGATGAAGCAGTTAAACAACTTCAATCTGAGATTAATAGTTGGGAGCAGCTCGGGAATATTATTTTAGTATTCGGTGATCGAAAAGAAGAGATTGCTAAATATGACTTAGTTGAATTTCCGTTAATTGAGATTGTTCATACTGCCAAGAATAGTGGACCAAATCCTATAACTGCTGTTGTTAATAAGGAGTTTATTGAGGAAACGACCGAATCTCTTATCGCTAAAGAATTTAATCATATGAAAATAGAAGAATTACTAAATGAAATAGAGAATAGGGCATCATTACTAACATCAGAAACGATTGAAATAAATCTAGTTAATTATCTACAAGTAGATGAAACACATACCGTTTCTAAAGCTATTATTACTAATATTAAAGATGAAACTGAGATGAGTAAATGGGTTAAGGAAATTGGTGAAATTAATATTGACCCATTACAAGTATTTTCTCTTGAAACATTTGTTACCGAAAGTGGAGTAACATTTACAGATGATGCTTTAAGCGTCGTTGCAACTGGAATATATGAAACAATTTTACCTACAAATTTTAAAATAATTGAACGTCATACTAGCGATCGTTTACCTGAGTATGCAAAATTTGGTTTTGATGCGAAAGTAGTCCAAGGAAATAAGGATATTATTATTTATAATGTGAACTCCTACAAATATAAACTCTTATTCTCATTAGTAGATGAGGGTTTGGAAATAGAATTAATTGGTGCGGAACTTCCAAATGAATATGAGATTACAGTTGAGGATAGTCAGTTATATAGCCCTAAAACAATCATACAATACTCTAGCTTACTGCAACTAGGGAAAGAAGAAATTAAAGAAGCTGGTGAAAAAGGCCAAATTGGTACTGTGTATCG
This sequence comes from Fredinandcohnia quinoae, assembly GCF_022427965.1. Classification (GTDB taxonomy): domain Bacteria; phylum Bacillota; class Bacilli; order Bacillales; family Bacillaceae_L; genus Ferdinandcohnia; species Ferdinandcohnia quinoae. The sequence continues at coordinate 38,402 of NZ_JAKTTI010000024.1, read as the reverse complement.
CTCAATTCGAGACAATAACTATGAAATAGAAAAAATAAAAATTTCACAAGATTACTATGCTCCTATTCCACGAGTAAAAGTAAGCAGTATTTTAATTCCTGATCCCAATATCGAGGAGTCTAACCAAGAGTCTTCTCACGATTCTAATGTAGAGGTTCCTGATAGCACTCATATTAATGAAGATAACAGTGAGGATGATAGTTTGTGGGGCGGGACGGTTGATGAAAAATAAATTGTCGAAATAGGGGTGATATAGCATGAGAAAAACCCGAAAAAAAATTGGTGATTTATTAGTTGATACGGGCTTAATTACAGAAATACAATTACAAGAAGCTTTACGTGATAAAACAGAGAAACAAAGAATTGGAGACGTATTATTACAAAAACGATTTATTACTGAACAACAACTAATTGAGGTTTTAGAATTTCAACTTGGAATTCCTCACATAAGCCTTTTTCGTTATCCAATTGATTCTAGCTTAACTTCATTAGTGTCAAAGGAAATTGCTAGAAGATATAACTTAATGCCTCTGAAAAGAGAAGGGGATAAGCTTTTTATAGCAATGTCAGATCCACTTGATTTTTTTGCAATCGAAGATGTTAGGCTAACAACTGGATTTCAAATTGAGACAGCTATAGCTACGAAGGATGAAATATATAACGCTATTAATAAATATTATGATCTAGGTGAAGGAATCATTGAATTTATGGATGATATCCCAGAGGAAGCACAAAAGGAACGTATCACCAATGAAGACTCACCTGTCGTGAAGCTTGTTAATCAAATTTTATTAAATGCTGTTCAACTTCGTGCAAGTGATATTCACATCGATCCACAAGAAACAAAGGTTGCACTACGTTATCGTATTGATGGTGTTCTACGGACAGAACGAATCCTACCGAAAAATATGCAAAATGTATTAACTGCAAGAATAAAAATTATGGCTAATTTAGATATAACGGAAAATCGCATTCCACAAGATGGAAGGATAAAAATGAATCTAGATTTCCACCCGGTTGATTTAAGGATTTCGACATTGCCAACGGTTTATGGTGAAAAAATTGTAATGAGGGTTTTAGATTTAAGTAATCAATTGAATGATCTTCAACATCTTGGGTTTAATAAAGTTAATTTACAGCGTTTTATGAAATTAATTGAACGTCCAACAGGAATTATTCTTCTGACTGGACCTACGGGGTCTGGAAAATCATCAACATTATATGCAGCACTTAATAAATTGAACTCTGAGGATGTAAATATTATAACAATTGAAGATCCTGTAGAGTACCAATTAGAAGGTGTAAACCAAATTCATGTTAATTCAAATATTGGAATGACATTTGCAACAGGACTTCGTGCTATTTTACGACAGGATCCAAATATTATTATGGTCGGGGAAATTCGTGATCGTGAGACAGCTGATATTGCAGTTAGGGCATCTTTAACTGGACATCTAGTATTAAGTACACTGCATACGAATGATTCATTAGGGACAATTACGCGATTAATTGATATGGGTGTTGAACCATTTTTAGTTGCATCATCGTTAACAGGTGTTGTTTCACAACGGCTTGTTCGTAGGGTATGTCGAGATTGTGCGGAAGCACATGAACCGACAAAACGCGAACTTGAAATTTTTGCAAAGCATGGCATTAGAATTGAGGAAATCATCCGTGGCAGAGGCTGTGGAACATGTAATATGACAGGTTATAAAGGCCGGGTTGCCATACATGAATTACTTGAAATTAATGATGAAATGCGTAGAGTGATCATGAATATTGAATCATTTTCAAAATTACGTGAAATCGCTATAAAAAATAAAATGATTTTTTTGATTGATGATGGGCTATTAAAGGTGAAACAAGGTATTACCACAACTGAGGAGATTCTCCGGGTTGCATTTGCTGAATAGGTGGGAACATAATGAGAGAAAAAATTGATTTTATTTTGCGTACGGCACATGAACTGAAGGCATCTGATATTCATATAACTGCTGGGGTACCCCCTATTTTTCGAATACATGGTGATTTAAAAAGATATGGCAAGGATACATTGCTACCCCCGGCTATAGAAGGATTGGCAAAATCGATTATATCTGATGAAATGTGGACGAGCTTTGAAGAAAAAGGTGAATTAGATTTTTCATATGGTATTCCTAGTGTTTCAAGATTTAGAGTGAATGCTTATAAACAACGTGGATGTGTTGCATTGGCATTTCGGGTTGTCCCATCACATATTCCTACGATTGATGAATTGGGTATGCCTCAAATTTTAAAAAGAGTTTCTGAGAAGCCGCAGGGCTTAATTCTCGTAACAGGACCGACTGGAAGCGGGAAATCTACAACAATGGCAGCAATGATTGATTATATGAATCATACGATGAGTAGACATATTATTACTCTTGAAGATCCGATTGAATATTTACATAGACATGGAAATTGTATTATTGATCAACGGGAAATTGGTTTTGATACGAAGAATTTTGCAAATGGTCTTCGTGCTGCACTTAGACAGGATCCGGATGTTATTTTAGTAGGTGAGATGAGGGACTTAGAAACGATTCATACAGCTATTACAGCTGCAGAAACAGGCCATCTCGTATTAGGGACTTTGCATACATCAAGTGCACCTTCTACAATTGATCGAATTATTGATGCCTTCCCTGTTTCACAGCAGGGTCAAATAAGGATTCAACTTGCATCTGTTTTAGTTTCGATTATTTCACAACGGCTATTTCCAATGATTAATCGAAAAGGACGATGTGCTGCAGCCGAGATACTTGTTAATAATTCAGCAGTCGCTAACTTAATACGAAATGAAAAAAATCATCAAATAAGAAATGTCATCCAGACTAGTCGAGCTGAAGGGATGCAAACATTGGAAAGTAATATTCGTGATTTAATAAATAGTGGTGTGATTGCAAAAGACATCGCTCGGCCATTTTTACAGGAGAAGGTTGAATAATTATGCCTAGATATAGATATCAAGGTCGGGATACAAAAGGTAAGAAATCAGGCACTATACATGCAACTTCAAGACGAGAAGCTGTAATAAAATTACGCGACTCCGGTATTCGTGTCATTCAAATAGATGAAGTACCAGAGACACTGTTAACAAAGGATTTATCAATTAGTAATCCTGTGAAATTACAGGACTTCACTATCTTTCTACGTCAATTTTCAACCTTAATTAAAGCTGGCATTTCGGTAGTCGATTCTATGGATATATTGGCAAATCAAACGAGTAGTAAGGCATTAAGGCGCACCTTAGTCGAGGTTGAAGCGGATTTAAGAGAGGGTATTTCACTTTCTACTGCTACAGCAAAACATAAAAAAATATTCTCAACCTTATTTACGAATATGGTTCGCGTTGGTGAAGTCGGGGGTACACTAGATGAGACATTAGAACGTTTAGCAACCCATTTTGAAAAACAGCATAAAACGAAACAGAAAATAAAATCAGCAATGGCATACCCTGCGGTTATTGGTGTTGTTGCAATTGGTGTAGTCATTTTTTTATTAACATCGGTTGTACCGACTTTTGTTGGGATGTTTTCGGATTTCGGAGCAGAATTGCCAGCGATAACAAAATTTGTTCTGCATGCAAGTGAATTCACCCAATCTAAATGGTGGTTACTTATCCTAATTGCCTTTTTATTTTATCTTTCAATTGTAATTATAAAACAAAATAAAAAAACAAAATTTTATTATGATTATTTTATTTTAAAGATGCCGATATTTGGGAAGATGCTACAAAAGTCTGTACTAGCTCGGATGACAAGAACATTAAGTTCTTTAATAAGTAGTTCAGTGCCAATCCTTCAAGCATTAGCAGTTGTTGAATCGATTGTCGAAAATGAGGTGATTGCAGAAGTAATTAAGGAATCAAGAGCTTCACTTGAGAAGGGTAGGTCAATGACGGTGCCGATGAAAAAACACTGGGCATTTCCGCCATTAATTACACAAATGATAATTGTTGGTGAAAGCACTGGATCACTAGATGAAATGCTAGGGAAGGTAGCTAACTTTTATGAGGATGAGGTTGAAATTGCAACTGATAAATTAAAATCATTAATCGAGCCATTAATGATAGTTGTCTTAAGTGGGATTGTTGGCACAATCGTTACTTCCATAATGGTCCCTATGTTCGATATATTTAACAAAATACAGTAAAAATCGATAATTCAGCGAAAATTGTGGCATTATTTGATAAATTTTGAAAAAAGATGATGTAACCTACCAAAATTTACATTATAATATGGGGTAGCAAGGACTTATATACTACGACTATCAAACTATTAAACGGAAGAAGGGGAACTGATGTTTAAAAAGTATTTGAAGAATCAAAACGGTTTAACTTTGGTTGAGTTGCTCGCGGTTATCGTTATATTAGGAATTATTGCAGCTATTGCTGTACCAAGTATTGGAGGTATCATTGATAATTCAAAAAAAGACGCTCATATTGCCAATGCACAGCAAATGGTAAGTGGAGCAAAGATTGCAGTTTCAGCTAATAGTGATTTATTACCAGCTAAAGATAGTGGTGTAAGATATATACCACTTGAATATCTAATTGATAGTGGGTATTTAGATGCTTTTTCTGATCCTGATGGTGGAGATTATTCAAAAGGAACAACAAAATTATCTGACGATGATGTAATTGCTCTTAAAGCTGCACCAACAACCTCCTATGTTTTAATAACAAAAAAAGCCTCCATATATGAGTATTCTGTATACTTACTAGGAGAAAATAGACATATAGGGCCAGAATTAATTGGGGATATTGATAGATCAAAAGTTACGGATAATACACCATAATAAAAATTTACCGAGGACGACCTTCTGGTTGTCCTCTTTAAAAAAGGAACGATATCATGAGCATACTTTTTTATATCATTATATTTCTTTACGGCTTAGTTCTAGGATCTTTCTTTAATGTTGTCGGTCTCCGAATTCCTAATGGAGAATCAATCATTAGGCCACGTTCAGCATGCCCAAAATGCAAACATGCGCTTACTGCAAAAGAACTTATCCCGGTTTTCTCATTCCTATTTCAAAAGGGGTCATGTCAAGCTTGCAAAGCAAAAATATCACCTTTATATCCATCAATTGAAATGATAACAGCAATTCTTTTCACGATTTCACCATTGTTGGTGGGCTGGTCAAAAGAATTGATTATAACTTGGACATTAATCTCTCTTTTGATGATTGTGTTTGTTTCAGACGTTACCTACATGATTATTCCAGATAAGGTTCTTCTGTTTTTTGGATCATTACTTTTACTTGAACGGTTTTTTATTCCACTTACACCATGGTGGGATATGGTTGTAGGAAGTGCAGTAGGATTCATACTCCTCTATTTAATTGCGATCGTAAGCAAAGGAGGTATGGGTGGAGGGGATATTAAACTATATGCTGTTATCGGCTTGGCACTTGGTTGGAAGCTTGTGCTCCTTTCATTCTTTTTCGCAACGATTGTCGGAACAATTATCGGCGTTATCGGTATGGTAATAGGAAAAGTGAAAAAAGGTAAGCCAATGCCATTCGGTCCTGCTATTGTTGTCGGCACATTAATTGCTTATTTCCTCGGTAATGATTTACTAGACTGGTATCTACAATTTGTCATCGGATAATTGATATTATTTATAAGGGGATTTCTATATGGCTTTTACTTTACTTCACTCAAATCAAATTGCAAATATAGTTATTAAAGACCATGTAATCCGTTATGTGGGTGCAAAACAAACGAATCCCTTAACGATTCGGAACTTCCGAGAACGTTATCTTCCTAAAGGAATTATCCACGAAGGTAAAATAATAGGTCGCGATACCCTACAACTAATTCTTGAAGAATGTGTAACAGATTGGGGAATAAAAAAAAAGGAAGTACGTTTCGTCATCCCAGATTCATTTGTTGTAATCCGAAAAACATCAATTCCAATTGAAATAAAAGATGATGAGATTTTAGGCTATTTGTATCTTGAATTAGGTGGGTCAATCCATTTGCCTTTTGATGAACCAGTTATTGATTTTATCAAATTAGGTGAAGAAGACAATAAAAAAGTAGTGTTAATGTTTGCAGCCCCCCAAGAGATCGCTCAAGACTATGCAACATTGCTTGAGGAGGTTGCACTAAGACCGATAGCGGCCGATATATCACCACTTTGTATGTATCGTCTATTTTATTTTTATGAAAAAGTAGATGCAGTTGATCACACAATGCTGCTTCAATTTGATCTGCAAACTGTCAATCTATCGATATTTAATCAACATTTACCTGTATTTATGAGACATCTTCCCATAGATTCGACTATTGATGATTGGGATATTCGTCAAAATCCTGAAAATACAAGTGCAGAAATTCAGTGGGTTAATCCTAATCAAGCAATTGAAATGATTATTGACGAGATTATGAAGGAAATTGAGCATGTCTTGAATTTTTATCGATTTAATATTAGACAAGGTAATGAACAAGTAACCAATATTTTAATGAGTGGTGATCATCCATATCTCCATGTGTTAATGTCTACATTATTTGAGAGATTTGAAATTCCAGTTCAAATATTAGAAACACAAGTTGAGCTGCCAGTTCAATATTATCTTCCTTTAGGACTAGCACTGAAAGAGGTGCAGTAATGTTAGTCGATATTAATTTGCTTCCTAAGAAAGAAAATAAAAATCGAACCGTTTTACTATTAATAATTATTATTTTACTAATCATTTTAAGTGGGGGATTATTTTTATTTTTCCAACATGAAAAAGTAGTATCAAATGAGAAACAATTAACCTCTCAGATTACTATTTTGCAGAAAAAACGTGCTGAGGAAGAGATGAAGTATGCAACAGATCAAGATTCATCTGATGTGATTAAGCTTGAAAAGGCTGTGCAATGGGCAGATGATTATTTTATTGAGACTGTTCCATTATTAAATCATTTAACGGGATTACTGTCTGAACGTGGCTTTTTTCAAACCTTTTCATATGTAGAGGATGGTGTAGTATCGATAGTCGTTCAATTTGATACAAAAAGAGAAGTGGCTCATTATGTGGGGTTATTAAATGAGTCACCCTTTATCACGAAGACTACACTAAATTCAGTTACAGCGAATTCGATTGATGGACAAACAGTTTCTCAACAGAAAGAAGATAGTGAAAGTAAAGAAAAAGAAGTAAATCAAGAAGAAACCAAGAATATAGAAGAATCAGCCGATGTTAATGCAAAAAACAATGGGATTAAAAATGGTGAATATCTCCCAAGATATGTTGCGTCATTAGAATTGACAATTAATAAAGAATACTTAAAATCCGTTCAAAGGGAGGGGAAATAAATGACTCTCCGTTTCACGAGAAAGCAACTTATTACTTTATTATTTGTGATTATTTTAATTATTGGGAGCATTTCATTATTATATTATTTAAAAGTAGAGCCAATAAAAACAGCTAATAAACAACTTCAAAATGATTTGAAAATAGAAGAAAAGTTGTTTGAGGTTGTTGTGGAGAAGCGGAAAACGATGGATAAGCCAGTTATTAGTTCTACGGAGATACAGAAGAAAATTCCTGTGATCCCTTTAGTGGAACAATTAATATTGGACCTTGAACGTGCAGAGACAGTATCAGGAAGTATAATTTCGGATATGACTTTTAGTGAAAATGACACATCGATTGCTGCTACATCAGAAACTAATGAAGAAAATTCGAATTCTGATTCTGCGACAGAGAATACAAATGTAGGTTCTAGCGATAAGACGAAACAGCCTATTAATAATGATCCTACATTAGCTAATAGTCTGAAACAGATTGTCATTACTTTAAATGTGGAAGCTCCAAGTTATTATGAACTGGAGAAGTTTATTTCAACAATTGAGCATCAAACAAGAATTACGAAAGTAAATACATTGAGTTTTACAGGGAGACCTGAGCTTTTTTCATTAAATCAAGAGTCTTCGCCACTTATATTTAACGTAACGATTTCAACTTTTTATATGCCTGAACTAGTAGAACTAGAGGGTGACACACCGAAAATTGAAATTCCAGATCCTAGTAACAAGAAGAACCCGCTAGCAGTAGGCTTAGATGATATAAAAGACGGGGAATAATGCGGTATTAGGTTTTTTCTTTATAGAAGAGGTGAGGAAATGGTACCATATTTGTTAGCATTTTTAGCTCTTATTTTATTTATTCCAGTTATGTTTGTGTTTCCACTTGGATTAAATAAATCTGGGAAAGTATTTCTTTTCGGTATTACATTTTTGATATCAATCTTAGGAATAGCAGCAAAAACAGTACTAAATATATGGCAAATAATTATTATAATAGTCCTATTAATTGGCGTAATTACATATTTCATAGAAAATCGATTTGGTTCTAAAATTTTCGTAAAAAAGGAAGCCTTTAAAGAGTCAAGTAAAAAAGTAATAAAATTTGATTTGGTGGAAGATATAAAGGATAAAGTTTTTGAAAAGAATTTTGATGAAGAAAATCGTTATTTCATTAAAAATAACAAAGTTGAGTCAAATGTATCTATCCAACAATTGGATAATGAGTTAGAAGACCTAAGGCAGGAACAAGTATCTGAACCAGAATCGAAATATGAACTTGAAGCATTAATAGAAGAACTAGAATTATTTGATCATCCTAATCAGAATAATGAGCTGGAAATAGGAATGGTAGAGGTAGCAAGTACTACAGAACATATTGAAAATAATGATTTAGAACAAGAGGAAAGTAGAATTCAGAAAATAAATTTTTGATGAATACTTTCAATTTTGGAAAGGAGCATAGGATTCTCCTTTCCTTTTTATTGTGTTAATCTAAAATTCCCATAAAGAATTAAAATTCTACTAACTATTTTGTATGTTAAAAACTCAATTTTAGTAAATTGTATATTGATCTCAGTTTTGTTACGATACAAGTGTATCTTCCAAATCTGATTAATGGTAAAGGGTGATTATATGCAACACCTCGTCTTAGCCTCTGGCTCTCCACGTCGAAAAGAACTTCTTAGTAATTTGCAACTTTCCTTTGATATATTCGTCAGTAATATTGATGAGATCATCGATTCTAATCTTAAACCAGAGGAAATGGTTATGTCACTTGCGTATCAAAAAGCAAAAGCAGTCGCTAATCAGTATCCTGATTCTTACGTTATTGGTGCTGATACAATCGTATTGTTTCAAAATCAAATCTTAGGAAAACCTAAAAATGAGGCAGAATCAATTGAAGTGCTAAAAAAATTATCGAATAACACGCATGAAGTGATAACTGGGGTTGCAATCATCTATCAAGACAAATCTACAACATTTTTCGAAAAAACAGAAGTGACATTTTGGGATTTATCCGAGGATGAAATTACTAAATATGTTGCAACTGGCGAACCAAAGGACAAAGCAGGTTCATATGGAATTCAAGAGCTTGGATCTGCACTCGTGAAACACATAAGTGGCGACTATTTTTCTGTTGTTGGTCTCCCAGTCTCAAGGACATTGCGGGAGTTAAGAAAATTAGGGTTTAAATGCTAGTTCTAAAAGAAGGAAATATCACACTTATAGAACTTCCGCTATAAAATGATTGTCGGATCCAAGTATCTAATAAATAGATAGGAGGAACCGGTTTGAATTCGTCAGCACTTATGATTCGGGATTTTCCACAGGAGGAAAGACCAAGGGAACGATTAATTTCAGATGGTCCTGAAAGTCTTTCTAATCATGAATTATTAGCTATTTTATTAAGAACAGGGACAAAAGAGGAATCTGTCCTTCAACTCTCCAATCGATTACTCCAACATTTTGAAGGCTTGCGTCTCCTTAAAGATGCTTCAGTCGAAGAGATTACGATGATAAAAGGGATTGGCATTGCGAAGGCTGTTCAAATAATGGCATCAATTGAGCTTGGCCGTAGAATAGGTAAGCTGCAATATGAGGATCGATATGTTATTAGATCCCCAGAAGATGGTGCAAGATATGTAATGGAAGACATGCGTTTTCTGAGTCAGGAACATTTTGTATGCCTTTATCTTAATACTAAGAATCAAGTTATTCATCGCCAAACTATTTTTATCGGTAGTTTAAATGCGTCTATTGTGCACCCAAGGGAGGTATATAAAGAGGCATTCAGACGCTCAGCAGCATCAATAATCGCAATCCATAACCATCCTTCCGGAGATCCAGCACCGAGTAGGGAGGATATAGAGGTGACGAAGAGACTTGTCGAATGTGGTAAAATTATTGGGATAGAGCTTTTGGATCATTTAATCATTGGTGAGCATAAATTTGTTAGTCTTAAGGAAAAAGGGTATGTGTAACTACTAATTATGGTTCAAAAGGAGGATAAAAAGGACCGAGAAGTTCGAGGCGGTGAAGCTTTGAGCAGTGGAACGTATGTAGTGTATACGTGAGCAGCGGAAAAGCAAGCCAACGAAGAAATTCGATGTGTCATTTTTACCGGACATTTTGAACAACCTATACTATATTTTTTTTATATAGTACGTTATAATATTTGTTATGAGTTTTTTCAACTTCATATAATTTTACTTTAGCATTTCGTATCAGAAAGGAAGATACATCTTATGTTTGGAATTGGTACTCGAGACCTTGGAATAGATTTAGGAACAGCAAATACGCTTGTTTTTGTAAAAGGAAAGGGAATTGCTGTTAGGGAGCCATCAGTAGTGGCCATGAAAACTGATACAAAGCAAATTGTTGCAGTTGGAAATGATGCAAAGAATATGATTGGTCGTACCCCTGGAAATGTTGTTGCACTTCGTCCAATGAAGGATGGTGTCATAGCTGACTTTGAAACAACGTTGGCGATGATAAAATATTACATAAATTCAGCCGGAAATAGTAAAGGTATGTTTGCAAGAAAGCCATATATTATGGTTTGTGTGCCTTCAGGGATTACAGCTGTAGAGCAACGTGCTGTTATTGATGCATCAAGACAAGCTGGGGCAAGGGATGCATACCCAATTGAAGAACCTTTTGCTGCAGCAATCGGTGCAAACCTACCTGTATGGGAACCTACCGGTAGTATGATTGTTGATATTGGTGGTGGCACAACTGAGGTTGCGATTATATCGTTAGGTGGGATTGTTACGAGCCAATCGATTCGTGTTGCTGGTGATGAAATGGACGATGCGATTATCCAATATATCCGCAAAACGTATAACTTAATGATCGGTGATCGTACTGCAGAGGCAATTAAGGTTGAAATTGGTTCGGCAGGTTCACCTGAAGGTGTCGAAAATATGGAAATCAGGGGAAGAGATTTATTAACTGGACTTCCAAAAACAATTGAAATTACTGCTGAAGAAATATCTGCAGCATTACATGATACCGTTTATGCGATTGTGGAAGCAGTAAAAAATACGCTAGAAAAGACACCACCTGAGCTTGCAGCAGATATTATGGATCGCGGTATTGTATTGGCCGGTGGCGGAGCATTATTACGAAATTTAGATAAGGTAATTAGTGAAGAAACAAGTATGCCGGTCTTAATTGCAGAAAACCCATTAGATTGTGTAGCGATTGGTACTGGTAAAGCATTAGATCATATTCACTTATTTAAAGGTAAAACAAAAGACTATAGATAAAAATAGAATGTTTAGGTAAGAGGGTGAAAATCATGCCACAATTTTTTCTGAATAAACGTTTAATTCTTTTACTTGTTTGTATTATCGTCTTAGTGGCATTGATTGGATTTTCTTTAAAAGAGCGTGATAAATTATCATGGCCAGAGCAATTTGTGAAGGATTCAGTAGGTTGGGTACAAAGTGTTTTCCACCAACCTGCTCAATCCATAGCAGGATTCTTTAGCAATGTGAATGATTTAAAGCATACATATGAAGAAAATAAGCTTTTAAAGGAAAAACTTGAAGCATATGGTCAACTTGAAGCAAAAGTACAAGAGTTAGAAGATGAAAATAAAAAACTAGAAGATGTTTTAGGTAAAACAGAGTCTCTTAGTGATTTTAATAAAATACAAGCGATCGTAATTGGAAGAAACCCAGACCAATGGCACGATATAATTACCATTAATAAAGGTGCAAAGCACGGTGTTAAGGAAAATATGGCTGTTATAACATCAAAAGGGCTAATTGGTAAAGTGAAATTTGCTTCTCCATTTACCTCAACTATTCAATTACTGAGTTCGCCAGATCGAATTAACAGAATATCGGCATATATTCAGGGAGAAGGAAAAATTACTGGTTTAATTGAAGGCTACGATCAAGAAAAGAAAGCTTTATTATTTAAAATTAATACTCCTGAAACAGAAGTGAAAAAGAAGCAAAAGGTTTTAACGTCCGGTTTAGGTGGGGTTTTTCCTAGAGAGCTTTACATTGGGGAAGTAATCGATGTTGTACCTGATGATTACGGCTTAACTAAGACTGCCTATGTCAAACCTGCAGCTGATTTCAATGAACTGGATCATGTCATTGTTGTAGAGAGAGTAGTGAGTGACCCACCTGATAAAAAAGAGGAGGATGAATAGTGAAACGATTCATTCTTCCTTTTGTCATGTTTTTTTTATTTGTGTTTGAAAGTAGTTTTGTAGAGCTTATGCCTGTGGAAGATTGGAATATAAATCGTGTATTTGTACCACGGTTTCTAATAATCTTTATTATATTTATTGCAGTATATCATAATAAAATTCACGGGTTCATATATGGAATTGTTTTTGGATTACTATATGATATTGTATACACAGAGATTTTGGGTGTATATATGTTTAGTATGCCATTTATTTGTTATATCATTTCGAAGGCGGGCAAAGTCCTGCAGACGAATATTATTATCATTTCGTTTCTTAGTATTGTTGGTGTCATTTTTCAAGAATTTGCTGTTTATTCCATTAATCTAATAATAGGAATTACTGATATGCATATCGAACTTTTTCTTCAAGATCGCTTACTACCAACAATGATATTAAATAGTATATTTGTCATTCTTTTTGCCTACCCAATTAAGAGATTATTAGGTAAGCTACAAGTATCCGAATAAAATTTGTTTCATTTTTTTAAAGGAATTGATGTGTCCTTCGTTGAAATATATTAATCATTGAGGTGAACGTAGTGAAAGGTCAAAAACAACAATTTGTTACAATAAAAGGGACAAAGGACGGGTTAACGCTACATCTCGATGATACTTGTTCATTTAAAGAGCTCATTAATGATTTAGAGGATAAATTGTCATTGAATCAAAAGCAGAACGATGATGTACCTATCGTCCCTGTTCATGTTAAGATAGGAAACCGTTATCTCACTCGTAAGCAGGATGAAGAAATTCGTACAATCATCAGGAATAAAAAGCACCTCGTAGTAGATGGAATTGACAGTGATGTGATTTCAAAGCAAGAAGCACTAGAAATGAAGAGAAAAACGGAAATCGTTTCGGTTGCTCGCATGGTTCGATCGGGACAAGTACTAAAAGTCGAAGGTGACTTAATGCTTATAGGTGACGTTAATCCTGGTGGTACTGTTATTGCAGATGGAAATATATTTATTTTAGGTTCCCTTCGTGGAATTGCACATGCAGGGTATAATGGAAGAAATGATTCAGTCATTGCAGCTTCTATCATGAAGCCTACACAACTTCGAATTAGTGATATAATGAATAGAGCACCAGATTATACACAAAGTGATGGAAATGAAATGGAATGTGCGTATATTGATGAAAATGAGACAATTGTAGTTGATAGATTGCAACAGTTAACTCATTTGAGACCTAATTTAACAAGGTTAGAAGGGGGAATCTAGCTGTGGGAGAGGCAATAGTCGTAACATCAGGAAAAGGTGGAGTCGGAAAAACTACTACATCGGCAAATGTAGGAACTTCACTTGCTGTTTTAGGAAAGCGAGTTTGTTTAGTAGATACAGATATCGGTTTGCGTAATCTAGATGTTGTCATGGGACTTGAAAATCGAATTATTTATGATTTGGTTGACGTCATTCAAAATCGTTGTAAATTAAAACAGGCTATCGTGAAGGATAAGAGATTTGAAGACCACTTATATTTACTTCCAGCTGCCCAAACAAGTGATAAATCAGCAGTAACACCTGATCAAATGAAGAAATTAGTTGAGGAGCTTAAGCAAGATTTTGATTATATAGTAATTGATTGCCCAGCGGGGATTGAACAAGGCTTTCAAAATGCTATAGCTGGTGCGGATCAGGCAATCGTTGTTACGACACCAGAAGTATCGGCAGTTCGTGATGCTGATAGAATTATCGGTTTACTAGAGAAAGAGGAGATTCCACCCCCGAGATTGATCATTAACCGCATTCGAAATCATATGGTTAAAATTGGGGATATGTTAGATATTGATGAAATCATCAATCATCTTTCAATAGACCTAATTGGTATTGTAGCGGATGATGATGATGTGATAAAGGCTTCAAATAGTGGAGAACCACTTGCGTTAAATTCAAGTAGCAAGACAGCGATTGCTTATCGAAATATTGCTAGAAGAATTCTTGGTGAATCAATTCCATTACAATCACTAGATGAAGATCAAAAAGGTATGTTCTCAAAAATTAAAAAGTTTTTCGGCGTTCGCTAACCACCTTATTATTAAGGTGGTTTTTCGATGTTTCGGGCATATATTGGTTGGACGAGTCATAAAATTGTACAAACTCAATCGATAAGGGAATGATCTATAAAATGTCGAATCGTGCGAATGAAATAAGAAAGCGCATTGCTAAAAGAAAGAGAGAAAGAAATTCAATTTCAACCTCTAATAGAAGAGATATGACCTCGTATTTAGTAAAGGATGAGGAGAAATTCGGAGGAAGCCCGTATCCAACGTATGAAGGTGGGGGTAGTGAAGGAGGACATCCATTATTTAAAAAGGAAGTATTTTTATTCAAAGTTCTTCTCTCGGTTATTTTAGTATTAGGAATTGGGATTATCTTTAAAAATCAGTCTCCAATGTTTGAAAAGGTACGAACCTTTGTCTCGAGCTCGATGAATCACGAGTTTCAATTTGCTGCTGTAACTACATGGTATGAGGAGAAATTTGGAAGTCCTTTAGCGATTTTACCTGCAAGTAAAGATAAGGGGCAAGAGGAAAAAGCAGTTACAGGTAAATACGTTGCACCAGCGTTCGGTAAAATCACAGAGAGTTTTGAAGTAAATGGGCAAGGAATTATGGTCGAAACGAATAGTAAAATTGTTGAAGCTATGAATGAAGGAAAAGTACTAGAAGTTGCAAATAAAGAGGAACTAGGAAAAACTGTTGTGATTCAGCATGCAGATGGTAGTGAAACATGGTACGGAAATTTGAAATCAATCGATGTAAAGTTGTATGATTTCGTACAAACTGGCCAGGAGCTAGGGAAGGTAATGGATGCTGGTGATGAAAGTGGGACATTTTATTTTGCGATTAAACAAGGGGAAAAATTTATCGATCCAATACAGGTGATTAAATTTGAGTAAATACTTTCAATTACTATTTAAGATTGAAATCCATCCATTGCTATGGCTTATTATTGGAATCGGAGTTATCACAGCGAATTTTAGGGAATTGTTAATGCTCTTTTTTATCATATTGGTCCATGAAATGGGACACGCAATTTGTGCCCATTTTTTTTCATGGAGAATAAAAAAAATAGCTCTGCTACCATTTGGTGGAGTTGCCGAAATGGATGAGCATGGCAATCGTCCGCTTCATGAAGAATTATTTGTCATACTAGCTGGACCGCTTCAGCATGTTTGGTTGGTAGGGATTTCTTATCTTTTATCCTTATTGTCCATCATATCTACAGATACATTTAATCTCTTCTTGTATCAAAATCTAGTTATATGTGGTTTTAATTTACTCCCAATTTGGCCATTAGACGGAGGTAAGTTGCTCTATTTATTTTTTTCGATAAGACATTCTTTCTTTGATGCACATAAAAGGATGTTAATTGCATCTATTTTTGGGGTATCCTTACTTATTACTTGGTTATTATTTTATAATCCAATTAATGTGAATTTATGGGTGATTATTTTATTTTTACTCTTTTCCTTATATATGGAATGGAGAAAGAGACATTTTGTTTTTATGAGATTTCTTTTAGAACGCTATTATGGCAGGCAAACAGAATTAACTAAATTAAAACCATTAGTGGTTGATGAAAATGATAAAGTCTATCATGTCCTTTCGATGTTCCAACGGGGATATAAGCATCCAATCGTAATAAAAAAGAATGGGACCAAACAAATGCCCCTTGATGAAAATGAATTATTGCATGCCTATTTTACTGAAAAAAATTTTTTTCAACCAGTTGGTGAACTACTATACTTGTATTGACGTTTAATAATGAGTTACATTGAATGGTATACAATAGAACGTCAAAGTGGGGATTAGGCTTGAAAAAAGTAATAATGAATGTAACAACAAGTGAAAAACGAATTGCTGTAATGGAAAATAATGAAGTGATTGAACTGCATCTACACCAGCCAATGCATGAGGATATTGTTGGTAATATATATAGTGGACGCGTGATTGATGTTCTTCCAGGGATGCAAGCTGCGTTTATTGATATTGGATTTGGGAAAAATGGTTTTATTCATCGGGATCAATTGCTTGAATATCAGCAGTCATCACTACCCGAAAAAGAAAAAAAGAGTATATCAAGCTTTGTCAGACAGGGTGAAGAAATCATTGTTCAGGTGACAAAAGAAGGCTCTGACCGAAAAGGACCAAGATTAACTGGAATTATTGAAATACCAGGTTCTTATCTTGTTTATGTACCAAATGGTGATTATGTAGCTGTTTCTCGTAAAATGAAACTAGAAGAAGAGAGAGAGCGCTGGCGGGAGATAGGTGAAACATATCGGCGATCCCGGGAAGGACTTATCATTCGAACAGTATGTGAAAAACAGGATGATCAAGTTATTTTAGAAGAACTGAAATATTTAAGGCAGAAATATGAAAGTATTTTGGCGAGACAAAAGCAGCAGAAACCACCAAGTATCCTCTATGAGGCAAATGATATTGTTGAGCGGATTTTTGCTGAACAATCGAATGAAAAATTAGTGGAAATTGTTGTCGATGACTCTTTAGTTTATAGACAAATAAAAGAAAGACTAGGCGAACATGAGGAGAGGGTTTCTCTTTTTGTAAATAAGGAAAATATTTTTTCTTTTTATGGAATTGATAATGAAATTGAAAAAGCATTAAAGCATATTGTCTGGTTGGATAATGGTGCTTATTTACTCATTGAGCAAACAGAAGCATTAACGGTGATAGATGTAAATACCGGGAAATTTCAAGGGAAAGAAAATTTACGAGATACAGTATTGCGGACTAATATACTGGCTGCAAAGGAAATTGCCTACCAGTTAAAGCTTAGGGATTTGAGTGGAATTGTCCTTGTTGACTTTATTGATATGAAGGATGAGGGTGATAAACAAAAAGTAATTCAGGCATTCAAAAGAGCCTCTACGAATGACAGAAATCGAATTAGAATTCTTGGATTTACAAAGCTTGGAATCCTCGAACTAACAAGGAAAAAGCTTCGGCAAAATATTTCTGAATTAGTACAAATGAATTGTCCAGTATGTAGTGGTACAGGAAGGGTTGGCTCTCCAGAGACAATTGCCTTTAAGTTAGAGCGAGAATTGTGGGAGTTACGTGGAATGGACCATGAAGCAGTCTGGATAGAAGCTACCAAGGATGTTAGTACAGTCTTTAAAGGTAAAAGTAATGAGCATACAGAAAGACTTGAAAAGACCCTTTTATTCAAAATACATATTACAGAGCTTGAGTCGCCTATTCCCTCTTATTTAGTAAGACATTTTGGAATGAATGCTGAAATTGTTGAAAGGATTCAGAGCATCAAAAAATAATAGTAAGGGCATGATTACAGGTAATGTAATATCCTGTTTTCGTGCCCTTTTACTGTTTTATAGTGCAGAACTAACCTCATTACTAATTTCCTTCTTGTTTGCAAGTTCTGGATGGGCTTTTTTTACGACAGATGGTCTTGCCAGGATTAGCACAATAATGATAAGGATTGTGGATGAACCAAGAAGAATCCATTGACCTGGTAAAATATCATATAAAAATCCAAATATCACCATTCCAAGTGGCATAAGGGCAATTGACATCGTTTCAAGGATTGAAAAGACGCGTCCTTTGTATTCTTCATCAATTTTCTTTTGCATCATTACCTGAATAGGGGTATTTACGATAATAACCATTGATCCAAAAGAAAACATTACGAATGCATAATATGCGAACATAACCCCGTATGGCATCGAAATAATTAACGGAACGCTGACTGACCCCAATATTATGCCCATCATTAGAATTCCACGTTTTGAAACGAGGAGCGGGAATTTTACCTCTTTGCGCATTGAAAAATAAATGGACATTCCCAACATACCAATTGCAAATGCTCCTTCAGTAAAGCCAAAATGTTCTGAGGACATTTTCAATTTTTCAATTAGAATATATGAATACCCAACCTCAAATGAGGCAAATAGAAAATTGATTAATAGCGAAATCCATATAATTGTCATGATCACTTCTTGCTTTTTTAAATAAACAAGACCTGCTTTCATACTTGCCCATATTGGTTCCTTACCATTTTCTTTATTTTGTTCTTCGTTTTTCTTCGAGAAAAGCTTAAAGTTCATCGTCGATTCAAGAATAACGGCTAGAACAGAGGCTAATATGAAGATGATAAGGAATACTGGCATTGATACTACCCCATATAGAAGTCCACCAACAGCTGGACTACCGATTGATGCAAAAGAAATTGACATTTGATTCAATGACATTGCCTTTTGTATTCTTTCCTCGTCAATTAGGCCTGTAATAGACGATGTAAATGTAACTGTTGAAAATGTCGATGCGATAGATAGTAGACATGTCGTAATATAGATAGCGATTAGTGATAATCCTGAAGTTAAGCTTACAAAAAGTAGTCCGCCAATTGCAAAAGTCGTACCTATCTGAGCACTAATGATAATAGTTTTACGAGAATAATTATCAGCTGCATAGCCTACAACAGGTGCAATCAATGCCCTTGGCAATAGATTGCAGATGAGATTCAATGCAAAGCTGGTTGCGGAACCTGTCAACTGAAGGATATAAAAGCTAATCCCAAATGCATATACCTGTGCTCCAAATGTAGAAATGAGTTTACTAATTGTAAATGTCCATAAATGATAGGTTGCTCTTTGTAGCTTAAGAGCTTGATCCATTGAAAACACTCCGTTTCATAAGGAAGTTTAATTTGATTAAACAAATCATAACACGATACTACTTCCCTCGCAAGGAAAAGTTTAATATAATTAAACTAATGGAGGCTATGGAAATGAATACGTTAGGTGAACGCATAAGAAAGCTAAGAAAAGAAAAAGGTTTGACATTAGAAGGACTCGCAGGTAAAGAGTTAACAAAGGGAATGTTAAGCCTTATTGAAAATAATAAGGCAAATCCATCAATGGAAAGCTTGACTTATATTGCAGGGAGGCTTGGTGTGGACGTTTCGAGTCTTTTAGAGGAGGTTAATTCTCAAGAATTAAGGGAAGTACTCAAAGAGGCGGAGAAACTTTTTAATACAGATTATACTGATTTGAGGGATGAACACAGGCAATTGATAAAATTAGTACAGCCTTATGTCCCAAAATTAACACAAGGATATGAATCAGCTCGTCTATTGGAAATGTATAGCGATTGTCTTTACTTTGAAAATTTGGATGGGTGGCAAGAGTTATCAGATCGTGCTGCGATTATTTATGAAAAATTAAATTTAAGTGGCAGACGTGCTGCGATTGGAATATTTCGTGCGATGGTGAAGTTCACAGAGCATGACTACGCTGAGTCTTTAAAAATATTTCTCAAGGAACGTGCCGAAATCGAATCAAACTATGTTTATATCGACCCTATGACAAGGGTTGACTTTGACTATAATGAAGCCATTTTGTATTTTGCTGTTGGTGATTATGATTCCGCATATACAGTCATGGAATCAGCCATTGATTATTCAATTGAAAATCGAATTTTTTACCGAATTGATGATTTGTATAGACTTGCCGCAGGATACGCGATGGTAGCTCGGGATGAAGAAAAAAGAATGTATTATTTGAACAAGTTAAAACTTTACATGGAATTTACAGGGGATACATTTTCAAAGCTGTCCTATGAAATCATGAACATCGAAAATCTTATTATGAACGACCGTAACTACGAAAAAGCTATAGAAATGATTGATCATCACCTTAGGACATTTGATACAAATGCTATAGAGAAATTCGGTACATGGTTTTTCCTCACAAAAGGGATTGCACTTTATAAATTGGGTCATATTGAGGATGCAGTTGAATGTCTAAATAAGGTGCATATCCCATCAGCTATCCATCATCCGATTGACCTGACAAGTTTTTATGTTGTCGATGCATATAAGGGACTTTGTTATCTTGAACTTGGAAGTTTAAAGAAGGCTTATGAAACAGCAGAGAATGCAGTCAATAAAATAAATTCATTACCGCCTAATCTATATACAGAATTTATTTACAACACCTATGAGAAAATTAAAAAGGTATTTGAGGTGGATGAATAGATCTTATCCGTTTTCTTATTGACATGACTAAACCGATGTGATAATATTTTCATGTTATGTTTGTAGCACCCATTGCTACAACCGCACAGAATAGGTACTAAGTTTTCGAAAGAAGCGCCTATATCCTGGCGAGTCTTAGTCCAATCTAATAGGAGGTGCAAGTATGTACGCAATTATTGAAACTGGTGGTAAACAAGTTAAAGTTGAAGAAGGCCAAGCAATCTATGTTGAGAAATTAGACGTAGAACAAGGTGGTACTGTTACATTTGACAAAGTTTTATTCGTAGGTGGAGACAATGTTAAAGTTGGAAGCCCTACAGTAGAAGGTGCAACTGTTACAGCTAAAGTTGAAAAACAAGGTCGCGCTAAAAAGATCATTGTTTTCAAATACAAGGCTAAAAAGAACTACCACAAAAAGCAAGGACACCGTCAACCTTATACTAAAGTTGTAATTGAGAAAATCAACGCATAAGGCTATTTGTAAATGATAAAAGTAACTATTAAACGGAATAGTGCTGGTAAAATCGATTCATTTACAATGAGTGGACATGCTGAGTTCGATGAACCAGGTAAAGATATCGTTTGTGCAGGTGCTTCGGCTATCGCATTTGGTACAATTAATTCAATCTATGTTCTATGTAAGGTAGAGCCTAGTTTGAATCAAGAGAAAAAAGGATTTCTTCACTGTCAAATTCCTCATCTTGAGGATGATGTGATAATGGAAAAAGTTCAACTTCTCCTTGAAGGTATGATTGTATCATTTCAAACGATTGAACTTGACTACGGACAGTATATTAAAATTAACTCATAAAAACTTCATCTTATAGGAGGTGGAACACATGTTTGTAAGATTAGACCTTCAATTCTTCGCTTCTAAAAAGGGAGTAGGTAGTACTAAAAACGGACGTGATTCTCAGTCAAAACGTTTAGGTGCTAAGCGTGCTGACGGTCAATTTGTATCTGGTGGTTCAATTTTATTCCGTCAACGCGGAACTAAAATTTATCCAGGTGTAAACGTTGGTCGTGGTGGTGACGATACACTATTCGCAAAAGTTGACGGAGTTGTTAAATTTGAGCGTTTAGGTCGTGACCGTAAACAAGTAAGTGTATACCCAGTTGCGCAAGAAGCGTAATTCCTTATAAAACTCTAACCAAGTGGTTAGAGTTTTATTTTTGACCCGAGATTGATGACATTAGGATGATTTTACTATATTGTGAAGGAATGTTAGTGTTATCTTCAAAGGTTTGATATAATTTTCACACAAGATTCTTTACTAGGGGAAATTGTTATGAGAAAAAACTGGAGTACTGTTGAAGTATTAAAGCATTCCCGGCATGATTGGTTAAATAAAATTCAGCTTATAAAAGGTAATCTTACAATGCAAAAAATAGATCGAGTTCATGCAATTATAGAAGAAATTGTGATAGATGCGCAAAATGAATCAAAATTAACAAATTTACAACTACCTTTATTTGCTGCCTTTATTTTGACTTATAATTGGGAATCACGAAAATGTAGAGTAGATTTCGAGGTTCTTAGTGAGAGTAGAGATTTATCAAATCATGATGAAGTAATTACGAATTGGTGTGAGCAATTCTTTACTTTTCTTGAAAGTACGATTGATCATTTTGGGGAGAACCACTTAACTATATCTATTGATTGTTCAAACCAGAATGCTCGTTTCTTTTTTGACTTTAGTGGAATAATAAATGATGCTAAAATGCTCAATGATTGGCTTAAAGAATCAAAAAATATGTTTGAGTCAATTCAAATCAAAGAGAACAAGGTACATAAAGAAGAAATGACGGTTTCGATTGAAATAACGTAATAATTACACAAGTGGTTTAATGACCGGAGGGAAATCATGTTTGTTGATCAAGTGAAAGTGTTTGTAAAGGGTGGAGACGGTGGAAATGGTATGGTCGCATATCGCCGTGAAAAATATGTTCCGATGGGTGGTCCTGCTGGAGGAGATGGAGGTAAAGGTGCTGATGTAGTCTTCCAGGTTGAAGAGGGCTTACGAACTTTAATGGATTTTCGATATCAACGACATTTCAAGGCAAAACGTGGAGAACATGGGATGTCCAAAAACCAGCACGGTAAAAATGCTGAAATCATGATTGTTAAAGTTCCACCTGGAACAGTAGTTACAGATGATGATACTGGTGAAGTTATTGCTGATTTAACGAAGCATGGTCAACAAGCCATTATTGCGAAAGGTGGCCGGGGTGGTAGAGGAAATAGTCGTTTTGCAACACCAGCTAACCCAGCACCAGAAATTGCTGAAAATGGTGAACCAGGACAAGAGAGATATGTTAATTTGGAATTAAAGGTATTAGCAGACGTAGGTCTTGTAGGTTTTCCGAGTGTAGGGAAATCAACACTATTATCCGTTGTTTCTGCTGCGAAGCCAAAAATTGCTGAATATCATTTTACTACAATTGTTCCAAACCTTGGCGTTGTTGAAACAGAAGATGGGCGCAGCTTTGTGATGGCAGATTTACCAGGCTTAATTGAAGGTGCACACGAAGGAATTGGCCTTGGACATCAATTTTTAAGACATATTGAGCGGACTAGGGTAATCGTTCATGTCATAGATATGTCAGCCATGGAAGGAAGAGATCCTTACGAGGATTATGTAACTATTAATGAAGAATTAAAAGAATATAATCTACGGTTAACAGAACGTCCACAACTTATTGTGGCGAATAAAATGGATATTCCTGGTTCGGAAGAAAATCTTGCAGTATTTAAAGAAAAATTACAGGAAGATGTTAGGATTTTTCCAATATCTGCAATAACGAGGAAAGGCCTTCGAGATTTATTATTTACGATTGCAGATCTTGTTGAAACAACTCCAGAATTCCCGTTAGAGGCAGAAGAAGAACAAACAACAACTCATCGGGTAATGTATCGTCATCAAAAAGAAGAAATTGACTTTATTATTTCGCGTGATAGTGATGGCTCCTTTGTAATCTCTGGGGATAAAGTAGAGAAGCTCTTCAAAATGACTGACATTACGAGAGATGAATCTATAAAAAGATTTTCCCGTCAGCTAAGGGGCATGGGAATCGACGATGCACTTCGTGAAAGAGGTGCAAAGCATGGTGATACAGTTCGATTACTTGAATTTGAATTCGAATTTATAGAATAGAGATAAAAAAGCAAAGGGAGGGAGATGCATTGGTTCATATAGACGGCAAATTCTACCTAGTTCGTGAGGATGTATTGCCAGAAGCAGTCCGTAAAACGTTAGATGCAAAGGAATTATTAGAAAGCGGGAAAGCTCATTCAATTGCCGATGCGACACAAAAGGTAGATTTAAGTAGAAGTGCCTACTATAAATACAAAGATTCTGTTTTTCCTTTTCATACGACAGTTAAGGAAAAAATAATTTCATTGTTTTTTCATTTAGAAGACCGTTCAGGTACTCTCTCCCAATTATTATCAGTTGTAGCAGGTTCAGGATGTAATGTATTAACGATTCACCAAACGATTCCACTACGGGGTAGAGCAAATGTAACCCTATCGCTAAATACCGCAGGGATAAAAGAAGAGGTTACAGATCTGCTTGCAAAATTACGACGACTCGAATTCGTTGATAAAGTAGAAATACTTGGAACTGGTGCATAGGGAGTGGGAATGGTTAAAATGGATATAAAAAAAATAGGATATTTAGGTCCACGTGCAACATTTACAGCTCAAGCAGTTACAACTCTTTTTCCAGAAAAAGAAAGTAAACCATTAGTAACAATTCCGGCATGCATTGATGCTGTAGTAAATGGAGAAGTAGATGTGGCGGTAGTACCGATTGAAAATACAATTGAAGGTTCAGTTAATCTCACAATTGATTATTTAATCCATGAACAACCGTTAAAAATTATTGGGGAAGTTATTATTCCAATTAGTCAGCATTTAATGGTACATCCATACCATTCCTCAAATTGGAAAGAAATTGAAGGGGTATATTCACACCCTCATGCAATTGCCCAATGCCATAAATTTTTATATGATGAATTTCAACATACTCATTTTGAATATACAACATCAACTGCAGCTGCTGCGAAATATATCAGTGAAAATCCGCATCAAAAATTTGCAGCAATTGCAAATGAGCTTGCTGCAAAGGAATATGGTTTATCCATTGTGAAGCGGGATATCCATGATTTTGAAAATAATCATACACGCTTTGTCGTTCTACATAAGAACTTTGTCGAACTTGATCATGTTGTAAAGGAAAGTAGTGGCAATAAGACTACGCTTATGATTACACTGCCATCTGATCGTGCTGGAGCACTTCACCAAGTATTATCGGCGTTTGCATGGCGTAAGCTTAATCTTTCAAAAATTGAATCAAGACCTATGAAAACTGGATTAGGAAATTATTTTTTCTTAATTGATATTGAACAAAGAATGGATGATGTCCTAATTCCTAGTACAATCGCTGAATTAGAAGCATTAGAATGTGGAGTTAAAGTACTAGGTAGTTATCCATATTTTCGTATATAATCCCAATACTATATGTATTGGGATTTTTATTTTTTTATTTTTTAAAAGCTTGGCAATCGTTCTCCCTATTCATAATTAAGCCGCCCATTGCATATGTTGTGATGAAGAATAGTGGCAATTTGCCTATTACCACATACTATGTAAAGACTTATGTATAGGAGGGGAAATCGCGTGAAAATCCATATCGTTCAAAAAGGCGATACTCTTTGGAATATTGCACAGAAGTATGGCGTAAACTTCGAAGAATTAAAGGGAATGAATACACAGTTAAGTAATCCAGAAATGCTAATGCCTGGAATGAAGATCAAAGTACCTACTGGGAATGTACATGTTAAGAAGGAAGCGCAGATTGGTGGGATGCAAAAAGAAACTCAAATTAATATAGCGCCAGTTAAAGAACAACAGATTGTTGAGCATCCATATTCTGATGTATCACCACAGCCACTTCCGGTAATGGAGGAAGAGGTAGAAGAGGAGGTTGCTGGAGTGGAGACAATGCCGTTTGTACCGCAAGTGCCACAAATGCCACAAATGCCACAAATGCCACAAATGCCGCAAATGCCGCAAATGCCGCAAATGCCACAGATGCCACAGATGCCACAGATGCCACAGTATCAGCCATTTGAAATTGATATTAACAATTATAATCTAATGAATATGTCTATGCCACAGATGCCAACACCACCAACAAATGTACTTCCTGGTATGATGGCTCCAGATGAAGATGTATTAGGTGAAGAGGAGGAATTACCACCAGGAATGCCGGCACAGATGCCACAACAAGCGCCACCCGCATTCCAACCAATGATGCCCATGGGTAACTACTGTGTACCTATTTCACCTGTAATGCCAGGTTCTGGTTTTCATAATTTCCCAGGAGTACAAGGTGGATTCCCTGGATATCCAGTACAAGGCTTTCAAAGGGTAGAAGAAAACGTTGCTGGAGCTCAAACGGAAGTGCCAACTATACCACAAATGCCACAGATGCAACAGTTTCCGCCATTTGAATTAGATATAAATAATTATAATTTGATGAATATGCAAATGTCAGGCATGCCTCAACCAACACCAAATGTATTACCGGAAGTAGATGATGTATTACCTACAAATATAGGCCCAATGCCGCAAATGCAACCAATGTATCCAATGCAACCTCCATTTATGGGAGATTGTATTCCATTTACACCAGTAATGCCGGGATCTGGTTTTAATGGATTTCCACCAGCAATGCCTTTTGCTGGTCAAATGCAACAAATGCCAGTTGCACCTCAATTTAGGGGAGTAGCACATCATTATAAAAAGAATGATTGTGGTTGTGGAGGCCCTCAGTTTAAACAAGGTGTATTTCCAGGTAATCAATTTGCACACCCGACTCCACCAGCGCAATTTCAACCACATAGCTACTATGGAGGATTCCAGCCAATCCCATTTGGTGTAAATCCAAATCAACCAATGCCATATAATCCATTTTCAATGCCAGATTTTGATAATGATTTAGATGATTGATAAAAAATAAACATGTAAGGGCGAATGAGGGATTCGTCCTTTTTATTATTTTATTTTAAAAATGTTTTCCGATATATAACAGATATAAAATTGCTGCAAAAAGCCAACCTAAACTTGAGCGACCATTAGATTGCTCAAATTGCACAGGGGGGTAATTGTATTGAGGAGAGCATTATATACAATTTCAACAGCGGCGATCATATTAGGGGGACTTACAGCTTGTAATAATAATGATCATGGTGCAATGGAAACAAAATCATATAACGACAATGCAAGACCAATTGGTTACTACTCGAATGAAGGTATGAATGACCGAACTGACAGAAATGGTAATGCATATAGAGTGGATGATAATGATGGACCTTTAACAGAGATTATGGATCGTACTGGCAATAACAATAATGATAATAGGATCTTTAATAATAATCGAAACAATAATGCAGGTATAATGAATGATCGGAACACTAATCGTGTTCGAAACGATGGTAATGACGCAGATCTAAATTATCATGGTCATTTAAATGATAATAATGCAAGGGTGAGATCAGCTGGTTATTACAATAACTATGATGGAAAGCTTGCTAAGAAAATAGCCAACAGAGCATCTAAAGTAGCAAATGTTGATGATGCTCGTGTACTTGTGACAAAAGATAATATTATCGTTGCTGTTGATACTTCGGACAATAATGATAACAATGTGAAAAATGATGTTCGTAAGGCCGTACAATCTCTTGCTAACGGGAAAAATATCAATATCATAACAGACGAAGGTACTTTTACACGTGTACGTGATATTGATAATAATATCCGGAACGGAAATACAAGAGATACAATTGATACGGATATTAAAAATCTTTTAGACAACATCGGGGATACTCTAAGTCGTCCATTTAATAATAATCGATAAGCCATTAGCCAGTCCTTATAAAGGGCTGGTTTCTTTACGAATAACAATTTTATTTATGGCTACACTATTATTGTATAAAAATATGGCAACTATTAGTAAGAGGTGATGCCAAATGAAAATGATAGTTAAAATCTTTGTCTGTGTTGTTATATTTTTAATTCTACCGAGTTTTTTAGTAAATGGAATAGGGCTAAGCGAGATACAGGAAGATCCACATGGTATAGAGGGCCCTCTGGAGATAACTGTTATTCTTGAGCGTGTGTATGTTGATGGTGAGGTAAGTGAAGAACTTGTCAAGGAAACTATTACATCGATGGATGATTTTTGGTTGGAATATGAAGACTGGCAGCTTGTTCATCAAGATGAAGAGCAAATTGTTTTTCAACAAAGAATTGATGATATTTCCCCTTTGTTAAAATCAAATGGCTATTTCGGTATTACAGAAGATGGAATTTTAACTATTTTTAATGGGAAACCAAATAAATCTAAAAATAAGGTGATTCAATCTTTTTTTCAAATTGATGTAGGAAAACTTGAAAGCTATCAGCATAAATTATTGAAAAAAGGTATAAAAGTTGGAACGAAGGACGAATATATAAATGTTATCGAAACGTATAAAACATTCACATCCTCACCGTGAGATTAAAGAGAGACTAGCGAAAGCAGTCTCTCTTTTCCATGCCTTTTTTTTTAGTATATGATAAAATGAGGTACAGCAATTAAGAGGAGAGAAGACGATTGATAGAGTTTATAAGGGGTCATATTGAATATGTAAATCCTGAGTATATAGTAATTGAAAATAACGGAATTGGCTATAAGATATTCACGCCCAATCCATATCTTTTTAAAATAAATAAAGAGAGTAGAGAGGTAATTCATACATATCAATATGTTCGCGAAGATATACTCGCATTATACGGCTTTAAAACGAGAGAAGAACGAGCATTATTTGTCAAACTTCTTAATGTCTCTGGAATTGGTCCAAAAGGAGGCTTAGCAATATTAGCCGCTGGAGAACCGGGACAGGTTATCCGGGCAATTGAAGAAGAAGATGAAAAATTCCTTGTGAAATTCCCAGGTGTCGGTAAAAAGACTGCCCGACAAATGATCTTAGATTTGAAAGGAAAGTTACAGGAACTTCTCCCGGGCGCGAGTCTTGACCTTTTCTCAGAGGATCATGAAATAAATATAACTGGTGATATTGTTTATAATGAACTGGATGAAGCGATAGAGGCATTGAAAGTGTTAGGTTATGCAGAAAGGGAGATTAACAAAATAATCCCTGATTTAAGAAAGGAAAAATTAAGGACAGACCAATATATAAAACGAGCATTACAGAAGCTATTAAAATAGGGGGGATGCTTGAATGGAGGAAAGACTCGTTTCTAGTGCAACAAATATTGAAGAGTCAACAATCGAGCAAAGCCTAAGACCACAAACACTTTCACAATACATTGGCCAAGACAAAGTGAAGTCAAACTTATCGATTTTTATTGAAGCCGCAAAGATGAGACAAGAAACACTCGATCATGTATTATTATATGGGCCACCCGGTTTGGGTAAAACAACACTTGCTACTATAATTGCAAATGAAATGGGTGTGAATATTCGTACTACCTCCGGCCCTGCAATAGAAAGACCTGGAGATTTGGCTGCAATTTTAACTGCGCTTGAGCCTGGAGATGTCCTTTTTATTGATGAAATTCATCGATTACAGCGTTCAATAGAAGAAGTGCTCTACCCTGCAATGGAAGATTTTTGTCTGGATATTGTAATTGGTAAGGGGGCAGGTGCACGATCTGTACGCCTGGATTTACCTCCATTTACACTTGTTGGTGCAACAACAAGGGCAGGTGCTTTATCAGCGCCGTTACGTGATCGGTTTGGTGTATTAAGTCGACTAGAATATTATAATGAAATCCAACTTGAAAATATTGTAGAGAGAACTGCTGAGCTATTGGATGTCGAAATTGAAGATAAAGCAGCATTTGAGATTGCTAGACGATCCCGTGGGACTCCTCGAATTGCTAATCGTTTATTAAGACGGGTAAGGGATTATGCCCAAGTACGTGGAAATGGAATTATCACCGAGTCACTTGCACATGATGCCTTGGAATTACTGCAGGTTGACCGTTTAGGACTTGACCATATTGACCATAAATTACTTAGAGGGATTATTGAAAAATTTCGTGGTGGCCCAGTTGGCCTTGAGACAATTGCAGCTACAATTGGTGAAGAGTCTCACACAATTGAGGATGTATACGAACCATACTTACTGCAAATTGGCTTTTTACAAAGAACTCCACGTGGTAGAATTGTAACAGATTTAGTATATAAGCATTTCCATATGGAAATTCCAAGGGAGTAGGTTGGGAAGATGGGGAAAATGCTAATGGTTACGGGAATCATTTTATTAATAATCGGCGCATTATGGCATTTTGTCGGGAAGCTACCTGGTGATATTGTTTTTAAAAAGGGAAACACGACAATCTATTTCCCAATTGTAACATCAATTGTTATTAGCATCATATTATCACTCATTTTTTATATAATAGGTCGCTTTAAATGAGTTAGATAGAGAAAAAGGTGAAAAAGATGAGAGTAGATTTATTTGATTTTAATTTACCAGAGGAATTAATTGCACAAACTCCATTAGAAAATCGCGAGGCATCTCGATTAATGGTCGTGGACAAAAAATCTGGGGAGATCTCGCATTCTAATTTTAGATCAATCCTTTCGTATTTAAAAAAAGGGGATTGTTTAGTACTGAATGATACTAGAGTGTTACCAGCTAGACTTTATGGTGTGAAAGAGGAAACCGGAGCAAAAGTCGAGGTATTACTTTTAAAACAAGAGGAAGAAGATATATGGGAAACTCTCGTTAAACCAGCAAAAAGGGTAAAAGAAGGTACTGTTCTATCTTTCGGTGACGGGCGATTAAAGGCAATTTGTACATCTGAGAGTGAACATGGTGGTCGTCATTTTAAATTTCAATATGATGGTATATTTTATGAAATCTTAGATGCTTTAGGTGAGATGCCTCTACCCCCATATATACGGGAACAACTTGATGATCAAGAGAGATATCAAACCGTATATGCAAAGCATCGCGGTTCAGCTGCAGCACCAACTGCAGGGTTACATTTTACCGAACAGCTTTTACAAGATATTGCTGGAAAAGGTGTCCATATTGCGTTTATTACATTGCATGTTGGTTTAGGAACATTTCGTCCAGTTAGTGCTGATTCAATTGATGAACATGAAATGCATTCAGAGTTTTATCAAATGTCTGCACCCACAGCCAAACTCTTAAATGAAGTAAAGGAAAATGGTGGAAAGATTATTTCTGTTGGGACAACCTCTACAAGAACACTAGAAACAATTGTGAAGAAACATGATGGTATATTTGCTGAATCTAGTGGATGGACAAATATATTCATTTATCCAGGATATGAGTATGGAGCAATTGACGGGTTGGTAACCAATTTCCACTTGCCGAAATCAACGTTAGTTATGCTAGTTAGTGCCCTTGCAGGGCGAGACAATATTCTTCATGCATATGAAGAAGCGGTAAAGGAGCGATATCGTTTCTTCAGCTTCGGGGATGCAATGCTAATCTTATAAAGGATTGTTATATGATCGACATTGCAAACAAATGCACGTTAAGTTTGAAAGGAGATTTACTTTTGACAGCAATTAGATATGAATTTATTAAGACATGTAAGCAAACAGGTGCGAGATTAGGAAGGGTTCATACACCACATGGATCGTTCGACACGCCTGCCTTCATGCCAGTTGGTACATTAGCGACAGTTAAGACGATGGCACCAGAGGAAGTGAAGGAAATGGGTGCTGGTATTATTCTAAGTAATACATACCACCTTTGGCTCAGACCTGGTCATGAAATCATCAAAGAAGCGGGTGGCCTCCACAAATTTATGAACTGGGATCGGGCAATCTTAACTGATTCAGGTGGATTCCAAGTATTCAGTCTCAGTCAATTCCGTGAAATAAAAGAAGAAGGTGTACATTTCCGCAACCATTTAAATGGAGATAAGCTTTTCTTGTCACCTGAAAAAGCAATGGAAATTCAAAATGCGCTTGGTTCGGATATTATGATGGCATTTGATGAATGCCCGCCATATCCAGCTGAATATGATTATATGAAAAAGTCGGTTGAACGAACAAGCCGTTGGGCTGAGAGATGCTTACAGGCACATTCTAGACCAAATGATCAAGGGTTGTTCGGAATTGTCCAAGGTGGTGAATATGAAGAACTTCGTAAGCAAAGTGCAAGAGACTTAGTTTCAATGGACTTCCCTGGCTATGCAGTTGGTGGACTTTCAGTTGGAGAACCGAAGGACATTATGAACAAGGTGCTAGAATTTACGACACCACTCCTTCCTACGAACAAACCGAGATACTTAATGGGTGTTGGATCCCCAGATTCATTAATTGACGGTGCAATTCGTGGAATTGATATGTTCGATTGTGTGCTTCCAACTCGAATTGCCCGAAATGGAACACTGATGACGAGTGAAGGGCGCTTGGTTGTGAAAAATGCAGAATACGCTCGTGATTTCAGGCCAATTGATGAGAATTGTGACTGCTATACTTGTAAAAATTATAGTCGTGCCTATATTCGTCATTTAATTAAAACAAGCGAAACATTCGGAATAAGACTTACTACTTATCATAATCTGCATTTTCTGTTAAAATTAATGGAGCAGGTCAGACAAGCGATTAGTGAAGATCGACTTGGTGACTTCCGCCAAGAATTTTTTGAGCGATACGGTTTTAACAAACCAAACGCAAAAAACTTCTAAATATAAATTGATTGAAATGAAATAACGAGGAAAGAGGTGAAATGAATGGAATTATTAGGAACAATTGGCCCATTAATACTTATGTTTGCTATTTTTTATTTCCTGTTGATTCGTCCACAGCAGAAGCGTCAGAAGGCTACTGTACAAATGCAAGCTGGATTATCAAAAGGCGATAAAGTAGTAACTGTTGGTGGTCTTCACGGTATTGTAGACTCACTTGATGAGAACAAGGTTGTAATTAAAGCAGGTGACTCTCGTCTTACATACGATAGACAAGCTGTACGTGAAGTACGTAATGATTAAGGTAATGAAAAAAGAGCGTTTAATAAACGCTCTTTTATAAATTAAGCCTCTCTCCTTGACGGTGTTGACATATTCACTCCGAATATTCCACCAATGATTGCGATAGCCAAGAAACCTAAATGATACATCGCTTGTTCTGCAGTAAAAGTTGCATCATATCCTAAATATTGAATGAGGAAGACGATCACCGAATATAATAGCCCTGTTCCTCCTCCAATCAACCAACCTTTTTCCTTCCCTTTTCCACCAGAAACGAAACCACCTATAAATAAGGCAATAAACGAAGACGCTAGAATAACCCATGATAATGAAGATTCTTGTACTGATGTGAATTTTAATAGTAATGAAAAAAGCAGACTAAATAGGATAACAATAATAAAAATTGCTATCACCCCATAAAAAATTGCAACCCCCATTTTTCTCACGATAGTTCCTCCTTCTTAATTGTTCCATTCACCCTTAGTACGAGCATATTCATGTCCAATTAATTTTAGAATCGTAATTGGAAAAAGATTCGAATTATGTTTTGCTTGGAATTGTCTAAAATAATAGGTAGCAGATCGAATCATCTATGTATTATTACTGTGAGGAGGCTGTTGTATTGGACATATACATAATCATGATAGGGAGAACTGTTTTTCTCTATATATTAATATTAGTCATATTTCGTGTAATGGGAAAAAGAGAAATAGGAGAGTTAAGTTTACTTGATTTGGTTGTATTTATGATGATTGCTGAGATGGCAGTAATCGGTATTGAAGATACGAAGGATCCTTTACTTCATACTGTTATACCGATGGCAATACTAATGGTGATTCAATATTGCTTAGCAATAGTCTCTCTTAAAAGCCAAAAATTTAGAGAAATTGTCGATGGTCGCCCTACTGTTATTATCAATAATGGGAAGATTGATGAGGAAGCAATGAAGCAACAACGGTATAATTTTGATGATCTACTGATGCAGCTCCGTGAAAAAAGTATTAAAAATGTTGCAGATGTTGAGTTTGCAATTTTAGAATCCTCTGGAAAATTATCTGTCTTAGAAAAAAGCGATAATCAATCAATAAAAGATTCCGAACCGTCAATTGATTTACCATTAATACTTGATGGCTCTATCCAAGAACATCACTTAGATCAAATAAATAAAACGAAGTTTTGGCTTGAGCAAAAACTTGAAAAACTTGGGTATCATGATATAAAAAAAATATCCTATTGCAGTTATCATAATGGGAAGTTCCATATTGACCTCAAAGATACTAGATAAAAAGGTAACCACTATAATTGTGGTTACCTTTTGGTTGGTAGAAAGAAAGAAAGTATAGGACCAATCACTGGTATCTTATTAATTTCTTCTTTTTTTATAAGATTAAACAAAATTAAGAGCACACAATAAACAAGTGTAGTTAATCCGATGGATACGATTGTTTTTAAGGCAAGATGTGCTTCGAACATGAAGTTTGAATAGAAATAATGACCAACAAATCCAGATATAATCATTGTAACAAAGCTCTTTACATAGTCTTTTACATAAAAGCTATAGGAAATGGCCTTAATAATTGTTGAAAAATGGAGCATGGTTACTAAAACCATACCAATAACGATTCCGAGTGCAGCTCCCATTATCCCAAGCGAAGGTCTTGTAGCCAATAAGAAAATAACTGCCGTTTTAATGAATGCTCCAATAAAACTGTTGATCATCGCGGCTTTTGCTAAATCAAGTGCTTGTAACGTCGCTTGAAGTGGGCCTTGAAAATAATAAAAGATAAAAAACGGAGCCATTACTTTTACATAAATGGCTGAATTACTATTTCCGTACATTAATTGCATGAGTGGTGTTGCGAAAATATATAAGATGACAATCGAAATACCTCCAGCGACAAGTGATAAACGTAATGCTTGCTGTAATCGGTGTTCGATTAACAATGTTTGCCTTTTTGCTGCAGCTTCACTTATTGCAGGAACAAGTGAAGTTGAAAGTGAAAACGTGATAAAAGAGGGAAGCATAAGTAGTGGCATCGCAAAGCCTGTTAACTCCCCGTATTGTCGTGTCGCAATTTGGGTTGCGACTCCGGCAATAAGTAAGCTGTTAGCGACGACAATTGGTTCGAAAAACCAACTAATCGAACCAATTAGGCGGCTCCCCGTTGTTGGTAATGCAATCCTCATCAAATCATGATAGGTTTGCTTTCCAGATTTAGCAGCTTTGAAAAAGTTTCTTCGTACTTTAATATGTTTGTTCATTTTAAACATATACAACATATAGAGTAGTGACATTAGTTCACCAACTACAGCAGAAAGCATAGCACCGGCAGCTGCATATTCAATTCCATAAGGAAGAAAAGCTTTTGTAAAAACAGCAACTAATGTGATACGGACTACTTGCTCAATAACCTGTGAAATGGCAGCAGGTTTCATATTTTGTCTGCCTTGAAAATAACCTCGCAGCACCGATGACAACGCAACGATTGGTACAATAGGAGAGATGGCTAGCAATGGATAATATGTCCTTGAATCTGTTAATAATGTTTCAGATAAGATCGGTGCAAGGAATATCATCGCAGGTGTAAATAAAATCGATAGAACACCTGTTGTTGCAAGAGAAACAACTAAGATTTTTTTAATCCTTCTTTTGTCCCCTTTTGCTTCAGCTTCTGCAACTAGCTTAGAAATTGCAACAGGCAAGCCCAATTGGGTAATTGTAATTGTGAGAGCCATTGTAGGAACTGCCATCATGTATAAGCCTACTCCCTCTTCACCAATTAACCTAGCAACGACAATTCTATTAATAAAACCTAAAATCCTAGTAATAAAACCTGCTACGATTAAGATTAAGGTTCCTTTTAAAAATGTTTGCTTCGACATCTGAGTTCCCTACCTTCTCAAAAAAGGTGATATCATTTACAATTAACTATATGCAAGATAGGTGGCCAAGCATGACAAGTATTACATAGCCGTAATTAATTTTGGGATGTCTAATCGAAAATAGATTATGATTCATTAGAAGGGGAGAGTACATTGGATAATCAAGACGTTCATATTCATGAGAAATATCGTGAAACAGTTGGACCTGCGTTAAAAAGTAAATTAGAAGAATTTATCCTATATGGATATGATCAGGTGAAGGAAGATGAAATTTGGGAATATCTCAAAAAAAAGACTTGGAAACGGGTTCAAGACGAAAAAATGCTGTACCAAATTGTGAATGACATTTTAGCCGTAAAAATTGGAGATTATATGAATTATGCAACTGTTGAAGCTTTTAAATCCCCAAGTTGGTTTGATGAGGAAGGGAAGGAAGTATTGGAAAAATTATTGTAAGCATAGTTGCTTATACTATTTCAAATTGACATGTATAAATCAATGTTTCATAATTGGTTTATTGAGTGTTGATAGTTTTATTGATAGGTTTTTTCAGCTAGAAAAAGGAGGATATACATATTTATGGTTAAAAGAGGCCGCATTGTTGCGTTTTTCTTAGTACTACTTCTAATCGCAAGTGTAATGGGAGTTACAACTAAGGATATTGTTAAGGATATTAAACTTGGGCTCGACCTTCAAGGTGGATTTGAAGTCCTATATGAGGTACTACCTGCTAAAAAAGGCGATGTTATTGATAAAGATGCATTAGTAAGCACGGTTAATGCATTAAATAAACGTGTCAATGTCTTGGGTGTTAGTGAACCTAATATTCAAATTGAAGGAAAGGATCGAATTCGCGTTCAACTAGCCGGTGTTACGGATCAGGAAAAAGTCCGCGAAATTTTATCAACTCAAGCAAAATTAACCTTTAGAGATGTGGATGATAATATTGTCCTAGATGGGTCTAGATTGGCACAAGGTGGTGCCAACCAATCCTTTGATGAAGCAGGTCGACCAAGTGTTTCATTAACTGTAAAAGATTCTGATGACTTGAAAAATGCAACCCAAACTGTACTCAATAAGGGTGCTGGCCGTAACCTTATGGTTATTTGGTTAGACTTTGAAGAAGGTAAAGATTCATATAAAGCAGAGGCTGCTAAGGCACAAGCCGGTGAGAACCCGAAATATCTTTCTGCTGCTACAGTTGACCAAGTATTCAATCGGAAGTCAGTATCCATTACTGGAGGAAATTTTACTGTTGAATCTGCTAATGAATTAGCATCACTTCTAAATGCTGGTTCATTACCAGTTGATTTGAAAGAGACATATTCAACATCTGTTGGTGCAAAATTTGGTGAACAAGCACTACAAAAGACAATCTTTGCTGGTTTTGTTGGGATTGGAATTATATTTTTATTCATGCTTGTCTTCTACCGTTTCCCTGGTATGATAGCAGTTGTTACATTAAGTACTTTTATTTATTTAAC
This sequence comes from Fredinandcohnia quinoae, assembly GCF_022427965.1. Lineage (GTDB taxonomy): Bacteria > Bacillota > Bacilli > Bacillales > Bacillaceae_L > Ferdinandcohnia > Ferdinandcohnia quinoae. The sequence goes on along the minus strand of NZ_JAKTTI010000024.1, from coordinate 1,450 downwards.
ATTACTCATTTTTGATTGGATGAATGCAGTATTGACTCTGCCAGGAATAGCGGCACTTATCCTCGGGGTCGGAATGGCTGTAGATGCCAATATTATAACGTACGAACGGATTAAAGAAGAACTCAAATCAGGAAAATCCATTTTATCTGCATATAAATCAGGTAATAAGAACTCATTTTGGACAATTTTTGATGCAAATATCACAACATTATTAGCTGCTGGAGTATTGTTTGTCTTTGGTACAAGCTCTGTTAGAGGGTTTGCAGTAATGTTAATTGTCAGTATTCTGTTAAGCTTTTTAACAGCAGTCTATGGAAGTCGTTTATTATTAGGTTTATGGGTGAATAGTCGATTTCTAAATAAAAAGCCAGGATATTTTGGTGTTAAGGAAAGTGAAATACGAAATCTAGCTGACGCGGATGAGGAAGGATATATACCTACTAAATTCGATAAGTTTGATTTTGTAAAACACCATAAGAAGTTTTTCATTGCATCTTCTATTATGATTATTATTGGTATAGGAGTATTAGCGACATTTAGATTAAATCTAGGTATCGATTTTGCATCTGGGACTCGTGTTGAGATTCTTGCAAATGAGGCTTTAACAAAAGAGGAAATGACCGATGAATTTAAAAAATTGAATTTAAAACCTGATGAGGTGGTTATCTCAGGTAATGAAAGTGAAATTGGTGTTGCTAGATTTATTGGTGAGTTCAATCAAGATCAAATTCATAAGGTGAAAAACCACTTTAAAGATCTTTATGGTTCTGATCCTAATGTTAGTACAGTTTCACCTACGGTAGGGAAGGAATTAGCACGTAATGCATTGTATGCTTCTCTAATTGCTTCAATAGGGATCATTATTTACGTGGCAATACGTTTTGAGTGGATAATGGGGGTTGCGGCAGTAGTCGCTCTTATTCATGATGCATTCTTTATCATTGCACTATTCAGTGTAACTCGTCTTGAAGTTGATTTAACCTTTATCGCTGCAATTTTAACGATAATAGGTTATTCGATAAATGATACAATTGTTACATTTGATAGGATGAGAGAACTTTATAAGAAGAAGAAAAAGATTAAGACATATGAGGACCTTGCGAAAATTGTTAATATGGCACTAAGACAAACACTTACACGTTCAATTAATACTGTTCTTACAGTTATTATTACTGTAGTCGCATTATTGATTTTTGGAAGTGAATCAATCTTTAATTTCTCATTTGGTCTTTTAGTAGGATTGATTGCTGGTATGTATTCATCCATCTTTATCGCAGCACAGCTATGGTTAGTATGGAAGCATAAGCAGTTAACAAGAAAAAGAGAAGCAAAATCTCAACCAGAACCACAAATTTAAGAATAAAAAGTCGTGGAAGTAACTTTCACGACTTTTTACTTTGTGCGCCCTGCATGGGCGAATACTCGGTGGTGAAAGTCCACTACAGGCTTG
>NZ_JAKTTI010000023.1 GCF_022427965.1 Fredinandcohnia quinoae | reverse complement strand
AAATCGGCATAATGGCTGTTTTTAAGAGTGTCTACTTGACAGGTGCATGATCAATCTGAAAATACGGCCATTAATTCAAAATACGGTCAATAGGCAAGGAATGCACGTTATTTCGGAGATATGCACGATATCTCGAATATATGTGCGTTCGTAAGATGATATGAACGATAACTAAGATATATGCACGTTGACCCAGATATATGCACGTTGACCCAGATATATGCACGATAACCCAAATATATGCACGATAACCCCCCTCCACCCCGATGAATACAAAGGGAAAAGTACCCAAAATTTATATTTTCGAAATCCAAATAAGTGCCTAGTAACTGGAAAACATTTGAGTTTACAGCCACATAAAAATTTTTCACTATTCCTATTGACCTTGACGCTGCGTAAAGGTGTATCGTAAATGTATGAGGAGGTGAGCACATGGAATATACCGTGCAAAAGCTAGCAAGCCTAGCGGGTGTTAGTGCAAGAACATTACGTTATTATGATGAAATTGGAATTCTTAAGCCGGCAAGAATCAATTCGTCAGGATATCGAATCTATGGTCAGGTCGAAGTTAACAGGTTGCAGCAAATCTTATTTTATCGTGAACTAGGAGTCAGCCTAGACAGTATTAAAGACATTGTTACTGCGCCTTCCTTTGATGGGGCATCTGCACTTAAGGAACACCGTCAAAAACTCCTCGAAAAAAGGGAACAGCTAGATATACTAATCGCAAATGTGAATAAAACAATTGCATTAACAGAAGGGAGAATGAATATGTCAGATAAGGAAAAATTTGATGGATTTAAGAAAAATATGATAGATGAAAATGAGAAGAAATATGGGAAAGAAATCCGAGAGAAATATGGTGACAAAGCGATTGATCAATCAAATGAAAAAGTTATGAATATGTCCGAAGAAGAGCATGAAGCTGTAACGAAGCTAACAGAACAGGTTACTGAAACATTAGCTGAAGCATTCAAAACGGGTGATCCCGCGAGTGAACTTGCTCAAAAAGCAGCTGAACTTCACAAGCAATGGCTAATGTTCTATTGGCCAAAATATACGAAAGAAGCGCATGCAGGTCTTGCTCAAATGTATGTCGATGATGAAAGATTTACAGCGTACTACGATAAAGAACAACCAGGTACAGCTGAGTTTTTACGAGATGCGATCCATATTTATACTGGAATAAAAGAATAATAAGTAAAGGTTTGGCCTGGTGCAAATGGGTTACAGCACCAGGTCTTTATCCTTGTTGTGAAGTTTTAGGTTATTATGGGAAGAATAAACAAAAAGAGAAGGAGAAAATCATGAATAATAAAATCCAGAAAATCACAACAAATCTATGGTTTGATACACAGGCAGAAGAGGCTGCAAAGTTTTACACTTCGATCTTTAGTAATTCCAAGTTAGGAAGAATTACTCGCTATGGTAAAGAAAGGCACGAAATCAATGGGATAGAGGAAGGAACAGTAATGACCGTGGAATTTGATCTAGAAGGACAAGCTTTCATTGCATTAAATGGTGGTCCTCAATACAAATTCACTGAGGCCATTTCATTTGTAGTCAATTGTGACTCACAGGATGAATTGGATTATTATTGGGAGAAATTATCTGAGGGTGGAGATGAGAAGGCTCAAGTATGTGGATGGCTGAAGGATAAGTACGGTGTATCGTGGCAAATTATTCCTAGAAGCTTAACTGAAATGGTTAGTGACCCCAATCCTATAAAAGCAGAAAAAGTAATGAAAGCTATGCTACAAATGAAAAAAATTAATATCAACATGTTGAGACAAGCGTATAAGGGTCAAGAATAACATATAAGGTTTATTTATGATCGAAAGAAAATTGACTCTCGATTAGAATGATGATATATTTTAATTATTCTTATAAAAGGTGTGGTGTTGTATGTCGGGAGTAGGTATCAACTAATTTAGTTGAATAAGGTATGTAATGAACTGATTTTTTCAGTGTATTACGTATGCCTTCTTTCACAATGTTGCAAAGCATTGTGAATACCTACCATAAGACTGCTTCCTTATCCATATATTCGGTTAACACAAAAGAGTGTTATGACGAAGAGCATGGCGGGATTTGTCCTGTCATGCTTTTTGTTATAGTACGATTACGTTTGATGACATTATTTGTTACCGATAAAAATACCTTGTGATCAAAAGGGTATGTGCCCGCAGGAGCTTTCTATACTCATGTAAACAGTTATTTTTTTAACAGTTCACATGGGTTGGTAGGAGAGTTTACTGCGGGCATTTTTTTATTATTTCAAATTAAAGGAGATCGCTATGAATACAATGACTTTTGAAAAATTACAATATAACGAACTAAAAGAAATGGTAAAGGCAAATTGTATGAGCAGTCTAGGGAAGAAAATGCTCGACAAGCTTCAGCCAAGTACCAATAGTAAGGTAGTAAAAAATAGTTTGAATGAGACAACAGAGGCAAGGAAGTTGCTGGATGCTGATCATCAAATACCACTAAAAGGTATATCAAATATAGGCCATCATATTGAAAAGCTTGAAAAAGGGATGATTTTAGACCCATCGGAGTTAGTGGCTATTTCTGATTTCTTAAGAGGGTGTAGAAATATCAAGAGATTTATGCAAGATAAGGAATTTTTTGCACCTGTCTTACATTCTTATGCTCAATCAATGACTGAATTTAGAAGCATTGAAGAGAACATTAATTACTCAATAAAAGGAAATCGGGTGGATTCTGAAGCGAGTAAAAATTTAAAGCGAATTCGAAACCAAATTGCCCGAACAGAAGAAAAAATTGAAGATCGCTTGAATAAATTTTTGAAGAGTGGTGCCAATAAAGAGTATATCCAGGAATTTTTTATTAGTAAAAAGGATGATCGTTTTACGATTCCAATTAAGGCCTCATATAAAAACCAAGTAGCTGGTTCCATCATTGAGGTTTCTTCTAAAGGTTCTACAGTGTTTATTGAGCCAGCAGCTATATCAAAATTTAATGCAGAGTTAGCTAGTTTAAAAGCCGAGGAATCCATTGAGGAGTACCAAATATTAGCGACACTTTCGGGAATGATTTTTGAAGAAATCAGACAAATCAATATCAATATTGAACTTATTAGCCAGTACGATATGATCTTTGCCAAAGCAAAATTTAGTAAAAGCATTGATGGTATTGAGCCAAGGATTAATCAACATGGATTTATCAGGTTGAAGAACTGTAAGCATCCACTTTTACAAGGACATATTGTTCCTCTAGACTTTGAGATTGGAAATGAGTACCGAAGTTTAATCATTACAGGACCAAATGCCGGCGGTAAAACAGTGGTGCTGAAGACAATCGGAATTTTAGCACTTGCTGTGATGTCAGGCTTTCATATTGCAGCAGATGAGGGGACAGAAATAGCTATTTTTGATCAAATATTTGTGGATATTGGTGATAATCAGAGTATCGAAAATTCTCTCAGTACATTTTCATCTCATATGAAAAATATTTCGGAAATTATGAGAGCATCTACCAATAACACACTGCTCCTTTTTGATGAAATCGGAAGTGGAACAGAACCGAACGAAGGGGCTTCTCTTGCCATTGCTATACTTGAGGAATTTTACCAAAAAGGTTGTATCACTGTTGCTACAACACATTATGGAGAAATCAAGAGATACTCAGAAATCCATAGTGACTTCATGAATGCTGCAATGCAATTCAATAGTGAATCATTAGAGCCGATGTATAAACTTCTCATCGGCACATCTGGGGATAGTAATGCTCTTTGGATTGCTAAAAAAATGAATCTACCTGAAAAGGTGCTGCAAAAAGCGCAGAACTATATTGAAATTAAAGATTATGACTTAGAACAAGTAAAAGAAAGTAAAATTAAAAAGCCAGTTAAGGCTGATGCTCAAAAAAATACAACGTATGAATTTGAAGTTGGGGACAAAGTGAAAATTACAGAATACGCTGATTTTGGGATTGTCTATAAGAAAAGGGACAATTTCAATAATGTAGTAGTACTCTATAAGAATCAATTCGTAGAAGTAAATGCTAAGAGAATTGAGCTGGAGATAAAAGCAGCTGATTTATATCCTGAAGGGTATGACATCAATTCATTATTCGTCAGTTATAAGGATCGAAAATTACAACATGATATGGAAAGGGGATCGAAAAAGGCACTCCGAAAAGTGAATTCTGAAATTAGAAAAAAGCTTAATGAATAATCAAAAAGGCTTAGTTAACCTACAAAGAAAGTCTCTTTGTAGGTTTAACTACAGCTGCTTGGGCTACATTTTCAGTTCCATTTATCTCTTCAACAATAAATACATAAAATACGGTGCACCAATTAAAGCAACCATAATACCAGCAGGAATTCCATTTGGCTCAACTAGATTATGACCAATGGTATCTGCCAGTACGAGAAACCATCCACCGAGCAATATAGCGATCGGAATAAATAATTGATTTCTTGGTCCGACTAATGCCTTTGCCATATGTGGTGCCATTAAGCCTATAAAAGCAATCCCACCAGTGACAGAAACTGCGGATGCAGCGAGTGCAACAGCTGTTAAGAGTATCGTAATGCGTTCTTTTTCAATAGATACACCAACACCGATTGCTACAGGTTCACTAAGTCCCAGGAGGTTCAAACGATTTGCCTTATATAAGGTAAACGGAATTAAAATAACTAACCATGGAAGAAGCGCCCAAATGAAAGGCCAATCTGTACCCCATATATTGCCGGCTAACCATTTCGCGATAAAATCTACCTTTTCACGTTCAGCTGATGAAATAAGAACAACCATAATTCCAGAAAGAGCCATTGAAAAACCAACCCCAACGAGTACTAGCCGAACTGGTTGAAGACCGGTAGTTTTACTGTATGAAAAAATATAAATGATACAAGCTGTTATTAAAGCGCCAATAAATGCAACTACTGGTAACATGTATACAAACGAACCGGGTTCAATTGGAAAAAATAAAAAGAAAACGGCAATGGCTACACCTGCTCCAGAGTTGATCCCGATAATACCAGGGTCAGCTAAATCATTTCTCGTAATTCCTTGTAAAATAGCTCCTGACAATGCAAGTGCCATACCTGATAATAATGTAATAATGATTCGAGGGAATCGAATTGAAAATAAAACAAAATCTTCTTTAAATGTTCCTTGGCCAAAAAGGGTTGGCAGCAGTCGATCATAGGAAAGGGAAGAAGGGCCTAACCCCATCCCGACTACAATAGTTATTAAAATGAGTAATAAGAGAATGAAAAAAATAATTCGTTGTTTTTTTAGTAATGCTGGATGAATCATTAGAAAGATTTACCTCCTTTTCGTACAATTAGCAGGAAGAAAGGTAAACCAATCATGGCAACAATTGCGATGACAGGTGTTTCATAAGGTGCGTTGATTGTACGACCAAGTGTATCAGCAAAAAGCATAAAAGTAGCACCTAAAATCGCTGAAAAAGGTATGATATAACGATAATCTGTGCCAACAATTGCTCGAACGAGATGCGGAATCATTAAACCGATAAATACCATATTTCCAACAAGAGCAACAGCTGCACCAGCAAGTAAAATAATGACAATAAACAAAATGGCTTTGATTTGAGTTGTTCTTTGACCTAATCCCACAGCCACTTCTTCATTTAAACTTAGAATGGTAAGTTGTCTTGAGAGAAAAAGTGAGATAAGTATGCCGATTGTAATAACGGGTACAATCATTTGAAGCTGGTTCCATGAAGTGCCAATTAATCCACCAGCTGTCCACATGGATGTGTTCTTTGAGATTTTAAAAAAGATTCCTACTCCATCTCCAATTGCATATAAAAATGCGGAGACCGCCGCACCAGCTAAGACTATTCGAAAAGGAGAAAATCCACCTTTTTTTATTGCTGATATACCAAACACTAAGATTGCGCCAATGGCTGCTCCGATAAAGCAAGAAATCATAATCCAAAAATAATTTGTTGAAGGGATAAATGCGATGGTAATGGCTAATGCTGCATTTGCCCCAGAAGTAAGCCCAAGTAAGCCCGGGTCAGCAAGGGGGTTTCTCGTCATTCCTTGCATGATGGCACCCGAAACAGCTAGTGCTGCTCCAACAAATATCGCTGCAATTTCCCGTGGCAATCTAATTTCACGGATGATATTAATTTTCTCTCCTGAAGTAGTTGACGTTAGTGCAAGCCACACATCTTTGATTGTGATGTCTGCAGCACCAAAAATGCAGGCTGCAAAAAACATCCCGATAAAGACAAGTAATCCAACTATCAACTTATATATAAATGGAAATGTTGGTTGTTTTTCTTTTGTCATAAGTCATGTATCTGTCCCTTCCTAGAATAGGGAAGAGGAATTCTTAATAAAGAATCCCTCTTATTAGTTTTAATTTCCTAAAAATGCTTCTTTAAAAAATGCAAGTTGTTTTTCTAATGTGACTGGGTCACTGAAGGATGCTCCATTCCCGTTCATTTCAAAAACATGATTGTTTTTTACAGCAGGAATGTTTTTATATGTTTCAGTTTCTTGGAATGAGTTATCAGCATCTGAGTATTTACTGAACACAACATAATCACCAGCAAACTCTGGAAGGACTTCGGCTGAAATTGCATAATAACCATCCTTTAAAGCCATTTCCTTTACCTTTTCAGGCATTTTTAAGCCCATTTCTTGATATAATAATTCAGTTCCACGTGCCCAGTTATCTCCGAATACATATAGCTGCTTATCATAGCTTTCAATGACAGATACTGTTGCATCTTCACCAATTTTTGCGCGGATTTCTTCTCCAACCTCACTAGCAAGTGCTTTAAAGTTTTCTACCCATTCTTTTGCTTCTTTTTCTTTATTTACTAGTTTTCCAATCTCTATATGTTGAGTTAAATAATCAACTTTGCCCCAAGTATATGTTACAGTAGGGGCAATTTCACTTAGTTTTTCAATGTTTTTAATGTTGGATAACCCTATGATTAGGTCTGGTTCTAATTCAATAATCTTTTCTAAGCTTTCGTCAGATACTTCTTCTACATCTTTTAATTCTTCTGCAAATGTTGGATTGGTTTTTGACCAAACATCAACACCAACGACATTCACTCCAAGGTCTAAAACATTCCCAGTAAATCCAGATAATAATATAACTCGTTTCGGATTTGCCGGAACTTCAATTGGGCCGGTTTCGGATTCATATGTAATTGTCTCAGCCTTTTTTTCTTCTGATGGCTTCTCTTTTTCTTTTCCTGTTGCCTCGTTATTGCTACAGCCACTAATTACTAGCGCCAGCAGCAGAATAAAGGGGATAATTATCTTCTTCATGTAAAAAGTCTCCTTTTACTAGATTATAAGTTACACACATTGGTTTATTTGTTCTCGGGTCTCTACCGATTTCGGCATCAATATTGAATACTTTTCTAAGTACATCATGTTTAATGACTTCCTCACAATTTCCTGCCTTTACAATTTCTCCGTCTTTTAAAGCGATAATATAGTCTGCGAATCGTGCAGCTTGATTTAAGTCATGAAGAACCATGACAATTGTTCGATCTTGTTCAAGATTTAATTTTTGTAATAGCTCCAAGACTTCTAATTGATGGGCCATATCTAAATAAGTAGTCGGTTCATCAAGAAAAATAATGTCTGTTTCTTGTGCAAGGGCCATTGCAATCCAGACACGCTGACGTTGTCCTCCAGAAAGTGAATCAACAGGACGAAACTTAAAATCACTAATTCCTGTAACTTCTAAAGACCAGTCGATGACTTCATAATCTTTTTTTGTTAATCGTCCGAATCCCTTTTGATATGGAAAACGTCCGTACGATACAAGTTCACCAACTGTTAAACCACTTGCACTTTCTGGTGTTTGTGGAAGAATCGCCATTTTTTTAGCAAGGATCTTCGTATTCTCCTTTGAAATATTTGCTCCATCAAGTACGACTGCACCAGATTGATGAGAAATAATTCGTGTAATCGCTTTTAGAAGGGTAGACTTCCCGCAACCATTTGAGCCGATAATGGTTGTGATTTTTTTATCAGGGATATCAACACTTAAATCTTTGACGATTAACCGCTCTCCATAACTAATGTTTAAATCATTTGTATATAGGCGGACCATCAAGTAACCTCCTTTTAAGTAAGAATGCATAATTGATAATGATTATCAGTATCGATTTGATATAAACTATAAAACTAAATTTTATTGATGTCAACGGTTTCTTTTAAGAAACATAACTGAATAAAACTAGCTAGGAGCGTAATTCAATTTTGATAAAAGGAAACTGGGCTGTAAGAAAATATGGAAAAAATTCAGTCTTGTAAAGAATCTAAAAAAGAGGTATATTTTAATGAGAATGATAATCAATTACATTTGATTACCGAGGAGTGATCGGGAAATGATACAAGAAGAATTATTTGATGTGACTGTGATTGGAGGAGGACCTGCTGGTCTTTACTCGACTTTTTATAGTGGACTTAGAGAAATGAAAACAAAGATTATTGAATTTCAACCACAATTAGGTGGAAAATTACATGTTTATCCTGAGAAAATGATATGGGATGTTGGAGGGCAAACGCCCATTCAAGGTGCAAAATTAATTGAGCAGCTTGTGGAACAAGGGCTAACATTTAAACCCACTGTTGTGTTAAATGAAAAGGTAGAGTCCATCACTCGTGATGAAGAGGGGATATTTGTATTAAGGACTTCCTCAGGACAAAGCCATTATTCAAAAACAATTATTATTGCCATTGGTAGCGGAATATTGAATCCTCAAAAGCTAGAGATTGAAGGTGCTGATCGGTTTGAGGTCTCAAATTTACAATACACAGTGAAGTCTTTAATGCGTTTCAAAGATAAAACAGTGATTATTTCTGGTGGTGGAAATTCTGCGATTGATTGGGCAAATGAATTAGAGCCGATTGCTAAAAAAGTGTATGTTACATATAGAAGAGATAATTTTGGAGGGCATGAAGCACAAGTAACACAGCTCATGAATAGCGGGGCTGAATGTTTCTTTAATTCATCAATTACAAAATTAGTAGCAAGTAATGATCATGAGGTTATTGAAAAGGTTGAGTTGACTAATAATGAAACTGGTGAAGTTTCATATTTAGAAATTGATGAAGTAATCATTAATCATGGGTATGAGCAAGATTCGACATTACTTGAGAATAGTGAATTAAATATTGAACGAGTAGATAATTACTATATTGCGGGTAATGCAACATGCGAATCTTCGGTAGCCGGCCTTTATGCTGTAGGTGATATTCTAATGTTTGATGGGAAGGTTCAATTAATAGCAGGAGCATTTCAGGACGCAGCTAATGCAGTGAATAAAGCAAAGCAGTATATCCAACCTGATGCATCTAAATCAGGGATGGTCTCATCACATAATGAACTATTCAAAAAGCGTAATCGAGAGCTAGTGAAGAAAATGATGGGTTGAATACCACATGCAAAATCTGTATAGGAAAGGAAATGGATATGAACGTAAAGAACGCACAATATTGGATATCTAACCTTGGGCTAAGTCCGCATCCTGAGGGAGGATTCTATAAAAGCACATACGAGTCTACTACTTTTATTTCTGATAGCCAAGAAACAAATAATCGTAAGCTATACACAAGTATATATTTTCTCTTAAGGTCTAATGATATTTCTCATTTTCATAGATTAAAATCGGATGAACTTTGGTATTACCATGGTGGAAGTGCGTTAACTGTTCATGTGATTGATGTAAATGGCGATTATAAAGAAATAAAATTAGGATTAGATCTTGAAAAAGGTGAGAAACCCCAAGTATTAGTTCCTAGGAATACAATCTTTGGTTCATCCGTAATGGAGAAAGATACGTATTCTCTTGTTGGTTGTATGGTATCACCTGGCTTTGAGTTCGAAGACTTTGAGTTATTTCGTCAGGAAGAACTATTAAAAGAGTATCCTCAGCATGAACAAATCATTCGTAAGATGGCATATGGGACGAATGAATAACATGCCTTACATAACAAAAGTGTACTGTGGAAATCGGGCTAACCTGCATATGTCGAGCGTAACGTGCAAATCCTAGGATTAACGCGTATAAGTCCGTTGGAACGTGCAAATCCCGAGTAAATCGCGCATAAATCGAGAGTATCGCACATATCCGTAATGTAACGTGCATACCTCGATTTTATTGTGCATATTTCCCGAATAACATGCATATTCCTCCTCAAACTCCTCAGAAAAACATCTTCTAAACACTATATTTATGTGAATTTTCCACGCATGCGTTTTACGCCGATCTTGATAATCCGATTTACAATAAGTGTAACTTTTATCAATCATGAATCGTCTAATTATCGATTTCTTAAGGAGGAATGAATAGTGAAAAAACTATGTATATTATTTATACCATTTTTATTATTAATGGGATGTGGAGCTGATAATAATGAAAAAGCCGCGAGTGATGTGAAACAGGAAAGCGGTGAATATAAAGAGGAAACGGATTCTAAAGAGAAGGTAGTAACTGAAAAGGAAACGAAGGAAAAAACGGATTCTGAAAACAAAAATGAAGATAAAGAAGACACAGTCAAAGACGATATAACCGTTAATACTAAACAAGAATATTTAAAGAAACTTAAGGATGTTGAAAACACCGTAGCAGATTTAGATAAAAAATTGGAAGCTGCTACAACACAGGCAGATATGAATCAAGTTCAAGGTGAAATTTTTAAAGTATGGGATGGGGCATTAAATGAAATCTACGGAGCTCTTAAAAAACAAATTTCAGATGGTGAGATGAGTAATCTTAGAGATGAACAACGTGATTGGATCACTCATCGAGATGAAGTTGCAAAGGAAGAATCGTCAGAATATGAGGGTGGAACGATGGAGTCATTACAATATTTAATGACACAAACACGAATAACAAAAGAAAGATGTTATGAGTTAGTCAATAAATATATGAAATAATCATTTGGGGAACCACAATCTTTTAAAGTATAGCAACTATAAAATAATTGCTATACAATATGATGTAAATGATATGAAAAGTATGGTGGTGGATCCATTGTTTAAACTCATGTTAATTGAAGATGATGCAACACTTTTCAATGAAATCAAAGATCGGTTAACGGGCTGGTCTTATGATGTATATGGTATTACTGATTTCAGTAAAGTCTTTCAGGAGTTCACAGATATCAAGCCTGATTTAGTCATAATTGATATTCAGCTGCCAAAGTTTGATGGATTTCATTGGTGTCGATTGATTCGAAGCCATTCCAATGTTCCGATCATCTTTTTATCATCACGGGACCATCCAACCGATATGGTTATGTCAATGCAGCTTGGTGCAGATGATTTTATCCAAAAGCCATTCCATTTTGATGTGCTAATTGCGAAGATACAAGCGATTCTTCGCCGGGTCTATAATTATAATACCGAACAAATAACTCTAAAAACGTGGTGTAATGCAACGATTGATTATGAGAAAAATTTAGTAACCAATGATGTGGGGACAATTGAACTTACAAAGAACGAAATCTTTATCTTAAAACTACTGATTGAGCAGAAAAATAAAATAGTGAGCCGGGAAGAGTTAATCAAAAGTTTATGGGATGATCAGCGTTTTGTTAGTGACAATACGTTAACCGTCAATGTGAATCGTCTGCGAAAAAGGCTTGATGAATTGGGTTTAGGAAGCTATATTCAAACAAAAGTGGGGCAAGGTTATATTGCGATGGAAGAGACGGCGGTATGATTATAAAGTTCCTAATTGAAAGACGTAGTTGGATATTTTTATTTTTATTCCTACAAGCACTTATTAGTTTTGTAGCTTTTATTGATACAACAATCCCAATAAAACCGATTCTCTATATTGTTTTTATTGAAGTAATCATCTTTATCGTTTTTTTGATTTTTCGCTTTCATAGAGAGACAAAATTCTATCAACTTTTGGCTGAACGAGAAGATAATTTGGATGTAACCAGTATTGTCGGTGCTGAAAGACCTTTTGAAAAAATCGTTGAAGAAAGTATTATCAATCAAATCGATTTTTTAATAGAAAAGGCTACTAAAAATCAATTAGCGCTCGAGCAGGAGAAGGATGAGCTATTATCTTGGATTCATGAGGTGAAAACACCGCTAACAGCTATGCAATTAATCATCGAACGTTTAGAGGATGAGGAGATAAAAGCTCATTTGAAGTATGAGTGGCTGCGAATACACTTATTACTTGATCAGCAGCTACACCAAAAACGAATACCATTCATTGAAAATGATTTGTATATAGAGAATGTTGAATTGGAAGCTATTCTTTTTAAAGAAATAAAAGATTTACAATCGTGGTGTATGCAAAAAGGGATTGGTTTTGATATCGATCTAGTAATAAAACAGGTACAAAGTGACTCCAAGTGGCTAGCTTTTATCATCAGACAACTTTTAACAAATGCTGTCAAATATAGTAGGGAATCCGATATCATCATTAAAAGTTATCAGCAACATCATTTAACCATACTCGAAGTAAAGGATAATGGGCGTGGAATTGACCCAAGGGATATAACACGTATATTTGAGAAGGGTTTTACATCTACAAGCAGACATCATGATCATGCCGCTACAGGAATGGGTCTATATTTAGCAGAAAAGGTTGCGAAGTCATTACTTATAAAAATCAGTGTTAAATCTAAGCTAGGAGAAGGAACAACCTTCTCATTAACATTACCAAGAAAAAATGAATTCGTTAATCTCAGAAGCATGTGACAAAAATGTCACATGCTTTTATTATTTGTTCGGATAATCGAAGGAGAATAGAAGGGAAGAATTTTATAATGAGAATATAGAATAAAGGAGTCGATAATTATGACAATATTAGAGGCAGTAAAAATTCATAAAAGCTACGGTAATAAATTTAATAAACAGGAGGTTTTAAAAGGAATTGATATAACAATTGAGGAAGGAGAGTTCGTTAGTATTATGGGAGCATCTGGTTCTGGTAAAACCACTTTGCTCAATGTTCTTTCTTCAATCGATAAGGTAAGCAACGGGCTTATTAAAATTGAAAAAAAAGAAATAACAAGGATGAAGGAGAAGCAGCTTGCTGAGTTTCGTAAGCATCATTTAGGCTTTATTTTTCAAGATTATAATTTATTAGATACGTTAACGGTGAAGGAAAATATTCTATTGCCATTATCTATATCAAATGTATCAAAAAAAGAAGCAAATCAAAGATTCGAGACAGTTGCGAAGGAATTAGGAATTTATGAAATGAAGGATAAGTATCCAAATGAAATATCTGGAGGTCAGAAACAACGAACATCAGCAGCGCGTGCTTTTATTCATGAGCCAAGCATTATTTTCGCAGATGAGCCAACTGGGGCACTCGATTCAAAATCTGCGTCAGATTTGCTTAACAAACTAAGTGATTTGAATCAAAAGCGTAAAGCAACGATCATTATGGTTACTCATGATCCAGTTGCTGCAAGCTATTGTAGTAGGGTTATTTTTATAAAAGATGGACAAATCTATACCCAGCTAAATAAAGGAGAACAAGAAAGACATGCCTTCTTTAAGGACATCATGAAAACACAGGGTGTACTAGGTGGGGTGCAAAATGAACATTAATCAACTCATTTTTCGAAATCTGAAAAAGAATTTAAAGAATTATTATCTGTATGTCTTTGCACTTGTTTTTAGTGCGGCACTTTACTTTGCGTTCGTTACCTTGCAATATGACCCAGAAATGGATGAGACGGCTGGTTCAGTAAAAGGGGCTGCAGCAATTAAGGCGGCATCAATCTTACTTGTAGCAATTGTTTCAATCTTTCTTTTATATGCAAATACTATTTTTATAAAACGACGAAGTAAAGAAATCGGTCTATTTCAGTTAATTGGCATGACGAAGGGTCGAATATTCCGTATTTTGAGTGCCGAGAATTTAATGCTATATTTTGGTTCTTTGTTCATTGGAATCTTCGTAGGGTTTGCGTTTTCCAAGTTAATCATTATGGTTTTATTAAAAATTACAGGTGTAAATGGAATTGCAAGTCTGCAGTTTTCCGTTGAAGCACTTGTTCAAACGGTTATTATTTTTACACTGATCTATCTATTTATCTTGATCATGAACTTTGTTTTTATTAAGAGACAAAGTATTCTATCATTATTTAGAGTGACTTCTAAAACAGAAGCAAGAGTGAAAAAACTTTCTATTTTTGAAATCATCATCGGAATCATCGGTATAGTCTTTATTGTTGCGGGCTACTACACTTCAACAAAATTATTTAGTGGAGATTTTGTAACAATGACTGAGTTATTTTTAGCGATGATTTTTATTCTCGGAGCAGTTATTTTAGGAACTTATCTTTTTTATAAAGGGTCGGTTAGTTTTATCTTTAATCTCATCCGTAAAAAAAAGGGTGGCTATTTAAATATTAATGAAGTGTTGTCCCTTTCTTCAATCATGTTCCGAATGAAATCGAATGCCTTTTTATTAACGATTATCACAACTGTCTCTGCACTAGCGATTGCATTATTATCATTAAGCTATATTTCCTACTATTCTGCGGAAAAAAGTGCTAAACAAAATGTTCCAAACCATTTTTATATGACAAATGGCCAGGATGCTGAACTTTATAAAACGGCTTTAACGGAAAATAACATTGAGTTTAAGGAAAAAGTCATTGATGTCATCCAAATTGATGCTAAGATAGAAAAGATTTTAGAAAGTAGTTTGGAAGGTATGGATTTTGACACAGGCACTGTACAAACTCCTGTAATAAGTGATAAGGATATTAATGGAATTGATCTTAAACCAGATGAAACTATTTTCACAGGACAAAATGATCTACTAAGTAAATTTATGTCTTTAAAGGATTCTGGTAATATTGAATTAATTGGAAAATCAGAAGCAATCCCGCAAAAATATTTGGGTATGAAGGATGCTTTTTACGTTTCGTATTATTTCACAAGTGGGGGTTTACCGACAGCCATTGTAGATGAGTCTGTTTTTGAACAATTAAAGAATGATATCAATCCAGCCATTCAATTGGAATCATCAACTTATATTGGGATTGATATTGAAAATAAAGCAGAGCTTGAGCAGGCAAATGAGATATATAATAAAATAAAATTCAGTAGTAAAAGCGATTCCCGTCTAGAAATGAGTAAAAATCAGAAAATGAATATGGGATTAATTATGTTCATAGTTGGATTTTTAGGGCTAACATTTCTGATTACATCGGGTTGTATCTTATATTTTAAACAAATGGATGAGAGCGAGGATGAAAAACCGAACTACACCATTTTACGTAAGCTTGGCTTCACACAATTTGATTTATTAAAAGGAATACAGGCAAAACAACTCTTTAATTTTGGAATTCCATTAGTGATAGGATTATTACACAGTTATTTTGCAGTAAAATCAGGTTGGTTCATGTTTGGGACAGAGCTATGGACACCAATGTTTATCGTGATGTTATTGTATACTGCGTTGTATTCGATTTTTGGTTTACTCTCTGTTCTTTATTCGAAAAAGGTGATTAAGGAATCATTATAAATAAATGAAAAGGCTCCAGTCCGATGGGATTGGAGCTTTTTGATCAAATATCTGTTTGAAGTCCTTTTCCTTTGGCTTTGTATATTTGGTATAAAATCAATGCAATTAAAGATAAAACAATACCTGATATATACGGCAGCCCAATCGTAATTGAGAATAGCCAGCCACCGAGTGGTGGACCTACAATTCTTCCTAATGAATCAAAAGATGATAAAAGCCCGGTTGTACTGCCATGTCCGATTGTGGAAGTCTTTGTTAATAAAGAGGAAATACTAGGACGGATAAAGCCATTCCCAATTCCAAATATCGTTAAATAGACCGCCGCTGTCAAAAAGCTATTAACTAGTAAAATTAGTGCAAAGCCAATGATGGAAATAATGATTCCAAGCTGGATAACAAACCCTTCACCAAGTTTTTTTGTAAGCCTACCAACTAAACCACCCTGTACAATGGCGCTAGCTAATCCCATAATCATAAATATGTATCCTAATTTCACTGTTCCAAGCTCAGCCTTTTCTGCTGCGAAATAAGCAAAGGTTGCCTCTAGACCTGATAATGATAAAGAAACAAATAATTGTAATAAAAAAAGAATTGATACTGACCCTTTAAATGCTGCAAGTAAAGGTGTCTTCTGCTTTGTTTCTCCGGTACGAAGATCAGGTGTTAGTGATTCTTTGAGAATGACCATAACTAAAAAGAAAGTTAACAGACAGGATGCAGCTGCTATGTAAAAAGGAGTGCTTAAACTTATTTTAGAAAAAACACCACCAATTGCTGGCCCAAAAATAAAGCCAAGACCGGTCGCAGCTCCGATGATTCCCATGCCTTTTCCGCGATCTTCAGCAGATGTAATATCTGCCACATACGCCATGACAGTCGGCATATTAGCAGAAGATAAAATACCGCCAATAATTCTAGCTGCAAATAGCATCCAAAGTGAAGTGGACACCGCTGTTAAGAAAAATGATAAAGCTAACCCGAAAATCCCAATCATAATAACAGGCTTTCGACCGACTCGATCGGAAATACGTCCCCACATTGGAGCAAATAAAAGCTGCATTAATGAATAAACAGCCATTAATAAACCTAACTCAGTGGGGGATGCCCCTATTTCCTCCGCATAAAAGGGCAATACTGGAATAATAATTCCAAACCCAACCATAACAAGGAACATAACTACAAACAATATCGGCAAAGCTTTTTTTGCTTCCAAAATAAAATCCACTCCAATATCTAAAACTTGTCCAACCTATATTATACAAAAGATCAGTGCCTGACACCATTTTGGTTGATGTGGGTGGGTTCATAATCGGGCACGGGCACAAATACGACAAGACGCATTTGATCCATTCGACTTCTTTTGGTCGATTTTTTTTCATTTCCCGTGCAATAATTGTAAGTTTTGGGGAGGGCTTGTTGGTTGATGTTGGAGATGCAAGTCCCTCATTTTTTGTTTTTTTACAATTTTATGTTAAATTATGTATAAACCGTGCTTTTTTGAACGATAATGGAAGGATGAGTGATTTGTCATTGAAAGTGTAAAAGCCCATTTCAAACCATGGAATCGAGAAGAGGTTATAATGTTGCCCATTTGGATTGCCGAATAATCTAGAGGTATACTTAGATGTCTCTTGGATTTAATTGAGCATGAAGTGGACCCAAAATATAGAAAGCAGTATAAATCTGTTTGGAAATAGGGAAAAATAGGTATTCTTATAATATTTCTTTAAAAATTTTTCAAAGGGAATAAACTCCAAATGATATTATTGCATTAATTTGATATAATAAGGTATTGTTAACATTACTAAGGGGGAAATTTTTTTGTCAATCGAAGTAGGTAGTAAGGTTCAAGGTAAAGTAACAGGCATCACTAACTTTGGAGCATTCGTAGAATTACCAGAGGGTTCAACAGGTCTTGTGCATATCAGTGAGGTAGCGGATAGCTATGTTAAGGATGTTAATGATCATCTAAAAATAGGTGATGAAGTACAAGTAAAAGTGATTAGTGAGAAAGACGGAAAAGTTGCCTTGTCCATCAAAAAGGCTATTGATAAACCAGAGGGACAAACTTCTTCTTATTCTGGGCGTCCACCACGTCAGGGTAGAGATGATCGTCGTTCCAAAGACTTCCGTTCAAAAGGCAATTTCAAGCCAAAGGAAAGCTTTGAAGATAAAATGGCGAAATTTTTGAAATCAAGTGAAGAAAATTTATCTTCCCTTAAACGCAACACTGAAACAAAGCGTGGCGGCCGAGGAGGAAGACGCGGATAATTCGATAATAAAATATCTGACATATAAGATAAAGGCATGCCTGAAAAAAAACGGGCATGCTTTTTTGTTATGTCTGAGATAGAAAACCTCTATTGCCTAACTAAAGTAATTTTTAAGTTTGCTAGTCTAATAGGTATATTCTTTCACATTCTTGGTAATGCTTACTAAGGAGGTGAGGGACTTATGAAATTAGCAATCTCAATACTAGTATCATTTGGTTTAGTAATAGGTATTTACTCAAATGATCCTACTGAGTCAAACAAAATAAATGACATGATCGAAGTGAAGGAAATTGCAGATAAAAATAAGATTAATATTTCATCCTGGAAAGTATATCAAAGAAAAGAACTAGATACAGTAAATAACTTCACAGACATGAAGAAGAAAACAAACGAAATTATGATAACATATAAAAACTATGACTGGGAACTAACAGATGAGGAAAAAAATCATCACTATGTTTGGAATGGAAAGAAAAATACAAATACTTCTGGCCTAACTGAAGAATTGAAGCTAACCTCTTATGCTAAAGGTGGAAAATATGAAATTGGAATGTCGTATGAGGTAAGGGGAGCAACATTAAATAATAGCCACCTGGACTGGATAGAAAAGACTTTTAAAGAAGATGAAAATGTTTTTTATACAATATCGGGTAAACTTTCAGAGATAGATATTATAAGCGTATCGGAGAAAATATTGGCCGATTCACAGGGGGAAGTAGTGGAGCAACTAACAGAACCATCATTTGTTTCTATTTCAGCATTTTCTAAAGCTTTTGAATCCGAACTAATTACAAAGGACAATCAAAAAATCAATATGCAAATTGGTTTAAGGGTCGATGATAATCCGAATCAGATTGATGTCACGCTTGGAACGCCAATAATTACAAGTGAATACTAAAAAGGAAGGCGCAATCCAGGTGATATGCGCCTTTTAAGAATTATTCCACATTTTTCGCATCTTCGACAATATGGTAGAGCAGATGTGCAAGATGATGGATTGAGCCATATTCTTGTTCTTCAGAATCCTCTTCAGTTTCATCTTGAAATTCGAGATCATTTAAATACAATGCAAGAAATTCATAAAAGTCCTTCAGTTCAAAAGAAAAACAAAAGGTTGGATCCTCGGACTCCTCTTCATACTGGAGGGCGAGATAATGCAAGTTCCCTTCAGAATCTTCACCATCAAAAAAGACAAAAAAGCCAATATTCGTATCTAATTCAAATAAATGACGAGTTCCACCTTCCGTTACCTTTTCAAAATCCTCCTCCTCAAGAATCTTTACATTCATCGCTTCAACCGCGTCTTCTTTGTGAAAATTCACGGATATAGTTTTCATGTGACACCTCCCAATCAATTTCCTCTATCCCGCATTAACGAGCAGTAATCCCACACTACAAGACTTAGCAAAAACTAGAAGCATTAGTGAAGGATAAACTGCCCGTAAAAGCCCGATTAGTTCAACTAACAATCAGCGGGGGCCCACTGCTTGAAGTTTCACTTAGTATAATGCACCGAAAAAGATGGAACTAATCAAGGTTAGATAGCAAAATTGACAACACAACAATTTTTTGGTATATTTATCTCGAAATTAAGATGTTTTAAATTAAGATAAAGTATTCGAATTACAATAATATAGCACCTTAAATATAATTGGAGGAATTAACATGAAGAGTTTAAAAGGAATGCACCATGTTACTGCGATTACAAGTAGTGCAGAGAAGAACTATGAATTTTTTACGTATGTATTAGGCATGCGTTTAGTCAAGAAAACTGTGAATCAAGACGATATCCGCACCTATCACTTATTTTTTGCTGATGATACAGGTAGTCCCGGTACAGACATGACTTTTTTTGATTTTCCTGGTATTCCACAGGGTGTGCATGGTACTGATGAGATTTCTAAAACATCATTCCGTGTACCAAGTGATGAGGCAATCGGGTATTGGGTTAAACGCTTTGACCGCTTAGAAGTAAAGCATACGGGGATTAAAGAGCAATTTGGTAAAAAGACACTCTCCTTTGTTGATTTTGATGATCAACAATATCAATTGATTTCAGATGAAAATAATGAAGGTATTAAAGCGGGTACACCGTGGGAAAAGGGGCCGATCCCATTAGAATATGCGATTACTGGATTAGGACCAATTTTTGTACGAGTAGCAAACTTCGATTATTTTAAAGAAATGATGGAAAAAGTTCTATTATATAAAGAAATTGGTCAAGAAGGAGATTTTCATTTATTTGAAGTTGGTGAAGGTGGCAATGGGGCACAAGTGATTGTCGAACATAATACGACTCTTCCCCAAGCACGTCAAGGCTTTGGAACAGTTCATCACGCTGCCTTCCGTGTGGATGACAGATCTGTATTAGATGAATGGGATCATCATTTGAGAAGCTTTGGTTTCCAAACATCAGGATTTGTGGATCGCTTCTTTTTCGGGTCTTTGTATTGTAGAGTAGCACCACAGATTTTATTTGAATTTGCAACAGATGGCCCTGGATTTATGGGAGACGAACCTTATGAAACACTTGGTGAAAAATTATCACTTCCTCCATTTTTAGAGGGTAAACGTGAACAAATTGAAAGTTTTGTCAGACCAATTGATACAGTAAGAAGTACAATAGAATTGGTAAAGGAATAAGGAATTAAATGCACATCCTAAAAATGGATGTGCATTTCTTGCTTTATGAATATGTAATAATGTATTCGCAATGTTCATCCCCGTTCACATTACACTTTATTTCCCTTACACTTATTTTGCCATCATATATCTTTGAAAGAGCTCCTTCTAAAATTGCTCCTTCTAAGTCACATACCATGTTACCTTCCATAGGCGGAAGCCCTTCACAGAAGCAGTCTTCAATCGCGATATGTATTTCATTATCGGTTCTTTTCAAGATTTTTGGAATCCCAATTTTTAATTCCTCGAATAGGTTAAGGGCATCTTCAACTGTATGGATAGGCATACTCTTTCCAATTTCTCTTCCGACAGTTAAAGTAGTATTTTTCCCCTTCATTGGCAGTCCTTGATACATTCCAATCAAGCGTACAGAACGAAATAATTCGAGTGGGACAAGATCTCCCAAAGTTTCGCGTTTGATTTTTTTCATATCATCAAATGTAAATAAATTCATTATGATTCACTCCATTACTTCTTTGTTAAAAAATCTAAGATTTATATTTTAATTATAGTAATATTTCTTCTTCGAAACATTGATTTATATCAATTTCATTTAGGAAATATACTAGTAGAATGAATAATAAGGGAAAATAGAGGTGAATAAATATGGATAAATTTGGTGCAGAGTTATATAAGGATATCTTCGAGCAACTTAATTTTTCCGCCATTATAACTGACGAAAATAAGACAATTATTTCTGTAAACGCTGCTTATCTATCATTAAGTGGGTGCAAGAAGGATGAAATGCTTAATAAGCAGATTGAATTGTTTTTTGCTGACACATATGATGAATTAAGAGATGAGATCGTAATAAAAACAAATGATGGCCGTGAGATTTTACAACAGCTTATTGTTAATCCAATTAAAGTTGAAAACCATTCATTCCAAATTTGGTTAATGACGGATTATCAGGTAAGTGGTTTAGATCCTTTAACGAAACTTCCAAATCGTTTTTTACTATCCCAAAAAATTGACAAAGCAATTCAAAAAGCCCGAACAGAGGGTGCAATCTTTGCTGTATTGTTTTTAGACTTGGATCGATTTAAATTTGTGAATGATACACTTGGCCATTCATATGGAGATTTGCTATTGAAGGAGGCGGCAAATCGGATTAAGACTGCAATTGGTCATCATAATGTGATTGCAAGAATGGGTGGGGATGAATTCGTTTGTGTTCTTGAAGATATAAGGGACGAAAAAGAGGCAGAGCAATACGCAAAAAAAATACTCGAAGCATTCTCGACCCCCTATCTATTAAATGAAACAGTGATCTATGTAACAACAAGTGTTGGGATTAGTACCTTTCCATATGATGGTGATGAGGTTGAGATGCTCATTACGAATGCTGATTCCGCGATGTATGTTGCTAAGAAAAAGGGGCGAAATCAATATGAGATGTCAAACGCTGATATTAGTGCGGGTGGGTTTGAAAAATTACTGATCGAAAATAACTTGCGAAGAGCATTGGAGAATGATGAACTTTCACTCTATTTTCAGCCACAAGTTAATTTGAAGTCGAACCGAATTATGTCAATGGAGGCATTGCTGCGTTGGAAACATCCAGATTTAGGCATGATCTTACCTGGAGAATTTATTCCAATTGCTGAAGAAACCGGTTTGATTTTGCCAATTGGAGATTGGGTAATACGAACAGCATGCCACAAAATGAAAGAATGGCAAGATGATGGATATCCTCCGATTAGAGTAGCTGTTAATCTATCGGCAGGACAGTTTTTGCAAAATGATTTAGTCGAAAAGATTAGGAATGTTTTAACAGAGGTCTCACTCGATCCCACTTATTTAGAGCTTGAGATTACTGAAAATATGGTGATGCAAGATGTACATAAGGCAATCGACGTACTACAACAGTTAAAAGAATTAGGTGTATGGATTTCAATTGATGATTTTGGTACAGGTTATTCATCCTTAAACTATTTGAAGGATTTCCCAGTGGACACTTTAAAAATTGATCGTTCATTTATCTATGATATTGATAAAAATCCGAGCAGTGTTGCGTTAACAAAGGCGATTACAACATTAGCTCATGATCTGAAATTAAAGGTTATTGCAGAGGGGGTAGAAAATTACAAACAATTATCAATGGTTAAGCAATTCTCTTGTGATGTTGTCCAGGGGTATTATTTTAGTCAACCTTTAAGCTATGACCATGTGGTTCGCTATTTAAATGAATATCAGAGTTCAAAAGTGAATAATGCATAGGATATAAAAAAGAAAAAACTACTGTCTTTAAGACTCAGCCAGTAGTTTTAGTTTCCGATAGTTAAGAATATGTAGATTTTTATTATCATCGAACTTAATTAAATTTTCCTCTGTAAGTAACTTGATTTTCCGGCTAAGAGTTTCTGGTGTTGTTCCTAGCAAAGAAGCCAGCTCTTTTTTTTGAATTGGAAGTTGAAAGCATTTATGTACGGGTTGAATTTTTTCCGAAAAAAGTAGAATTGCTCTGGCAAGTCGTTGTTCTACTTCAAGAAGGCTTAATGAACGAACTAATTCATCGGTTACTTGTAAGCGTTCAAATAAGGTAGTAATGATCTTAGAAGAGAGCTCTGGGTTAGTTCGCATTGCCTTTGTGAAGTCATTCTTATTAATCGTACAAATTATACTATTTTCAAGTGCCATGGCATTGGTATAGTACTTACCGTCTTTTAATAAGGATGACTGTCCGAATATGTCCCCCGGAAATAATAAGCGAATGATTTGCTCCTTACCATTAGATGATACATTTGATAATTTAATAAGGCCACTTTCTGGAATGAAAAAGGTATCTGCGTTCTCCCCCTCCCTAAAAATAATCTCTCCTTTCTGAAAGAAAGTTGCGTGAGTTACTTTTTCTAAAAATACAAACTCTTCTTCATTCAAATTTTTAAAAATAGGCACTGTTCTTACACAGTTAGACTGATGACAACATAGTGATTCCATCTGAGAATTCATTCCTTTGTTGAAAATATGTGAGGTGTAGTGGCATTTATACTTTTACAATATTGCACTATTAACATGGTAGTATATCTCAAAATAAAAAGATTATAAGTGATATATATCACTTATAAAAAATCGAAATTTCAACTTGATTTAAATCAAGTTAAATAGAGTGTTGGTTTAGTAATCTAGGAATGATAGAGACTATGGATATTTTAGTAGCAATGTATCTCTGAAATGACTCCCAGAAAACAATAAAAAATGAGGTTTGGATGGACATGAAAATAAAAATAGAAGGTGAAAAATATAGTTCCATTATTCATTCCTTACTTAACAAAGTAATGGAAATCGGGGAGGAGTGGACAGAGTATAGTGATTTCTGTGAATTAATTGAAGAAATTGATTCAGAGTTATATGAGTTGATCAATATAGGATACGCAATCGATCAATCATTTATTATTTCGGCTACAGATGATAAAGGGAAAATTATCTATGTAAATGATAAATTTGTTGAAATGTTTAAATATAAAGCTTCTGAATTAATAGGAAAAAGACATCGAATCTTGAATTCAGGTTATCATGATAATTCTTTCTTTAGGGATATGTGGAATATCATACAAAATGGGGAAGTATGGACAGGAGAAATAAAAAATAAGGCAAAAGATGGATCCTTTTATTGGGTGAATACAGCGATTGTACCATTACTCTCCACAAATGGCGATCCGTCTAGATATATCGTATTTGGGACTGATATTTCACAGAGAAAAGAAAGTGATGAGAAACTAGTTAATGCTTTAAAAAATGATTTTGAACTAGTAGTAAATACATTACAAAATCTAGTTTTTAAGGTTGCTAAAGATGATTCAGGAAATTTTATTTATCTGTTTGGTGAGGGGAAACTTGCATATCAATTAGGAGTTCAAACTGATGTGATTTATAAAAAAGGCCCAAGGGAACTTTTTCCTGAATATTTAGCTGACTTATTAGAAAAATCATATGAACAAGGATTCCGAGGGACAACGTTAACGTATAATTATTCTTTTAATAAAAGATACCTCCAATCTACATTATCTCCTAAATATGAAGGAGAACAAATCATAGAATTAATAGGCTGTTGTAATGATATGACAGAATTATATGCTGCACAGGAAGAAATCAAGTTTCTATCATTTTATGATACATTAACTAACTTACCTAATAGAAGAAAGTTTAATGATGATATTTCAAAGCTCATAAGTAAATTTAAGAAGGAAGAAATAAGGGGCTTTTCCATTTTTCTTGTTAATTTGGACAGATTTAAAAATGTTAACGATTCACTTGGTCATACCGTTGGGGATAAGTTATTAATAGAAGTTAAGAACAGGTTGTTAACGGTTCAAGTAGAAAAAGGTTGTCTATATAGGCTTACCGGAGATCAATTTATTATTTTATGCACTGATATGTATGATGAATTATTACTTGAACAATATGCCATGACTATTTTGGATGTATTTGATAGTCCTTTTAATGTGGATCAAACATTAACCTTACATATGTCTTGCTGTATAGGTGCTTGCGTGTGCTTAGATGATGAAGAGGATCCCGATTCACTGTTTAAAAAGGCAGATACAGCTTTACATACTGCAAAATCTCTAGGTAAGAACACATATAAAAAATATGAACAAAAAATGAAGCAGCATTATGATGAGTATTTATTAATCGAATATTATCTACCTATCGCTAGGCAAAACGATGAATTCGAACTATACTTCCAACCCAAGTTAGATTTAACAACAAATTCAATAAATGGAATGGAAGCATTACTGCGGTGGGATCATCCAATTTTGGGAAATGTTCCACCAAGTAAATTTATTCCGATTGCTGAGGAAACGGGGCATATTATTAAAATTGATGAATGGGTATTAAAAAAGGCGTGTTTGCAAAATAAGAAATGGAGCGAGGGAATGTTTCAAATTCCTTTACGCGTTGCGGTTAATATTTCCCCACTTCACTTCCGCCATCCCAATTTTGTGAATATGCTAGAAAGAGTTTTGAAGGAAACAAATTTGGAACCTGAATTTTTAGAAATAGAGATTACAGAAAATACAGTTATAGATAATATCGAGGAATGTATAGCATGTGTGGTAAAACTAAGGGAAATGGGTGTGATCGTTTCCATTGATGACTTTGGAACGGGTTATTCGGCATTGAGTTATCTTAAAAACCTTCCAATTAATTGTCTAAAGATAGACCAATCATTTATTAAGGAAATTGCAAAAAATATAGGAGACATTGCAATTGTCAAAGCAATTATTTGTCTAGCACATGAGATGGGACTTAAGGTTGTTGCTGAGGGTGTTGAAGAAAAAGAGACACTAGAGTGCTTAAATGAATTAGGGTGTGATGAAATACAGGGCTATTATGTAAGTAGGCCTATGCCAAGTAGTGAATTCGAGAAAAAAATTATAAGAGGTTGATATTAAGGGGGAAATCGTAATGAGTAAGGGAAGGAACTCGTTATTACAGAAGTTTCAATTTCATACCATCCGAGCAAAATTAATTGCTATTAGTCTATTATTACTAACTGTACCTTCTATCATTATAGGTATTTCAGGCTATGTAGTGAGTAAAAGCAGTTTAGATGAACTTGGTAAAACTAACTTGAAGAATAGTGTCGAATATTCGATTAAACTTATTGATGAATTAAATGTGCGTGTGGAACAAGGTGAATTGACATTAGATCAAGCTCAAGAGGAAGCAAAGGTTTTGTTACTTGGAAACAAGAATGATGATGGCACAAGAGAAATTGATAAAAATATAGATATGGGTGAAAACGGTTACCTATTTATTTTAAATAATAAAGGGGACCTTCTCGTCCACCCTACAAGTGAAGGAGAAAATCTTTGGGATTCAAAGGATTCTAATGGCGTCATGTTTGGTCAAGAACTTGTTAAGAGTGGTTTGGCTGGGGGAGGATTTAGTTACTATGAGTGGCCTCTTCCCTATAACGAAAGTGAAATTGCTCCAAAAGTTAGTTACTCAAAAATGGATCCTAACTGGGATTGGATAGTTGCTGCGGGAACCTTTATGGTAGATTTTAATGAAGGCGCGGACCATTTATTAAATGTACTGGTAATTACACTTGTATTTAGTTTGTTGCTTGGATGTATTATTATTTGGTTATTCTCGGGACGTTTATCTAAACCGATTATTATAGCTGTTGAAAGGATTGGTAAAGTTGCTTTAGGGGACCTAACTGTGGAAGAAATTAAATTAAAACAGAAGGATGAAGTAGGTCGTCTTGCAAAAGGTTTTAACCTGATGGTGAATAATTTGAAGGAGATAATTTCGAAGGTAGCTGAAGCCTCTGATTCATTGGCAGCATCGGCTGAGGAGTTAAATGCCAGTGCAGATCAAAGTGCAAAAGCTTCTGAACAAATTGTTACTGCTATAGAACAAGTATCAACTGGATCCAATGATCAAGCAGAATATGTTAGTAATACACGTATGATTGTGGATAATATTTCAAATAGAATCGCAACAATTACAAATCGAACAAATGAAGCAACTAGTGCTGCGGAAATTGCGTCTAGTAACACAGAAGAAGGACAAGTTGTAATGAAACAAGTAATTACACAAATGGATTATATAGAATCATCGACAACAACTATGAGTCAACATATTAACTCACTTCAAGAAAAGTCATTAAAAATTGGACAAATTGTTACACTCATTACAGAAATATCAGATCAAACGAATCTTCTATCATTAAATGCTGCGATTGAGGCTGCTAGAGCAGGAGAACATGGAAAGGGTTTTGCAATAGTTGCACAAGAAGTAAAAAAATTGGCTGAGCAATCAAGTCAATCAGCAAGACAGATTGATATATTTATTAAGGAAATGCAAAAAAGTACAATTGAGGTTGTTAATTCGATGAAATATAGCAAGGATGCTGTTATTAAAGGAACGTCATTTACTGATGAGGTAGGAGAAACCTTTGAGCAAATTGCCATCGCCGTATTTGAAATAACAGAATTTATAAGAGAGGTACATGAACAATTAAGTGATATCCACATTAGTTCTGATTCATTAGTCGATGCGATGAGGCATACGGATCACATTATTCAAGAAACAAATAATGCTACTCAAGAAGTTGTTGCTTCAACTGAGGAGCAGAATGCATCAATTGAAGAAATAAGTGCTGCTACTCAAGTATTGGCAAGAATGGCTCAGGAATTGCAGGATGCAGCTATGAAATTTAAACTCTAGTAAAATTCAGTACTACTTAGGCATAAGTTAACATGTATATTAAGAAATTGATTTGTATCAAGGTTTCAAAATATGAAAAAAGATATTATTAACCTATACATAGGAAAGGTAGTGTCAAAATGGATGACTTCTCATTTGAAGAATTAAAAAACATTAATAGAAAAAAACTAAGTAACTCAGTACCACTTGAACTTTATCGGGCAATTCGCTTAATTGGAATGTATCAAGGACTTCCAATGCATGGTAAAAGTACGACTGCAACAATTGGGAGAAAGATTGGAGAAAGTCTCCCTGTAAACTCTATTAATGAGGCATTGAAATTATTTGAATCACTAAATATTGGAGTACCTACAATTGTTGATGAAAAGGAGAATGAAGTTATAGTTCAAGTCGATGATTGTTTCTGTAAGGGATTGCCTCATAAGGAAGGCCATCTAGTGTGTGATTTAGAAGGGGCAATTTTAGAAGGGGCTTTTACGAAGATATTGGATAAAAGGGTTAGGGCAAAAGAAACAAAATGTAATGTAAATGGTGATAGTTGCTGCGAATATCAGGTGAAAATGTAATGGACGTAGAAGAGACTGATTAAGAAATATTCAGTCTCTTTTTTTTTTGATTATTTATCTATATGATATATTAATATAACTGTAAAACTATTCATAATTTGGTAAAGTATAATTATATTCAAATATATACAACTAGAATGGAGAAGTATATGAAAACATCCATCTTTTCAATTATCCTCAAACAACTATTACTATGGGGTTTGTCCACAGTTCTTCTTATCATTATTATCTTCATACCAAGAGATGTTATCTTTGAAACTAGTAAATATGGAGATATACAGAATGTTGTTTATCACTATAGTATTGAAAATCATATTGAAAATATCAAGTCCTTTTTTCACTATGTGAAAGAGAACAAAGGATTAGGTGAATACGCAAGTGGGGAATCAGTTGGGGCACATGTTTTTGAAGCATCAATTAGAAGTTTAAAGCTTATCATACCAGCGATTTTATTAGGGTTCTTTTTAGGAATTGTAAAAGGAGTTTTTGATTTTTTAACGAAGAGGAAGAAAATTGGAGTTGGAAGCGGGATGACATGGTTCATGTTATCTGTTCCAGATTTATTTTTCATGGTTTTCAGTCAGCTGGCACTTATGTTTCTATATGAAAAGGGTCTTTTCCCGCATATCGATTTATTTGGACATGAAAAAGCAGAAAATCAGATTGTTGCGATTGTTTTCCTAGCAATGTATCCACTCTTTTTTATTGCAAATATAACATATACGAGCCTGCTGGAAGAGGAATCTATGGATTATATTCCGACTGCAAAATCAAAGGGTGTAGGGAGTTTTAAAATTCTTTCAGTCCATATGTTGAAAAATGCCTTGCAGAAGATCAATGTGAGTAGTAATACAATGACCTTATATGTTCTATCAAATTTATTTATTGTTGAATTTTTAACGAATTACCGAGGTGCTGCTTACTATTTTTTTAGTTCGATTGCAACACCGAGCAGCTTTCGTGTTGGACAGTCATTTTTTATAAATCTAAATATCGCATTCGGCTTTGTACTATTATTTACCTTTATTATCTTTCTTTCAAATGCATTCTTTCAAACTATTAATTCATTCGTGACACCGAAAGGAAAAGACATATGAGGAGATTCTCATTTTATATTGGTATTTCAATCTTAAGCTTTATTCTGTTGATGGCGATTATTGGACCATATTTACCGATGATTGATACTGAGTTATCTGAAAGTCTTTATATAAAGCATGATAATGGCAAAATTGAAGTACCCCCATACCCACCATCAAAGGATTATTTACTAGGAAGTGATAGACGGGGAGTAGATCTATTAAGTAGATTAGTAGTTGGTGCAAGGGAAACATTAGTGGTTATTTTTGGGATCGTATTCATCCGATTTATGATTGGATTACTATTGGGATTAGGGTCCCTCTATTCAAGGGTTATACGAGGTGTATTAAACATATGGTATCAACTTTTTTCCTATATCCCATCGGTTTTCCTTATAGTGATGATTGTAGGAATACCATTCTTCTTATTTTCTCCTAGTCGAGCTTATTGGTTTGTCTTTGTAATTGCCTTAATAGAGGTAGGAAGAGTAGGGGATGTGATCTACAAATTAGTGAAGGAAATTGCAGGCAAGCCTTATTATGAAGCTGGTATTGTCGCAGGATGTACCCCTTTTCGCTTATCAAGAAAGTACATATTCCCGAATATGAAATCGCAATTGGTGACGATTATTGTTAATGAATTAGGTCGCACACTGTTCTTAATTGCCCAGTTAGGAATTGTCGGCATTTTTATTAGCATGTCTTTTGAAGCGGATGGATTTGGTGGATACAATTTTATTAATACATCTGATTCATGGGCATTGGTTCTTTCTGGCATCTTAAAGGATATGTGGAGTGCAAAAATAATTCCAATGAGTGCGATTTTCTTAATATCGTTAACTGTCCTATCCTTTTATCTAGTGGGGAATGGAGTTATTAGAAGATTTAATAAGAGGTAAAGTTGCTAGGATTTGCTAACGACCGTAAAATTATAAATAAGGTCTGCTCTCAATATGTAAGAGGCAGACCTTATTTCAATCCCTTTTCCCAACGATTCCATAAAAGATCAAATTCATGATATCTTCAGTTATAGGGAGGATTTTTTGATAGACTTCTTCACGCTGAATATAGTCATGAAAGGCTTGGATAAATAATAATATCGCTTCATTTGACAGATTAGGGTCCACATACCCGTGTTTCTTCCCTTCGTCAAATAAAACAATAAAGCGCGGAATGGCCTGTTCTACATATATTTTCTCCATATAATTTTTATCAGTTGTATATTCCTTCATTAAATAATCATAAAAATCCTCATGAATCTGTTGTGCCGCTTCTTTCTTAGCAAATACAATCTGCTTGATTTTCTCAGGAAAATCAATGGTATTGTTATTTATGATTTGATCAAATTCATCAGATGCCTTATCCAAATAATATAGAAATGTTTCATGAACTAAATTATGTTTGCTTTCAAAATAATTATAAATTGTGACTTGTGATACATTTGCTTCTTTGGCGATTTCGGAGATTGCGATTTTTTTTACTCCAAATTCCATAAATAAGCTTAATGCTGCCTCTAAAATATTTATTTTCTTTTGTTCTCTTCGCCGCTGAAAACCGTCCATTTCTTTCACCTCATTGTTAGTGTAGACAAAGTTTTGAAATAAAACAATAAGAATATTTCATAAACTATTGTCAAAAGAGATATATTTTTATATTATGAACTAAACCGATAAAAATATTTCAAAACTATTTAAGGGGGTAGTAAGAGTGACAGTTTTAAAAGTAACCAACTTAACGAAAAGGTTTGGAAAGTTTATGGCATTAGACGGTGTTCATATAGAAGTGAATAAAGGTGAGGTCTTTGGTTTCATCGGTCCAAATGGAGCAGGGAAATCAACGACGATTCGTGTCCTACTTGGTATTTTAAAAGCGTCAGAGGGAGAAGTGAAGATTTTTGGAAAGGATGCTTGGAAGGATGCAGTTGACATACACAAGCGTATTGCCTATGTTCCAGGTGATGTAAATCTTTGGCCTAATTTAACTGGTGGCGAAGTAATTGATTTATTTGTTAAATTGCGGGGCTCTAACGATCAAAGTAGAAGAGAAGAGCTAATCAAGAAATTCGATTTAGACCCCTCAAAAAAATGTCGCACATATTCAAAGGGAAACCGTCAAAAAGTAGCGTTAATTGCGGCGTTTTCATCAGATGCTGACCTATATATTTTAGATGAGCCAACATCTGGTCTCGACCCATTAATGGAGAGAGTATTCCAAGACTGTGTGCTCGAAGCAAAAAATGCTGGGAAAAGTATATTATTGTCTAGTCACATTTTATCGGAGGTAGAAAAATTATGTGACAGAGTAGGTATCATTCGACAAGGTAAGATCATTGAAACAGGGACTTTACAAGAGTTGCGTCACTTAACAAGAACCAGCCTTTTGGTCGAAACGAAGGAGCCGCTTACCTCTTTAGCTGAAGTAAAAGGAGTTCATGATATCGAAGAGAAGGATCGGGCACTTTCATTCCAAGTTGATTATGAAGAATTAGATCATGTGATGAAGTATATTAGTCAATTTGGAATTACAAGATTAGAAAGCGCGCCACCAACTTTAGAAGATTTATTCATGCGTCATTATGAAGGAGCTGGAGGTGCATTATAATGTCAAACCAGTTATTTAGTAATACAGGAAAACTATCAAGATTTATCATTCGTCGGGATCGACTTCGAATCCCTATTTGGCTGCTTTCCCTAGCTATCTTTACATTTGTTCTTGCCTTAGCGATACCAGGTATGTATCCGACACAGCAAGAAAGACAAATTGTTGCAGAAACGATGGTAAACCCTGCGATTACTGCGATGATGGGTCCAGCATACGGTATTGAAAACTATACAAATGGAGCAATGTTTGCACATGAAATGTTACTTTTCACAGCAATTGCTGTAGGGATTATGAGTATATTGCTTGTCACTCGGCATACAAGGGCTGACGAGGAAGATGGTCGAATCGAAATGATTCGTTCATTACCTGCAGGTCGATTAGCAAATTTACAAGCAACATTAAATGTTTTGATTGGTACAAATGTATTGCTTGCAGTCGTCGTTGGAATTGGCCTGTATGCACTTGGAATTGAAAGCATGAATTTAGAGGGCTCTCTATTATATGGTTCAGCACTTGGAGCAGCAGGAATATTCTTCACTGCACTAACTGCATTTTTTTCTCAGCTCACAGTAACATCAAGAGGGACAATTGGATTTTCGATTTCGATCTTGCTTCTTTCCTATTTAATTCGCGCGATAGGTGATGTTGGTAATGAGACGCTATCTTGGGTTTCGCCATTTGGATGGATTTTAGGATCAGAGGTGTATGTGAATAATTATTGGTGGCCAATCTTACTTACAATTGGTGTGTCGCTTATTTTGATTTTTATAGCCTTTTACTTGAGTGCGATTCGAGATTTGGGAGCGGGATTAATACCTGCTAAGCCTGGT
Organism: Fredinandcohnia quinoae; assembly: GCF_022427965.1. Taxonomy (GTDB): domain Bacteria; phylum Bacillota; class Bacilli; order Bacillales; family Bacillaceae_L; genus Ferdinandcohnia; species Ferdinandcohnia quinoae. The sequence continues at coordinate 36,828 of NZ_JAKTTI010000023.1, read as the reverse complement.
AGAAATTATGCATCACGATTTTTACAAAGTCCCCTAGGTCTTGCTCTAAGACTACAACGAACAGGATTGATTTCGTGGGCAGTAGGAGTATATCTACTTGGGGCATCGTATGGATCAATATTCGGTGATCTTGAGTCCTTTTTTTCAGATAATGAAATGGTTGCACAATTATTGCAGCCAATGGAAGGCTACTCATTAATCGAGCAATTTATAGGGATGTTAATGTCGATAATTGCAATGATTTGTACGATCCCAGCTTTAATGGCAATCTTAAAGCTCAAAGGGGAAGAGAAGAAGAATCGTACGGAACATTTATTAACTCGTGCGGTATCACGTACAAGTCAGCTGTCGTGTTATTTTATCATATCTGTAATTGTAGGGCTTGTTATGCTAGTTCTATCAGCAATTGGATTGGGATCAATCGGTAATTCGGTATTAGATGAAGGAGTCGCGTTTAGCACTTACTTTAGTGCTGCACTGGTTTATTTACCTGCAATGTGGATTATGAGTGGAATTGCGGTGCTCTTAATAGGTATAGCACCAAGGCTTTCAGGGTTAACATGGCTTTATTTAACGTATTCCTTCTTTGTCGTGTACTTAGGTGGGATGCTTAAACTCCCAGAATGGATGGGGAATATATCGCCATTTGGTCAAATACCAAAGCTTCCTGTTGAAGACATGGATTGGATGAGGTTCTTTATTTTATCTGTGATTGCGGTGGTATTAACAGTGATAGGGTTTTTGGGTTATAATAAGCGAGATATACATGGCTGAGATCCGAAGGGAAGGAGTAACGAAGGTTACTTCTTTTTTTGGCATTCAGAAGGTTTCCTTAAATTTTTCTTTATGGTATGAAGAAATTTGATATGATTAATAGATAGTACATTCTAAATATTTTCATACTAACTAGATTTCTCTCCTAGTTTTTCATGGTCAATAGGCATCGGAGGTTTTATAAATGGGTCGTAAAGATGATATTTTCGATTATGTAAAACATGTGAAAAAGAGTGTTTCTGCGAATGAGGTATCAGAGCAACTGCAATTAGATCGTTCAAATGTAAGTAGATATTTAAATGAGCTCTTTAAAGAGGGTTTGATTGAAAAAACAAGTGGTAAACCAACACTGTACTTCTATCCAACCACAAGTCAAAACCGTGAGATAACCGCGCAAAATGATGTGGAGACATCTCATGTGTTTGAAGGTTTAATAGGGTCAGAAGGTAGCTTGAAGATTGCGATTCAGCAAGCGAAGGCCGCGATTTTGTACCCACCTAGAGGGTTGCATACATTAATATTAGGGAAAACTGGGACTGGTAAATCATTTTTTGCAGAATGTATGTATAAGTATGCTTTAGAATCCGGCAATATTGAGGGGAATGCACCATTTATTCAATTTAATTGTGCAGATTATGCGCAAAATCCCCAGCTTTTATTCGGTCATATTTTTGGAGTGAAAAAAGGAGCCTTTACTGGTGCAACAGAAGATCGTAAAGGATTGATTGAAAAAGCAAATCAAGGAATATTGTTTTTAGATGAAATCCATCGCCTTCCACCAGAAGGACAAGAAATGTTATTTACATTCATAGACAAAGGTGAGTTCCGTAGTCTTGGAGATAGTGAACAAGTCAAAACCGCGTCCGTTCAGATAATTGGCGCTACAACTGAATCAACCGAGTCTTTTATGCTAGAAACCTTTACCCGAAGGATTCCAATGACCATTACGTTACCGTCTCTAGAGGAACGGAAATTTGAGGAAAGGTACCAACTAATTGAACATTTTTTAATTCAGGAATCGAATCGTTTACATGAAAAAATCTATGTGGAAAGACGCGCACTTGCTGCATTTTTACTATATAGAACTTCAGCAAATATCGGTCAGCTACAACGGGATCTAAAGCTTGCGTGTGCAAAATCCTTTTTGCAATACAAATCAAAACAAGTATCTACCCTTTTTATCAGACAAGAAGATTTGCCTCTCCATGTTCAAAAGGGTCTGTTAGATGTAAAAGAATATCGAGATAAGATGGACAGAATCATAGATGCTGATCAAGAAATATTCACCTTTGTTGATAGAGAAGCATCAGATGGTAAATCTGACATCGATGATATGGATTTTTATCAGCATATTGAGACGAAATTAAAAATCCTTAATAAAGAAGGAAAAACGATCAAGGAAATTCAAACTGAATTACTCAGTGATGTAGATCAGTATTTTAATGAATATATTGATCAGCTTCCTCAAATTGGGTTTGATGAAATGGTTGATGTTCAAATATGGAATCTTACTGATAAAATTTACAAATATGCTGAACAGGAATTAAACCGTTCATTTAAGAAAAAAATGAGGTTTGCATTTGCTCTTCATTTACAAGGTACTGTTGATAGAATAAGACAAAATAAAGCAATCAATCATCCAAATCTTAATGAAATTCATAAAAAGTATTCAAAAGAGTTCAAGGTTTCGATAGAAGTAGCACAAATAATTGAAAATGAACTAGATATCGAGATTCCACTAGATGAAATTGGTTTTATTACGATGTTTTTAGTTGCTGATGTTGAAGAAGGCATGTATATCCAGGAGGATAAGGTAAGGATTATTGTGATCATGCATGGAACCTCTACAGCCTCAAGTATGCTGCAAACGGTTCAGAATTTATTAGGGGTTCAAATTGGTAAGGCTTTTGATATGCCTCTTACAATGGAAGTAAGAGATATGTATGATGCAGTAAAAAAGAATATATTAGAATTGACACCTTCAAAAGGAGTATTGTTCTTAGTTGATATGGGATCTGTATCGTCGTTTGGAAATATGATTTATGAAGAGACTGGTATCAGAACAAGAACGATATCAATGGCTAGTACCCCAATTGTAATGGAAGCAGTCCGAAAGACATCTTTAGGTAGGAGTTTAGAGGATATTTATCAAAGCTGTCATCAGCTATTTGAAAGCCAATTCAAATCAGTTGTATTTCGCCCTAAACCTACCAAGAAGGCGATAATAACGGCCTGTTTTACAGGAGAAGGCGTTGCAATAAAAATAAAGGAAAGATTAGAACATCTGGAGGTTAGTATAAAAAGTAGACACAAGCTTTGGCGTCATGATTAAATCAAATTAAGACGAAAAAGGACGTGTTTAATATGGGGAAAAATAGAACCTATTCAAAAGAATTTAGGGACTATGTGACCAAACTGGTTGTACTGGATGGAAGGAAGATTGTAGATACTTGTCAGGAACTTAACATCCCTTATGATACTCTTCAAAAATGGGTGGCTAGTTACCGAAAGAAACAGAAGGAAGAAGAACATATCAGACAGAGTCAGTTGTTGACTGCATCTGAATACAAGGATCTGTTTGAGGAGGAACGGCGCAAGAAACTCGAGCTTGAGGAGGAGGTCGCCATTCTAAAAAAGGCTATGCACATCTTCACGCTAGAAAAGAAGTGAGATTTGAATTTATTGACGCTCATAAGGTTGAGCATACTATTGTGAAGATGTGTCAAGTACTGGGAGTATCAACTGCGGGCTATTACAGATGGAAAGAACGTCAAAAGCAGGGGGAGACAGAAAAGAACAAACGCGATCGTTATCTAGATGAAAGAATTCTGTTCCACTTTAATGACAATTTAGGCACGTATGGCAGCCCGAGAATTCATAAAAAGCTTGTTGGGGAGGACAAGATACTAGTCTCAGAAAAGAAGGTCGGAAATCGCATGAGGGAGTTAGGCCTATTCGCTGTGCCGCCAAAAAGATATATCCATACTACAGATTCCAACCATGATAAAAAAGTATTTGGTAACGAATTAGACCGCAAATTTAGACCAGAAAAGCCAAATCAGGTCTGGGGTACAGACATTACTTATATCCATACAGGAGAAGGCTTTTTATACCTTAATCCCGTCATCGACCTGTTTTCACGAAGGGTTATTAGCTATGCGATCGATGATTGTATGGACCATACTTTGCCACTACGTGCCATAAAGAAAGCAATAGATATACGAAACCCTGAGGAGGGATGGATCCACCATTCGGATCGGGGCTCCCAGTATTGTTCTACCAAATATATTGAAGAATTAGTGGAGGCCAAAGCAACCATCAGTATGAGTCGCAAGAGTACACCCTATGACAATGCGTGTGTAGAATCTTTTTTCGCCACTCTAAAAAAAGAATATATTTATAGATTTGTATTTAAAACAAAGGGAGAAGCCATCGCAGCAATTGACTTTTACATTCAGTTCTATAACAGAAAACGGATGCATTCAACACTAGGATACGTCAGTCCAATTGAGTACGAAAAAGCGTATGAAAATGCGCAAAGCAAGGACGCCAATAATAGGCAAATTACCTCTGCGTAAAGGAACAATTGGTTTTAGATTGTTCCTTTACACAGAGGCCTCCAAGCGAAGCGCGGAAGTAAAAAAGTACGCCAAAGCAAGCAGGATAATTATCTACTTTATTGACAGAAGTCCACATCTAGTAACCGGGAATAATATCGAACTAATTTCTCTGCAATTTCTTCATAGACAATCATTTACTGAAAAGATTGAACAATTATCAGAGGAATATGATATTCTAGCGATTGTCGGAACGGTTCAATTTGAATACAATGATATTCCGTATTTTTCTTTAATTGACATTTTTAATGATGACCATTTAAAGAAACTAAATAGCATCATTTGCAAAGATGAGCCATACAGTGAAATGATTCAAACATTAGAAAATCACTTAACGATGGTACCTTCTGTTTCCCGTTTAGTACAACGTTTGAGGAAGGTCATTGTTAACTTAGAGCTTCAATTAAATGTGAATCTTAAAGAAGATATAGTTATAGGAATGATTCTTCATATGGCTTTTTTAGTTGAAAATATGAAACTTCAACAGCCAGGGCGTATTTTTCCTAATATGGAAGAGTATTATAATTCCCATAAGGAAGAAATAGCAAAAGTTAAAGAAGTTCTCAAGGATATTGAGATTGAATATGATATTAAACTTACTGATGGTGAAATAGCTTACATTTGTCAAATGTGCTTAGAAAATCAACAATTATAGATGTGTGTAATGAAAAAACACAAGTGTGTAAGAATTCTTATACTTTGTGTTTTTTTGTGTGTAAATGACAAACGTTGAAATGAAAGTGTTTTCATGTTTTTGAAGTTGGCACGATTCTTGCATGTATATATTTAAGTGAAAGGGCAACTACTCTTTCAAAATTTATTTTAATCAATCTTATTAATTATAAAAAAGGAGAGATTTTACGATGAAGACAATTATGCTAGTTTGTTCAGCAGGTATGTCAACAAGTCTTTTAGTTACAAAAATGGAGGAGGCAGCAAAAAATGCGGGTGAAGATGTAAAAATCTTTGCGGTATCTGAAGCAGAAGCAAATCGCCATTTTGATGAAATCGATGTTCTATTATTAGGACCGCAAGTACGCTTTTTAAAAGGTAAAATTGAAAAAGCTGTGGCGGGCAAGAACATTCCGGTTGATGTAATCGATAGCATCGCTTATGGAACAATGAATGGTCAAGTAGTATTAACAAAGGCTTTATCTCTTCTAAAATAGACGAGTACTGCAAGAAACAAAAATTAAGCAATTATATATATAATAGAGAAATGAAAAGGGGAAACTTATATGAATAAATTTCTTGAAATTGCTGGACGTATTGGTTCACAAAGACATCTTGTAGCAATTCGAGATGGTTTTGTAATTATTATGCCTTTAATGATTTTAGGATCAATGATTACGCTGATTAATAACCTACCGATTGATGCATATCAAAATTTTATGAATTCAATCTTTAATGGAGATACATGGAAACAATTTGGTGGAAGTGTTTGGACAGGTACATTTGCAATCGTATCATTACTCGTTAGCTTTACCATTGCTTATCAATTAGCAAAATCATATGATAAGGATGGCTTATCAGCAGGGATTGTCTCTTTCGCTGCATCGATCACGATTATGCAGCCAGTTGCTGAAGGTTCTGGACTTCCAATGATATGGGCAGGAGCTCAGGGATTATTTATCGCAATTATTAGTTCACTTATTGCTACTGAGCTGTTCATCAGATTACTTGGAAACAAAAAGCTAGTTATGAAAATGCCACCTAGTGTACCACCGGCTGTAGCAAGATCATTTGCTGCATTATTCCCAGCAATGATTACATTATCTCTTTTTGGTCTAATTAAAGTATTAATGCTTGTAGGTGGAATTCCTGATATTCACCAAGCATTCTATGATTTGATTCAATCACCAGTTTCAAAAATGGCTAACACATTATGGTCTGCAGTTATTATTGCATTATTAATTCATGTGTTATGGTTCTTTGGTCTACATGGTTCAAATATTATGGAGCCAGTTATGCAAACAGTGTACCTACCAGCAATCGAAGCTAACGCAAAAGCATTAGAAGCTGGTCAAGAAATACCTTATATCGTTACAAAACCGTTCTTTGATGCATTTATGTATCTAGGTGGAACAGGGGCAACATTAGCGTTGATTATTGCAGTATTTATTGCTGGTCGTCGTCATAAGCACTACCGAAATATATCTGGATTAGGTGCGGCACCATCATTATTTAATATAAATGAGCCAATCCTTTTTGGATTCCCAATTGTATTAAATCCATTATTAATCATTCCATTTATTATAACACCGGTTGTTTTAACTGTATTCAGTTACCTAGTGATTGCGGCAGGAATTGTACCGAAAACAATCGCGTTTATCCCATGGACAACACCACCAATAATCGGAGGATTCTTAGCAACAGGTTCATTGAAAGGTGCGGCATTAGCATTTGTTAACTTAGTAATCGCAGTAGTAATTTATCTACCGTTTATTAAAGTAGCAGAAAGAAATGAAGTTAAAAAGCTTGAAGAACTAGCTAAAGCTGAGCAAACTACTCAACAATAGATATAACAGGGAGTCGAGAGCAATGAATATAGAAGAAACAATCATGAAGATTATTCTTCATAGTGGAAATGCAAAAAGTGATGCCTTTGAAGCGATCCAAGCTGCAAAGGATCATAATATTGAATTGGCAAGAGAGTGCATGGAAAAAGCTAATCAAGAGCTAACAAATGCTCACCATGTACAAACATCTTTAATTCAAGCTGAAGCTCGTGGAGAAAAGACGGAAGTATCATTACTACTTATTCATGCACAGGATCATTTAATGAATGCAATCACTTTTAAAGATCTTGCTAATGAATTTGTAGATTTATATGAAACATTAAAAGGTTAATAGGATAGATTATCATCATAGAGTGGCTATGTGAAAAGATATGTTATATTTTTAACAATTTCTTCTCACAGAGCCTTTCTTTATTGGATTTTCGTACATCAAGAATAGATACAATGGGGAGGAAAATAAAATGAAAATTGCTGTTATTGGTGGAGGAAGTAGCTATACTCCAGAACTAATTGAAGGATTTATTTTACGTGCAGATAAAATGAAAATTGATGAAATTGTACTTGTTGATATTGAAGCGGGTAGAGAAAAACTTGAAATCGTCGGTGGTCTTGCTAAAAGAATGATTGAAAAAAGCGGCCTGCCAATTAAAGTTGAACTTACCTTTGACCGCGTCAAAGCAATTACAAATGCTGATTTTGTTTTAACTCAATTCCGTGTTGGTGGTCTAGATGCACGTGCTTGTGACGAACGAATTCCATTAAAATACGATGTAATTGGACAAGAAACAACAGGTCCAGGAGGATTCGCAAAAGCACTTAGAACCATTCCTGTCATTCTTGATATTTGTAAGGAAATTGAAGAGTACTCTAATGATGCTTGGTTAATTAACTTTACAAATCCAGCTGGTATGGTAACAGAAGCTGTTCATAAGTATACGAATGTAAAGGCAATTGGGCTATGTAATGTGCCAATCAATATGAGACAAATGTCAGCGAACATTTTAGAGGTTGATCGTGATGATGTGAGCATGTCATTTGCGGGATTGAATCACCTTGTATATGCAACGAATGTACATGTAAAAGGCAAGGATGTAATGGATGAATTACTTCAAGGTATTATTGAAGGGAAAAATATGAATATGCGAAATATCCATGATGCTCCTTGGGAAGAAGAATTTTTACATGCGTTACGTGTTCTTCCATGTCCATACCATAAGTACTATTACATGATGGATGAAATGCTTGTTGAGGAAAAAGAAGCTGCAGAACAAAGAGGTACACGTGCAGAACAAGTAAAAGAAATTGAAAAGGAACTTTTTGAAACATATAAAAATCCTGATTTAAATGTGAAGCCTAAGGAATTAGAACAACGTGGTGGCTCATTATATTCTGAGGCGGCGGTTTCACTTATTACTTCAATTATGACGAATGATAATGCTATTCATACAGTGAATGTACCAAATAACGGTACGATTTCACAATTACCAGATGATGTTGTTGTTGAGGTTACTTGTGTGGTGAACAGTGAAGGACCAAGACCATTACAGGTGGGTAAACTTCCAACAGCTGTTGTTGGTTTAGTACAACAAGTTAAGGCATTTGAGGAATTAACAATTGAAGCAGCTGCTACTGGAAACAGACATAAGGCACTGCTTGCATTAGTGAATAATCCTTTCGTTCCATCAAGTAAGGTTGCGAAACAAATATTAAATGATATTTTAGAAGAAAACAAACAATACTTGCCACAGTTCTAAATAAGGGAGAGTGTTAAGGATGAGAAAACTAGGAATCTCAATCTATCCGCAGTATGGTACTGAAAAGGAACAAATCGAGTATATTGAAAAAGCAAGTTCATACGGATTTTCTAGAATCTTCACTTGTTTAATGTCTGCAGATAATGAAAATGATGTTCGCAAGCTTCAGAATCTATTGAAAAGAGCAAATCAGCTTGGCTTTGAAGTGATCGCCGATGTAAGTCCATCCGTATTCCAAGAAAAGAATCTATCTTATAAGGATTTAGGTTATTTTAAAGAGCTAGGACTTTCAGGACTTCGACTTGATCTTGGTTTCTCTGGAATGGAAGAAAGTGTGATGTCCTACAACGAACACGGACTAAGTATTGAATTAAACATCAGTCAGGGTACTAACTATTTGGAGCAAATTCTTTCGTACGCGCCAAATAAGCACCAATTAATTGGCTGCCATAATTTTTACCCGCGTCGATTCACTGGTCTTTCAAGAGAGCACTTTTTAAAATGTTCTAAGCAATATAAAGAGCACGGTATTCGAACAGCTGCGATGATTTCTTCTAAGGTTGCAGCATATGGTCCATGGCCAGTTCAGGAAGGACTACCAACGCTTGAGGAACATCGTTTTCTACCACTTGATGTTCAAGCAAAGGACATGTTCCAAACAGATTTAATTGATGATGTCATAATCGGTAATTCATTTGCTTCAGATGAAGAACTGAAGAGCTTATCAGACCTTAATCGTTATCAATTAGAATTAAAGGTTGAATTTAAAGAAGCTACAACGAAGGTAGAAAAAGAGATTGTTCTTGAAAATCAACATGTATACCGTGGTGATGCATCAGCTTATATGGTCCGTTCTACTGAAAGTCGTGTAATATATAAACATGAGGATTTTCCAGCACATGATACTGATTTAATTACTCATGGTAGTGTAACGATTGATAACAATGGATATGAGCGTTATAAGGGCGAGTTGCATATTGCACTTCAAGATATGGAGAACAGTGGGAAAACTAATATTGTCGCAACTGTTACTGAAGAAGAGAAATTTTTACTAAATCATATGCGCCCGTGGCAAAAGTTTAAGTTGATTGAGAAATAAAAGTGTGCAGAATGAGAAAATTAAATGATAAAACCAAGTTTTTAATTGAACTTGGTTTTGCCTTTTACGAAGGAGGTCAATCTAATGAGTGATATTCAATATAAGTTTCCAGAAGGATTTTGGTGGGGTTCTGCAGTTTCGGCAACTCAGATTGAAGGTGCGGCAGATATTGATGGAAAGGGACCGAATGTATGGGACTATTGGTTTGAACAGGAACCAAATCGTTTTTTTGACGGAGTAGGACCAGCGAATACATCTCAATTTTATTATAAATATAAGGAAGATATTCAACTATTGAAGGAAACAGGGCATAATAGCTTCCGCATGTCGATTTCTTGGTCACGTCTAATTCCTAATGGTCGTGGCGAGGTTAATCAAAAGGCAGTTGATTTTTATAACCAAGTGATTGATGAATTATTACTTAATAATATTGAACCATTCGTTAATTTGTATCACTTCGATATGCCTCAAGCGATGTACGAGTTAGGTGGCTGGGAGTCTAGAGAAGTAGTAGCGGCATATGCAGAATACGCTTCTGTGGCGTTTGATTTATTTGGAGACCGCGTGAAGAAATGGTTTACTCATAACGAACCGATTGTTCCAGTTGAAATGGGTTATTTATATGGTTCACATTTACCTGATACGGTAGATTTTCATAAGGCTGTAATCGCTGCATATCATACGATGCTTTCAAGCGCAAAGGCTATAGAGAAATATCGGGAAAAGAATTTGGATGGGAAAATTGGGATCATTTTAAATCTGACACCATCCTATCCAAGAAGCCAGCATCCAGCTGATTTGAAGGCTTCCACGATAGCTGATGCTTTGTTTAATCGTGTGTTCCTTGATCCATCCGTGAAAGGAATCTATCCTGATGATTTAGTAGAATTGATTAAGGCTGAAGGATTTATGCCACATATTGAAGCAGGCGATCTTGATACTATATTTAATAATACGGTTGATATTCTTGGCATCAACTACTATCAGCCAAGACGGGTAAAAGCAAAGGAAAATATGCCGAATCCATATGCACCATTTACACCAGATCGTTTCTTTGATTATTATGATATGCCTGGGAAAAAGATGAACCCTTATCGTGGTTGGGAAATCTATGCAAAAGGAATCTATGATATTTTAATCAATGTGAAAGAAAACTATGGAAATATCGAGTGCTTTATTTCTGAAAATGGAATGGGAGTTGAAGGTGAAGGCCGATTCCTTGACGAAAATGGGGTAATCAATGATGACTACCGAATTGATTTTTATAAGGATCATTTAAAATGGATCCATCAAGCAATCCAAGAAGGTTCGAATGTAAAAGGCTATCACGTATGGACATTTATGGATAACTGGTCTTGGCTTAATGCCTATAAGAACCGTTACGGACTTGTTGCTGTTGATGTACACGGAGATAACTCGAGAACGATTAAAAAGAGTGGAAAATGGTATAAGCAATTGTCCGATAATAATGGTTTTTAAATTAACTGGAAGAGGGAGTGACATTTTTTGTCACCCCCTTTTTTATTATTTTTCCATTGTTACATGATGGGAATATCCTTATTGACCCCATTCTTCTTTTGAAGGACCGTACATTCCAGGAACCTTAAGCCCTGCTTGACGCATCAGGACAGTCATCTGTCCTCTATGGTGGATTTGATGGGTGTTGACCATTCCTAGTGTAAATCCATTTGGCCATTGTTGACCATACATATCTACCATTTCATTCAAAGAATCATCATTCCACTGTTCTTTAATCGCAGAAATCATGTTTTCACTTGATGTTCGGTAAGCATCTGCCATTTCCTTTGCAGTTGCTGGTGCAGGACTTTCATGCTCAGCACCTTCAAATTTGAGTCCAGTTCTTGAAAGCATTTCATGAAGTGATGTAACGACATGCCATGCAAGATCACCTAACGTACGGTGTCCTTGTGCAACTGACTGTGATAAGGATTCGTCAGTTAATTCATCCAAGATTTTTTGGGTAGAACTCCCCTCGTATTGCCACTCTTGTACGAAATCCTCAATTGAATTAAACTTCATTATCGGTTCCTCCTCTAATAGGTTATATTCCATTATTCTTCATGGTCATTAAAATTCCTTCTTAAACAACAATAGGATAAAAATATTCTATTTAAAATGGCTTCAAAATCATAAGAGCAATGATAATTAAAAAAATGATATTTTCAAGATTTTCATATCGAAATAACTCTTTTGATAAACGGAAGTACTCCTCAGGAATATCTTCGCCCACATGTGATGCTAATAAAGCTTTAATGGGTCTTGAGCGTGGTGATAGCATAACCGGTCCAATTGCAAGTGCTATGAGAAACAGAATCAAACTTGTGTTATACCAAAAGGTTCGAAAAAGATATGGTGACATAATACCCATAATCAAACCAGTAATTAGTAAAAGAATGCCGCCAATCATAACAAATATATGTAACTTATGTCTGATTTTATAAGAATGCCTTAATTCAGTCATTGTATTGCCTGATTTTACAACAGTAGTTAAAATAAACCCTGGCCCCATTCCGAGAATGGCAGAAAATATATGGATAAAAACTATGACTTTATAGAATGTTATCAACTGCATGTACCTCCATTCACTACCGTATACAATTTTATCATAAAGAAGAATGGAATATACAACAGTGTAATTTGACAATTATGTGAATGTACGACAATTCAATTTATTTTTTGCAATATTGTTAGATGCTATAATGTATATAGAAATTAGAATATCCTTGATTTATGATAGGGGGCTTTCATCATACATAAGATTGTTAAATTATTCTTTATTGTCATGGGATTTATAGCCCTTGGCTTCGGTATATTAGGAATTATTTTACCAGTATTACCTACAACACCTTTATTGCTATTGGCATCCTTTTGTTTTGTAAAAGGATCTGAGCGATTTGAGCACTGGTTTAAAGGAACGAAGATTTATAAGAGGCATCTAGAAAGCTTCGTCAGAGAAAGATCGATGACATTAAAACAGAAAATTATCATTTTATTATTTGCTGATGCAATGATAGCTGTACCATTAATTATTCTCGACAGCATTCTAATAAAAATCTTCCTAATCCTAGTCGTAATCTACAAATACTACTACTTCATCACAAAAATAAAAACGGTGCCTGAAACAATTGTGGATAGTGTGGATAAATCTTGAGTTAATATAAAAACCTTGCCAGTGGCAAGGTTTTTCTCAATTTATTCATTTATAAGGCTAAATTCGTGAACCCACACCTTCATTTGCGGAAGCCACGGCATTCCTGGGTGATAAGCTAGAATAGATTGTTTGTAGTCTTCGACTGTGTCAAAGCCTTCTTGTTGAGCGTGTTGATCTGTTAATTCGCCAAGACTTTGCTCATATACTTTATCGACACGATACTTTTTACCTTCTAATTCCATTATTTCACCAACATCTGCATATCTTCCATTGCGGCGTGTTGCTGTTTTCTTGCCTTCTAAAACCTTCTGTACATCCGCTTCCATTGTAACGAGCTTATCAACTGTACTAGTTTTTGGTGGTAGTTCATTATGAGTTGTCATATGTATGCTCCTTTCAATTGTTATCCTTACTAATGTATCACATTTCAAACTAGAAAATGAATGTTAATCCTATATCTACAACTCTGATGTTGTACATCGGGAATGAATGAGCTATCCTAAAATAAAATCTAAATATTCAAACATATTAAATGAACGACACTATCCTATCATATCCAGCTATTTTCACAAATATAACGTGAGGAGAGAGAATCTTTGGAAACAATTATTTATTTTAATCAACAGCAAACAATTTTATTTGCTGTTGAAGAATTAAGAAGATACTTACGGAAAGCGGGTCATCTGGTACAGGTATATCATGCGTCATACAAAGAGAAAGTAATTGAAGGGCAGAATATTATTTTAATGTTGGAGGAGGAGTATAGAATATCGCCATATTTTATTGAAGAGAACCCTCTACAGAAAGACGGATTTGCCATATATGAAGACAAGACAAATACATATATCATCGGAAAAGAAGCGCGTTCAATCCTATATGGTATTTATTATTATTGTGAAAAAGTACTGGGATATCAGTGGGTAACTCTTATTGAGGAACCCCCAGAAAAGCCACAACGAAAGCCGCTTATAAAATCATGGGACATTCATAATCCTATCTTCAGTAGAAGAGGAAATATAATCGAAACGGTTAATGATCCGATTTACCTTCACCAGTTAATTGATTGGGGAGTTAAAAACCGATTGAATGAATTCTTTTTTACCTTCTTTTTATGGGATGAGGTTAAGGCATCTATAAAAGAGGCATTAGTACAGCGGGGTGTACATGTAACTTTGGGAGGACATAGCTTAGACTTCCTGTTAAAAGGCGAAGACAATGAGCAACCCAATTTTTTCGCTGGAAATCATCAGCTTCAACATATCGTCATTCAAAAAATAATCGATATTTGTAAGGAAACTCCAATTATCACTAGATTATCACTATGGCCTGAGGATATTGGGATTAGTGAGAAGGAATTCGCTGATTTTCTGCCAACGTATGTAACATTTATGGAACGATTAAAAGCAGCATTAAAAGTAAACCAACTTAATGTCAAAGTGGAGCATATCGTCTATAATGCAGGGTTGTCTTGGAATATGCTGGAACGTAAGGAGAGTACCGAAGCATCTACTGATATTGATGTACTTTTTGCATATTGGGGACGAGATTATTCTAGATCAATAGATTCACCCTCACCACAGCAAAAACGCGCACATCATGCTTTAGTAGATTGGCGAAAACAAACAAGGCAAAATCATACATCAATGACAGTGTTAGAGTATTATAGTGATTCTTTTATGTTAAGTGAACTATTTCCACCACTACTTAACAGAATGCAAAAAGATATTCTTGATTATAAGAATGAAGGCGTGGATGGTGTGTTAAATCTGATTGTTCCCTATCACGCCAAACGAGCTAATGCAGAAATGAAGAAAAAATACCCATGGAAATGGATTAATCAACTCAACAACTTTTTCTATGCAGGACTAGTCTGGGGGAGGGACTACAATGAATTACTCGAACAGTTTTTTGCGATATTTGGGGAAAATAAAGATCAATATCGTTCCATTGTATTAGAGTTAGAGAATATAGTAGCAAAGCATAGTAAATGGAATGTGCCATTATTTCCTGCTAGAGTTGTAGATCCCGAGAAGGCTCAATTACCTAACAGTTCAGAGGCTATTATAATCTTGTTAGAGGAGATCCTTGATTTCCTAAACAGTCAGGAAGCGAATCTGGATCAAGAATTATTGGCTTTACAAACAACAGATAATTATCATGCATTTTCTAGTAATGAAATGCTGCTCATATACTTCCACTATGTAAAAAAGGTAGCTCATTTATGTAAACAAGGATGGAATTTGAAAATTAATTAGATGTTGAATAAGGACAGCGAATCTAGCTTATTTTGAACGATTGAATTTCAAAAGGAATCAGTCATGATGAAATGATTCCTTTTCTTTTTTTGATTTTTGAAAATGCACTGAAACTAATCAAGTTGGCTAGGAGTGCAAATACACTACCACTGAATAAGGGGATAATTCCTGGAATAAATAATATAATGTAGTAGATAACAATAACACTAATGCCGATGCTTACTGTTTGCAAAGGGCATGTAATGGCAATGAAGAAGGCTTGTTTAATATATTCAAAGAATTTTAATCGATAGTGTACATAAACAGGAAAGAAGAATAATAATGTCATCACAAATGAGAGTAAAATAAAGAAAAAAACGGGTATTAAGAATGCCGGTTTGCCTTCATTCATTTGGATAAAAATAAAATCAACATACAAGATGTAGCTAATAGCCCCAAATATTAACGCAAACCCGTTCACTTTGAAAAACTCTGTTCGAAATATTGACCAGAAGGTTCCAAAAATCTTGAAATCATTCTCCTCATTCAACCATTTCCGGACAATGGTAAACATCGCTACTGTCGCAGGGAATAAACCAAAAAGAATAAGTCCCACTAAAGTAAATAGGATCCAAAGCAGATTAGCATATGCTAATTTCATCATCCAGATAGCGATTCTATTGAATTTTTCCCACCTATCCATACACTCCACCTCTTTAAAAGTAACTATACCCTTTTCAGTATTTTCAATCAATATTTTTATTATAGCGTCGTTTGTATTTAAAGACACTTTAGAGACTTGTCGCTTGATGAAAAAAGACATAAAATGAAGATTAGTTATTGAATATTGAAAAAATTATTTGTAGGTGAAGGAGTTTAAAAATATAATAGTAAGCTTTCTGTTGAAAGCGTTGCCAATAAAAGGGGGTGTCCATTCATTCAGTGCAGGCTTTAGAGACTTACCTTTTTTCATGAAGAAAAATAAGAGAGGGGTTATGTTATGAAGCGATTTGGATTACTCATTATGTTGCTTATTATGGGCTCTTTGCTTGCTGCTTGTTCTGACGATGAAAAGGCTGATGCACCAACAGACGGAAAGCTCGAAGGTGAAATCACTGTTTGGGCACATCCTTTTACTGGTGGGGGCGAACCAGAAGCAAAGATGTGGGATGAGATTATTGCCTCTTATGAAAAAGAGACAGGAGTTAAGGTTAAATTTGAACAAATTCCTTGGGCAAATCGTGACCAAAAGGTTCTAACTGCTCTTGCAGCAAATAATGGTCCAGATGTATTTTATGCAATTCCAGACCAAATGCCGCAATATGCAGATGTGGGTATGCTTTTAGAACTTGACCCATATTTAAAAGATAATGACATGGATGATTTTGTGGAATCCTCACTTGTTTCAACAAAATGGAAAGGCAAAACATATGGGCTTCCAATCCTTCAAGAAGCATATACCTTCTTCTATAATAAAGAAATTATTGAGGCGATAGGCGAAGATCCTGAAAAGCTACCAGCAACTTGGGATGAGTTTGAAGCTTGGGCTAAAAAGGCAAAAGAAAAAGGCTTCTATGCTTTAAGTTATCAAGGTGGAGGATCGATGAACGGCACACTATATCCATACCTATGGCAAGCAGGTGGAGATATTCTTACAGAGGATAATGAAGTTCTTATTAATAATGAAGCTGGTGTAGAGGCATTTGAGTTTATCAATGATTTATATCAAAACAAGTATATTCCAGAAGATTCTATCACGGCGATGCAGCATGATGAGTTATGGGATAGTGGAAAAATCATGGCTGTTTTAGGCTCTGGTATTTCATTAAGTAATTTATTAGCAAAGGATAATATTGAATTTGTGATTGCACCACCACTTAAAAATAAGGAACAAGTGACATATGGAACAACAGGAATGTTCGTCGTACCTTCTAATAGTGATAATAAGGCGGCAGCAGCAGAATTTGTTAAAGTGATGACAAATTCAGAAAATCAAAAGAGATTCAATACAGTTACCCAATATATTCCGACAAGAGAGTCTGCAAAGGATATTTTCGATGGTCAAGAATATTTAAGTCAACTAGCATCATACACGCAATATGCTTTGCCTGGTGTAATCCATCCAAAAGGTCGTACAATCATGCCATTCATTCAAGCAGAAATTCAAGCAATGATGGCAGGAGAGAAGACACCGAAGGAAGCAGCGGATGCAGCAGCAGAAGCAATTGAAGCAGAGTTGAAAAAATAATACCCCAAAACGGAGAGTTCTGATCTTGTCATGATCGAGCTCTCTGTTCCTAACTTACATAAGAAATAAGGTGATTAGACTGATAAATATTGAGGAAAGTAAAAAGGTTTTATTTTCACCCGGAGTGAAGCCACCCTTCAAGGAACGCGTGAAAAAACAATGGAATAAAAATGCGATTGTTTATATTTTCTTGATCCCAATCTTAATTCACTTTTTAATTTTCCAAGTGTTCCCTTTTCTATTTAGCTTTGTATTGACATTCCTAGATTGGAGAATAATAGGGTCCCCTGATTTTGTTGGGCTAAAGCACTGGAAGGCATTTCTTGTTGATAAGCTGGCTTGGAGAGCAATTTGGAATACAGTTCTGTTTTCAATCTATTATATCGTTCCAACAATGGCGCTCGGGTTAATATTGGCTCTTATCATTAACTCAGGTGTTAAGATGGCAGGATTTTTTAAAGGAATCTTTTTCTTACCTGTCGTCACCTCATTTGTCATTATTGCGGGTATATGGGGTTGGCTCTTCGGTGGAACAGAATCAAGTTTGGCCAACTATCTATTAGGTTTAATCGGTATTGATCCACAATTGTTTCTATCTGATTCGAAACAGGCATTGATGGTACTTGCTGGCTTAAGTATTTTTAAGGTAAGTGGAAGCACAATGATTTATTATTTCGCTGGTCTCCAATCAATCCCGAAACAATTATATGAAGCTGCCCGTATTGATGGGGCATCATCTCTTAAAATATTTTGGAAGATTACATTTCCACTCCTTTTACCAATTCATTTTTACGTTGCCATTATTACAACAATTGGTTCCTTTCAAATTTTTGATTCAACATATTTACTTACGGCTGGTGGACCGAATTATTCCACAACAACGATTGTTTATTACTTGTATCAACAAGGATTTACGAATTTGAACTTTAGTTATGCAGCTGTATTATCTTATGTATTATTCTTTATTATTTTGATCTTCTCACTAATTCAGAGGAAATTTTTAGGTAAGGAAATGAATCATTTTTGATAGGGTTTTGCTTCTTGAAGGAGGAGGAGAATATGACTAAAAAGGTCATTTCATATATCGCATTAATTCTGCTAGGATTATGTTTTTTAATACCATTCGTGATTATGGTGCTTGGTTCATTTAAGGAAATGAGATATGCATTACTAGGACCGCTATTTGATTTTTCTAGTAGTCTTTCACTCAATAACTATTTATATATTTTTAAAGATGGGATTTTTCTTAGATGGATCTGGAATACTGTTGTAATTACAATCATCCCAGTGCTAAGTCAGATGTTGTTTTGTGCTATTTTAGGCTATATTTTTGCAAAAAAACAATTTAAGGGTAGAGAAGTGACTTTTTGGATATTTATGGCGGTAATTATGATTCCACAGCAATTATTAATCATTCCAAAATATATCATGTTTGCGAAATTTAGTTGGATCAATACGTATTGGTCTTTAATTGTACCGGAGATATGGGGGATAATGGGTGTATTCTTGATACGGCAATTTTTACAAAGTATTCCGAATGATTTTGAAGAGGCAGCACGAATTGATGGAGCTAATGATCTGAAGATTTTCTTTAAGGTTATTTTACCATTATCGATACCAGTTGTTGCAACAGTTGGGACATTTTCATTTATTTCAAACTGGAATGATCTATTCCAGCCACTTATTTATATGACCCAAGAACAAATGTACACAATCTCAGTGGGATTAGCGTCTATGTTAGGCAAGGAAGGTAACTTTGGAATCGAAATGGCCGGTTCAGCTCTTTCGTTTATTCCGACATTTTTAATATTCCTATTCTTCCAACGCTATTTTACAGAAGGGATTCAAATGTCAGGATTGAAATAGTGAATGATATGTACGGAAATGAATAGAGCGATATAAAGTCGATGAAATGGTTCTTCACCGACTTGTGTCAATTTTATTCATTTTCAACGATAAAGCTCAGCCGATAGATTCGACGTGGTCTCCCTTTATACGTAACCTTTTCTTCACCAACAATATCAACAAGCTCGGCATCCATCCATTTTAAAAAGATGCGGTGGGCACTCCTGATGGTAATATTGAGAGTTGAAGCCAATTCCTGTGCGGTGTAATCAATTTTTCCGTACCTAGCAACTCGAGCCATAAGCTTTGTCATGTAGGCGGCAGTCATTCCGGCCTTTTCTGCTTTATCTAAAAGCTTCGCATCTGTAATGGACAGATCATATCTTTCGTACTGGAGATGGGTAGTGATATCTACAGGTCCGATTACACTCCTGTCTTCACGAACGATGTAACAAACGTTACCGCCTAATTCAATTGATTGACGTAATGCAAGTCGGGCGTGACTGCCTGCTTCGGCAGCAGTTCGTCCAAACCCAACACCTATGCTTAAGGTTAATCCAATTTTACTTTTCGTTTCTTGGAGTAAAGGGATGAACTTATAACCCCTTGTTTCACGTTCAAAAATACCACGTGTTGTGATGAATGAATATTCTTCACCACCTAAGTTAAGTAGATGACCGTCAAGCTGTTTGATGTAATCAAGCAGCATTTGCTGGACCTTCAATTTTAATAATTGAACATCATGCTCTGATGTATATTTTTCAATAACTCTTTTAAAATTATCGATATTAATGAGTCCGAAAACAATTTGGGATTCCTTATTTCTTCTTGTTTTTGTTGCTAATAATGCGCGTTCAAGTGACACAATCATGTCCTGATGTGTAGGGATAACCCATTGATTAGCAACACCGAGTTCAGTTAGTTTGTTTGAGACTTCCTCAATACCAGTAATTGCGATCGAACCATTATTTTTATAGTTTTCAATATGAAAATTGATGATATTTTCTATCATATTTGGTTGTGATTGATTTTTAAAGACTGTGTATTCGTAGTTAGATTCTTCAAGTTCGAAGAGGATTTGTTCTACATATTTCTCCTCGATTGTGTCAATGGAGAGATGTTTTAAGCCATAGCTATTCTTGATGAGGAATAATGAGCGATAAAGTCCTGTACCCATTAAAGGAACGTGATGAACAGGAATAGTAAAATCGATTTCTCGTTTAGCTGAAGCGTATAAATGATATTCTGTGAAAAGAATAACATCTACTCCATTCATGATTTCTTTTGCAGTGTCAGTAATATTACTATCGTATTTTACTGAACATAATATAGGTTTGAAATTTGGGAACGATTTCAAAGATTTCTTTGTTTGTTCCATAAGGGCATGGGGACCGATAACACCAATCTTGATTTCAGAAGTAACCTCATCAATTGAATGTTGTTTTAGCAAGTGATCAACTCCTATCTTAAAGACATATTAATAGACTTGTCTTTTTGAAAATATCATACTGACAAACTAGTGAAATGTCAAAGAATCCTTTAAGGACAAGGTTCAATAGTACTGATCTTTTGATATAAAGACACTTTATAGACTTGTCTTTTAATGTATGTGTCCATAAAATGAGGATGAAATGATATTTCTGAAATTTCAATAAAGTATTAGGCATAACGATTAGGAGTGTTGTGGATGAGAACAATTGAAGAATTAGAAAACTTTTTGACGGAGCCATCAACTGTTTTAATTGAGGACCTTGCCAAAATTGATGGTGATATTTTGATTTTAGGTGTGGGTGGAAAGATGGGGCCAACATTAGCAAAATTAGCAAAAAGGGCGATTGACAAGGCAGGCTTGGAGAAGAGGGTCATTGGGGTATCGCGTTTTTCAAATGGAATGCTAAGAGTGGAATTAGAACAAGCTGGAATTGAAACAATCACAGCTGATCTATTAAATGAAACTGAGCTTGAGGCATTACCAGATGTGAAGAACATCATCTATATGGCAGGAAATAAATTTGGAACGGTTGGGAACGAGCATTTTACGTGGGCAATGAATGCCTATCTTCCAGGCCGTCTTGCTGAAAAGTTTAAAGATTCACGGATTGTTGCTTTTTCTTCCGGTAATGTGTATCCATTAACGACAGTTGTAAGTAGTAATTGTTCAGAAGATACTCCTGTGAATCCTGTTGGAGAGTATGGTCAGTCTTGTCTTGGACGTGAACGTATCCTTACGTATTTTTCTCATAAAAATAAGACTCCAATGGTCATCTTCCGATTGAACTATGCAATTGATTTGCGCTATGGAGTTTTACTCGAAGTGGCAAAGCAAGTGTATGAAGGAAATGAAATTGATCTTACGATGGGGAATGTAAATGTCATTTGGCAAGGGGATGCGAACGAATATGCCATACGCTCATTACTTCATTGCAAGGCACCGGCGACTATTTTGAATGTTACAGGTCCAGAAACCATTTCAGTTCGATGGCTTGCAGAAGAGTTTGGAAAGCATTTTGGTAAAAAGGCAATTTTCATAAATGAAGAAGATCCAAAAGCATTGCTTAATAATGCCTCAAAGGCACATCGATTATTTGGTTATCCGAAAGTATCACTTCGTGAAATGATTGATATGATTGCCGAATGGGTGGCGAATGACGGCGCTACACATAATAAGCCGACTCATTTCCAAGAGCGAGAAGGAGCGTTTTAAATGTTGAACCCCAAAGTAAAAGAACATTTACATGAAGGAACTGTTATCCCGGCACATCCATTGGCACTGACACAAAATAGACAGCTAGATGAAGCGGGGCAACGGGCACTTACCCGTTATTATATTGACGCAGGCGTGGGCGGTGTTGCAGTAGGAGTGCATACAACACAGTTTGAAATTCGTGATCTGCAGTTTAATTTATATGAGAAGGTTTTACAATTAGCAATTGATGAAATGAAAAATGCACAGGTTCCAGATACTTTTATAAAAATAGCTGGTATTTGTGGGCCGACAGAACAGGCAATTAAAGAAGCAACATACAGTAAAGAAATTGGCTATGATTTAGGTTTATTGAGTATGGGGGGATTGCAAGACCTAAGTGAGAATGAATTACTTGATCGTGCTGGAAAAATAGCAGAAATTATTCCGGTCTTTGGATTTTATTTACAGCCTTCAGTTGGAGGGAGAGTCTTTTCATATGATTTTTGGAGGCGTTTTGCTAACATTCCAAACGTACATGCAATTAAGCTTGCACCATTTAATCGTTATCAATCCCTTGATGTCGTGAGGGCAGTTTGTCATTCAAGTCGAAATGAGGAAATTGCTTTATATACAGGTAATGATGACAACATCGTCAATGACTTATTGACAACATTTAAAGTCAGGGTCGGTAATAAAAATGTAGAAAAGAAAATTGTTGGTGGCTTACTTGGTCATTGGTCTGTTTGGACGAAACGAGTTGTGGAGCTTTTTAATGAATTAAAAGAGGTTCGAAAGGAGGATGCCATCCCGAGTGAGTGGCTAACAATGGGGCAGGAAATGACAGATGCAAATGCCGTCCTCTTTGATGTGAGCAATCAATTCAAAGGTTGTATTGCTGGGATCAATGAAGTTTTGACTAGACAAGGGCTGTTAAAAGGAAACTGGTGCCTACTCGAGAGAGAAAAATTAAGTCCAGGTCAATCAGAAGAAATCAATCGAATTTATAGCGATTATCCACATCTACATGATGATGAATTTGTGAAAGAAAACCTGTCAAAGTGGTTTGAAAATAGGTAAGTAGAGAGGAGTTCCTTCATATTGCGTAAAATCATTGCAAACAATAAACAGGTTGAAATTTCTGAGGATGAAGTACCAACGATTAAACCTTCATATGTTCTTGTGAAAACGATGTATTCTGTTATTTCACCAGGTACCGAGTTATCAATTATTGGAAATAGTGAAGGTAAACAAATTACGCTAGGCTATAGTGCCATGGGTGAAGTTGTGGAATGTGGAAGTAATGTGACAGATGTAAAAAAAGGTGATTTGGTAGCATGCTATGGTGCTCCGTATGTTCAACATGCGGAGTACTTATTGGTTCCAAAAACATTATATGCAAAGGTTCCGGCAAATGTGGATTCAAAGGAGGCTGCTCTAGCTGGGATCGGAGCAATTGCGATACATGCACTTAGAATTGCAAAGCTAGAATTTGGGGAAACAGCTGTAGTTGTTGGACTGGGTTTGTTAGGTCAAATGATTGCCAAAATAGCAAATGCCGCAGCATATAATGTAATCGCCTTTGATATTCATGATAACCGTTCAAAGATGCTTTCAGAGGAAAATATCAAATCATATTCATCGATTGTAGGAATGGAAAAGGCAATTCAGGAATATACCCAAAATAATGGTGCAGATGCAATCTTGTTATGTGTAGGAGGAAAACGCTCACCAATCACACATGAAAGCTTGAAGTGGATCCGTAATAAAGGAAAAGTTGTTATTGTCGGTGATATTGAACCAGATTTTCCTCGAGAATTGATGTTTGGCAAAGAAGCACAGCTCTTAATCTCCAGAGCGGGTGGACCAGGTCGTTATGATGGAATCTATGAGCAACAAGCGATTGACTACCCATATGGCTTTGTCCGCTGGACTGAGGGCAGAAATATTGCAGAGTATATCAGACTCGTAAGTGAAAGACGGATTGATGTTACGCCATTTATTACAGACGAAGTTCCTTTCGAAGAAGTAGCGGGTGAGTTTGAGATACTAGTAAATAAGGAAACAACAACATTAACTAAATTGATAAAATTTCAATGAAAAATGAGTTCCAAATGGAGGGGAAATGAATGTTAAAAGTTGGTGTAATAGGTGTCGGTTCGATTTCGGAGTTTCATATTAAACCATATCTCGCAAATGAGCAGGTAGAATTAGTAGCCCTTTGTGATCTCAATGAAAAGCGTTTGGCGGAAAAGGGAGAGCTATATGGGGTAAGTCAGTTATACAGAAGTTACCATGAGTTGTTGGAGAATGAAGCAATCGACGCAGTCAGTATTTGTACATGGAATAACTCACATGCTGAAATTGCGATAGCTGCTTTAGATGCGGGTAAGCATGTTCTTGTTGAAAAACCACTAAGCATGACCGTTGCGGAGGCTGAAGCCATTCAAGAAGCGGTTGAAAGAACAGGTAAGGTACTCCAAGTAGGATTTGTGCGCCGCCATGGAGACAATGCCAAGCTTCTAAAAACATTCATTGATAACGACGAATTAGGTGAAATCTATTATGCGAAAACGTCCTGCATTCGAAGACTAGGAAACCCTGGTGGCTGGTTTAGTGACCGCACGAAATCGGGTGGGGGGCCACTTATTGATCTTGGTGTACATATGATTGATATTTGCTGGTACTTCATGGGGAAACCACGTCCAGTATCAGTAAGTGGAAATACATATTCAAGATTGGGTAACCGGAGTCATATTGAACATCTGTCTTTCTATAAAGCCGCTGATTATGATCCAACCTTAAACGATGTTGAAGATCTAACGAATGCGTTAATCCGATTTGAAAATGGAGCCTCAATATTAGTGGACGTCAGCTTTACCCTTCAAGCAAAAAAGGATGAAATATACGTCAAGTTATTTGGAGAAAAAGGTGGAGCAGAAATCGAACCTGAATTAGCTTTAGTAACAGAAAAGCATAATACGATTCTGAATATCACTCCACAAGTCGATAGCCTAGGATTTGATTTTAACAAGGCATTTGTAAATGAAATCAATCATTTTGTCGGATGCTGCTTACACGGAAGAGAAAATATTGCTCCAGTAGCTGATGGTGTCCAAGTGATGAAGATGCTAAATGCAGTCTATGAATCTGCCAAAACCGGAAAAGAAGTGTATTTGTAGGTGGGTTTGATGCCATATGATGTTGTCATTGTGGGGGGTGGCCTTGGAGGCTGTGCAGCAGCGATGTCAGCTTGTGCGAATGGTCTTAAGGTCTTGCTAACCGAAGAGACCGATTGGATTGGTGGTCAGGTTACCTCACAGGGTGTACCACCTGATGAGCATCCATGGATTGAAGAATTCGGTTGTACGAGAAGATATCGAACCTATCGGGAAAAGGTAAGAGAAACCTATTTGCGAAATTTAAATGTACAACAAAGTGGGAAAATCTTTAACCCTGGAAATGGCATCGTTAGTCTTATTTGTCATGATCCAAGGGTTTCCTTACATGTATTGAATGAAATGCTTCTGCCCTATTTATTAACGAACCAACTAACAATTTCCTATTATACGAAAGTTACATCGATTGAAAGGGTTGGCAGTTCAATAGAAAAAATGAATTTTAGAAATACTAGAACAGGTGTAGAGGAAATGGTAGAAGCCCCTTATTTTATTGATGCGACTGAAACTGGTGATACTTTACCTCTTGCAGGGATTGACTATGTAACAGGTGCTGAAGGTAAAGCAGATACAGGGGAACCACATGCACTGGAAAAGGCAGATCCTCACGATATCCAAGCTTTTACGTATGTATTAGGGATGGAATATCGTGGTGGTGAAGACCATACGATTCCAGAACCAGAAATGTATGCTTTTTGGAGGGAATTTCATCCTGATATTTGGCCGGATAAATACTTGAGCTTTTTTGCTCCTCATCCAATTACGAAGGAAAAAAGGGAGTACACTCTATTCCGCGAAGAAACTGGTTTTCCATTGTGGGAATATCGAAGAATCTTTAATAAAGACCAATATGTAGTACCTTTTCAGGCTGGAGATATTACATTAATGAATTGGCCGCAGAATGATTACTTTTTAGGAAATATGTATGATGTTTCAAATGAAGAGAAAGAAAAGAATATATTTCAAGCGAAGCAATTAAGTTTAGCACTTTTATATTGGCTACAAACTGAAGCACCAAGAAATGATGGTGGAAATGGTTACCCTGGGTTAAAACTTCGAAAGGATATTTTTGCAACTGGGGATGGCTTGGCTAAGGCTGCATATATAAGAGAGTCAAGACGGATTAAAGCTGAATATACCGTTGTCGAACAGGATGTATCTCCAAGTTTTAATCATGGGAGAACAGGTAAAAGGTATAAAGACAGTGTTGGAATTGGTTCGTATAGTATTGACCTACATCCAAGTATGACGGGTCGAACATATCTTGATATTCCGGCATTACCATTTCATATACCATTAGGTGCCCTACTTCCTAAAAATGCAGATAATCTGCTAGCGGGCTGTAAAAACATAGGTACAACTCATATAACAAATGGTTGCTATCGATTACAGCCAACCGAGTGGAATATAGGTGAAGCTTGTGGAGCGTTAATCGCATTTTGCATAAAAAATAAAATGGCCCCAAAAGCAGTTCGTGAGGATAAACACTTATTATCAAGCTTTCAAGAAGAACTAAGGAAAGACGGATTTGAGCTCGAGTGGCCTGATGAATTTTACCAATAAGGGGGATATTATGAATATTAGTGTAAGCATGTATAGTTTGAATTCAACCATTCAAAAGGAAAATTGGACTGTTCTTGATTTTATAGATTATGCGAAGAGTATTTCATTAGATGGAGTAGAATTACTTGATTTTTATTGGAATGACAAAGAGAAGGAATTGGAAGAAGTCGTGGCAGCAGTTAAAAAGCATAAACTTAAGGTTTCCGCATACGATGTTTCAAATAATTTTGTGAAGGAATCAAGTGAAGAACGAGACATTGAAGTAGAAAAGGTGAAGGACGGAATCAGAGTTGCTAAGCAATTAGGTACGAATATTGTCCGTGTGTTTTGCGGTGATTTACACGGTACCTTAACATATGAGGATGGCCAAGATTGGATTGTTGAAGGATTAAGGCAATGTGTTGAATTCGCTGAAAAGGAACAAGTATATTTGGCGATTGAAAATCATGGACTTTTAGCAGGAAAAAGTGAACAGGTTGAAGAAATTATTGACAAGGTGAATAGTCCATATTTGAAATCAACCTTCGATACAGGGAATTTTTTATTAGTACATGAAGAGCCCCAACAGGCCTTTGATCGATTAAAGGATAAAATTATTCATGTTCATTTTAAGGACTTTCGTGAGAAGAATCCAAGCGAAGAAGTTAATGGATTCCGGTCTACTCAAGGTGTGGAAGTTATAGGTGCAGTCCCTGGGGACGGGCAAGTGAATTTAGCTTATATTGTCCAAGGCTTGAAGGATATTGATTATCAAGGCTGGTTGTCTATTGAGTATGAAGGATTTGAGGATGCAAAGATTTCAAATGAAGAAGCAGTAAGACGTCTGAGGGAATTATTGAAGTAGGAGGTATCTAGTATGAGTAAGATTGTAATTGCTAATGTAGATAAAATAGAATTTTATACTACTAGAGAAAAGGTAGTGCTTGTGAATTCAGTTGACCAACGATTTGATGAATCAAAAGCCTATTTATTACCACTTACTGAGGTGATTGATGAGACAATTTTTGGAGAAAGTGATGTCTATCTACCTTTTGCATTGTTAGAAGATATTAATGCGAAAGATGGTGTTCATGTCTATTTTGATCTAGAGTTATATCCATTTTTTCAAATGGTGAGAGAAATAGTGTTGAAGGATGAGAGGCCAAAGGGGGTTCTTCGTTATCGAAGGGTAGGTAAAAGGGAAGAATTCATTATTGAGGATTTACTCGTAATAACATCATTACTCGGTGAACCACAGGACATTAAAGTGAAGCGTACAAATCATACGGTTATTCCTAACCATACAATTGTTACCATAAATTTCGGTAGTGGAATAATGGCCCATCTTGAGTTTACTATCTCTGATGGCGAGCGAATTGAGCTTGAGTGGAGTGGGATAAAAAATATTCTTGAATTCAATAGTGAAGAAATGACACCTATTGAACCGAAACAATATACTTCACTTCCATTATCTTATAGTGTTGATGCGATTTTCGATACGGCACATAAGGTGGACGACAATATTAAGGGGCGCATTGAAAAATATAGCAGCCTTTTAAATGGAGGTGCTTCCGTATGAAGATTGGGATGATGAGCTTTGCTCATATGCATGCGTATAGTTACGCAGATAGCTTAATGAAAATCCCTAATGTTGAGTTAGTTGGCATTTTTGATGATGAGATCGAAAGAGGCCAAGAGGTTGCTAAGAAATATCATACAAAACATTTCACTGATCAGAATAACTTTCTAGAGATTGAAATGGATGCAGTTATCATTTGTAGTGAAAATAACCGCCATAAAGATATGGTATTACATGCAGCTAAAGCAAAAAAACATATTTTATGTGAAAAACCAATTGCTACAACGATCGAAGATGCAAGAGAGATGATTGAGGCATGTGAGGAACATGGAGTTACGTTACAAATTGCATTCCCGGTTCGGTTCAGTACACCGATTCAACAATTAAAAGAAATGATTGATGCTGGTGAGCTCGGTGAAATACTTGCTTTTCGAACAACAAATCGTGGTCAAAATCCAGGTGGATGGTTTATCGATAAGGAACAATCTGGTGGTGGTGCAGTTCTAGATCATACCGTACATATGGTTGATATTATGCGTTGGTATTTGGGCAAGGAAATAACTGAGGTGGATGCAATCATTGATTCCTATTTCCATAATATTGATCTAGATGATGCCGGTATACTTACATTGGAATTTGAAAATGGTGTTATTGCCTCACATGATGCGAGTTGGTCAAGATTTGCGGAATACCCGATGTGGGGTGATGTAACGATTGAAGTGATTGGCTCAAAACAAACAGTAAAGGTTGATGCATTTAAAGAGCATGTCAGAATGTTTGCAAGTGGAGCAAAATCATTAAGCCATGTCTTTTATGGAAATGATATGGACTTTGGTCTTATTAAAGATTTTGTTGAATGTATAGAGCAGGAAAGAGAACCATCGATTACGGGATATGATGGGTTAAAAGCGTTAGAGGTAGCTTTAGCAGCTTATCAGTCTAGTAAATTAAAAACAACTGTAAAGCTCTAGCATTTTATGGGCACCTATTTAAGGTGCCCATAATTACTAATGGGAAATCAGTATATGAGGAGTCGGTGTAAATGGAAATTCGTCGTGTGAGGAAACATGAGATCCAACAAGCAATTAATTTAGCAGATAAGACATTTCGTAATGAAGGCCATACTTCAATGGGAGAAGCATTCCCACATATTTTTACTAGAGAATTGTCATTTGGTGCATTTGATGGAGATAGACTCGTAAGCTTCATGGGATTAGTTCCTTCGAAAATTACGCTTGGAGAAGCAGTTCTTCAAGTATTCTCAATTGGTGCAGTTTGTACAGATGTCGATTATCGCAATCAAGGGTTATCTAGTAAAATCCTAAATGAAGTTTATCAATATATTGATCAAGCACATGCCTCTCTATTATTAATATCAGGTGATCGTGGATTATATACAAGAAATCATTGCTCCCATTTTGGTAATGCTAGTAAGTATCTTTTAGATAAAGATCACATTATAAAACATACATATGATGGTGAAATTCGCCTTGCTAATCCAACTGATATTTTCCAAATAGACGACATTAGGCAGCAAGGTAAGGTTCGTTATGAAAGTAACCTATGGGAATGGTCGATGCTGATTGAAGCAGGAGGATATACGAGCATCTTTAAAATGAAGCAATCCGTATTTGTTGCTGTTAAAAACAATAGAATCGAGAGCTATGTGGTAATAGGAATTCCTACCGAACAAAGTACGAAAAAACAAGCCATAGTAACGGAGTGGGGTGGAAATTCAAAGGCAATCCACAAGATATTAATGGACGTATTGAATCAAAATCTCACATCTGAAATGGAAATAACCATTCCTTGGCAGGATGAATTGGCCAATGAACTAATTGACATACCACATGAAGAAAAGAAAAATAGCGGAACGGTATATGTTGTAAATGCTGGGAGATTGATTGAACAATTAAAACCATTAATCGGTAAAATGGGACTAAATTTTTCAGTATCAGAAACTGAAAATCGAGGAGTCATCCTTCAATATAAAGATTCAAAAGTGATAATGTCTGCGGGAGAATTTGTTAATTGGGTGTTTGACGGTGATTTTAAGACAGGAGTTAGTGAACTTGATGATGTCTTTCCAATTCCATTCCCATACACAGAGGGAATTCATTATGTGTAATTTGTTTTGATAAAAAAATTTAAGACTAAATCCTCTAGATGTTTTCATACTTTGCATGTATGATAAAAGGACGAAATGGGTCAATATGTTAATACCCTTATAAAGAAAAGGAGAGTCCCTATGTCAACTGAAAATGAACAAGGAACGAATGATAAAAAGAAGGTAAGCCTTCAAGATTTAGTGAAGCAACAGCTAGCTAATAAAAAGCAAAATCAAACAAATGGCAGTAAGGCTGGTAATTTGAAGGGTACAAACCAACGCATGCAAAGCCAACAAACAAAAAAACCGAGTAATACCCGGAGAAAAATGGGTAGTTAATACGTGTATATGGTAGGGAAAAGGGGGCTAGTTAGTTTAGTTCCTTTTTTCTTTTGTTTGTTTGGATTGGAGCGTATACAGTACTAAAGGTAGAATAATAGAAAAAGCGGGGGTTTATGTGAGAACCTCCGCCTTTGTTTGCCTAATTTATTCAAAAAAGCTCCGAACTAAATGCAAAATTCTATTTAACCCTTAAAAAAAACGCATAGTAAGCTTCTCCTTTTATTTCCCCTTCCCACTTTGCGTTCACATGATAATAATAAATACCTTTCTCTGTAGGAACAGTTATTACCTTATTTGTGACCTCTATCTCTGTCTCAGTATCCTTGTGAATCTGTGTGACTTTTAATGAATCAGGAAAAATTAATGCTTGGTAAGCAGTTGCACTTACGATAAATGAAAGTTTCTGTCCAGGTGCTACGGGGTAATCTCTAGTGTCTATTAACAGATCTTGTGGCTTTTTTGGTGTTAACGTGCAGTTACTTTCATTCCAACAATATGAATTTATCTTGGAAGATACTGAAGTATTTGGATCCCCAACCCCAACTAATGATAAATCAGGGGGCCGTTTTGCAGATGCACTTTTTTCATTTACTGCTTCAATGTCAATTTCTTCAATACTATTTTCATTGATATTGGGATCTTCATTCTTATTTTCTACTTGATTATTATCCGAACATCCAAATAAAAAGATTCCTATGGATAATGTTGTGAAAAGGAGAAATAATTTTTTCAATTTTACACCCACCTATCCCTATTTTTAGGAAATTATATCATTTTATAAAAAATATTTCAAATTTTCGTATATTAATAAAAGATCTATCATTTGATTAGTAATATCATAAAATGAACTAGTAACGTAAGAAAAGCGGAGGCCTTTGTAGTAACCACCGCTTTGTTTGCTCAAGTTGTTTTCTTCTCGAAAAATCTCCGTAACCCTTCACCCAAAATATTAAAGGTAAAGATAGTAAATGTAATGGCGATACATGTATAAAATGGAATCCAAATAGCAGATAGAACGTCCCTTCTCGCTTGACCGAGCAGTGTTGGCCAGTTAAAGCTTTCGTTAATCATTTCCCCTGAGCCGTAATTCAATTGGACAAATTTTTGGGAAAGGAATACAGAAAAGATTCCTAGTTGTGCAATTAGCAAAGCTGTTCGGCCGATGTCGATAAAAAAGTTAACCATAATCGAAGGGTACGTATTAGGTAAAATATTGCCTAAAGCCAATCTCAGTGGGGACACACCAACCGTAATCCCTGCTTCGATATATGGTTTGCGCGCAATTCTCTGTGTTTCTTCGCGAATTACATGACTGACTTTTCCAACCTCGATTAAGGCGAGAAAAAGAATGGACCATTCCAAACGATTTTCATTCATAACCAATGCAGGTACACATAAGATTAATAATGCCGAAAATATAACGGGAATACTTGAAAATACATTATTCCATGTTGTCACAAGCCAAGAAAAAATATTGTTTTTCCGTGTTGCAAGTAACCCAAGTGGAATCGCAATTGCGTATCGAATGACAACAATCCCGATGATAATCTTGAGTGTATCCTTCGTACCAGCAATAAGAACACTTATCAAATTACGCCCTTCATAATCGGTTCCAAAGGGGAATTCTCCAGACGGAGCCAAAGGGGCTTTTAAAATACTCCCATCAGGTGGAAATCTAAGTCTTTCTACTTTTAGTCCTTCCTGTACAAAAGGTAAGTGTGGTCCAACAAAGGCAATTAAAAGAAGGAAGGATACCATGGCAATGCCAATGATTAAAAACCAATTTTTATTCAACGAGATTCACCTCTTTTTACTTTGGATCTAATTTTGCTTTTATTAATTGACTAAAAATATGAGCAATCATAACGAGGAAAAGAAAACTAATGCAAATGCCAATGATTAAACCTTGCTCACGTATTGGGA
This sequence comes from Fredinandcohnia quinoae, assembly GCF_022427965.1. Lineage (GTDB taxonomy): Bacteria > Bacillota > Bacilli > Bacillales > Bacillaceae_L > Ferdinandcohnia > Ferdinandcohnia quinoae. The sequence continues at coordinate 4,211 of NZ_JAKTTI010000023.1, read as the reverse complement.
AAAAAGGAATTTTATTCGAATAACCAATTGCCGAGAATAGACGATATGCAGCTCCTTCATACCCAATTAAATATTCAACAACAAGTAAATTTGATAATAAAAATACCATTAGACTTTGCAAATGACTTGAAACTGTTATTAGACAAGGTTTTAGCATATGGTTGATCAATACTTTTCCTGGGGTGAAGCCCTTTGAATAAGCAACCTGAATATGTGGTTCACGATCCTGTGTTTGTAGGGAAACAGATGTGACTCGTGCTACATAAAATAATGGTGCGATTGATATGAGAATGCTAGGTGCGATAAATTTATACCAGGACTCTGTTCCCATAATATTAATCTCAGGTATGAACAAAAGCAGAAAGTAGACTAGACAAATAACGATAAAAAAGTCGGGTAAACCAGAAAAGAACCAAGTTGTACCATTTCCTAATATACTTTTTTTCGTATTTTTACTTCGATAATCAAAAATCCCCTTTAATATTCCAAAAATGACACTAATGAAAAAACCAATCGCGATAACTTTTAAGCTCCTTGGCAGGAATTTCTGTAATTCATCTTCAACCGAACGGGTTCTAAACTTTGTACCCCCTAAACTCTTATTTTCGTATACCTCTTTGAAAAACGATACAACGTTATTTTTGTATTCTTCCAGATTAAAATCATAGCTATACTCAACAACCATGGCTTGACCAGATACTTCTATGCTTGCATCTCGGGGGAAGAGCACAAATAAGATAATAAAGAAAAACACAAATAGGTAGATTGCGACAATTTTTATTACCTCTTTTGTAGCATTCATTACAATCACTCCTTGAAAAAAGCAAACTATTCATACTATTTCTACAAAGTATGTCGAAATACCTTTTTAATATTGTAAAAAATGTGAATAATACTACTTGTATAAATGGGAGGAAATGAATTTGTTCGAAGCAATCATCCACGGTGTCATTCTAGCATTTGGGTTAATCTTACCGCTCGGAGTTCAAAATATATTTGTTTTTTCACAAGGAGCAAGTCAGTCCAGCTTTCTACGAGCCATACCTGTTATCATTACGGCAGCCATTTGTGATACAATCCTCATTCTTTTAGCTGTTCTAGGAGTTTCCTTCATACTGCTTTCATTACCAAGGCTTAAAACAATCATCTTTGGTGGGGGCATTATTTTTCTCATATACATGGGGTGGCTTATTTGGAAGAGTGAACAGGCTGGGGAATCAAACAAAAGTAAGGAAGGACTATCACCTAAAAAACAAATTATGTTTGCAGCATCAGTATCCTTGCTTAATCCACATGCCATTCTTGATACAATTGGCGTAATCGGGACAAACTCATTAAGCTATAGTGGTGATGAGAAAATAGCATTTACATGTGCAACAATTGTCGTTTCTTGGTTATGGTTTTTCGGTCTAGCAATTGTCGGAAGAAGTGTAGGGAGAATTGATCAAACTGGAAATCTATTAAAAGTAATAAATAAGCTATCTGCACTGATAATTTGGGGAGTTGCTGTATATATGGGTGTACAGTTGGTTGCAATGTTAATAATGTAATGATAGGTAGACTAATTGCTGTTATGGTAGTTAGTCTTTTTGTTTGTTAATCGGTATATAAGAATATCCCCAATCATATAAATTCATTAAATAGACAACATAGGTTTTAAAAAAATGGGGGGATTTAATTGAAGAGAATACTATTGTTAGCAATGACATTTGTCTTTATTTTTGTTCTTGCTGCTTGTGGTTCGAAAGACTCTGGTGGGGATGGGAAGACGCTTAAGGTTGCGACAGATGCGGCTTATGCACCATTTGAGTATACGGAAGGGGATAAGATTGTTGGTTTTGACATTGATGTAATTAACGCAGTTGCCGAAGAAGCTGGATATGAGCTCAATATCGTCAATACTGGCTGGGACCCATTATTTTTAGAGCTTGACAATAAAACATCTGATGTGGGGATTTCAGCGATTTCGATAACAGATGATCGAAAAGTAGACTATGATTTCACACTCCCTTATTTTCTATCTATTAATAAAATATTAGTTCCCGAAGACAGTGATATTCAAAGTGCAGACGATCTTTTAGATAAAGTCGTTGCAGTACAGGGTGGAACGACTGGTCATGAAGCCGTTGAAAAATTACTTGGGGAAAAACATAAAAATATTAAGTCATTTGAGAATAATAACTTAGCCATTATGGAGCTTGAAAGCGGTGGTGCTGAAGCTGTTGTCGCGGATAATGGTGTAATTGAATGGTATGTGAAGAATAACCCTGATAAAAAGTTAAAGGTTGTCGGTGATAAGAATACATTTGATCCCGAATACTATGGAATGATGTTTCCAAAGGGTACGAAAGACCTTAAAGTTGATTTCGATAAGGCATTAGAGAAAATAATTGAGAATGGAACATATGAAGAAATTTATAGTAAATGGTTTGTGGATAAGCCTGATTTAGAGACACTTAAGGCACAACAGGAATCAGAAAAATAGAACCTCAAGAATTGCGTAACTCAATATTTGTGTTACGCAATTTTTGGTTTTCGAGGGAGGTTATAGGATGGGTTTTAGGTTCGATATTATTATTGAGTATGCTCCTTATTTTTTGAAAGGGACAGTATACACAATCGGTTTATCGATCGCCGGGATTTTACTTGGGACAATCCTTGGTTTATTTATCGGATTAGGTAAAATCATGCGTAATAAGCTACTCGCATTTCCGTTCGTTTGTTATATTACATTTTTCCGGGGGACGCCACTTATGGTGCAAATCTTAATTGTATATTTCGGGGTAGTACCGTATTTTCTCGGAGAAACAAATGGAATTATTGCTGGGATCATTGCACTAACATTGAATTCGGCAGCATATGTGGCTGAAATATTCCGTGCAGGCATTCAATCATTGGAGAGAGGTCAAATGGAGGCTGCTCGCTCACTGGGGATGAGTCATATTCAAGCAATGAGACATGTAATTTTGCCCCAAGCCTTTAAACGAATGATACCACCTTTAGGAAATGAGTTTGTCATTCTTGTAAAAGACTCTTCACTTTTATCAATTGTGGCGACTCCGGAGCTCATGTATTGGGGACGGATGATGACTGGCCAATATTCGAAAGTGTGGGAACCATATTTGACGGCAGCCTTTATCTATTTATTTTTAACCCTTTCGTTAACTCTTCTATTAAACTTACTCGAAAAGAGGTTGAAGACGGAATGATCAAAGTGGATGGGATTAGAAAGTCTTTTGGGAAAAATGAAGTTTTAAGAGGCATTTCTGTTGATATTAAGCCCCAGGAGGTAGTCGTTGTCATCGGACCATCAGGTTCTGGGAAATCTACCTTTTTAAGATGCATTAATTTACTAGAATCGATCGATGAAGGACAGGTTTTTATAGAGGGAATTGATATAACAGATAAAAAGACAAATATAAATAAAATTAGGACAGAGGTAGGGATGGTTTTTCAGCAATTTAATTTATTTCCACATAAAACAGTGATGGAAAATATCATTCTATCACCAGTACAGGTGAAGAGGATTTCGAAAAATAGGGCGATTGACCATGGTTTCGAGCTTTTGCGCAAAGTAGGATTATCAGAAAAAGCAGATGCGTATCCAAGCTCCTTATCGGGTGGCCAAATGCAGCGGGTAGCGATTGCTAGAGCATTGGCAATGGAGCCAAAAGTAATGCTTTTTGATGAGCCAACATCAGCATTGGATCCGGAAATGGTTGGCGAGGTTTTAGAGGTGATGAAGCAGTTGGCAAAGGAAGGAATGACAATGGTTGTTGTTACTCATGAAATGGGCTTTGCCCGTGAAGTAGGAGATCGTGTCCTTTTTATGGATGAAGGCATAATTGTTGAGGAAAATGTGCCCAAGGAATTATTTAATAATCCACAACACGATAGAACGAAAGCGTTTTTGAGTAAAATTCTATAATGGCAATTGATGTGGTTGTGGATATTGTGGATAAATTCATAAGTCCATTGTGGATATTGTGTGTAATGTGGATAACTTAAAGGATTTGAGGAAGAAATAGCTAGATTATAAGGAAAAAAAACAAGTTAATCGAAAAGCCAATCAATAAAAAGATAAGGAAATTGCATTTTTTAAGAAATACGGTCGTTATTTTAGGAATACGGCTGTTAATCCGAAAATACGGTCGTTAATTGCTATTGTACCTATATAGTAGACAGTTTTAGAGAAACAACCACTCTCAAAT
>NZ_JAKTTI010000022.1 GCF_022427965.1 Fredinandcohnia quinoae | reverse complement strand
TCTTCAGGTTGCCTAAGCCTTTTTTCAAAATGTCCTTTACAAAGGGTACACTTTACATTCCCTTTTGCGGTTTTCTAGAGTTACTTTATTCATCTCCTTCGTCGATATCCTCATTATAGTCTCCTTGAAAATCTTCTTTGAAATAGTCATTAAGATTGTCTATTAAGGTTTTCTTTTCTCCAGTTACTTCTCCACTGTACAAAAACTCCTGAATCGTAAGAACCTCAACCCCCTTTTGCCTATTTTTAAAAATAAGATAAATGATGGTTACCAAAAGGAGGAGTCCAATAAGAACTATTTTTAACAATGCCCCGATTCCCCTTTCTTGTCCTATAAAAGATATGAAAGCAAATGTAGTATTATTCAACTCTTGTAGACAAGCGTACAAGCAAAAGACAAGAAAAAGAATATGTTAGTACATACCATCATAAAGGGGGGATAAAGCATGTTCGAAATTTATGATGTCGCGATACTCCCGTTAATTATTGGGATCGTTGCTCTATTTAAGCGGGCCGGTTTGCCAGCAAAATATAGTCCATTTATTGCTGTTATATGCGGTCTAGCATTTGGGATTTTTTATTTGGATGTGGAACTTAAACAAGGGATACTAGTTGGGCTGATGATTGGATTGTCTGCAAGCGGTTTATACTCAGGCACAAAAAATATGATGCAAAAAGACGGAGATTAGTTTGCTATCTGGGTGACAGATAGTTTTTTAGCTTATTGCTAGTGTACTAGCTATCAAGAGAAAGGAGTTGGTATATGTTGAAGTGGATTCAAGATGGCGGCCATGGTGGCAATGACCCCGGTGCTGTTGCAAAAGGGAACACAGAAAAGATATATACGTTGGAAGCTGCTCTTTATGTGGACAAACGGTTAAGGGAGCATGGGATTTCCAGTGATGTGACTAGATCATCAGATGTCACGCTAGATCCGTCACCAAGAACTGCCAAGGTTAAGCAGTACCATAAAGGAATCTCACACCATTTTAATGCAGGGGGTGGCAGTGGGGCTGAGTTCATTCATTCCATCCATTCTTCAGGTGAATTTGAGGCACTATTAACAGAGGAGTTTAAAAAGGAAAGCTATCCGGTAAGAAGAACTTTTTCACGCAAGCAATCCAATGGTCAAGACTATTATTACATGCACCGACTAACTGGTTCTTGCCGAGTGACAATTGTTGAATATGAATTTGTTGATGGTGTAAATAGCGAGAAAATCAAGGATCGGAACTATCGGGAAGGAATGTATGAATGTATCGTCCGAGCAATATGTCGTGAGGAAGGAATCTCATATGAAGCTCCTGGAAGAGGAAATGAGCACCCTGAACCAGAAGAACAAAGCAATCCATCAGAAGAATATCCTGTCCCACAGATTAATCTTGTTCGTGGAAGTAAAGGTGAAGCAGTGAAACAACTTCAGCGAGCATTGGATGCGGTTAATTTTAAAAGTGGAGCGGTTGATGGTTTGTTTGGTCCTAAAACAGAAGATGCTGTCAGACGTTTTCAAATGGTGTATCTTCCACATAAAGTAGATGGAAAATATGGTCCAAATACAAGAAGGAAGTTGATTTCTGTACTAAAATTGAACGGTTTTTAAAAATGTTTTGTACGTCTAGGAGCTTTATTGGTAGGGAAAACTAGCAAATCTATCTATTTAATTGTAATTCTAATCAAAGGTTTTATTAATAATTCATCCTTTTTTGCCGATAATATATTTAGAGTGTAGAAATATTAAATGCAGCATAGAGGGTGATAAGGATGAAAATTGAGGATGTAATTGCACAAATTAATAAAAGTGTCGAGGAGCTTGATTTTATTTCAGCTCGAAAATATATTGAAGAGAATTTAGAAATTTTAAACGAAAAGAAAATCCATCTTAAAAATAATGCAAGAGAGCTATTAGATTTCTTAACAGAACGGACAGAAAAAGGATATCAACCAATGGGTAGAAGAGAGTTGGCTACAATTAATGCAATCAACACCTATGCTACAAAGTTCGATGTAAGAGGTTTAAAAATGCTTGTCAAGGATCATGCACAATTACTTCTACGTGATGATGTTATTTCTTATTTAAACACCGATGCGAGAATAATATTAGAAGGAATGGGTGCAATCGGGAAGAAGGGTTAATGAAGTAGTAGGTCGAATCTAGAGGGTTACTAGATCTGAATTAAATATATTTGATTAATCGGGCGTTCTCACCCGATTTTTTCTTATTTTACAGTTGAAAAAGGTTTCGTTACTATAGGAATAGATCATCATAACTCGATAAACGATTGAAATGGGGAAAAGAAATGAAATACTGCAATCAATGTGGAGCAGAGATGATTGAAGACGCGATGGAGGAAATTACTTTCGACGAAGATGATGTAAAAATTGACGGATTTCACGCTTTTGTGTGCACAAAAAATTGTGGTTATTACGAAAAAATAGAGAGGAATTGCAACGATGAATAAGATAAATATGAAGAATATAAAAATAGTTGCGCAACAAGATTCTAGTCGTTATCTATTAAGCTATGGGAATGATCAGGCTAGTATTTTAGATTTGTATAATCATCTGCTCACAGCACCTATGCATATTGAATCCTTGTTAGGGCGTGGCTATTGGGAGGATTATACTGGAAAAATAGATTTAGAAAAAATACTAGCTACTATTAAGATTGAAACTGAACTCGGAGGGTCTCTTATCCCGTTTCGTGATTGGATCGGATATCATCCAATTGAAAAGACTCAATGTGTCGTTTTTAGACAAAATGATGCAGATAGAAAAAAATTATATCAAGAGATCCAACAAGGGAGACTTAGACAAGGCTGGGGATATTCAGAAAAGTTTTCTCTAACTAGCGGTAAAGAAGAATTTATACAGAATTTTTTTAGTGTAACAAATAATGAAAAGGCTGCCAGAAAACAATGGAATGTATTAAGCAGGATGTTACATATAAACGATGGGGATACAATTGTGATTCCTAAACAGCCAGACCATAACCATTATCTAATCGTTAAGGCAAAGCAAATTGCGGATACTAATAGTTGCTATGAGTTTAGGGAACCACTACAAAACACCGATGATTATCGACATGTTGTCCATATCGATCAAGAGAATATACAAATAGTCCATTATGATTCTATGCAAACACCTTTAATTATTAAAAGATTATTAAAATCGATTGCATATTCAAGCCCAGTAAACTTCGTGCAAAAACGTGAATTTATTGAAGCGGTAAATGAAGTGTTTTTATCTCAGGATAAGGATTCATTAGTTGAGGCTCATCCAATTCAATCAAAAATTCAAGCATTTGAAGAGAATCTGTATCAGGAATGGGTTAAATCCGTCAGAAATCTTACCCCAAGTGACTTTGAGAAATTAGTAAACAAATATATGCAAGATAATGGTTTCGATGTACTGAAAACAAATAGCTATGATCGCAAAGGTGGGGATATTGATCTCTTATGTTCAAAAGAAATTCAAGTACAAACACCATTTGAGCCAAAAACTATTACATTAACCTATTGCATCCAAATCAAAAAACATCAAGGTATCACAAATGCAACAGGAGTAAATCAATTAATTCAGATGGAAAATCAGTTAGATCTTGAAGAGTCAAATCTTGTTCAAAAGATACTTATCTCATTGGCAGATGGCTTTAATGAGAAGTGTAGAGATTTAGCGAGTGAAAATAATGTATTATTAGTAAATGGAGTAGAATTTGCACAATTGTATTTTAAAAGCTTATGATCATAAAGACTCCCTAAAATAACAAAAAACCCTTATTTATAAGGGTTTTTCTAGCGTCCCAGATTGGAATCGAACCAACGACCTACAGCTTAGGAGGCTGTCGCTCTATCCTACTGAGCTACTGGGACATCAGGTGTTTATTATAAAATTATTTTTCGTGTAGGTCAAATATTTTACATTGAGTAATGCGAGGGCTTAAGCGTGCCCATGGAGCCGAGAAAAGTGTTGGAATGGTAACGCAAGAAAGTTTAGCGTGCCCGTGGAGCTGAGAAAAGTGTTGGAATGGTAACGCAAGAAAGTTTAGCGTGCCCATAGAGCCGGGAAGAGTGTTGGAATGGTAACTCAAGAAAGTTTAGCGTGCCCGTGGAGCTGAGAATAGTGGTGGGGTGGTAACGCAAGAATGTTTAGCGTGACTGTAGAGCTGAGAAAAGAGGTCGAGTGGTAACGCATCATCACCCCAATGGTTCTTAGTGCCAATTGGTCAATTATGTCCACGTCTCGTCTCCGCACTATCTATTAGACTAGCAAAACTGAAAAAGGTTTTGGGAAAAATAAAAAAATAAAGGAATATATATGAAATTAGTTGAAATAGTAATGATGAATTTTATAAAGGTGGATTATGTATATGGCGACGTTTTTTCTAATTATTATTTATTTAGCTTTTATTAGTTTAGGATTACCTGATTCATTGTTAGGTGTGACATGGCCATTGATGCAACCTGAATTTGGGGTGCCTCTAGAGACAGCGGGATGGCTTTTTATGACGATAGCTGGTTGCACAATCATTTCAAGTTTGGCTAGTGGAGTGATACTTAAGCGATTCGGGACTGGTAATGTTACCTTTGTCAGCTGCTTAATGACCGCTGTTGCATTGTTAGGTTTTAATTTCGGACCGTCTCTTTTTTGGTTAATTATCTGTGCGATCCCACTTGGATTAGGAGCGGGTGCAATTGATGCAGGATTAAACAATTATGTGGCAGTCCATTATAAAGCACATCATATGAGCTGGCTTCATTGTTTTTGGGGAGTAGGGGCGACACTGGGTCCAATCATTATGGCCCAGTTTATTTCGGGGCAAGAAGGTTCATGGAGAACTGGATATTTAACGATTGCCGGAATTCAGTTTGTGTTAGTTGTGGTCCTTTTTTTCACTTTACCTTTATGGAAAAAGGTTGCAGCAATTAGTGAAAACTCAGCTGACGCCAAACTAGAGTTTGTTGATAATGAAGTAGCAAAAAATATAAAACCGCTAAATATTAGCGGGGTCAAGCCAGCACTATTAACCTTCTTATTTTATTGTGGAGCTGAAGCCACCGTTGGATTGTGGGGGAGCAGTTTTTTAGTAAATGTGAAGGATTTATCACCTTCAGTTGCGGCAAAATGGGTTTCCCTCTATTATGCAGGAATTACAATTGGGCGATTTATTACAGGATTTATAACATTAAAGGTTGATAATCGTACTCTTATTCGGTCAGGACAAATGCTTGCATTATTTGGGACAGTCTTTTTATTGTTACCATTACCAGCAATCTTTTCTCTAGTAGGTTTTATTTTGATTGGATTAGGCTTGGCACCAATATTCCCATGTATGATACATGAAACACCTGCTCGATTTGGAAAGGAGCATTCCCAGACAATTATTGGTTATCAAATGGCTCTAGCTTATACTGGTACAACGTTCATGCCTCCAATTCTTGGTTTTGTTGCATCATATTCTACAATTGGAATCTTCCCGTTTTTTATCGTTGCATTTGTTGCAGCCATGCTGCTTACATCGGAAAGGTTAAATGGGATCATGAAAGGAAAGGGGAATATTCAAGAAGGAAAATCAAATAATATCGTCATTTAATCTAGAGAGGATAAATGAAGAATGAGTATAGCTATTATTATTTAAAAAAGGGAGATCTTTGTGATAACGATAAGAACTTTAGTAGATGGAGAAATAGAATTTTTAACAGACATGATGTATGAATCAATCCACATTCCTAATGATAAACCTGCAAAAGAGATTCTATTAAATCAACCAGGTTTGAAAAAATACAATGAAGGATGGGGAAGAAAAGGTGATCGGGCACTTATAGCAGTTAATGATAAAAATGAAGCATTGGGTGCGGTGTGGTATCGCTTATTTAATGAACAAAACAAAGGCTATGGATATATTGATAGCTTTACACCTGAACTCGGTATTGCTATTTCCAAAGCTGCACGTGGAATGGGAGTAGGAACCAAGCTAATGAACGCAATTATTCAACAAGCCGAGGAAGATGGATTTAAAGCCCTGTCGCTAAGTGTAGATCCAACTAATCTTGAAGCAGTGCATGTGTATAAAAAGATCGGTTTTAAAGATTATGGTATGTCAGGAACATCGATTACGATGGTGTATCAATTGTAATAAGGGATGGAATTGACGTTGGTCCTGTATAAACGAAGTCATTTTCAAAAATAATAGGACTATCAAAATAAGAAAGTATGTGTCCTAAGTGAAATTAAAATTTCAGCTATCGGTTTCCTTTATCATATGTGTAATTACTCTCATTGCTTTCAGCTTATTGTCCTTATTTGTGCATAATCATGACATTATTCAATTCGATCGTACGATCATATCTATTGTCCAAGGGATGGAAGCGCCTTTTTTTACTTCATTGATGAGATTTTTGTCAACGATTGGGTCTTTCCCTGTGATTGTTATCATGTCCATTTTTATTATGGTCTTTCTTTATAAAATATTGAAGCATCGAGCTGAACTTATTTTATTCATAGCTGTCTTGGTCGGGTCATCCCTTTTAAACCTCATTTTAAAAGAGGTATTTCAGCGAGCTCGTCCAGAACTTCATCGTTTAATAGAGATCACAGGGTACAGTTTCCCTAGTGGACATGCAATGGGGGCATTTACATTTTATGGGGTTTTAACTTTTTTGTTATGGCGTCATATTCCAGTTATTTGGGGACGTGTTTTGTTAATCCTTTTCAGTGGAATGATGATTGTTGGGATTGGAGTAAGTAGAATTTATTTGGGGGTTCACTACCCAACAGATATTATTGGAGGATATGTGGCAAGTGCCTTCTGGTTAACGTTTGCGATTTGGTCATTTCAACGATACATGGAAAGAAGATCTTTAAAACGCTACAATTTGGAGACTGGATGATGGGATATATAACCAAAGGGAAAGGAGGTAAATGCACTGGACATAGTAAATTACTTTGTAAATTATGTTGGACAACTGATTCAATTGAAATTGATTACTGGTGATTTATATTTATGTAAAGTATTAAAGAAAGATATAGAGAATAAAAATGCCTATTTGATAAAAGTTTATGAAAAAAATGGGAAGAACCATCATTTTGAGTTAACGATTAAGACATGTGAGATTGAAAGAATATGCATTTTTCCGATTGAAGATCAACAGGGAATAGAATTAACGGTTGAATATGTCCCTTCCATTAAACTAAACTATGAAAAACATCCGAATGTTGTTTCATTCGGAAAGATAAATATTGAAGAATAGTAGAGAGTGGGGCGAGGCGAATTGGAATTTAATGAAACGATAGAAACAGAGGAAGAACTTCGAACAATTATCGGCTTTCCAAGTGAATTAGTTAAAAATAAGGTCATTACTTTCTTAGATCAGCATTGTGTCGATTTTATTTCGAAATCTCCATTTCTAGCAATGGCTACCTCTGATGATGCAGGATTTTGTGATGTTTCACCTAGAGGCGATGTTCCAGGCTTCGTTCATGTACTGGATGAACATCATCTAATTATTCCAGAAAGACCAGGTAATAAACGGATTGATTCGATGCGCAATATTTTAGCAAATTCAAGGATAGGACTTGTCTTTTTAATTCCTGGTTTTGGTGAAACACTCCGTGTAAATGGAAGTGCATGCCTTGTAAAAGAAGAAATCCTCCTCGCGCAGCTAGCTGTGAAAGGGAAAAAACCACTCATTGGGATTGGTGTGGAAGTGGAAGAATGCTATATTCATTGTGCAAAAGCATTTAAACGTTCAGGGCTATGGGATCCGAACTCTTGGATTGAAAAAGAAAAATTGCCAGCAGCTGCAAAAATAATAGCTGATCATGCTAATCTACCAGGGATGAGCGCAGACTCCATTTCAAAAAGATTACAGGAAGGATATGAAAAAAGACTTTATTGAAAACAAGGAGGAATTGCTTTGGAAATATTTCGATTCGATAAAGAAATGGGAAAAAGAACTACAGCCTTCTGAATTTTTGATTAGCAAAAGCTGAAAGTTGGTGAATGAGATAAAGAGATTCATAATACGAGCAATAATCCTTAGTTCTTCAGTTCTCCTTATTAGTTGTACAAATAACACATCTCAAGATAAACCTCATCTAGAATTACCCGATCAAACTCCAACTTCGTTGACACATCATGACCAGGAATTTCAAATTAAGTATTTTAACTTTAAAGTTAAGTAGTTACGAAAATCGATTTTCACACTAAAACTAGAGGTGATTGTAAATGAATAATAAGCTAATCAGAGTAGGCACGACATACATACCGGTTCAAGATGTAGAACAATCTTCTAATTGGTATATTCAAAATCTAGGAGTAGAGTTAGGCTATGTGGATGAGGATAAGGCGATTATTAATTTTGCAAATCAAAGTTTTTTTCTAGTAAAGTCGAAGGAAAACCAAACTGCAAATTTTTATGACATTCATGGGGAGGAACGTTTTTCGATTACGTTTGAAGTAGATGGTCTAGAAGCATTAGAACAACTAAATCATGATTTCAAGGAACGTAACATGAAGGTTGGAGAAATTGAAAATAGAGGACATGCGGGAAGGAATTTTGTATTTTATGATTTGGATGGGAATAAGTTCGACGTCTGGAGTGAATTGAGTCCTGAATTTAAAGTGAAATATAATATTTAACATTGGAAAGGAATCAATCTAATGTGATAGTAGGAGCGATTGTTGAAAATGGACATGAAACAACGAAAGGTTTGGAATGAAAACCATAAGAAATTAAAAGAAATCTTATTAAAACCTGAAGAACATTCAAAAGCAATTCAATTATTCCTATCTCAACATTCCTTAGTACACTCGTCTTCTATTGGGAAGACAGGTCAAGTAACCTTAGAAGATGAAGTGTTAAGGGACTTGGATGAATCAATTTTTAGAGAGTACCCTGTACCAAATCCTGATACGAACAATTCGATTGCATGGCACCTATGGCATATTGCTCGAATTGAGGATATGACGATGAATATATTGGTGGCTAATGTTCAACAAGTTCTACATACTGCAAATTGGATTGAAAAAATGAACCTTGAATTTACTCATTCTGGAAACGATATGAGTGAAGAGGACATTGCTGCATTAAGTGAAAGAATTGATTTTAATTCATTATTAGCATATAGAAGAGCAGTGGGTAGACAGACACAAGATATCATTTCAGCATTAAAACCAGGACACTTTAAACTGCAAGTTGATCAAAAAAGAATTAATCGATTATTTGATGAAAATTCAGTTATGCAGAATTCAAAATGGTTAGCAGAGTACTGGAGTAAACAAAATATTGCTGGTTTAATTTTGATGCCTGCAACAAGACATATCTTTTTGCACCTAAATAAATGTGTGCGTATAAAGGAAAAACTCCAAAAATAGATGGCGAAGTTACAGGGGTAACCCACAAGTTTTTTCCATTCCTCTTGTGGATGTAAAATACTAATAAAGAACTATCTCTTTCTAGCAATCTTAAAACCATTATCAATCGCTTCAAAACCAATCATTGGATAGTATTCCATAGCTGTAGGGGCAGATAAAAGTATTAAGGCCACTTCATCACTGATATGTTCTCGCGTTAATCTAATAAGTTCTTTACCAATGCCTTTACCTTGATACTCTTTATCTACAGCTAGATCAGATAGATAACAACAATAGCTATAATCTGTTATCGCTCTAGCAACACCAACGATTTTATCAGCATCCCATGCTGTAATAATTATATTTGAGTTTTCGATCATTCGCTGTAATCTTGGTAAATCATCTGAAGGTCGTTTAATGCCCGATGATTTGAATACTTCTGAGAGCTCCTTTGCTTTGATTTTGACATTTTCTTTATAAATGATTTGGTTCATATTTTCTCACTCCTTTTTAAAAAGTAATCATCATTTCTACATATTATCCCTCAGGAAATAAACTAGAACAGGTAATAATAGTAGGATAACAACACTTTGGATGAATGTTAAGATGATATCCTTTTTCCATGTATTCCTTACTGGATAACGATTAGTAGCCCGTTGAAAAAAAAGCAGGATTACCCACCAAAATAATAGCGTATATATGACTCCACTAATGATATCGTAATACATTTCGACTGACTCCTTTAACAAGTAAATTTAAATATCACTCTTTTCTTTGCCTCTTTTCAATGTAGATCCAAATATAATATATAGCCCAGAAAACTAGTGGTACTAGGGTTGCATAATGAATTTGCTCATGTGGTAAATAGACTACTAAAATAATGCCTAAAAGTAGGAATGGTATTAATAGAAATGCATACTTTTTCCAATCCATATTAATTATCTCCTTGCTACTATCGAAAATTTTATTATGAAAACGCAGGAACACTACCCTATATTTTACATTATTGTAAGTTGATTTGCATATAATTATTAAAATATTGCATTTATTAATAAAATTTTAACCAATTCATTGTATAATTGGTAATATTAAGAACTGAGGAGGTGTTTGTTTGTTCGAATACATTAGTATTTTTCTCTTAACAGTAATGGGTAGTGTAATATTATTTTTTGTATGTGCTAGTATGTTTGGCAGTGTTGCTGACTATGGTGAATCAGCAGTTTATACAATCGGTTCAGTTATCATTATTCTTCTATCATTTTTAATTACCCAAATGTTTTACGTGATTGGGTTAATGAAGGGGAAGGTAAAAAAATGACAACAATTGGCCTAATTAGGCATGGGATTACGGAATGGAATGAACTTAGCAAAGCCCAAGGGCTTAGCGACATATCATTAAATTTAAAAGGGAGACAGCAGGCTATTTCCTTGGCCAATCGACTTTCTTCAGATGATCTGCACCAAGCATTTGAAGCAAGCGACTCTATGAATATTAAGAAGGTGAATACCATATATTCATAGAGTTCTTCGAATAATTCAGCCCTGGGATAGATATTCCGCATATAATAACTTCATGGTTTCGATTATCTTTTTATCGGATTCTTGGTGGACATATCGATTCGGTAACCCTTTTGCTCCGAGTGCATACAACAAGGGATCTGAATTAAATTCTCCTACTATACCAATATCAACAATTACATCTTCTAATCCGCCTGTCATATGATTTAACAAATGTCCGGGAATGCCTTCAATTTCATCATTTTGTCTGACTAATCCAATTATAACAGGAAGCCATAGTTCGGGATTTTTTTGATAGCCCTGATAAATGGAACAAATAAGTTTGTGAATCTCACCAAGTTCACCATTATTATCCATGTCTCGAGGATTTTCGGTTACGGTAATATGAGTAAAATGAGCTTGAATTTTAAGATTGAGCAAATCCCATCCACCACAATGAGAAACTATATTTTTTGCTAGGAAACTATCATGGCACGCAATCATCACTTCAACTGCATCACGAAGTGCAAGTGATCTTCTCTGTTGAAGGTGGGGATACAATTGATGGCTATTTTCGTCAGGGTTGAAGTGAATATCCATCATAATGTCATCCCATGTATAGAGGCCATCTTCAATCCACTTTGCTATACAATATCCGATTGCAACCTTTGCTGCAGAAGCAAGTGGTACGACTAGATTACTATTTAATGAAGAAATAATCCTTTGTTGTTTTTGGGAGTAAATGATTATCCCGAGATCTCCAATATCAATTTCTTTTACCTTTTCAATTACCTTTTCCATCTTAACCTCCCATTTGTATTTTTTTCTGATTTCCTTCTAATTCTTTTTCGAAGTGAAAAAGTCCTTCTAAAATGAGTGAGATGGAATAAAAACTATATAATAGTCTATAAAAGAAGGATCGTACGTTAGTTTTTGAAAGGATGGTTTCGATGATATTAGAAGTTGCTATACTTGAAGTAAAGACAGGAATGGAACAAGAATTTGAAGAGGTGTTTCGCAAAGCGTCCAAGATTATTTCATCAATGAGCGGTTATATTTCACATGAATTGCAGTATTGTATTGAGGAAAAGGGAAAGTATGTACTTCTAGTAAAATGGGAAACGTTGGAGGATCACACAGAGGGCTTTAGGAAATCGAGTGAGTACAAGGAATGGAAAGCATTATTACATCATTTTTATGATCCATTTCCCACTGTTGAACATTATATAAAGGTGAATCTTTCATAGGCTAAAGCACCAATTAATTGAGGCTTTTTTGTGTGAAAGGGAAATGCTCATAAAATCAAAAAGTCTTTCAAAGGAAAGTGAATGAGTAGAGGTTGAGAAAAGACCGAAGCCTAGTAATTATCATATATACCTTCAAAAACATAAGCAAAGAAAACTGACATCTCCACCACAATCCGAAGGAGATTTTCTTCCGATGTATCATGACGATAAACTTTTGTGGATTCGGGCTGATCGAAAGGAAGCAGATGTTTTCATTAGATAAAGATGCAATAGATCCGAAGAAGTGGATTGAGAACATTGCAGTGGGTAGCAATTATAATGAGCATTGGAACTGGGATGAGGTTTCTGGTTTGTATTGGAAGTAATAAAGAATAGTTACGTAATAAAAGTAAACCATCCATCTCGGACAGAGACAGGGGCGTTTACTTTTTTTAATAGAATGCTATAAAAATGTATGTATTAAATTCAAACAGTCTTCAACAATATCTTTTGGTACTTGTCCTTTAATAGAAAAATTTCGTGCACGCCAATCCAAACTTTTTACTTGGTCTGTTAAAATTACCCCTTCTATACCTAAACCATTTGGTAAAGCTACTTCAAAAGGGTACCCTTTTTGTTGGCGAGTAATAGGACATACAATTGAAAAACCAGTGACTTCATTAAAAGATTTTGGGGAAAGAACAATTGCCGGGCGTGTACCAGCCTGTTCATGTCCTGCTTGTGGATTAAAGTTAAGATAGACAAGGTCACCACGGTCAGGTACCAACATTATAATAATTCATTCCCTTCGGTTGAGCCGAAATCAATCTCGGAATGACGATTTTCATTCGTTACTTTAGCTAAAAGTTCGTCCAAAGTTGCTTTCCGAATTTTAGGTTTTAATGTTAAGACTTGATTAACTAAACTTAATTCTATTTCTGAACCTTGTTCAATCTCAATTTTTTCAGCAATATTACTTGGGATTCGAACAGCTAGACTGTTGCCCCATTTCTGCACCTTTGTTAGCAAAATGATTACCTCCTCTTTTCTTTCGCTACTCATATTTGAAGTCATTATATCACTCCTATATTATGATGTATATACTTAGTATATACAGAAGAACCGAAGATGATACTAAAATTAGAAAATCTTCAGCAAGAAAAGGATTTCAAAGTTTCATAGAGAAATATATTCTAAAGTCAAAAAGTTTGGAGGAGAATACATGATTTCATATCCTAATTTGAAACAGGGAGCATCCATTGGTGTTACAGCACCATCATCTGGTGTGGAGGATGACAAGCATGATTTAGTAAAGCTCGCATGTAAACGCTTGAACACAAAAGGCTATCAAACAATATGCGGTGATACTGTTTGGACGGAGCATAAAGCCAAATCAGCACCAGCTAAGAAGCGTGCAGATGAGTTTAATGAGATGATACAAAACGATCAAATTGATGTAATTATTCCGCCATGGGGTGGGGAATTACTAGTTGAAATTCTTGAACATATTGATTTTGACAAGCTTCGACCAAAATGGATCCTTGGTTACTCAGATATAAGTATTCTGTTATTGGCGGTAACATTAAAGACCGGGATTGCAACCGCACATGGTACAAATCTGATTGATTTAAGGGGAGAGTACTCAGATGATACAACTGCGATGTGGGAAAAAGTTTTATCAACTGATGCAGGTGAATCAATCTTACAGATGTCATCTGAGTTGTATCAAAAGCAATGGCAGCACAATAACGCATCACCATGTGTGTATCATTTAACAGAGAAGACAGAATGGAAGATTGTTGCGCATGAAAAAGTGGAAGTAAAAGGCCGATTGCTTGGCGGCTGTATCGATATTATTCGGCATTTAATTGGGACATCATTTGGAGATGTAGCCAACTTCAGAAAGCAATTTATTAATGAGGAACCAATTTTGTGGTATTTGGAAAACTGTGAGCTGAATACTACAGATATACGAAGAACATTAGTGCAAATGAAGCTTGCAGGCTGGTTTGATCATTGTTCCGGGATTATGTTTGGACGCAGCGATAAAAATACGCCTGTAGAGAATTATACAATTGAAGATGTATATCAAGATCTATTTGATGAACTACAGATTCCGATCATTTATGACATTGACTGCGGCCATGTCCCACCCCAAATAACATTGATAAATGGTGCTTTTGCAGAAGTGAAAGTTGAAAATGGAAAAGGTTCGATATTACAAAAATTCATATAAGTAGGGGAGATTATACTGGAGCATACGAAACTATATTTAACAAATACTCTTAAGAAAATCATAGCAACTGCGAAAAGAGAAGCTGTGCTATCTAACGAAAAGATGATGAATCCAGTTCACCTGCTGATTGCTTTTTTACAAGAAAAATCTGGTGCACTAGGAGAAATGGCGATGAAATGTGAGCTAGATATCTCAACCTTTCGAGGAGCTGTCCTTGCTATGGATGACCAAACCATCCACCACAGCAACTTCATCGATTCAAAAGTTACTGATGAAGTAGAGAAGGCTTTTGAGGCTGCCATTTCCTATATGAAAAAGTACAACCAAATCCATCTGAATGAAGGCCATGTACTAAGAGCACTCCTCACAACAAAGACAATTAACAATCTTCTAACAGATCAAATTAAGAATATCATGATAGCTCTTGGCACCACTGCCCGTGATATGATTACACATCTTGGTAAGTACACATTCCCAGACATACAATCTAGTAAAATCCGAAAAGTAACTCATGATGATTATGACTTACTTGTTTCTTTTGTCGAGCATCGATTTTCAGGTGAATGGTCACAAACAATTGTCAGTGGGTTCGAATTAAGTGAACCCAATATTTATATTGCATTAAACGACTGTAATGAAATAATCGGTTTTGCTGCATTTGACACGTATCAGAATAAGAAAGGTTACTTCGGACCAATGGGTGTTGCCACCTCTAAACGAACTAAGGGAATTGGGTATTCACTGCTTCATCATTGTTTACGTGATATGAAGGAGATTGGTTATGAATATGCGATTATCGGAGGAGCGGGACCGATTGAATTTTACGAGAAAGCATGTAATGCAGTTGTGATTCCATATCCAATTCCATTTAGTTAATAAAGGGAGCGATAGATGTGAAGAATCGAGTTCTGGAGGCATATTCAAAACTTGCCGCAGACTATGAAAAGAAGTTTTACGTTGCTTCAAGCTTTGCGAATATTGACTCAGTAAGATACGTGAGTGAGAGTTTAAAAAATAAAGGATATTTACAAACTTATGATTGGACTGCCAATGAAAGGGCTACGTCGTTAGGACAATTAATGGAAATTGGAAAAAAAGAAAAAGCTGCTGTGCTAGAATCTGATTTCGTCATCATTCTACTGCCAGCGGGTAAGGGAAGCCATATTGAAATGGGAATTGCATTGGGACAGGGTAAAAGAGTTTTTCTATATTCATCCAACAATGATGTTAACAAATTTGAACTTACGAGTACCTTTTATCACCTTCCAGAGGTAAAACAGTACATCGGACCGATCGAGCAGTTTGTAGATTTTTGTATAGAAGAGATGAAAAAATGAAGAAACAGTAACTTCAAAAAAAGTGTACGCAAAGAGAAGGAGGACAATTTGATGATGTCAGAACAAATAATGCAAGACATAACTGTAATTAACGAAAAGGAATTAAAGTTGGTAGGGATTCGAGTAGTTTGTCCTGGTGATCAATATGTATTAGAAATACCTAGAGCGTCAAAGCTTTTAGATGAACGTAAAAATGAAATCAAACATGTAATCAACCCGACAAAACAAATAGGTGCCTTTGTTGCTGGAGATGATTGCCCAGAAGAGGAAGATGGTTATTGGGTTTGTTTCGAGGTAAAAGAATATGAGGAGATTCCACAAGGCATGGTTGTCTTAACGGTTCCTCCACAAAAGTATGCTGTCTTAAGGCATAAAGGGCCAAATCACAAGATCAGAGAAGCGTATGGCCAATTACATAATTGGATTGAAGAAAATGGGTTTACAAGAGAAAGGGATAAGTGGCATTTAGAACTTTTCCATAGCTGGGAAGATGTTATGAATATCGATGTGGAATTATTGGAAACGATAGAGTAAAAATACCATGAACGAAGTGGAGATGTCCTTTTTTGTACGAATTAAAAACAAAAGAAACTGAGAATAGTGTTATTGAATTTATTGAAAATGTGGATAGCTTGAAAAAGCGTGAAGATGCATACAAATTATTAGATATTTTCACTGAAACAACGGGTTATAAGGCGAAAATGTGGGGACCTAGTATCATTGGATTTGGTTCTTATCACTATAAATATGAATCGGGACATGAAGGTGATGCGCCTTTAGTGGGCTTCTCTCCGCGTAAAGCTAAAATAAGCTTATATTTTGCAACTGGAGATACGAAACGTGAGGAATTGCTTCAGAAATTTGGCAAACATACATCTGGTAAAGCATGTGTGTACATTAATAAGGTCGCTGATATTAATGTAGAAGTTTTAAAAGAATTGATCGATCAATCAATTACATTTTTACGAGAATTGTATCCAAGTGAGTAGACATTTATTTTTATTTGGTGGTGGTCAATTACATATTTTAAAGGGGGAATAACATGTAATGAGTCAAACTGAGATGGTAGCTGATATTTTTAAAAGTGCACAGAAGAACGATACTGCAGAACTAGCTAGATTACTTGAAGAAAATCCTAATCTAGCAAATACAGAAAATAGTGATGGGCTGTTACCTTTAGGCTACGCGGCGCATTTCGGGAATAAGGAGGCTGTTCAAGTTCTTCTAGACTATGGTGCCGATGTTGACGCAATCTCACATTCTAAAATTGAATACATTCCATCCAATACAGCTTTACATGCTGCAATTGCTGGGGAGCGCAGTATGGACGTGATTCAATTACTTTTAAAAAGTACGGCGAACACGAATCTATTTGATAGCAATAGTCATACTTGTTTGCATTCTGCAGCATTTCATGATGATAATATCGAGCTGATACAGCTATTGCTTGACTATGGTGCGGATGTTCATGCAAAGGTTGAAGGTGGAGAAACGGCATTACAAGTAGCGGAAACACGGGGAAATAACAAGGTAGTTCAATTTTTAAAAAGGATGGAATAGTATTTTCATAGGACGTGAGTGTCATGGGAAAAAATATTTATATCATTAGACATTGCCAGGCAGAAGGTCAGCCGGCAGAATCACCACTAACGGAACAGGGATATAAACAAGCAATCGATTTAGTAGCCTTTTTTTCTAAGAAGAAAGTCGAGCGAATTATTTCAAGTCCATTTTTAAGAGCGATTCAAACAATTGAACCATTGGCTGAAAAAATGAATCTTGAGGTTGTAATTGATCAGAGATTATCAGAACGAATTTTAAGTACAACGCAAATGCCAGATTGGCTTGAAAGATTAGAAGAAACCTATATTGATATGGATTTGAAATTTGAAGGTGGGGAATCAAGTCAAGAAGCAACAGAGCGAATTGTTCATGTTGTGGATGAAATTCTAGAGGGTGAATATGACAATACGATTGTAGTGACCCATGGGGGGATCATGTCTTTACTACTTAAAAGCGTAGATGAAGAATTTGGCTTTAAAGAATGGAAAAAGCTTAGTAATCCAGATGTATTTATTTTGTGTTTTAGGAATAATGAAGTTACAGTTGAACGTCTTTGGAGCGAGAAGATCGTTTGAACTTTTTTGTGACTAGGAAATGCGATAGTAAAGGGTTAGGGTTTGAAAATAGAACAAGAATGTCCGCACTTATAGTGTTGAGGATTCGAGCTGATAAATAGACGGAGAAATTCCTCTTATTTCGTAATTTTTATTAAAAAAGGCTAAAATAAGAGGAGAGTTTCCGCCTATTAGCCCGAAAAACCTCAAAATGGGGGGATTTACTTTGGATAAGCGGAAAACCTTCCCTTATTTCTCCTGAAATGAGTTCCATTCTGCATTTAACGGAAAAATCTCCGCTTATTTTCTCCGAAAAGGGCTTCAATGGTTTCAAGCAGGGATTGATTTTAGCAAAAGTTGATTTTCCTTTTCAAATAAAGATGTGCTGATCATTTGATTATAAAAAGCAGAGGATGATAAAAACCTCTGCTTTTTTCGGTGTTGACCTCGTGAATTTAGTTTTTCTACTTAATAACTGAACTACTACATATCAATTCTCTACTTTCTGATCGGTCGCTCTAGTGTTAGGATTTCATCGTCAAGTGATGCGAATTGCTGTTCGACCACGTTCTTGACATCATGGACCGCTGCATTATAGAAATGTGGTGCGAGTTTTTCTTTTACGAAATGTAATACTTGCTCAGCAGCAAACTCCGTTATTTCTTCATCCCTCTCCATAGAAAAGAAATATTGAATATCAGATATCATTATTTGTTGTTGCTCTTTAGTTAATTTAATGAACAAAAGTGTAACACTCCTTACCATACTATTTCTTTTAACTATACAGTTGTTCTAAGTAAAATTATAGCATTTTATTGTGTTTCACCAAACATAGCCAATAATTTCAAGTGGAGAAAATAGAAAATGAACCGATAAAAAGAATATTAGTGTAACGAATAACTTCTAGAATTCTACGTAAATGAGGTACGTCAATATGTTCTCGCAACCAGATTCAACTAAGGTTTTCATTTTACATGGTGAATATTCTGCTCCAATTGTAATACTATCAATCTTAATTGCTTGTTTTGCATCCTTTACTGCACTTTCCATGAATGAAAGAATTCAACAAAATAGTTTTTTTCATCGTTCTTTTTGGCGCGCGTTAGCGTCGATTGCTATGGGATTAGGTATATGGTCGATGCATTTTATTGGGATGAGTGCGTATATGTTGCCATTACCGATGAAGTTTGACTTATTCTTAACGATTCTTTCAATGCTTCCAGCTGTTTTTTCTTCTTATATTGCGTTTGTCATTGCAAATAGTAGGAAACGTACTCAATGGTCATATGTATTTGCAGGCATGATCATGGGGATTGGAATTGCTGCTATGCATTATGTTGGAATGGCTGCTATGAAGATGGATGCCCAATACACATATAAACCATGGATTTTTCTTGCTTCAATTGGTGTGGCTATTATAGTATCTTATATTGCACTTTATGTATTTTCTACCATGCAGAGATTAATGGGTAACTGGCTAATAAAAGTTGTAACCTCTTTGTTAATGGGTGGAGCGGTTGCAACTATGCACTATATAGGTATGGAGGCTGTAATCTTTTATACAAAGGATCCTATTAAGCATGGTTTACATGAAATGCAGAATATGGACATGTATTCCTTAATTTTAGGTGTGACAATCGGGATCTTTGTCCTTTTCATTATATCGGGTCTCTCGAGTTTTTTAGATCGATATGTAGATTATCGGTTAACTTATTTCGATCCATTAACATTAATGCCGAATCGGCGCCAATTTGAAAAAAAGCTTGAGTACTCCTATTCTTTCGGGAGTCTGGCAGTCATCCATTTGCATAACCTCGAGCAGTGGAATAGTAGGAGAGGTTATATGTTTGGTGATAATATCATCAAGGTTGTTGCGGATATTATTATAAGATTGAAGCCTGAATCGGCGAGTGTGTATCGAATAGAAGGCAATCGATTTGCTATTTTTACCTTTGACAGTCGAAATATTAAACAGTTGAAAATTTCGATGGAAAGAATCGCTTCTATCTTAATGAAACCAATTGAAGTAGAAAATCAACGCCTAATAATTGAAATGGTATGTGCCATTTCTACTTCACAGGCATCGGAGAAGGTAGGAACATTATTTTTAAATACAATCGCTGTACTTCAACACTCAACAATTGAATATAATCATGAGGTTATTGAATATGACCCAACCATTCATACGTATGCTTTGAAAAGAAATCTCGTCCATGATATAGATCGAGCTATTAGAAATAATGAATTATTTTTAGTATATCAACCAAAGATTAGTTCTCATAGTAAAGAAATCTTGGGTGTTGAGGCGCTTTTACGTTGGAATCATCCAATCTACGGACATATATCACCAGGTATTTTTATCCCAATCCTTGAGGAATATAACAAAATGTATGATGTTACGGATTGGGTTATTAATCAAGTATGCTATCAAATTTCGAAATGGATACAAGATGGGATTTCTGCATGGCAAGTTGCTATCAATATTCCTGGTCCATATGTAACTTCTCCTAGACTAATGAATATCTTAAAAGAGAGTGTTACAAATAATAATTTTTCAAGCAGTTATTTGGAACTTGAGATTACAGAAACAAGTGTGATAAATAATATTGAAAGTGCGATAAAGGCAATCGAGGAGTTTAGAGAATTTGGGTTTTCAGTTGCACTTGATGATTTTGGTACAGGTGTTTCTTCATTATCATATCTAAAGCGTCTACCCATTACTACATTAAAGATTGATAAATCGTTTGTTGATGGGGTACCAAATTCTGAAAAGGATTCAGCCATTGTTAAAGCCATTATTACACTCTGTCATTCCTTAAATTTAAAGGTTGTGATTGAAGGTGTTGAATCAAAAGACCAAGTTTTATACTTAAGATCAATGTCTGAAAATCCTACAATCCAAGGTTATTTCTTCACACCACCACTTCGTGAAGGTGAGTTTGTAAAATGGGCGGAAGAATTTCAGAACATATCTAATATTTGAAACTACAACGTATATTGATCAATCGGTATCTAAGAAAAGGATATAAATAGAAATTACTATCCAGTGCATGGTTATCATCATGGACACGGCAGTTTCCACCGGTAAAAATGTCGTCAATAATTAAGTGAGAATGAGGAAATCGGGAGTGCTATATCGCATAAGATAATAGCACTTCTATTTTTTTTGAATTGAAAAAGGTTAGAGGAGAGCTGCAATGAAAAAAACATGGCTGTTAGGGTTTGGTTTTTTTAGTATTAGTTTGGGTTGGTCGTTATACAATGCCTTTGTACCATTCTTTTTAGATCATTTTTTAGCTAGTACAGCTATAATTGGTTTTTTGATGACAATTGATAATTATTTCGCCCTCTTTTTGCAGCCCTATATCGGACAACGCAGTGATCGAACAAAAACTCGGTTTGGAAGACGTATGCCCTATTTGCTTATAGGTATACCGATTGCAGCGATATTTTATGCATTGATTCCTTTTCATACAAGTTTATTTACTTTACTAATTTTTATGGTTTGTATGAATCTATCAATGGCTATTTTCCGTTCTCCAACAATCGCCTTAATGCCAGACATTACCCCAGAGTCAAAGCAAACAAAAGCTAATGGTATTATTAATTTTATGGGTGGGTGTGGTGCAATTCTCGCCTTTAGCGTAGGTTCGATTTTATTTAATATGAATGAGTCCCTTCCATTTTTAACTGTTTCAGCTGTTTTCTTTGTTGCTTTATGGGTTGTTTTCAAAAATATTAATGAAAACCGCGACACGATTTCCTATTCAACTACAACTCCGTCAAAAATAAACTACAAAAAGGAATTAAATTCGCAAACACTATTACTTTTAGCGGCAATCTTCTTTTGGTTCATTTCCATTCAAGGAATGGAGGCTTTATTTACATTGTACGGTGTCAATGAGTTAGGACTATCAAAAGGTGCTTCTGCATTTTCTTTGACTTTCTTTTCATTGAGTTTTGTATTATTTGCTATCCCAAGTGGTTTTTTGGGTGCAAAATATGGCAAGAAAAGAGTAATTGTGGCCGGTGTGATTGGCTTGGCTATTTCTTTTTTTCTATTAAATTGGGTTGAATCCGTTCTCTTTTTACGAATCATTTTATTTGTAGGCGGTGCATTTTGGGCATTTGTAAATATAAACTCATATCCTTTAATCGTTTCGACAGGCAGTAAAAATAGTATTGGAACAAGAACTGGTTTGTACTATTTAGTATC
This sequence comes from Fredinandcohnia quinoae, assembly GCF_022427965.1. Taxonomy (GTDB): domain Bacteria; phylum Bacillota; class Bacilli; order Bacillales; family Bacillaceae_L; genus Ferdinandcohnia; species Ferdinandcohnia quinoae. The sequence continues at coordinate 48,273 of NZ_JAKTTI010000022.1, read as the reverse complement.
GTCATTAGCAGCAATCAGTTCACCACCAATATTAGGGCTGTTCATCGATTTATTTGGTTATGGGGTTTTATTTTTCGCGGCAACTGGAAGTATGCTTTTTGCGTTAATTTGTATGCTTAAAATGAAGGAAAAAGCTATGATTTCTGTAACTACGATAGAATAAATGTGGTATGCTAAATAGAGAATTCGGAAAATTTCGTTATCTAATAAGGGATTGAAAAAATGATAAGAAAAGCTGTAGGTGCCATTGTTTTTCAAAATGATAGGTTTTTAATTGTTTATAAAGGAAAAATAAATACACTTAATGGAAAAGAAATGATAAGCGGAGAATGGGATTTCATTAAAGGTGGAGTAGAAGTGAGTGATCAATCGGAGGAACACTCACTTTTCCGAGAGCTCAAAGAGGAGACAGGCTCTACTCACTACAAGGTAATTAAACAGTTTGATGAAAAAATAGTATTTGAGTTTCCTGCTGAAATTAAATCTAAAATTGGGTATGAAAGTCAGGAGACAACAATGTTTTTAGTTGAATATTTTGGGGAAATAGATGGCTTAAATCCACTAGATAGTGAGATTAGTGAACTACAATTCTTAAATAAAGAAGAGATCTATCGGCAATTAACACATTTAGAAACAAAAGAGTTTTTCAAAAAGCATCTGTCTTAACAGAGCAGAAAAAGACAGGAATAAAGGATTTGCTGATATTAGAATGTAAGTAAGGAGTGAGAAACATGGCTTGGGTGGAATCATTACAAAAAGCAATCGATTTTATAGAAATGCACCTACTTGAAGAAATCACGATTGAAGAAATAGCAAATGAGGCGAACGCCTCACCATTTCATTTTCAACGAACATTTGCTATTTTAACGGATGCTACTGTAGGTGAATATATTCGGCGCCGGCGCTTAACATTGGCAGCAGAAGATCTAACTAGGTCTGAAGACAAGATTATTGATCTCGCCTATAAATACGGCTATGACACTCCCGAGGCTTTCACAAAAGCTTTTCGTAGACAGCATGGGTTAACACCGAGTGATGCACGAAAAGGTGTGGGGAAGCTGCAATCTTATAACCGCCTGGTTATACAGGTGAGTCTGAAAGGGGCAGAACCAGTGAAGTACAGTATTGTGGAAAGAGAAGCTTTTAAAGTGGTTGGAGTAAAGCGTGAGTTCTCATGTGTGAATGATGAACATCTTGCTGAGATTCCGAAGTTATGGGATAAGGTAAATTCCGATGGAACATGTGATTCACTTATACCATTAATCAATGGTCAAATTAAAGGTATAGTAGGTGTTTGTGTTAGTGCACCAAATACAAATTCTATCGATTATTGGGTGGCAGTTGAACATACTGGTGAAGTACCAGATGAATTTTTACACGTCGAAATACCAGCTGCAAAATGGGCGGTGTTCGAAGTTCATGGCGCGATGCCTTATGCGATGCAGGACGCTTGGAAACGAATTTATTCTGAATGGTTTCCATCAAGTGGATATGAATATGCGGGAACAGCAGAGATGGAAGTTTACACAGGTGACAATCCATCCGATCCAAATTGCTATTCTGAAATTTGGATTCCGGTGAAATAACGGGTGGGTGAGAAAGAAATGAATCCTAACAAGTATACGTTTGATGTCGATGTGTTGCAATCTAAAGGTTCTTCATACAAGATAGGATATCAATTAGGTGAAAAGTTACAAAATACAGACCTTATTAAGACATTAGAGATGATTACAAATCCCCATGTTAGCCGTGAAGAAGTGGAGAATCTCTATTCAATGTATGCTCCTCATCTACTTGACGAAATGCAAGGTATTGCCGATGCGCTAAGAATCAGATATGAAAAAGCATTAGCTCTATTTTGTGGATATGATATGCCAAAAACGGAAGGAATGGGTTGTACAACCTATATAAATGATCACTATTACGTTCGCAATTATGATTTCACACCTGCACTATATGATCGGATTTTCAGTTTGATCCAACCAGAAAATTCATTGGCGTCAGCGGGATATAATTTGCAAGGGGTTGGCAGACATGATGGAGTTAATAGTGAAGGACTTGTAATTGGTTTACATTTTGTAAGTAATGACGAGTATAGAAAAGGTGTATCAGCATGGTTTGCAGTAAGAATGGTATTAGATATGTGTAGTAATACGAATGAAGCCATTCATTTATTAAAGGAAATTCCACATGCTTCAAACTATAATTTTTCAATTGGTGATGCATTGGGAAATCATGTTGTCGTAGAATCTACACCGACAAAAGTAGTTGTGCGTAAGGGTTCGGATTTAATATGTGTCAATCATTTCGAAAGTCCGGAATGGCAATTAAGAACTGTAGATAAGGATATAACTGGGTCACGTGAACGAGCGCTTTATTTAAATAAAATTAGTAACGATCACCTAACCAATCGGGAAATGTTTGATGAGTTTCGGAATAAGGAGTCTGGGTTATTTTTCAAAAAGTACGATGATCTTTTTGGGACATTACACACCTTTTCATATGATTTTAAACAAGCAAAGATTTTAACGGCAATTGCTCAAAGTGAAGAGGTTTTAGAAATTGATTTGAGAAAGTGGCTGAGTGGTACAGATATCAGTAAAACAAAATTGACAGGGATTATTGAAAATAAATAGTTCCTCCATTACGAAATAAAATCTACCCATTCTTCATTGGGTAGATTTTATTAAGAGCTACATTTTTTTACCAGAATAGGATCTAGTCCATTCTTGTAATAAGGAAGCAGTTTTAACAAAATATGCGTCTGCTTCATGGAATGTTTCTAAATCATCGGTTTCAACAGCCTTTTTTAATAAATCCGTTGCTGTTACAGCTTCCTTCATCAATTCATCAAATTTAGTAACAATATTTCCAGATGGAAGTGTGCTTTTTACCTCTTCATTATATTGAGTTAATAAAGTTGTAAACGCTTCATGTTTATTATTGAAATCGTCCTTAACAGAAGCATTTGAAAGTAATGATTCATTGTTCTTTAAACCGATATAAAAGTTTATGAGATTATCCAATTCTTTATTCAGTCCATTTAGAAATTCAGCTTGATCTTCTCCTAATGAAATCTCTTCTACTATCTCATTTTTAACCTCTTCATTGGTCTTATCTTTTTTGTTTTCCTCATCTGCTGACTGTTTATCAGAACTACAACCAACAACTGATAAAATTAATCCAAATAATAAAAAGAATGTTGTAAGTTTTTTCATCGTTCATCTCTCTTTCTTTTTTCCCTATTATATAATAAATTTAGACAAAATTGGACTAAATTTTCTAAATTCATAATTGATTCAAATCTATCTTTGAATTCGGGAAATTAATTTTCTTAAGCGAGGAGTAAAGATCTAGATAAGAGTGGATATATGGGGGTGTTATTCAACAAAAGATATATGTAAGAAGGGGGAACCTTGGCATTAAGTAGTTCCTTTTATTAAGTTATAGGACTAGCTCAATTTTTTCTTTACTTTTTCAGGAATTTCATCTGGCTGAACTTCCGTCCAGGACTTACCGTTTTGTCCTTTTGCTGTAATCTTCAGATAGGCACCGATGCGAAGATCTTTCGTTACTTTGATGGTAACCTCTTGTTTTTTACCCTCTACATTATAACCTATAAATTGATATTCATAGCTCTCCTTATTTTTTCGAATACTGTCTTTCCCTAAATGTTTGCCTTTCGTGTCTACAATTGTGTAGTATTCATCCACTTTAACAAAAGGATTTATTCGATCAATTATCACACCTCCTTTTATTAAAAATGCGCCTATTCCAACTAGTATTAGTATTACAACCGCGATTGCTTTTTTCATTTACTCATTTCCACCTTTCATATTCTGCATGATTCAATTAAATATTAATTTTTAAAAAACAACTATTTGATAATCTTACAGAAACATTACAATTTTGAAAGATTTTGTTTTGTCTAAAAAAATGGTATGGTGAGGAGGAAAATATCGTTGTATCTCACTATAAAGGGGAAACATTGGGAGGATTTATGAAAATAAATAGTATGGTAGATAATTTTGAAGAATATGATGATCCAATTCTATATGATATGGAAAATGACATGTTCAGGAATGAAGTTCCTTTTGTACTAAAAAGGGCGTCTAAAATCGATGGTCACATTATTGACTTGGCATGTGGTACAGGACGAGTAACCATTCCTTTAGCGCGAGCGGGGTATCAAATGATTGGGGTCGATTTACATAAGGGCATGCTAGAGCATGCGAAACAGAAAACAGTTCTAGGAGATTTGCAAATAGAGTGGGTCAAACAGGATTGTACAAAACTAGATTTGAAAGTAAAAAGCAAACTAATGTATATGGTGGGAAACTCGTTTCAACATTTTCATACAAATGAGTCACAGGATCAATTATTGTCCGGAGTTAATAGACATCTCGAAGATGAAGGGATTTTTGTCTTCGATACAAGATTTCCTAGTAAAGAAGAGTTGTTGCAACCGAGTACAGAAGAATTTTGGAGAAGTTATGTAGATCGGGCAACAGAAAGAGAAGTCGACGTATATACCATTAGCAATTATGATTCATTGAATCAAATACAACACTACATAACGATTAGAAGATTTAAAGATGAAAAAGGAATAATCGTTGATGAAAAGCAAACCAATATTAGTCTTCGATACGTTTTCCCACAGGAAATGGAACGAATCATGGCTGCAAATGGGTTTGAGATTTTAGAAGTTTATCAGGATTGGAAAGAGACTCCTATTTCGAATGATAGTTATCAAATGATTTATGTGTGTAAAAAGGTAGGGGTAAAATACTAGAACAGAAGTTAGACAGGCAGAAGATTGGCCTATCCCGATTATCTTAACGAAAAGGTATAGGATATAGGCCTTATTATTAAATATATTAAAGGAAATAGTGTACCGAATGTAGAATAGTTATTACTAAAGAAAGGTGTTGATATGATTGACAAAAAAGAGTCCAAATTATGATTTGTTATGGAAGGATGTGATTACCGAATTATTTGAAGAATTTCTTTTGTTTTTTTCTCCCGAGCTATATGAAAAAGTCAATTTTTGTACCCCACCTCAATTCCTCGAGCAAGAGCTTCTAACGATTCATACTAAGTCTAAAAGTAAAAAACGTATTGCAGATAAATTAGTAAAGATTCAATTAAAAAATGGAAAAGAACAGTGGGTATATGTCCATATCGAAGTTCAAGGGGATTATCAAAAGAATTTTCCGAAGCGAATGTTTCAATCTTTTTATCGAATTCTTGAAAAGTACAATCAAAAAGTTTTCTCGCTTGCCTTGTTCACTGGTGAAACCTCCAAGTACAATCTAGATCATTTCAATTATGAATTTTATGGAACCGAGTTAGCCTTCAAGTATAACACTTACCGAATTGCCACCCAAACCGAATCCACACTTCTGAAATCTCAAAATCCCTTTGCATTAGCAATATTAGCTGGTTTATATGTAATCAAGAGTAAAAAGAATATTGGTTTAAGATTTCAATACAAGCAAAAATTGATGAAATTGCTTCTGCGGGATACAATAGTAGGAAAAGAGATGAAACGGGAATATATACAGAGACTTTTCTTGTTTATTGACTATATACTGCAATTGCCAGAGGATGAGGAAATAAAGTTCATTCAGGAAATGAAGCCAATCATGGAAAAGGAGGAAATATTGATGGGATTGTCATTGGAAGACACTTCATTTGCAAAGTATTATCTTAAAGAAGGCATGGAAAAAGGAGAGAAATTAAAAGCAATTGAAATTGCAAAAAGACTACTTGAGGAAAATGCTCCAATTGAGTATGTTGTGAAAATTACAGGTTTACCACTTGAAGAAGTTGCAAAATTGAATGATGGGAAATAAAGAATTTCAGTGTCTAATAAGATTTTCTTATATGAATATATAATTATTTTATCATTTCCTTATTGCAACCTGTGTCGTATGTTTAAAGTAAAGGAGATGATAAAATGATCTATACTTTTAAATCAATCGACCACATTCAACTAGCCGCACCGAAGGGTAGTGAAGAAGCTGCAAGAGGATTTTATAAGGATATATTGGGTTTTAACGAAATTGAAAAACCAGCCGAATTGAAGAAGCGTGGGGGAGTTTGGTTTGGATTTGGAAATGTTCATATTCATATCGGAATCGAAGAACCATTCATCCCTGCTAAAAAGGCTCACCCTGCATTTAAGGTTGAAAATATCGAAGGTTTAAAAAGTCATCTTCGCGCAAATGGCATAGAAATTACTGAAGATCATAACCTACCAGGGACAAACAGATTTTATGTTGATGATCCATTTGGCAATCGCATTGAGGTATTGGAATGGATTACAAAGTAAGTAATAACTGCAAAAAAATGCTTTACTTTAGAACCGCTGGATAGACTAGTCTATTAGCGGTTTATTATTATTGTGGTTTAGTGAAACGATTAAATTCGTTGAAGTAATTCACGATATCACGTTTATTTCGAACAACTAACATCTTATCGCGGTAAATCCCGAAGTTCTCATAGAAGTAACGTTTTCCTTCATTTTCAAATTGCTTATTCCATTTAAACATTTTGAGGAAAATTTCCTTGGTAGGTTTGTAGTTGGCTTTTTCTATTCCGAGTTTCTGTTTTAAGAATCTCTGTATAATGCGGTATGTTCTAACTGAATAGTTAATATCTAAGAAAATAATCAGATCTGCATTCAGAAAACTATTTGCGACCCAATCATCGGTATGAACTCCTTCAATAATCCAGCTTTCAGAATGAATTATGGAATGTAAGTATTCCAACCTCTCTAAAACGGTTCGCCTTATATCCCCTGTTTCATACCTTTTCCAAACAACATTGTCCAATTCATAATAGGGGATGTTTAATTTTGAAGATAATTCCTTTGCTAATGTAGTTTTTCCACTTCCTACTGAACCAACAATATGTATTTTATCAGGTAATCTCTTTTTCAAATGCATCCCCCTCGAATGTAATTTATTTCATACAGTCTACTATTCGTTAAATTACTCGATAATCCTTCAAAAGGAAATTGGGAGAGTTACGTAAAACGATAAACAATAATTATTTTTGTTTGTTGATGTACAAACGAACAATATATATATTTGTTTATTGAGTTGACATTAACCAAACAATATATTAATATGTTTGTTATTAGATAAACGAATCAATGTTTTATTTAAAAAAAGTAATTCGACTGGATGTGTCTAAAATATGGAAAAATCAGAGTTGTTTTGGAGTGCCTCATTGGCAGAACTAAAACGCGGATATATTGAGGAAAAGGATTCATATGTTTGCCTTTTATGTGGTGAGAAAATAGAAAAAGGGATTGTGTATCCGTGTGAAAATATATTTTACGAGGCAGAAAGATATATGCGTATTCATATCGAGAGCACACACCAATCCGTATTTGAATACTTAATTGGCATGGATAAAAAACTTACCGGCCTTACTGACCATCAAAATAGTTTACTACGTCTATTTTATGAAGGAAAAAGTGATGCTGAAGTTCAAACAGAACTTGGTATTGGAAGTACTTCTACGATTCGTCATCACCGATTTGCGTTGAAGGAAAAGGAACGACAAGCGAAAACATTTTTAGCACTGATGGAATTGTTGAAGGAAAAGGACGAGTACGCTCCTGCCTTCATACCTGTTCATAAAACCGCAAGAATGATAGACGACAGATACAACATTACGGAAGAAGAGCAAGAAAAAATCCTTAAAAAGTACTTCCCTGACGGCACGGTTCACCTTAGTAAATTTCCACCTAAAGAAAAACAAAGACTTGTTGTGCTACGGAAAATTGCAAACGAAATAAAGCCTGACCATATGTATGCTGAAAAAGAACTGAATGAAGTATTGGAACTGATTTTTGATGATTATGTCATGATCAGACGCTATTTAATTGAATATGGTTTTATCGACCGAAAGCCTGACGGGAGCCAATACTGGTTGAAAAAATAACGAAAGAAAGTGGGTAAAATAAATGGATCGTAAAAAGGAACTTAAGCAAATGTATAAAGAAACACCAATTGAAGGTGGTATTTTTCAAATAAAAAATAGTATGAACGGCAAGCTCTTCATTGGAAGTACTAAGAATTTTAAAACCTTAAATGGTTTAAAATTTACCCTTGAAAACGGATCTCATATGAATAAAAAACTGCAAGAGGAATGGAGTGAATTAGGAAAGAACTCATTTGAAATTGAAATATTAGAAGTTCTAAAAAAGAAGGATAATGCCTATTTTGACGAGAAAAAGGAACTGGCAAAGCTCGAAGAAAAATGGTTAGAAAATCTCCAGCCATTTGGTGAACACGGATACCACTAGGATCTATGTATATTCAAAGGGAATTTTGCATCAAGGAGATATACTGTAATGACTGAACATATGATCGAAAAAAATACAAAAATAATAGCAAAATCAATGATTGCTTTTCTTATCCCTGTTATGATGGCCAGTGTCATCCAATCATTGGGTCAGGTGGTCGGAACGATTGTTGTTGGAAAAACACTTGGCGTAGACTCGCTTGCAGCGATATCTGCCTTCTTTCCATTATTCTTTTTTCTGATATCCTTCGCAATTGGGATTGGTTCGGGAAGTTCAATTTTAGTTGGGCAAACGTATGGTAGTGGAAATATAGCTAAAATGAAGGAAGTTGTCGGCGTCACGATAACATTTACTGCAATCATTTCGATTGCGGTTGCTATTCTAGGAAGTATTTTCACAGAAGATATTCTTGGATGGATGGGAACTCCTAAGAATATTCTAATGGAAAGTGCTGAGTATGCCCGGATTTTATTTGTCACCTTACCTATCACGTTCTTATATATGGTTTATACAACGTTTATGAGAGGTGTTGGAGATTCAAAAACACCATTTTATTTTTTAATTATTAGTGTCGTCATTAATATTCTACTTCTGCCAATTCTTATTTTTGGTTGGCTCGGAATTCCAGAGTTTGGATTAAATGGTGCGGCATATGCTTCTGTAATATCAAATTTAATAACTTTTGTGCTTATGTTAATCTACTTGCACAAAAGAAACCACATTCTTAAATTAGATCACACCATTTTAAAGTATTTTCACTTAAATGGTTCGGTTTTAAGAGCCCTGCTAAAACTTGCAATTCCAACTAGTATTAGTATGGTTGGGATATCAATGGCTGAAATAGCTGTTATCACTTTTGTGAATGCTTATGGTTCAAATGCAACTGCTGCATACGGGATCGTAAATCAAATTGCTAGTTATGTACAAATTCCTGCCATGAGTATATCAATAGCAATTTCGGTATTTGTAGCACAATCAGTTGGTTCCGGTAATAGCTCAAATATCAAACATATCTCAAAAATAGGGATTTCCTTAAATTATATCCTCGGAGGAGTTCTAATTTTTATCGTGTATTTGCTAGCTACTCCAATTTTAAGGATCTTCCTAGATAATGTTGATACAATCAATATAGCAAAAGGACTTATTGTTATCTCATTTTGGAGTTATGTTATTTTAGGTCACACCCAAACAATATCAGCAACAATGAGAGCAACTGGTACGGTACTATGGCCAACCATTTTCACAATCGCAAGTATTTGGTTAATTGAAGTGCCTAGTGCATATTACTTGTCCAACTACACTTCGCTTGGAATAGATGGTGTGTGGCTAGCATACCCAATTGCATTTCTAGTCAATTTTGGGGCTCAATTTACGTATCAACATTTTTTCTGGAAAAAGAAATCCTTAAAAGCATTATTGAAATAAAAAAGGAAGCTATTTGTAAAATTGAACAAATAGCTTCCTTTTTCTACTTTGAAGGATAAAAAGCATATCCTCCAACATCACGTACCCAAAGTTTTGCATCTCTTCCATCAGTGTTCGCAATCCATAAATCACCTCTATAGTCCGTTTTCGAATGCCGTAACCATGTGATTTTATTGATTGAAGAAAGATAACGTGGCTGGGTATCAGTTTTATTCTTCGGTGGATTTGTTATTTTTACTTGCTTTTCACCATTTAGCTCAACAAAATACAAGGATGCATCGGGCCGTTTTTTCGGATCATTTGACCATTCCGCTTCTTTTACTCTTGATACGATGAAGGCTGAATCATCAATCCATGTAAATCCCATTTCTGCAAAATTGGGTGGCGTAAGGTCAAGTGTTTTAGTTGTAGGTAGCTCGGTTACTTTCAATTTCTTATTTTTAAAACCAAAGACAATCCGGCCCCCACCAGCAATATATGCAAGTAGATTCTTCTTATACGCCCACTTCGGTTCATCAAGATGTAAAATAATCTCATCAATTACTTCAAATTCTTTTCCATCGGAGGAAATAACACAAAGCATGTCACTATCCATCGACCATGATGCAGTAGGGGTAACAATGAAAGAAATCCATTTGTGGTTAGGTGAATATGTAAGAGACTCTGCACCAATTGACAACACACTGACCTTTCCCTTCTTTACCTCATTAGGAATGACAAATAGTTTCTTTGCATTTGATAAACTTTTAATGTTCGTATATCCATTCTCTGATGGAATGTTATAAAGAATTGGGTTAGTCCATCCATCAGGACGGAGTTGAGCACTTGAAGAAGCAATAAAACCTTTCCCATCTGGTTGCCATTCAAAGGAATCTACACCAAGAGAAATATTATAAAAGCGATCCAAGTCGGAGATATTCAACACTCCCCTACTTTGGAAGGCAATGATATTTTCAACTGGTGACCACTTTGGACTGTAGCCGTCATAAAAAATTCTTATATGTTTCTTTGTCTCAAAATCATAAACCCAAAGCTCATTTTGCGTTTTGTTTTCCTCTGGAAATTCAGCAGTTGCTTCCTTTTGATATAACAGCATTTTTCCATCATGTGACCACTGGGGTGGATAAGGATAGGTAGCTTTTTCATCAGTTAACTTCTCTTCTTTGTTATTGATGAGTGTCCAAAGATATCCGTCACGTTCGAAAGCAACCTTAACATGTGCGCTTTTCACTTCGGCAAGACATAAAGTTGGGAAAATAAGGGTTAAAACGATTGCCAGTTGTAAAATTTTCATTATGAAATCACCTCAAGGGTAGTATTGCCTGTTAGGGAGATAACCATTAGATTGATGAAAGGGAAATTGCAATCTAGGCACACTTCTAGGTGATTTTTGAAGTAAGTTTTTTAGTTCTTTTATATGTTACAGAGATGTATTAGGTTAGAAAATGAGATTCATGAGACTACAAATTGAAAAAACAAAGGTATGAAATCATTTACGAGGATTTAATAACCTTTTTGACCTTTTATAGTAGTGTGATTGATAACTATTAATTACGATAAATTTTAAAATTAGTGCGATAATTCAGGAGGGATATCGTCTAATTAGATAGATAAAAGAATACAGGGGAGAAATTACATGACAAATCAAAATGTTATTTCTGATTGGTTTCATCAATATAGCGATGATGTCTATAACTTTCTTATTTATCTAGTTGGGAGAACGGATGTAGAGGACTTAGTTCAAGAGGTTTTTATCAGAGCGCTCAAAGGGATAGGCTCCTTTCAAGGAAATTCCAACCCACGAACGTGGTTATTTAGCATTGCTAGAAACCTGGCGATTGATGAAATCAGGATGCGAAACCGAAATAAGTGGAAGTCCGTTCTTTCTTTTGAAACTAGCCACGAACCAAGTACAGAAGTTACACCAGAGGTTCTGCTTGATTTAAAAGAAGAAAATAAGGAGCTGTATAGAGCAATCCAGTCACTAAAATCTAATTTTCGAGATGTAATAATTTTAAGGGGAATCAAAGGGTTATCTGTACAAGAGACTTCAGAGGTATTGGCGTGGAGCGAAAATAAAACTCGCTCAACTTACCACCGTGCAAAAATCGCCTTGCAAAAAAGGCTAGGAGGTGCTTTACATGAATGAAGAATTAGATCAAAAGCTTCAATCAATGCCAACAGCAAAGATGAATAATGAAAAGAAACAACTGATACATCAATCATTAATGAATTTTACATCAACATATGAAATGAAAAAATCGCGAAATAAATTTAAGGGATATTTCGTCTCTGTAGGTGGAATCGCCGTTGCTGCTTTATTAGCCCTGATTATTTTCATAATGCCAAAGGGAGAATTCGGTTCACATGCCTTTTTAGCAGAGGATGAGATTAGGAAAATTGATGAGTTAAAAACATTTGATAGAGTGATTATGCTCCCAACATATGCGCCATTTGAAATTGAGGGGGTTGACTTTGAAAAAAGTTACCGAGGACCATATAAACAAGATTTGGAAAATGAGATGATGATTCCACTAGAAGAAGATAACCCCAAATATCAGGATCTTGAACTGTATTATTTTACTACTGAGAGTCCTATAGGAATGATGCTCGTTACTTTGATGGATGGTTCGTTAATGTCATTAGAGAGTTATTCACATTATAGTGAAAAGAATTTGATTGAATTTGATAATGGTAGAAAAGGTTTATATCTTTATAATGGTGCAGCTCAAATGTTGGCTTGGGAGGAAAATGGCGTAATTATTAATCTCGCAGTAACTATAGATAATAAAAGCAAACAAAGTAGCAGATATGGACCAATCCCGAAGGAAGAAATAGTCAAGATTGCTGAATCATTTAAGGTTTATAAAAAATAGCTAAAGCCAAGGGAATATTCAATCTTTAGGCTAACTTTGATTAGGTTAATTAAGTGTATAGTTTCTCGAAGGTCAATGTGGTTCCCGTTCACAAGAAAAAATCCGATCAACGGTCATCATACAAGGTCAATAGTGCCCGTTCACAAGAAATAGATCGAACAACGGTCACCATAGAAACATTTCCATAAAATTTCTACAGGAAACCCCGATGTTCAAAAAATAATTACTAACTCCCATCCCAAATAGTGTATAATTTATGGTGACGGAAAATTTCATACATACGTTTGAATAAGGTGTCTTTTAAACAAGACTTAAAAGGGAAGTTGGTGAAATTCCAACGCGGTCCCGCCACTGTAAAATGGGAGCTAGCTGCAATGACCACTGTACAATTGTATGGGAAGGTGCAGCGAGCGATGACCATAAGCCAGGAGACCTGCCTCATTCTATGCACCCAAAAACCTACGAGGATAGGGAGGTGTGGCAGGAATACAATCTTTTTACTCTGGCAAAAAGTAAATGATTATTTCATACCAACATCTCCATGAATTCAGTGGAGATGTTTTTTTATTTTTATAAAACACTCCACTGAATTCATGATTAATCAAATGATTATTTAAGGGGGAAAAGAAAGATGAAGAAGTTGTACTCATTATTATTTTTATTATTGTTGTCATTTGGACTTTTAACAGGTTGTGGAGACGGCAAAGATAAACAGGTTAAAGAAGATGATTCGTCAAAAAATACGGAACAGGTCGATCAAGCTGAAACGGCTGCATTTCCTGTCACGATAAAAGATGCCCTTGATAATGAGGTTGTCATTGAGGAAAAACCAGCGAAAATTGTATCACTTATTCCGAGTAATACTGAAATCGCATTTGAACTAGGACTTGGCGATGAAATAGTTGGGGTATCTGATTTTGATAATTATCCTGAAGAAGCTGCCAAGAAAGAAAAAATCGGTGGGATGGAATTTAATGTAGAAAAGATTATTTCATTAAGCCCTGATTTAGTTCTTGCACATGAGTCAACCGCACTTAATTCTACTGAAGGACTGCAACAATTAAGAGATTCAGGAATCAAAGTATTTGTTGTGGATGATGCTCAAAGCATTGATGCCGTGTACGAATCAATCTTAATGGTTGGGAAGGCTACAGGAACAGTGAAAGAAGCCGAAACAACTGTCAAAGCGATGAAAGAAAAACTGGCAGAGATTGAATCGAAAATTGCGGACATTGCCGATAAAAAGGTTGTTTATGTAGAAGTAGGTCCTGCTCCAGAAAATTATACGACTGGTAAGAATACATTTATGGATGGAATGTTGACAATCCTAAAAGCTGAAAACGTAGCTGGTGATCAAGAAGGATGGGTCATCATGGACCAAGAAGCATTACTTCAAAAGAATCCAGATGTGATCATTACGACGTATGGTGATTATGTCGAGGATCCAATAGGACAAGTAATGAATAGAGATGGTTGGCAAGATGTAAGTGCTGTGAAAAATAAACAAGTAGCGGATGTTAACTCAGATCTAGTGACCCGTTCTGGTCCTAGAATTATTGAAGGGATCGAGGAACTTGCAAAAGCAATTTATCCAGAAATCTTTAAAAACGAATAAGTTCTTCGCATATTTAACAGCAACTGCATTTTTAATCGTTGCTATCTTACTGGGGATATCGATTGGGACCGTATATATTCCAGTATGGAGTATTATCCAAATAATAGGTGCAGAAATTTTTCATTTTATTTCGCTTGATCAGGTAGATTCAATGCATATTAACATCGTTATGAATATTCGATTGCCACGGGTATTGTTAGCAGGTCTAGTAGGGGCAGCTCTTGCGATTGCGGGAGCGGCCTTTCAAGGTCTACTACGGAATCCTTTAGCAGATCCATACACATTAGGGGTTTCGTCAGGTGCATCTGTTGGTGCAGTGTTAACTATCTTTTTTAATATCTCTATTCCATTTGTTGGAGGATTCACGCTTCCCGTATTAAGTATTGTCTGTTCATTTTTAACAATCATATGTGTATTAGCATTCGCCCGGAAAATTGAGCGTTCAATGAAGGTTGAGACAATCATATTAACAGGAATTATTTTTAGTTCGTTTCTTGGGGCAATTATTTCGTTAATGATTTCACTAACCGGTGAGGAATTAAGGCAAATTATTGGTTGGCTGCTTGGAAGTGTTTCGATGAGAGGATGGGCTTATATCAAAATTATTTTGCCTTTCTTGCTAATTGGAACGGTGATTCTGCTCGTAAATGCGAAGGAATTAAATGCGATGTCCTTTGGGGAAGAAAGGGCACATCATTTGGGGGTTAATGTTCAAAAACGAAAATTACTCATATTAACAGCAGGCTCTATTTTAACTGGTGCAGCAGTGGCAGTATCCGGAACGATTGGATTTGTTGGATTAGTTATCCCGCACTTAGCGAGACAATTATGGGGACCAGATCATAGACATTTACTACCCCTGTCTATTATATCAGGAGGTGGCTTTCTAATTTTGGCAGACCTTGTTTCGAGAACGATTATTTCACCTACAGAACTTCCAATCGGAGTTATTACCGCTTTGATAGGTGCACCTGTATTTGCTGTTATTTTAATAAAAAGAAGAACGGAGAGAGGTGGTTAAGAAATGCTACGAGTACAACAATTATCAGGGGGCTATTCGAATTATGCGATTTTAAAGGATGTGTCCTTTGAGGTAGAGAGAGGGGAATTATTCGGTATTTTAGGTCCAAATGGTAGTGGGAAAACGACCTTATTGAAAATGATCAGTGGAATCCTGCCCAATCAACAAGGGATAATTGACATTAATGGTCGTTCACTTTCCGATTATTCTCCGAAACAGCTAGCGCAAATCGTAGCAGTCTTACCACAACATTCTTCACAATCCTTTTCATATACAGTTAAAGAAACAGTTTCCTTCGGGCGCTATGCTCATCAAAAAGGCTGGTTTCAATCATGGAGTGTGGAAGATGAAGAGATCGTCCAAAGAGTGATGACTCAAACAGGAGTTTCAGATTTTCAGTATAAAAATATTCAAGAGCTTTCAGGTGGGGAAAGACAAAGGGTCTACTTAGCACAAGCTTTGGCTCAGGAACCACATATTTTATTATTGGATGAACCGACAAACCATTTAGATCTTTCGTATCAAAAGGAGCTATTAGATCTTTTAAAAAGCTGGACGAAGGAAAAAGGTTTAACAGTCATTTCAATTTTTCATGATTTGAATCTAGCGGGATTGTATTGTGATCGGCTTTTACTATTAGAAGAAGGTAGCGTTAGAGTTCAAGATACTCCAGATAATGTGCTCAAAAAGGAAATAATCAAGGATGTTTACAATACTGAGATTGAAAAACAACCACATCCAGAGGTACCGGCTCCACAGTTAGTACTTCTACCCAAATTAAAATATGGTGAAAATGAAATGATCACTAACCCATCTCTGTTAAAAGTTTTACCGGATCGAATTGAATTACATTCCCCAACGATGTTACGAACAATGTCATCAGGAGTAGTAGGTTCTGGTACTGGTTGGTATCGTACATTTGTCAATCGACATGTTGATAAGGATTATAACTGTGATAATCATCGAGATGAGATGGCATCGTATTTGCAAAAAAATGGCTATGACCTCGAAATGACAGTTGGAATGATGACTGCTGTAATGGTAGAAGATCTCGCATACCAGTTATATAAGCAAGATGATTTTTCGGTTTTTATTGTTGTCACAGCAGGTGTTGGAAATGCGATTGATGCATCGAAAAGTGAGTTGCATTCTTTTGATTTAGTCCCTGGAACAATTAACACTTGGATTTTTGTGAATGGCAAGCTAACGGAGGAAGCTTATATTCAAAGCATTATGACAGCAACAGAATCAAAGGTAAAGGTCATGAATGATTTGCAAATTATCGATAAAATCTCAGGTACACTTGCAACCGGAACATCAACGGATAGCATTCTCATTGCAGCTACACAGAAAGGTAAGCTACTAGAATTTGCAGGAACAATATCACCGTTAGGTAAACTAATTAGTAAAGGTGTATATGAATGTACAGCTGAGGCCATTCGAAACTCTAAAAAAAGGACTTCATCATGATAATCTATCACTTAATTGCGATTACATTTGCATATTTACTAGACCTACTAATTGGAGACCCGAGAAATTGGCCACATCCAGTTCGTTGGATCGGCTCGTTGATTTCCGTTTTAGATAAAAGCTGGAATAAAGGTGTCAAGAAGAAATGGAAAGGAGTTGTCATGCTTGTTTCCGTTTTATTGATTGTCTTTAGTAGCGCATTTCTCGTTGTATGGATAAGCTATAAGATTCATTTTATAGGAGGGATCATTGTAGAAGCGATTTTAATCGCGACAACGATTGCTCAGAGAAATTTAAAGGAAGCAGCGCTTGAGGTATACCATCCACTCAAACAGCAAAATATTACCGAAGCAAGGGAAAAGCTCTCATACATTGTTGGTCGAGATACCGATCAACTCGATGAAGGAGAAATTGTCCGGGGAACGATCGAGACTGTTGCTGAAAATACGAGTGATGGGGTAACCGCACCATTGTTTTGGGCACTCATTGGAGGGGCACCACTTGCAATGGTTTACCGCGCCGTAAATACGTGTGATTCAATGGTTGGATATAAGAATGAAAGATACATAGACTTTGGATTTGCATCCGCAAAGCTGGATGATCTTTTAAATTGGATTCCAAGCCGCATTACAGGTTGTCTGATGATGTTAGGAAAGAAGCCAGAACAATCAAGCTTACGTGAAGCTTGGCAGATACTATATACTGATGCAAAAAAACATCCGAGTCCAAATAGTGGCTGGGGAGAAGCGGCAGTAGCTGCTTTATTAGGGATTCAGCTTGGTGGTACAAATTATTATAAAGGGTTGATTTCAAACCGAGCGAAAATGGGTCGACCAATTGTCCCGATGAAAGCAGACCACATTTTAAAAACAAATACCATTTTAGCGAGAACATCTCTTTTATTTTTACTTTTCTTGTGGATAGGGGGAATCCTCATTGAGTATGCCATCACATGGTTCTAATCCGAAATATGTATACGAAGCAATGGGTATCCAGATTCCAAATCAATATATTGACTTAAGTGCAAACATTAATCCGCTTGGCCCACCACAAGCTCTATCTGAGAAATGGAAAGTTTTTTTTAAGCAAATAGTCGATTATCCTGATCCATATGCATTATCACTTAAGGAAGTGATAATGGAAAAGGAAAAAATGGACCACGATTGGCTCCTAATCGGTAACGGTGGGTCAGAGCTAATCACATTAGTGGCCCGATTTTTAGCTAAAAAAAGGGTTCTAATTATTCAACCAACTTTTTCAGAGTATGAAAAAGCTTGTCGGGTTAATGAATGTGATGTTTCATACTTTCGATTAAATGAGCCAAACTGGGAACTCGATATCGATCGGCTTATTCCACTTCTAGAAAATGCAGATGCTATTTTCCTGTGTAATCCGAACAATCCGACAGGTATTCTATACCCACAGTCTACTATTTTGCGTTTAATAAAAGAGTGCAAGAGGGCTGGTTGCTTTGTCGTGTTGGATGAGGCATTCTATGATTTTGTAGAAACCTATGAATCTTCGGTTGGTTTATGCAAGGATTTTTCAAATGTCATTGTTCTCCGTTCGATGACTAAGATGTTTGCTATTCCAGGTCTAAGACTTGGATATGCAGTAACCAATCCAATGATAATCAAGGAGCTTTCGGCCTTTCAATCCCATTGGAGTGTTAATACATTAGCATTATTAGCTGGTGAGGTTTGTTTGCAAAATGAGGCATTTATTCTAATGACCCAGGAATACATCGCAAAAGAAAGACAAAAGCTTTTTCAATTTTTTCAAAAAGAAGCATTTATTACTTCAGCATCGCGGGTGAATTTTTATTTATTACGTGATCCAAAAATAGAGAATCAAAAACTATTATTTCGCTTCCTTTTGGAAAAAGGGATTGTTGCAAGACATACCTTTAACTTCCCTGGATTAGATGGAAATTGGCTCCGCTTTGCGATTAAAAGCACCCATGAAAATGAAAGATTAATGGAGGTGCTAACAGAATGGCGGATGTCTCATCATTAATTTTTATTACTGGTGGAGTGAGAAGTGGAAAAAGTAGCTATGCAGAAAAAACAGCACTCCGACTTGCAGAGGAAACTGGGGGAAGACTTCACTACATCGCCACAGGTGTTGCGTCAGATAACGAAATGAAAGAGCGAATTAACAGGCATCAACAGGAGAGAGCGGACAGTACGTTTTCGTGGAAAACATGGGAGCAGCCAGTAAATATTGGAGAATTGGCTTCCAATTTTAATCAAGATGATATTCTTCTTTTGGATTGCCTGACAACTCTAGTTAATAATGAGTTATTTATTAAGGAAGAATGGGACGATGTGTTTGTAAAAGGAGTTCAGAAGAAAATAATTGCTGGAATTGACTTGTTACAAAAAAATTGTCAGACATTAATGATTGTTAGTAATGAACTATTATTTGATCCTGTTGCTACGAATGAACTAGTCTTTACGTATAGTAGATTACTTGGCGAGCTTCACCAGCAAATTGTGAGAGCTTCAGCCAAAGCTTATTTAGTAGAATCGGGAATTCCAATTATGATGAAAGGGGATCAAGTATGAAAGGTGTTATGATTCAGGGTACCTCATCTGATGTAGGAAAAAGCTTGATTGTCACAGCGCTTTGTCGAATGTTAGTTAACGAAGGATACAAGGTAGCCCCTTTTAAATCGCAAAATATGTCCAATTTTTCATATGTTACTGCAGAAGGAAATGAGATTTCTAGGGCTCAAGGACTTCAAGCAGAAGCAGCAAAAATCGAAGCTAGTGTTTGGATGAATCCAATTCTTTTGAAACCAAGGACAAATATGAGTTCTGAAGTTGTCTTATTAGGAAAAGCGATTGAAATCCTGTCAGGAAGAGAGTACCGTGACAACTTTTATGAAAAAGGTTTGGAAACGATTGAAACAGCATTAAATCATCTTCAAGCTTATTTCGATGTGATTGTCATTGAAGGCGCGGGCAGTCCAGTTGAAATTAATCTAAAGGATCGGGAGCTCGTCAATATGAAGATTGCGGAAATGGCTGATGTTCCAGTTATCCTTGTTGCTGATATTGATCGTGGTGGTGTGTTTGCAAGTATTGTCGGAACTTTAGAGCTGTTATCACCTTCCGAAAGAAAAAGAGTCCAGGGATTAATCATCAATAAATTTCGGGGAGACATTAATTTATTTACTGATGGAGTTGCATGGCTAGAGGAAAGAACGGGGCTCCCTGTTCTTGGCGTGCTACCTTATATCGAGAATCATCAGATCGAAGCGGAGGATTCCCTTTCACCATTTAAAGAGATCGTATATCCAGTTGACCCAGATGAAAGATTTGAAAAATTAGCTGAAGAAATGAAAAAGCATCTAAATTGGGAATTGCTTATGAAGATCGTGGAGCAAGAGAGTGGAAAAGGATGAGGTTTCTAAAAGGCTTTCTGATTAATTTGCAGTTTTTCACTTCGATCCCAATTCCGATTGTAATCCCAATGGATCGTTCACATTTGAAAAATGCAGTACGGACTTTTCCGCTTTTAGGTTTGTTCCAAGGTGCTATTTATTCTAGTTTATTTTATATCCTAATTGAATGGAGCTTGTTCTCGAGTCTTGCAATTGCTTTCGTAATTTGGCTAATGACCATCGTCATATCAGGTGGAATTCATTTAGATGGTTGGATGGATGCAAGTGATGCATATTTTTCATATCAGGATAAAGAAAAGCGACTCGAGATTATGAAGGATCCAAGAACAGGTGCTTTCGGGGTTCTTTCTGTGATTGTACTTTTGAGCAGTCGTTTTTTATTTTTATATGAAATTACGTTAATGTCTACTGCAGATACATATCTGTTGATTTTGCTCATTCCATTTTTTAGTAAGTCGGTTATGGGTGGGTTATTATTGACAGTTAACGGAGCGAAAAATGAGGGGCTAGGGGCGATGTTTCAAAAGAGCGCTACCTCTAGAGATTTATGGGTCTATTGTTTGTATGTCACACTAGTGTATATTTTTTGCTATCGTTTTATTCTGGAACTTGTAATCCTGTCAGCTATGACAATTGTTGTCTTTATCATTTTACGGAAAAAAATAGTGAAATGGTTCAGTGGCATTACAGGAGATGTAATTGGAGCATCTGTAGAAGGGACTGAATGGATGCTATGGATGACCGTGTGGTTATTGCATTATTTCGTCATGGTGTAACAGAAGCGAATGAAAAACATGCATATCTAGGGTGGACTGATTCTCCATTATACCCAATGGAGAGTATACATTCCTTGCGCTATGAACAGTTTTTTTCGAGTGATTTGCCCCGCTGCATGGAGACTCTTCGTATCTTGTTTCCAACGGCAAGACCTGTTGTCTTAAAAGAACTTCGGGAAATGAACTTTGGGAAATGGGAAGGTAAAACGTACGAAGAACTAAAAGAGATACAAGAATATCAGGATTGGTTAGCAAATCCTTTTGAAAAGACACCATTAGAAGGGGAATCCTTTGAGGAATTTTCAAAAAGGATTCAAGCTGGTTGGGATCGGATTGTGGCTGATTGTAGCGGTTGTAATAGGATTGCGGTAATGACACATGGTGGAGTTATTCGGTACTTGCTTTCACAGTATGCACCTGTTCAAAAAGAGTTTTGGGATTGGCAGGTTGGACATGCAAGCGGGTATGAGCTTGAGTTTGAGATAGACGCATTAAGGAGGGGAGAACGATGCACTTTGTTACGGGAGGTGCCTTTAACGGAAAAAAGGCATGGGTAATGAATACATATCAATTGAATAAAAGGCAAGGTTGGATTTCCGCTTATGATGATGTCTCCCTACCAGGTAATTTCAATCGTTTTTCAGAAGATATTCTCGTGTTAGAGGGAATTGAAAAATGGATAAAGGACATTGTGATTCAATATGGATTAGAACAGTCCAGAGGAAAATGGGCAGAGCAAATGAGTAAATGGCTGCAATGGGAGAAAAACAACCTAGAGCATACGCTTATTCTAATTGGAACAGATATTACAAAGGGGATTGTTCCAGTTGAGAAGGAAAATCGTATTTGGCGAGATGTAACGGGATGGATCTATCAAGATATTAGTTCAAGGGCAGAGCGTGTTGAAATTATTTGGTATGGAATCAATCATCAAATCAAATAGAGAGATACAGATTGATTAAGGGTTTGAGTACATATAGAGGAGGTTCTATAGATGGATGTAAGAAAAATGAGTTGGTTAGCCATGTTTACAGCACTCTCGGCTGTAGGAGCATTTATAAAAGTTCCTTCACCTGTTGGTAGTGTTGCTTTTGACGCATTTCCAGCACTATTAGCAGCTGTATTATTGGGTGGAGTGCCAGGGGCAATCGTTGGGGCGTTAGGTCATTTAATTTCTTCTTTATTAGTTGGACTACCACTCGGCCCATTTCATATCATGATTGCTTTAGAAATGGCTCTATTAGTTTGGCTTCTTGGCATGATCGTTCATAGTGGAAAAAAATTTACGGCAATTGCATTGTTTTTAATTGGAAATACGGTTATCGCTCCGTTGCCATTTATTTTCCTAATAAGCCCAGCCTTTTTTACAGGGATGCTTCCTTCTTTATTTGTAGGATCCTTGTTAAATCTCGTTTTAGCATCTGTTGTCATCCCCCGCCTGAAGTCTCTGCCATTCCTTCAATTACATAATGGTGAAAGTATCAAATGAGGAATGTCACGATTCTTCCTTTTACAAATGAGGAGTCTCTCGTAATCGCATGTGATAATAGCGGCGGAATTGGGGAAAAGGAGTATGACTTCGTACAAGCATCGTATGAAACAGTTGGTTATTATGGATTTCGTGTTGCAGTGATGGAATGCATAGCTGCAGGGGCAACTCCGATGTCTGTTGTCATTCATAATTTTAGTGGTGATGAGTCCTGGAGCGGGCTGGTGAACGGTGTGAAGCAAGGTTTGGACGAGCTTGGGATTGAACATATCCCGATAACAGGAAGTTCGGAGAGTAATTTTTCTTTGATGCAATCAGCAGTTGGTATTATCGTTTTAGGGAAACGCCCGGTTCGAGGCTCGGTGGTTCCTTCTTATGAGCGGGGAATGAAGGTTGGCATTATCGGTTCACCACTTGTTGGGCAGGAAGTAATGACTAGAAATGATGAGGTAGCTCCATTAGCCATTTTCAAACGTATTTCGGAATTGCGAAATATAATTGTGTGGCCAGTAGGTTCAAAAGGAATTTCGTATGAGCTTAGTCAAATGGGTCATTATAATATTGACGAAATGAATACAGCTGTAGATGTTAAGAAATCGTCGGGGCCAGCAACTTGTTTTCTCGTCGTATATAATTCTGAGGATGAAAAGGAAATCAGAAGACTAGCCGGCAACTATTTTAATGTGGTTGAGTGAGCAAATTAGTTTGTAACTGCTTCGTAATAAGTTATACTGTTCTTCGTAGTAAAAACAAGTTGGAGGTATTTTAAAAAAATGAAAGTAGTAGCAGTCGTAGGAAGTAATCGTAAGGATTCATATAATAAAAAATTAGCTTTATATATGCAACAACATTATAAAGGTAAAATTGATATTGAGATTTTACCAATTGAACAATTACCAATGTATAACCAAGATGATGAATTAACACCACCAGCAATTGTAACTGATATTAAGAAAAAGGTTGCTGAAAGTGATGGAGTGTTATTTATCACTCCCGAATACAATCATTCAATCCCAGCCTTTTTGAAAAATGCAATTGATTGGTTTTCAAGGGTTGACAAGGTGATGATAAAGAAACCTGTTATGATTGCTGGTGGAACACCAGGCGTACAGGGAACTGTCCGTGCTCAAATTCATCTTCGTCAAATCTTAGCTGGAATTGGTGCATTAACTTTGCCAGGAAATGAAGTGTATATCGGTGCCATTCATGAAAAAATGGATGAAGCAGGTAAACTAGTTCATGAACCAACAATTGAGTTCTTAAATAGTGTTGTGGATAATTTTGTTGACTGGATTGGAAAAGCGAAGTCTCTATAAGATTGATTGAAAGCACACGGCTTAGGCTGTGTGCTTTTTTACATAACTGTGTATGGATAACATGCTTATACCTTATCAATCTTAGAGATAATAAGCTTGTATTTTGGTAACGAGCATATATTTTTGCGAACGTGCATATATGTTGGCGCAGCGCGCATATATTTTGGCGAGCGCGCATATATCGTGCTAAGCGCGCAAATGTTGAAGCGAGCGCGCATATCCGGAGTTTATCGTGCATAAAGCAAAATTAACGAACTCTCTTATCGCGAAATTTAAAAATTTAGAGGACTTTTTAATAAATGTAACGAAATGATACAGATAGTACGTCAAAAAGGGGTTTTGCAATGGAGAAATGGTATGGAGCTGCTGGAATATGTGTAAATGAACATAATCAGATTCTCATGGTATTACAAGGGAAGCCAGAGGAAAAGAAGGTTTGGTCTGTCCCATCAGGGGGAAAGGAATCATCTGAAACATTCGAGCAATGCTGTATTAGAGAAATAAAAGAAGAGACTGGTTATGATGTCAAGATTGTCCGGCCTATATATAAAAAGGTAGGCATTACATATGGTATTGAAGTTGAAGTACAGTATTTTGAAGTAGGGGTCATCGGTGGTAAGCAATGTATTCAAGATCCAGATAACTTAATCTACGAGATTGCTTGGAAATCAGCTAACGAACTACTCGAATTAGAATTATCATTTCCAGAGGACCGAGAATTATTGCTTGACTTTACATATGGGAAGGGGAACCTACATAATGAATCAACAAGTAGTTATTTTAAAAGGTAAGAAAGTGACACTTAGGGAATACCAAATTAATGATCTTCCTATTCTTTGGGAGTTAATATATGCGGATTCAAACCCCGAATGGAAGAAGTGGGACGCACCTTATTTTCCACTCAATCCAATTGAAAAGAAAGCTTACATAGCAAAAGCAGAAGAATCATTAAAACGGAAAACAGAGCCCCAGAACCAACTAATAATTGAAGCTGATAATAAAATTATTGGTACTGTAACTTATTATTGGGAGAATGAAGCAACTCGTTGGCTTGAAATGGGGATTGTCATCTATCGACCGGAATATTGGAATGGTGGGTATGGAACTGAGTCTATTAAACTATG
Source organism: Fredinandcohnia quinoae (assembly GCF_022427965.1). GTDB lineage: Bacteria > Bacillota > Bacilli > Bacillales > Bacillaceae_L > Ferdinandcohnia > Ferdinandcohnia quinoae. The sequence continues at coordinate 23,432 of NZ_JAKTTI010000022.1, read as the reverse complement.
GATTGATTATTTGTTTGAGTCAATCCCTGCGATTGAAAGGGTTGGATATTCGACCTGGTCAGGTAATATTCGAATGGTCAAGGTTGGCGAAAAACTTGGGATGACGATGGAAGGCCGTATGAGAAAATGCCGCTATTATAATGGCGTTTACTATGACTCGATCCGAATGGGTTTGTTAAGGGAAGAGTGGAAAAGTGCAAACGAAATAGACTAGAAAATAATAAGGGGCATCCTCTAAGTCTCAATCTATCGACTTTAGAGGATGTCCCCTAATAAATGTCCTGTCTTTCTAAATCTTAAATCTACTTACTAACTCGTTTAATTCTTCAGCCATGAATGCTAATGCTTGTGATGAAGAATTGATTTCTTCCATTGAGGCAAGCTGTTCCTCTGTTGCAGCGGCTACATCTTCAGAATTGGCAGCATTTTGCTTGGCCAATAATGTAATTTGATTCGATGCGGTTGAGATGGATTCAATACTTTCTGAGATTTGAAGCACTATTTGGGTAATATCCTCAATCTGTGGTGTGATGTTTCTAGTTTGTCCTAAAATCAGATTGAATTTTTCAGATGCTTCTGTAGAGATTGCCATGCCACGTTCTGCATTATCTTTTACTTCACTCATGATTTTTACCGATTCGTTCGTATCTTGTTGAATGCTTCCTATTAAGTCGGCAATTATTTTTGTTGAAGATAACGATTCTTCTGCTAGTTTCTTCACTTCATTGGCGACGACTGCAAATCCTTTTCCGTGTTCTCCAGCTCTTGCAGCTTCGATTGCTGCATTGAGTGCTAAAAGATTTGTTTGGTCGGCAATTCCTCCAATTACATCTAATATTTTCCCAATCTCATTTGAACGGAGTGATAGAGAACCAATTACTTCATTAGACTTACTCACAGACTGATGAATGAATTTCATTTGAGTTAAATTTTGTTCCACAATTTCACTGCCTTCTTCAGCATCTTTAGCAGTTGATCTTGATAATTCGGCCACGTTGGTTGTACGATCAGTTATTCGTAAGACACCTTCATGTACTCCTTTTAACGAAGTAGAGTTTGTTTCAAGCTTTTTAGAAGATGTGTCAGCCCCACTAGCGATCTCTTGAATAGCTACTGCAACATTTTCGGTCGCTGTCGTTGTTTGACCTGCACTTGCAGTTAACTCTTCCGATGCAGCGGCAACTTGATGTGATGTCTCGCCAACCTTGGCAATAATCTTCTTTAAACCAATAATCATATTATTAAATGAAATTGTAAGGACTCCGAGTTCATCCTTTGATTGGTAGGAACCTTCAACAGTAAAATCTCCTTGTTCCGCTTTTGCAAGTAGTTCTTTAATTGAATTAATAGGATTGACAATGACCCTTGTAATGATCAAACCAAGAGTGATTAAAAGTAAAAGGGTTAACACAATTACAGAGACTAAAATGATATTTTCAGTCTTTAAATCTTTTTTATTTTGCTCATTTTGATTTTCAGCAAAAACTAGATTCGATTGTTGGAGTGCTGAAAGTGCATTATTTACTTCCGCAATATTCTTTTCAACTTCTTGCTTATAAAGTTGATATGCTTCCTCGTTTTTGTTCTCTATTGCAAGATTGATAATTTCTCCCCGAGACTTACTTACCTTTTCAGTTGCCGTTAAATAAGCTTCAAAGTTTTTACTATTTTCAGGAGATAGCTTAATTTCCTTAAATTGATTTATATTAAGATTGATTTCGTCTATACTTTCTTTCATTAAGCGTTTTATTTCTTCATTTTCTTTAGGGTCGGTTGTTAACATAAGCTGTAATGTATATTCACCTAATGCCCGATTGTTAATTCGGACTTGGCCAAGCCACATATTTGGTTGGAGCGTATTATTGTACATTGACTCAGACTCTTCGGCCATCTTTTTAGTTGAGTTAATGCCAATAACTCCGACAATGATTAACGAAAGAGCGCTTATGATTAGAAGTAAAAGAAGTTTTCTTGAAACTTTTAGATTACGTAGTAGAGCCATAGGTTGTATTTCCCCTTTATAAATGTTTGTATCTTTTATATCGGTCCCATAACCCTACACTTTATGGATAGATTAATAATTTTCTAATATATTAGATTAAAAGATTGTCCAGTTATGTATAATTATGTAATAATTTAATTATTAATCACATTTTTGCTCGCATTAATCATAAGGAAGTTTTCCCGGACTAGAGCATCTTGAATATTACATTAAAAGGAGAATTATGATGAGTCATGAGATTAGTAATCTTCTTTTCAACTTATTAATTGTTCTTATCACTATGATGATTCATCAAATTTGGTTAGAGAGTAGACCTAATAGTCCTTTTGTAAAAAAGTATACTATTTTGGCAACATCAGCAATTGCCATCTTTTTGTGTATGACAGCATCCTTTTATGAAAACCAAGGTATTTTTTTTGATTTACGCAGAATTCCTCTATGGCTTGGTACATTATATGGAGGACCTATTACTGGTCTTGTTTTAACATTTGAAACGATTATAATAACAATTCTTCAGGGAAGAGATGGTCTATACGGGTCTATTGTTAGTACGGTCCTATTATTCCTAACCATACTGTACTTGAAACCAATCTATTTTCGTTTAAAGCTATATAATAAATTATTTTTAGCATCAGGTGTCAATATCATCTTTTCGGTAATGGTTTTATTCATTTGGACGATTTTACATAATAAATCCTTTACGTTTGGTACGTGGTTTAACTTTATATCCATTAATTTAATTGGGATCATTCTTTTAAGTTTCTCAGTAGAGGTAATTAGGACAAATTATAATAATCGAATGAAGTTGTTCCAGTCTGCAAAACTTGATGTAATCAGCCATTTAGCTGCTGGAGTCAATCATGAAATTAAAAATCCACTGACTTCCATACGTGGGATGTTACAAATATTAAAAGAGGATGAAAACCTATCTAAAGAGAAAAAAGAGTTATTTTATAATATTGCTCTGGATGAAGTTGATAAAGTAGATCAAGTGATAACAGATTATCTTACATTTGCTAGGCCATATCCTGATTCGATTGAAAAAATTTATATTAATGAAGTGATTTCGAAATCATTTCAAATTATTAAACCTTACTCGACTCAAATGAACGTGGAAATTATTCGAAAAGTAGAAACTTCAGAAAGCAGCTATGTTCTAGGAGATCCTTCAAAATTTGTTCAAGTCCTTGTAAATATCTTGAAAAATAGTATTGAGGCCTCAACATTAGGAGGAACCATTCGTATTAATGCCGCTATGAATGATAAAAGATGTTATATTAGCATTATGGATGATGGTGTTGGTATGAATGAAGAAGTAGTACGTAGATTAGGAGAACCCTATTTTACGATGGATGGTAATGGAACAGGGCTTGGGATGATGGTGGTATTTAGAATTATTGAAAGTATGAAAGGTGACATTCAAATAAACAGTACCCCGGGCAACGGCACTGAGATAATTCTAACCATTCCGACTAATATAGAATAAAAAGTATCTTTCATTGCGAGAGATGCTTTTTTTTCTCAAACATTGACAAATCTAACCAATAAGCATATCATTGTATATGAGCATATGTTCATATAGTTTCCTAGGAGATGATAATACATGAATCAGAAGGACCATTCTTTTTTATCACAGACAACAATTGAAGAAGCGTCACGAATTTTTAAAGCATTGGGTGACCCAACTAGGATTAAAATCCTATACCTGTTATCTGAGGAGGAATGCTCGGTAACACATATTGCGGAAATTTTAGAAATGTCGCAATCGGCAGTTTCACATCAGCTTAGTTTATTACGCAATTTACGATTGGTAACCTATCGAAGAGAAGGTAATACTTTTTTATATACATATGATGATGATCACGTGATTACATTGCTTCGCCAAGTCATCAATCATATTGAACACGAATAGGGGGAAGAAATATGGGGCACCATCATCACCACGGTCATAGTCATGATCATCATGGCCACCATCATCATTTTGAGGAATCGAGAGAAGGCAATAAAAAGGGATTACTAATAGCGTTAATTATCACAACTGGCATAATGCTTTTAGAGTTTTTTGGTGGATTAGTTACGAATAGTTTGGCTTTGCTGTCCGATTCGGGGCATATGCTAAGTGATGCTAGCTCGTTGTTTTTAAGCTTAGTGGCCATCTGGTTTGCAGCACGACCAGCATCGCCAACGAAAACATATGGATTTTATCGTTTTGAAATTTTGGCAGCTCTTTTTAATGGTGTGACATTATTTATCATCGCCGGGTTTATCACATATGAAGCGTACGAACGATTTTTTGAACCACCAACTGTTGCCAGCGGTACAATGATGGCGATTGCAAGTATTGGGCTTCTTGCAAACTTAATTAGTGCTTGGTCACTTATTCGTCAAGGCGATGTGAAAAATAACGTTAATTTACGTAGTGCGTATCTCCATGTTCTTGGCGATGCATTAGGGTCTGTGGGTGCGATTATAGCTGGATTACTTATGCTGTTGTTTGATTGGTATATTGCTGACCCTATTATTTCGGTTTTAGTAGCAGTTCTCATTTTAAAAAGTGCATGGGGTGTGTTGAAGCATTCCATCCATATTTTAATGGAAGGAACACCGATTACCATTAATCAAGATGAAGTAAAAACAACATTAGAGGAAATTGAAGGGGTTCTTGATGTTCACGATCTACACATTTGGACCATCACATCAGGTCTAGATTCATTAAGCTGTCATATCTTAATTGAAGATGACAAAGACAGCCAGGAAATTTTACAAAAAGTGATTAATAAAATAAAGGATAAATTCAAAATTGAGCATACGACCATTCAGATTGAGAAGTCTGGGTTAGAGCATGGAGAGATGAAGGTGTAAGGTTAGGAAGGGACTTGAAGTTGATTCAAGTCCTTTATTGCTATCGACAAAAATGAACAATTAATAAATTGATAACGATAGGCTCTATTTACTAACTGTATAATATCTTTGCTTCGGGCTTGTTGGCTTAGCTGGTATGGTTAATTTTAACAGGCCTCCATTTATTAATGGTTTAAGGATTTTTGTTCTTAAGTATCTCTTACTCTTAATTTGTAAAAAGTCTTATATTTCACTACGGATTTTCGGGATTTTACAAAAGTCTAGAACCTCTTCCGTTCTATCGGCTTGGTCACTATCCCTATGAGCCAACGGAATTATCGTTTTAAAAATATCTCCTTCAATAAATGTCGGCGCTGCCCCGGAGTATATCTTATTGTATTTATACGTATTTCGTACTCCCGATCCTAACTCATCTACCCTACCTATTTCTTTTAAAAACCTTGCTATCGTAGGGTTTTTAGGAAAAGGAGAAATCTACATTCTTAACATATTAATACTTTAAACGTTAGTAGAACCCTTTTTTAAAAGAAAACTTTTAATCTGGTTCTATGAAATGAAATATTTACCATGGAAAATTGAATAGAATATTAACGTAATCACAGTGATGACGTGTTAAAATCAAAAGGATTTTATATTTTCATAAATATTTTCCGTGGAAGCTTTGAACGTTACTCATAAATGAATATAAATTTACTTGACGTTCCCTTTTTTACTTTTATTTGGAGTGTAGCCAAAATGAAGATTGTAATTATCGTATGTAGTGTTATTTTCGCATGCCTTTCATTGACCATGTTCTCAATTTCTTTCATGAAGTCAAAAAGTAAAAAAGAGAAAGCCGCAATGACGATTGCGTTCTTTTCAGAACCGTTAGATTCATGGTCGAGTCTCTTTTATTTGGGCTTACTGGGACTAGCATACTCTCTAATTATTCTATAGTAACGATAAAGAGGTGGAGGGCTGGATAATTTGCGTTTTACATTTGGTGTTATCTTTATAATCATTTTTATTTATTTCCTTTATTTTAAGCCAATAAAGACTTTCGATAATCTAGTTATGCGAGGAGGTTATTTAAGGCTTATAGGTATGAGGAAAAAAGAACTAAACCTATACCTAGCATTTTTAGAAAACAGTCATTTTACAGATAGAAAACGGGATATTGAGTATACGATTGGTATGTTTTATGTGAAAGAAAAAGAATATGAAAAAGCAATAATCTACTTTAAAAAAGCATTTATGAATTATGAAGAGAATTATTATTATAATCCTGACTTTTCATTAATCATTGAGTCGTATCTTAAATGTAATAAAATAGAAGATGCCAAGAAAGCATTAGCCTTTTTTATGAGACAAAAAGCATTCGATAAAAGGTTTAGTAAACTGGAGAAAAGGTATAGCCATATTTTGAGGTAAGGTCCAATTCTATAAAACTCATCGTTTGTGTGGATAGAAAAGGGAAATGTAAAAGCACCCAGTAGGGTGTTTTTTTTTGTCTAAATTTAGAATGAATGTAGAAAAAAGTTGCGTATCATCAAAATAAGATTTACCTTTGTAGAAAGAGTAATTTTGCCTTATAGGAGTTGTTCGTGATGAAGGTACTAGTGATCGAAGATAATGAAAGTGTATGTTCAATGATTGAGATGTTTTTTTCAAAGGAAGGTATTGAGGGTGAATTTGTCCATGATGGGCTTGAGGGCTTTAACCGATATAAGGGTGGAAAATGGGATTTAATCATTGTTGATTGGATGCTGCCAGGGATGGATGGAGTCACGATTTGCCGGAAGATTCGTGAGGAAAAAAGTACAGTGCCAATTATCATGCTGACAGCAAAGGATAGTGAATCAGATCAAGTATTGGGCCTTGAGATGGGGGCTGATGATTATGTGACAAAGCCATTTAGTCCGTTAGCGCTAATGGCGCGGATAAAAGCAGTAACCCGTCGATACCAACAATCAGCAACCACACTTGATGAAAAAGGGGCTCTACATACTGAGCATTTTACAATAAATAAGGACACGAGGGAAGTAGTGTTAAATGGAAATGCGATTACAAATTTAACACCGAAGGAATTTGATCTCTTGTATTATTTTGTTCAGCATCCGAAACAAGTTTTCTCTAGAGAGCAATTGCTAGACCGAGTGTGGGGCTATCAATTTTATGGAGATGAACGGACGGTTGATGTGCATATTAAACGCCTTCGCAAAAAACTAGGGACAACCAATCAGCCGTTTTTCCACACAGTATGGGGTGTCGGCTATAAATTCGATGAAACAGTGGAGCCTATTGAGGGGTAAATGTTAGATGAAGATTAAATATATGTACCAGCAGCTTATTAGCCATCTTAGTGTCATCATTGTTGCGTTTCTAATTTTGAGTCTATTATTTGCACATTATGTTGAAAATTTGGTGTATCAAAATAAAGTTGACGAGTTGACCTCATATGGTGAAAGTATTTTAAACGATATTGGACGATCGTACACAGGTCTTGATTCTTTGCTGACTCAATATTCAAATGTATTGAATGGGCAGAATATCTTATTTGGTGTATTTGACGAAAATGGATTAAGTGTGAATCCACAAAGTGGATATGTTCCGATGATTAAGTTTACAAAAGAGGAATGGGATAAGTTTCGGAGTGGGAAAAAGGTTACGAAACCACTTGAAATCAAGCGCTTTGAACAGGATGTAACCTTTGTTGCAATTCCATATATTATTAATGAACAGTTTATTGGCGGTGTTTTATTAGCCTCGCCGATTAGTGGTTCAAGGGAAATGATAAATGAGATTAACAGGTATCTCTTTTACACAGTTCTCATTGCTCTAGCTGTTTCACTCTTAATGAGTTGGATTTTATCGAGGGTTCACGTGATTCGAATAAAAAAATTACAGGATGCAACATCGAGTGTTGCTTCTGGCGATTATTCGGTTCAGTTGCCTTCATCGAATTTTGATGAAATTGGTGAGCTGTCTCAAGATTTTAATCAAATGGTGGCAAAGCTGAATACATCAATGGAGGAAATTGAAAGCTTAGAAAATAGACGACGTAAATTCATGGCAGATGTTTCACATGAGATGCGTACACCATTAACGACGATAAGTGGTGTAATCGAGGGTTTGAAAAATGACCTGATTCCAGAAGATGAAAAGGAAAAGGGAATTCAATTAGTCAGTCATGAAACGAAGCGGCTTATCCGCCTTGTGAATGAAAATCTAGATTACGAAAAAATCCGTTCAAATCAAGTGACCTTGAATATGGAGGATATCGAGCTAGTTGAAGTTTTTGAAATTATTAAGGAACAACTTGGAATTCAGGCTGATGAAAAAAATGTTCAAATTCTGATTTCGGTAGATGAAAATGTCATCATTACAGCTGATTATGATCGCTTAATTCAGATCCTAATTAATATTACGAAAAATAGCATTCAATTTACCGAGGATGGAACTGTATGGCTGCGCGGGAAGTCGGACAGCAGGGAAACAATTATTGAAATTGAAGACACTGGAATAGGCATTGATCCAGAAGAGGTCGAGAAAATTTGGCATCGTTTTTATAAGGCGGATGTCTCAAGAACAGGTAACCCATTCGGTCAATTCGGGCTAGGTCTATCAATTGTGAAACAGTTAGTACAGCTCCATCACGGTGAAATTGAAGTAACAAGTGAAAAGAATAAAGGTACGAAATTTACAATTACATTTCCGAACCGTAATTGAAGGAAAACTCACCAATCTAATAGGTGGGTTTTCTTTAGTTTCAAATAAGAGGGGATTTTTTATCCAGCATACGCCTCCGTAACATAATTTGTTTCTTTAGATATCAAAATTAGCGGAGATTTTTCGGTTAAATGCAAATTGGAGCTCGTTTCGTGCTAAATAAGGGAAGGTTTTCCGCTAATGCGAAGCAAATCCCCCAATTTTCATGTTATTCGAGACAATAGGCGGAATTTCTCCGTCTATTTTAACTATTTTCAATGCTTTTTTCTAATTAAGAGAAATTTCTCCGCTTAATTAACAAACTCGCTTTAGCATCTAATGAACTTGTACAACTTACGGGTGGTTTGGTGAAAAAAGGAAAATTTTATAAAGGCTGTGGGATATTTTCATCTCTAAGCCTTTTGACTATGAAGTTTATATGATTTGCTATTTAATTCACTTTGCGATGTACTGTTTTTCATCCTGCTAATCTACTGTCGTGGGCTTTTTCAATTTTTCCAACACTTTTAAAGATTTGTTAATAATTTGGTCATAATTGTAAGGTAAGATAAGAACATGAACAAGAGTTAAGGAGGATTTTTACGATGAATGAAAATAATAACGATAATATAAATAATCATGATGAGCCTATTGAAAAGGAGATTCAATCAAATCAATTAGAAGAACTTCAACGTCTAGATCGACCTGTAGATACGCAGCCGGTTCAACCTGAGAAAATTGTAGAGATGGAACAATCAAACCAAGTCGAACAAGCTTACCAGCCAGTTCAAATGGAGGAACCTACTCAAGTGAAGGAATTTGAACAACTAAGAAGTACCCAGCATACAAACCAACCCGTAAAAAAATCAAAACCAAAGGTTAAGAGTTTCCTATCAATGATTGCTGCGGGTGTTGTTGGTTCTGTTCTAACATTGACTGTTGCGCCTCATACAGATGGGTTACAGGATTTATTTAATTCAGATTCCAATCCAAAAGTTGAACATGCAGAAGATAGTGTTGCAGCCTCTGGTTCTGTGAAGATTCAACCAACTGCTACAAAAGCGGGGGAAACTTCAATTGCTGATATTGTGGAACAATCTTCGAAGGCGATTGTTGGAATTGTGAACCTTCAAAAACAACAGAATATTTTTGGTCAACAAAGTTCGAGTGATGTAGAAAGTGGTTCAGGTTCAGGGGTTATTTTTCAAAAGAAAGGTGACATCGCATATATTGTCACGAATAACCACGTTGTAGAAGGAGCAAATAATCTTGAAGTATCACTTTACAATGGGGAAAAGGTGAATGCGACACTAATTGGTTCTGATGCTTTAACAGACTTAGCAGTATTAAAAATTGATGCGAAAAATGTTGAAGCTGTTCTATCATTTGGTGATTCATCTGTTCTTCGCCCAGGCGATCAAGTATTAGCAATCGGTAACCCACTGGGTCTTGATTTATCACGTACCGTTACTCAAGGAATCGTTAGTGCAACAGATCGTTCAGTATCTGTCAGTACATCAGCAGGCGATTGGGCGCTTAATGTTATACAAACAGATGCAGCAATTAACCCTGGGAATAGTGGTGGAGCATTAATCAATACAGAAGGACAAGTGATTGGTATTAATAGCTTGAAGATTTCTGATAGTGGGGTAGAAGGATTAGGCTTTGCGATTCCTAGTAATGATGCAGTTCCAATCATTAATCAAATTATTGAAAAAGGACATATTGAGCGACCATATATCGGCATCGGTTTGGCAAGCTTAGAGGAAGTTCCACAAATGTATTATAATGATCTACCTGACAAGGTAAAAGGTGGAGTAATGGTAACAAATGTGGCTGAAAATTCTTCAGCAGCCAAAGCAGGTATTCAGGTTCAAGATGTAATTGTGTCAATTAATGACAATGAAATTACGAACTCTATGGATTTACGTAAATTCCTTTATACAAAAAGTAAAATTGGTGATGAAGTAGAAATTGGTCTTTTCCGTTCTGGTCAATATAAAAAAGTCAAATTAACATTAACAAGTACTACTAGTCAAATAGACTAGAAAGGATCTGAATATGATAGGAAACCGAAAACTTATATGGATAACAGGGGCGATCATTGGAATCGCCTTGATTATCATCCTTGGCTACTCATTTAAAAATAAAGATGTAGTTGCAAGTGTAAATGGGGAAGAAATCCACAAAGAAGAATTGTATAAACTTCTCACGGATCAATATGGTACAGATGCATTAGAATCACTTATTTCAAATAAAATTGTTGAACTTGAGGTGAAAAAAGAAAAGATAACCGTTTCTGATAAGGAAATGGATAGTGAATTGGATGCATTGATTGAAGCATATGGGGGAGAGGATGCCCTAAAATCATCATTGGAAACTCAAGGATTTACAATGGAAGATGTCAAGGATGATGTTAAATTCTATATTCAAACAAAAAAGCTACTTGAGCCTCGTGTTGAGGTTACAGATGATGAAATAAAGACGTATTTTGAAGAAAACAAAGATTCATTTGCTACTCCTGAGCAAGTGAAAGCAAGTCATATTTTAGTAGAAGATGAGGAGACTGCAAAGGAAGTGAAGAAAAAACTTGATGAAGGTGCTAATTTCGAGGATTTAGCTAAGGAATATTCCACTGATTCAAGTGCTGAATCTGGTGGAGATTTAGGATATTTTTCAGCAGGTGATATGGTGGAGGAATTTGAAAAAGCTGCATTTTCGATGAAGATTGATGATATCAGCAACCCTGTTAAAACAGAAAACGGCTATCATATTATTAAAGTAACTGATAAAAAAGCAGCAACTGCAGCAAACTATGAAGATAGTAAAGACACGATTAAGGAAACAATATACGATCAAAAAATAAATGATGAGTATTCCACATGGTTAACAGAAAAAATGGAGGAATATGAGATAGATAGAAATTTATAAGAGAAAAAGTTTATATAGATTCAAAGCCGTCTACCTATAGGCGGCTTTTTTGCATTAAATTATTTACCAAAACACTATTTTTTTAAATGGTGTTATAGTAGTTTTATAGATATGAAGGGTGTGATCTCATGACTACGATTTGTTTAATAAGGCATGGTGAAACAGATTGGAATGCAATTGGTAGAATCCAAGGAAGAACAGATATACCACTGAATGAAAAAGGGATTCGGCAAGCACAACTATGTAGAGATTTTTTTAAGGGATCAACTGAATGGGATGTAATAATTACGAGTACGCTTCAGAGAGCTAGACAAACTGCGGAAATTATCAATGAATCAATTGGATTGTCATTTTTGGAAATGGAGGAGTTTGTCGAAAGAGGTTTTGGTGAAGTGGAGGGTATGACAATTGAAGAGCGGACGAAGTTGTATCCTGATGGTCAGTATCCAAATCAGGAGGATGTCGAAACACTATTAAATCGGCTTATGAGTGGTTTGAAAAAAATTCAGCAGGAGTACGAGAATAAAAAGGTGCTCCTTGTCGTACATGGGGCAGTTATTAATGCGATTTTAGATGAGGTTTCCAACGGTAAACTTGGATATGGAAAATCAAGATTACGTAATGCCTCATTTTCTCATATTCATTTTGAAAATGGTGAATGGGAGCTTCAAAAGTATAATCAAGTCTCTCATCTAACACCAGAATTCATATCGAAATAAGTGTAAGCCACTGCATAGGGCAGTGGCTATTTTTTATACGTTAAATCTTTTAACTGATTGCTCGAGTTTTAAAGATAATTCATTAAGTGTGGAAGTTAATTCTGAAATTGTATCCATTGATTCCAATTGTCGGTCAGTAGATGCCGCCACATTTTTTGTGGAATCGGCAGTCTCTTTTGTAAGAGATGCAAATTCTGCAATTGATGCTGAGATTTCTTCGGAACCAGCGGACATTTCTTCAGTAATGGCAGATACATCCTGTATTTCATCTGTTACTAATTCAACATCATGAAGGATGGATTTGAATTTTTCTTGTGTATGATTAACCGCTAAGGCACCCTCTTCTACCTTTTTGGTTCCTTCATGCATATTCATGACAGCTTTTTCAATTGTAAATTTGAAATGATTTAATCGATCTTCAATTAGTTTAGCAGATTTACTCGATTCTTCAGCTAGCTTTCTTACCTCTTGAGACACAACGGCAAATCCTTTGCCATGTTCACCTGCTCTTGCAGCTTCAATTGCAGCATTTAACGCAAGTAGGTTTGTTTGTTCTGCTACACCTGATATGAGTCCAACAATCATACCGATTTCATTTGCTTGCTCCCCTAACTCTTCAATTACCTTGGACGATTCAGTGACAGTATCCTTCATATTATTAATCCGATTAATAATGAGTTGAATTTCATCAAAACCATCTTTCACATGCTTCTCCATATTAGATGATTTCTCGCTTACATCAGTTGCAGCCTCTGCAATACGTTGGATACCGATTGACATCTCTTCAATAGCTTTTACCGTCTCTTCACTTCGTTCTAATTGTGTTTCAGTTGAGATGGCAACCTCCTGAATATTTCCGATTATTTCATCGTTTGCTTGATTAATTATCTTCATTTTTTGATTGATTTCGTTCGTTGAATTTAATAATAAATTTGAAGATTGCTTAATATCATTAATCATATCAATGTTGTTCTGTGTCATATGTTGAAAAGATTGAGTTACTTGTTTGACCTCATCCTCCCCATTCACTTTTACCTTCGTAATCTGCTCCTGAGCATTTAATAGGTCTCCATTTGCCATCTTTTCTGCAGCAATACTTATCGTCTCCAATGGTTTTAATTTTCGACGTATATTCCAAGCCAATAGTATAATGATTAGAAAGATGAGTATGCCGTTGGTTATGACCATAAATGGAAGATCTGAACGAAATACTTCGGAACTAATCTCGTCGACATTCTCTGCCGCAATGTCTACACCTAAAATTCCGATTACTTTATTATTGAGTTTAATTGGAACATACGCGGATAAATAATCACCATATTCCGGGTCGTGTATAATTGGAGCACTTGAACCTTCACCATTTAAGACTTTTTCTACATCTTTGTATTTGACCGCTGAGCTTGCTTCTCCTAGTTCAGATGCTTGTTCTGAACCTTTTACTTGTCCATCGATCATGATGAATGCATTTTGTTTTTCATCTATTTTAATTGTATATACATACAACGCACCGATTTTTTCACGAAAGTCATTTAGTTCCTCTCGTAAATTCCAATATGTATCTGATTCAACTGGGTTTTCTAAAAATCTTTCATATGCTTTTGTATCAAATTTTGTGGAAATATTATCTGCGATCGTAATACCGAAATTTGCAATCGTTGATTCGACTGTATTTTTACTATTTTTAAATAGCATTAATGTATTCCCAATTAAGACAATTAACAAGCCTATTATTAATGCAAATGCTAATTTACTGCTAACTTTTTTCATGACTTCCTCCCTTAACTTTTATTGTATGTATATTAATAAAAGTATAGGCACAATAAGTTATGAAATTCATTAAATAAAATATGGAAGGCAAGTGAAGGTATGGATGGTTATGGGGTTGCATTTTTATTTTTCACCTGTTAAGATTGAACTAACTTTTAATGAACGGAGGGTTCCTAGTGTTGATTTCTGGTAGAATTCGAATCCAAAATTTGAACAATAACTGAATATGTTCAAGCTCTGTCTGCGTGCAGAGTAAACGGGATTGGTCTGCCTACAATAGGATACCTTATTTTAACGGATAAGAGGGAAATGGCGCGAGTCTACCCTCTTTTTTGTCCTCTTTTTTAATGGGAATTTTTACAATATGGGCCTTTCTATTACCGAAATAGATACTTATTTTCACTTCGAAAATAAATTCTATAACGGCTTATTTTGTTATATTCCAACCGTTTACTCGAACACAGGCAGATTGTCTGTGTTTTTTATTTTTTAAAGGAAATAGGAGGAATATATATGGAACGAAATGCAATATTAGTAGGGGTTAATCTAAAAAATAATCAAGAGGAATTTGAATATTCCATGGAGGAATTAGAGAATTTAGCTGAGGCCTGTGATGTGAATGTTCTAGCCGAAATTACCCAAAATTTAAATCAAATAAATAAATCTCATTATATTGGAAAAGGAAAGATTCAAGAATTAGCGGCATTGATGGAAGAGAAAGATGCGAATTTGGTGATTTTTGATGATGAGTTGTCACCTTCACAAATTCGAAATTTAGAATCTGAATTAGATTGTGAAGTAATTGACCGTACGATGCTTATATTGGCGATCTTTGCTGAACGTGCAAAAACACGAGAATCACAACTTCAGGTTGAGGTTGCAAGATTAAAATACATGCTTCCACGCCTAGTTGGGATGCGCGAATCCCTCGGACGTCAAGGTGGCGGTTCTGGTTTAAAAAATAGGGGTGCTGGAGAAACAAAACTAGAGCTAGACCGCCGAAAAATTGAAGAGAAGATTGCAAAGTTATCGAAGGAGCTCGAAAATTTAGTTGCACAACGAAAGACACAAAGAAAACAACGTCATAAAAATGAAATTCCCGTAGTTTCTTTAGTTGGTTATACGAATGTTGGAAAGTCGACCATTATGAATGCAATGCTTGAAGCTTTAGGGAATAGTGAAGAGAAGCAAGTTTTTGAAAAAAATATGTTATTTGCAACATTAGAAACAGCGGTAAGAAAAATAGCATTACCTAATAATAAATCATTTTTACTGACGGATACAGTTGGTTTTATCAACAAGCTCCCACATCATCTAGTGAAGGCATTTCGCTCGACACTCGAGGAAGTGACAGAAGCAGATTTACTCATTCACGTTGTCGATTTTTCGAATCCGAATCATGAGGAACAGAGGAAGCTAACAAATAAAGTGTTAGCAGAAATTGGTGTTACAGATATTCCGATATTATATGTCTATAACAAGGCGGAGTTAATGAATGAAGATCTTCCACAAATTCAAGGTGAAGATGTATATATATCCGCTAAAAACCGAATTGGAATAGAAGAACTGACTCAGCAAATTAGTAAGAGAATCTTCATTGATTATGTTCAATGTGACCTGTTGATTCCTTATTCAGAAGGTGATATTGTATCGTACTTCAGTGAGCATGGTCATGTTTTGTCTACTGAATATGAAGAAGGTGGGACGAAATTACGTGTTGAGTGTAAAAAAGCGGCTGCTAAAAAATTTCATGAATATGTAGTAAATGAAGTCAGGATTATCTAAAAGGATAACGTAAACAATATTGTTTTTAAAATTGTCGGGCGTCCCCTAATATAGTGGGGACGTCATTTTTTTATCGTTATAGATAAGAAAAAAATGTTAATAATTACTTTGACAGATAGAGTAATTTCGAGTAAGATTACTCTATCAGATAGAATAGTGATGAAACAAGGAAGTGTAAACATGATTAGGAGCGATCTTATTCGCGGACATTTGGATTCAATAATTTTACGGCTAATTTTAGAACAAGACAGGTATGGATATGAAATATCCAAGGAAATCAGCTTACGAACTAACCATCGTTTCCAAATTAAAGAGGCAACCCTTTATGCCGTGTTTCAACGACTAGAAAAAAAGGAATTAATAGAATCTTACTTAGGTAATGTTTCTCAAGGCGGGAAAAGGAAGTATTACACGATCACAACACTTGGAAAGGCCTACTTAAAAGAGATGATTGAAGAATGGATTGAAACAAAAGAAATTATCGACTTATTTATGGAGGGATTAAATTGAAGAAATTAAAAGACCATGTAGCTGAGTTATTTAAAGACATACCAGATAGTGAACAAAAAAAGGCAATCATGCAAGAAGTATTAGAAAATCTTGAAGAAAAGGTATGGGATTTAAAGGAGCAGGGAAAAGAAGAAGAGGATGCTATAAATAAGGCAATTGTTGATTTTGGTGATATTGATGAGTTAAAAAAAGAGCTAGGAATTAAGCGACCAGTGAAAAGGAATATGTCCAAATTGAATTTAGGCTATTCAATATGGGGCAGTCTATTAATTATTTCACTTTTTATCTTTATTAATCTCTATTATTCCCCTGATACGATCTGGTTTGTTTATCCAACCTTTGCTGTATTATGGTGGCCCTTAACAATGTATTTTCAATGGCTGCGTTCAAAATAAGGAGGAGTGAAATGAGGAAACATGATATCGGTTTTGCGATAGTAGGAAGTAGTATGAGTATTGTTTTTTTCATGATTGTCAATTTTTTAACAAGTAAAAATATCCTTTGGTTTGTTTATCCTTCTATTTTACTGTTGATTTGGCCAATTGGTTTATACTGCTTGAAAAAAGAGAAATATAAGTACTTCTCACTTTCGATAAGTACACTGATTATTATTTTTTTAATCATTGAGAACATCTTAAATTCGCCCGAACATCTTTGGTTTTTATATGCTATTTTCCCTATCATTTGGTGGCCGATTCTTGTGTTTCTAGGCAAGAAAGCTGGTACGCTGGCAGTAGCATGGATTGGTGCTGGAACTACGATTCTCTATTATTCGGACTTGAATATACTTCTTTCACCTGGCTATCCCTGGGCTGTTTATCCAGCATTTGTAGTATTATGGTGGCCGCTTAGTTTATACCATGCTCGTAGAAAAACATATTTTGCATTTTCCATTCAAGCGAGTGTTTTAATTAGTGCCTTCTTTATTACTGTAAACATCATTTCATCACCCAATACAATATGGGCTGTTTACCCTATTTTTTGCGTATTATGGTGGCCATTAAGTATGTATTATTTTGTATATAAAAGGAGCCTAAAACACTGATCAGGAGGGTGTTGCTTATAATGGAAGAAAGAAGAGTTTATCTTATTTTTACTGACACTGGCACATTATTCACTAGATTAATAAAATTATATACGAAAAAAAGATATAATCATGTTTCATTATCATTCGATCATCAATTACAAGAGATTTTTAGCTTCGGCCGTAAAAAACCGTATAATCCTTTTATAGGAGGATTTGTAAGGGAGAAAATAGATGAAGGTCTATTTAAAAAGGCGAAATGTGAAATTTATAGCTTTACAATCTCGGAATCTAATTATAATCAAATGCGAATGAAGGTCAAACAAATTGAAGAAAAAAGGGATTCATACAAATATAATTTAATAGGTCTATTTGCGGTCATGCTAAAATATCAACTTAATAGAAAAAATGCCTTCTTTTGCTCTCAATTTGTAGCAACGATTTTAAAAGAAGGGCAAGTTGTGCTTGATAAATCACCCTGTCAGTGTAAACCTCATGATTTATTAGGCATACAGTCTCTCAAATTAATTTATCGAGGGAAGCTTCATTTTTATTCAAATATATCAGAGGAAAAGGTCATGGAAAAAGATCAAATCTTTGGGAATTCAATTAGTACTCCAATTCCTTTATAATGAGAATAAACCAGTCGATTAAGTGGGAGGTGACGATGGATGGTATCAAAAATGAAAATACCTGATACTAAAACGTCTCATGCAAAGCCTAGTATTGGAAAGGCGATACTTTGCATGGGGTGGAATTAATATCATACATCGCCCAAGTTTGCTTTTCTGATACACTGGCTTTGCACCTTATTTTTAATTAATAGAATAAGGAGCTGGAAAAAATGGCATATGTAAAGGCAACAGCTATTTTACCCGAAAAGCTGATATCAGAAATTCAAAAATATGTTCAAGGAGAAACAATATATATTCCGAAACCAGAAACTACCCATAAGAAATGGGGTACACGCTCTGGAACGAGAAAGTACATTGATGATCGAAATGTTTCGATTAAAACTTCTTTTAAAAATGGAAGGACGATTGATCAATTAGCTAATGATTATCACCTTTCTGTAGAGACAATAAAAAAAATCGTATACACTAAATAAAAAAGTATGAAAGCACTGATTTGCGAAAAATCAGTGCTTTTACTATGTAAAGTTTATTTCATAGTTATTCTTTGCATTTTATCTCAATTAAAAATTGTATAAGGTATATGAGTGATATCGTTCATGTGTATGACCATGAATAGGAGTGATAAATATGGAACCTTTTATTAGAAACGAACAATTTAATTTTATCCGTACTCAGGCACAAGCATTAGTTAGTGGCCACACTTCCGTTAATGATAGGGTAGTTTTAAATGCGATGAAGTCGCTTGCAATAGAGAAAGTAATCGGTTTATTTATCGACATAAGTGAAGAACAAAGAAAGGTGCTTCAACCAATTGTAGAAATCGAGGATAAGGAACAGGCTGATGAATTTTTAGAGAAAGTAAAGCCTTTTGTTATACCGTTTAAAACCATTTCAGAACATGCGATAAAGAAACTATTTCCAAAGGTCAAAAAGTTAAAAACACCATCATTAGAAAACATTGATTTAAAAGAAATCACATATTTAGGATGGGATGACAAAGGCTCTCAAAAGAAATATTTAATTACTATCTGCGAAAACAAGTTAATCGGTTTACAAGGTACATTTAAACCACTTAATAAAAAAGGTAATTGTGTGATTTGTAATAAATTTGAAGAAATAGGGATGTTCATGACAGAAACAAAAGGTTTGACACAAGGAACGTTTATTAAAAGAGGGAATTATATTTGTAAGGACAGTCAAAAATGTAATCACAATATATCCTCACTTGAAAAACTAACTGATTTTATTTCTTTATTAACATTTAAAGTGTAAAAAATGCATTGATTTTCCTCCGAAATAACTAGAAATAAACCCTTCTAACTAAACTAGCCAATTCGTAATTTTACCTAATAAATGGGGAACTCTAAATAGTAGTGGAAGGATAAATATATCGGAGGAATTGAAATGGAAAATGAAAATACGCTAGAAGATAATTATCTTCCAGTTACTTCAATAACAAGTGGAATTGGGCAGGCTATTTTACCAGATATTTTTTGTTTGCCGATTCAGATTGTGAATGTTTGCTTTGTAGGGACGAAGGATGACTGGGTATTGGTGGATGCAGGAATGCCACAGTCTGCAGATGATATTATCGAGGCTGCAAAAGAGCAATTCGGTGAGAATACGAGGCCTAATGCAATAATTTTGACACATGCCCATTTTGATCATGTTGGTGCAATTGAAAAGTTAATAGAGATTTGGGATATACCCGTATATGCACATATGAAGGAAATTCCTTATTTGACTGGAAAAGCAAACTATCCTGAGGGGGATCCAACTGTTTCTAGTGGTTTAGTAGCGAAAATGTCCCCGATGTTCCCAAATCATGGAATTAATATTGGAAGCCATGTTCACGTATTACCTGAGGACCATAGTGTTCCTTATATGGAAGGATGGGCTTGGACTCATACTCCGGGGCACACTCCTGGACATGTATCTTTTTTTAGGGAAGATGATGGTGCTCTCATTGTAGGAGATGCCTTTGTCACAGTGAAGCAGGAATCTCTTTTCAAGGTAATGGTGCAAAAGCAGGAAATAAGTGGACCACCCAAATATTTCACACCAGATTGGGTAGCAGCAAAACAATCGGTTATCAAGCTTGAAAAATTGAAACCAAAAATTGCTGTTACAGGACACGGTTTACCAATGTCAGGTGAAGAACTAACAACTGCACTGGCTACATTGGTTCGTGACTTTGATGACATCGCTCTCCCAAAAAATAGTCACTTCGTAAACTAGAAAGAGAGAATATTATGAAAGGTTTTTATTAGGACTTTTTTCCTATGTCTTTGTTAGGTATTTCTTGGTATTATTGGAATGTCATCAAAAAGCCTTACATTCTTAGTAATTATAAGAATGAAGAGAGGTATTTTTGATTTGAAACGAAGAAATTGGACGTTTGAAGAAATTGAATTTTTGAAAGAAAACATTGGTCACATGAAAATATCAACTATTTCTAGACAATTGAACAGAACCGAAACGGCTGTTGACTTGAAAATCAAACGTTTAGGGCTTTCAAATACGAAATCCTTTACAGGCCAGCTTACGATGCATGAACTAGCTATGTTATTGAAAATTGATCCAAAATCGGTTAAGCTTTGGATTGAAAATCATGGACTTAAGTATACTAAGAAGGCTACTAGAAATACGAGAAAGTTCTATTTCATCAAACCTGAGGATTTTTGGGAATGGGCTAAGAATAATAAAAAACGGATTGACTTTTCAAAAATAGAGAGACAATCTATCATTCCTGAACCATCTTGGGTGGATTCTGAAAGATATACAGAAAAAAAGGTTAACTACAAGGCATGGACAACTATCGAAATACATTCCATGATTGAACTCGTCTCGACAGGACAAACCTTTTCTGATATTGGAAAAAGATTAAATCGAAGTGCAGTTAGTATTCAGCGAAAGTATCAGAGATTAAATAGTATGAAGAAGGCAATACATTAGATATTACTTTAAAACCAAACTATACAAAAGGCAAAGTTGTTGAAAAACGATGACGCAAAGCCCACGGGCCTAAGGAGGATTTCTACTCTAAGGCGGCCGGGTTGCTATAGAATGGAAGGTTATTTTTTTTGATGACAATTAAAAAAGGGGAGGAATTAGAGTATGTTTTCTACTACCTAATTTCTCCCCTATTTATTATGATGACATTTTATTGTGAGATTTTTTTTAAGTGTTCTCGGTCTGCTGCTTTCATTGCATTCATACCCATTACTGAGAAGGTGGTGCAGATTGCAAAGAGGCTAAAGGTTATAAGGTAAGCTATGAACATGAACAATACACTCCTTTAGGTTGTATTAATACCTTAATTATAGTGGGAATAGGAAGAGTGGTATGTGATGTAAATCACAGATTTAATATTTTACTCCATTAATTTGCATAATCATTGAATAGCGATTTCCATTGTAGTTGTTTTTTAAATATGATATAGTTTTTTCGTTAAACGTAGGAGGTAAGCTGAAGTGTAATCTCCTATCAAATGGACGAAATGAAGGGAAGAAACTATGGCTTATATAGATGAAGTATTAAAGCGAAGAACGTTTGCAATTATCTCCCATCCTGATGCGGGTAAAACAACAATGACTGAAAAACTTTTATATTTTGGGAATGTAATTCGTGAAACAGGGACTGTCAAAGGTAAGAAAACCGGAAAATATGCAGCATCAGATTGGATGGAAATTGAAAAGCAACGTGGTATTTCAGTTACGTCATCTGTGATGAGTTTTCCTTATGATGATTTTTATGTAAATATCCTCGATACACCTGGACATGAGGATTTCAGTGAAGATACGTATCGTACACTAACAGCAGTTGATAGTGTTGTAATGATTATCGATTCAACAAAAGGAGTAGAGCCTCAAACAATCAAATTATTTAAGGTTTGTCGAATGAGGGGTATTCCAATTTTTACGTTCATTAATAAGCTTGATCGTGAAGGAAAGGATCCGCTTGAGCTTTTATCAGAAATTGAAGAGGTACTTGGGATTGAATCCTACCCAATGAACTGGCCAATTGGGATGGGGAAAAGATTCTTAGGTATCTATGATCGATATAATGAAGAATTTGTTCATTTTAATGGTAATGAAGATGAAGAAATTATTTCATTTGAAGAGCTTGAGAATGGTCAACATCCTACGATTACTGAAAATCCAGTTTACGATAGCTCGAAGGAAGAGCTTTTATTATTGGATGAGGCAGGGAATGAATTTGATGTTGAACGTGTAGCCAAAGGAGAGCTTACACCTGTCTTCTTTGGAAGTGCCCTTGCAAATTTTGGTGTTGAAACGTTTTTTAATACTTTTTTACGTTTTGCTTCACCTCCAAAGCCACGGAAAACAAACTTAGGACTAATTCCACCTGAGGAAGAAACATTTTCAGGCTATATTTTTAAAATCCAAGCTAATATGAACACGAAGCACCGAGATCGGATTGCTTTTTTTCGGGTATGCTCAGGTAAGTTTGAACGTGGAATGAGTGTGTCAATTACTCGGACAAATAAATCGATAAAATTAAACCAAACACAACAATTTATGGCTTCAAGTAGAGAAACTGTTGATGTGGCTTATCCAGGTGATATTATCGGTATTTATGATCCGAATGTATATCAAATTGGTGATACGTTAACAGAAGGTAAGGAAAACATTCATTATCAAGAGCTACCTGCCTTTCCACCAGAAATATTTCGTAAAGTACGCGTGAAAAATGTTATGAAGGCAAAGCAATTTAGAAAAGGGATTGAACAGCTCGTTCAAGAAGGTGCTATTCAATTATACAAGCAGGAGTCGAATGAGGAATTTATTTTAGGTGCTGTTGGCCAACTTCAATACGAGGTTTTTGAGTATCGATTGCAAGCGGAATATAATGTTTCGGTAGAGTTTACAAATATCGGAAACCGAATCCCTAGATGGATTGGCAACAAGGATGTTGATCCACGATTGTTTGATTCAAGAAGTTTGTTAGTTCGTGACCGTCATGACCGTCTAGCGGTTTTGTTTGAGAATGATTTTACGTATCGATATTTTCAAGATAAGAACAAAGATATTGAGTTGATCGATTTAATGGAGAGTAATGATTATAAAAGTGTGTAAAAACATATAAGTGACATATTTACGTAATTAAAAAAAGCTGTTCCCATAGAGATGGATCAGCTTTTTTTGTTATATTTATTAGGTATGGAAAATGGTGAAGGGATTTGATTTATTTGATTCTTAAGTTGATATTGGCACTTATTTTGCCTGCTTTACTCGTTGTTTTATTTACACGGGTTACATATAACCATTATGTGGGGCTATTGTTAGCAACTGCATTAATTATTGCTTCTATTTATAAAGGCTATACTGATTCGATTTACATAGGAATAGCGGATATTCTTTCACTTATAATAGGATATTTATATTCTAAACGAATGGTAAAAAGAGTGAAAACATAAGACAATACTAACGCCGAATTAACTGCCGTAACGCCGAATTAATCTCGCTAACGCCGGATTAATTGCCGTA
>NZ_JAKTTI010000021.1 GCF_022427965.1 Fredinandcohnia quinoae | reverse complement strand
ATAAAGTTAAAGCCTCCGGCGGATGCCTCAGATTTTTAAAGGAAGTTTTTCGAGCGAGCTCGAAAAAATCTGGGCGCAAATACGCCAAGGCGCATTTGATAAGAGAGAAACCCACATTATGTGGGTTTCTTTCTCTATTCGGTTACAGTAACATAAATGAAATATGCTAATGTCACAAAACTTGCAATTGTAAAAATCCACTCGATATTCACGAAATATCCACCTTTCACACCTTAATATTTCTATTTTACCAAATTGTGATATTTTTATGAACTCTAATTTATCATTTGAAACCATTTGAATACTTATTCGTATAGAAAAGTATTAAATTTTTCTATAAAAAATAACTTTATAATCTAAAAATCTATTATTATATGTTAAAATAAATATCATATAATGTTCGGAAACGAAAGGAAGATTTTTATGCAAAAGTGGATGCGTAAAGCACTTGTCGTTACGTTCTCGATTCTCACCTTTGGTATGATTACTCCTCCATTAGCTTTGACAATGGATGAGAATAATCCTGATCAATCTTCGAAGCTAGATGCAGTTGACCAACAAAGTCGAGAAAAAAGCCTATATGCATTAGATGAGATACATAACGAAACAGAATCCGAAAGCTTTTTAAGCTATGCAATTGCTAATGCAGAAAAGCAGTCTTTCGAAAAATTTGGAAATAAAATAGGTCCGATAATTGAAGATGAGTTTCGAAATGAAATTCTTCCAAAAATTGAACTTGCTATTTCAACAGTAGCAGCTCAGTATCCAGCAGAACAATTAAATGAACTTGAAATAACAGAACAACCCGCAGGAGGAAATGGAGAGAAAATCTTTCATATTTTCCATAGAGAAAGTGGAGAAGATATTATTCGCTTTCATGTAAGAAAAGATCACCCACCACAAGATGGTTATTGGTTTAATTTTCACTATCATACCTATCATGATGGCTTCCAAGCCCATCATACTTTAGGTGAAATATACTGGGATAAAAATACACCACCACGGTGGATGAGCTAATCGTGGGCTAATCATTGATTAGTCTTTTTTTTGTAATAATTTCCACCCTAAGCTCTCTGATTATCATGCTATAATATTTGTAATATTAAAAAATACTAGTAAAACTCCATTACATATTGTTGAATCTACCTTTGGAATTGGAGAGAATTCTTATGAAGAATGTGTTCGTTTTTATTGTGATATTAGGACTAACTGGTCTTTCATTTAATAACTCTGGTGCGGCATCGACACAAAGTATCCCACTTAAAGACTATCAATCTATTACTTTTTATACAGAAACTTCAAACTTGCAAAATTATAATCTATTAAAAAAAATAGTATTATTACCAAAAGGAGATTTTAATGAAATCGAAGCAACTCAAATGATTCTCCGAATTAATAATGTAGATTCGTCTATTTTGGAGAAACTAGTTCAGCAAGGAATTAACATTAAACTTTTTACTGGAAAACTTACAGATGAACCATCCGTATCCCATTTGGAGGGTGAAAAGCCGAGGGGCTATAGTGAAAAAGGGCATACATGGGATGAAGTTCCAGGAATAGGTGGTTCAAAACTTGTATTGGCGAAAATTGGCTATAGTGAAAAGGGCAAGGGGCATGGTTCTATTAATCTGGAACTTCATGAACTTGGACATTCTGTTGATAACTTTGTATATGATTCAATTCGAAATGATCAAATCTTTTTAAAAATATGGAGAAAAGAGGTTACCAAGTTATTTCCAGGTGAAACCTACTTTTTACAATACCCAGAGGAATATTTTGCTGAAACTTTTGCCCTCTATTATCTATCAGCTGAAACACGCAACCAATTAAAAAAATCAGCTCCATTAACATATTCTTTATTCCAACAACTTATTTTGATAAAATGATTAACTAGTGAAGGAGTGTTAAATAATTATGAAACAGTATTTAGAACTTGGTCAACATATATTAGAGAAAGGTACATTTAAAGAAGACAGGACAGGAACAGGTACAATTAGTGCGTTTGGATATCAAATGAGATTTGATTTGCAAGAAGGGTTTCCGCTTGTAACAACTAAAAAATTGCACTTAAGATCAATTATTCATGAATTGCTATGGTTTTTAAAAGGTGATACGAATATCAAGTATTTAACTGATAACGGGGTTCGAATATGGAATGATTGGGCCGATGAAAATGGTGATCTTGGACCTGTATATGGTCATCAATGGAGATCTTGGAATAATAAAGATGGCGAAACTGTTGATCAAATTACAAACCTAATTGATCAAATTAAAAATAATCCTGACTCCCGTAGATTGATTGTAAGTGCATGGAATGTTGGTGATGTTGAGAAGATGGCTCTTCCACCATGTCATTGTTTGTTTCAATTCTATGTACATGAAGGAAAATTATCATGTCAACTATATCAAAGATCAGCTGATTTTTTCTTAGGAATTCCTTTTAATATTGCATCATATGCATTATTGACACTAATGATAGCACAAGTTTGTGACCTTGAACCTGGGGAGTTTGTACATACCTTTGGAGACGTACATATATATTCGAATCATATTGAACAGGTGAAGTTACAATTAACTAGAGAGCCTAAGCCTCTACCAGTCATGAGGCTCAATAATGAAGTAAAATCCATTTTTGATTTTACATTTGATGACTTTGAATTACTTAACTATGAAGCACACCCACACATTAAAGGTGAGGTGAGTGTATGATTTCATTATTATTTGCGATGGATATCAATCGTGTAATCGGTAAGAATAACGATTTGCCGTGGCACCTCCCTGCTGATCTAGCCTATTTTAAAAAGATTACTATGGGGCATCCAATTATAATGGGAAGAAAGACATATGAATCAATTGGCAAGCCTTTACCTGGGCGTGAAAATATCATAATAACAAGAGACAAAGAATATCAGATAGATGGATGTACGGTATTTCATTCAATTGATGAGATTGTAAAAATGGACAATACAGTAAATCAAGAATTATTTGTAATTGGTGGATCTGAAATCTTTAAGGGAATTCTTCCTTATTCAAATCGTCTTTATATTACTGAAATAAATGAAGAATTTGAAGGAGATACCTTTTTTCCAGAAATACAAATGAACGAATGGAAGCTTATTTCAAAAGAAAAAGGAAAAAAGGATGAAAAAAATCCTTATGATTATTTCTTTTTAATATATGAAAGAATAGCATGATAAATGTATCGTATACCTCTGATTAATCGTTGTTTTCGATAATGGGGGAAATGAAGTGTTTCGAACAATTGTGTGGTTTATTTATTTTTTTGGATTTTTGCTCTTTAGTTTACCTACTCTCTATAAATTAAAAAAAATTGATTCAAAATTATCTATTGATGATCAAGATAAAATCATTCATGAATTACCTAAACAATGGGCGGAGACTCTTGTGAAATTAACGGGATCAAAGGTCGTTGTAACAGGACTTGAGAATATACCGAATGGACCAGTTTTATTTGTTTCAAACCATCAAGGTAATTTTGATATACCTGTAATCTTAGGTTTTATTAATAAGCCAGTTGGTTTTATTTCTAAAGTAGAAGTGAAAAAAATCCCAATCGTTCCAAAATGGATGGAAGCAATGAATTGTATTTTTATAGATAGGAATAATAGAAGGCAAGCTATTCAATCTATAAAGGATGGGGCGAATATTTTGAGAGAAGGGCATTCACTTGTTATATTCCCAGAAGGCACAAGAAGTAAAGGTGGAGCAATGAAACCTTTTCAAACGGGTGGTCTAAGAATGGCGGCTGATGCCGGTGTGCCAATTGTGCCAATTTCTATTAATGGTTCTCATCTTATTATGGAGAATGGCAAGAAGTTTTTTAATCCAGCTAGTGTTAAGGTGAAAGTCTTACAACCTGTATTACCGGATAGTTATGAGAATGTAAAACATTTAGCAATCGATCTTCACGATAAAATTTCAGAACAAGTAAACCCGCAAACTTAATTTGCGGGTTTAGTCGTCGTTCGTTTAACAAGATGATTGTATATTTCTTATACAAATGGAACATCCAAAACATAAAATAACACACAGAAAAACATTGCAGCGCTTCCTGCTAATACAAATCCATGCCAAATTGCATG
This sequence comes from Fredinandcohnia quinoae, assembly GCF_022427965.1. Taxonomy (GTDB): domain Bacteria; phylum Bacillota; class Bacilli; order Bacillales; family Bacillaceae_L; genus Ferdinandcohnia; species Ferdinandcohnia quinoae. The sequence goes on along the minus strand of NZ_JAKTTI010000021.1, from coordinate 74,965 downwards.
ATTAAAGGGGAGCCTTCGCCACATATAAAAGATAGCTCCAACTGTATAAAGAATCCCACCACTTAATAAAAGAATAAACCCTTCAATTTCGAGGCTTGAATAGAGTGGTTTAATTCCAATTATAATTAGCCAGCCCATTAAAATATAAAATACTGTTGATAAAACCATAAATTTTCCAACAAAAAACACTTTGAATAATATACCAATAATAGCAAGTCCCCACACAATTCCAAACAGAGTCCATCCTAACCAGCTTCTTAAGGTCACTAAGACAAATGGTGTGTATGTTCCGGCAATTAATAGGTAAATCGCTGAGTGGTCTAGAATTGCAAATACTTTATTTGCTTTCGGATGATGGATGCTATGTAAAAGTGTAGAGAATAAATATAGCAATAACATCGTTGAACCAAAAATTGAAAAGCTAACAACATGCCAAGCATTTCCATATTTTGCAGCAAAGACAATTAGGAGCACAAGAGCAGGAATACTTAATAAAACTCCTACACCATGGGTAATTGCATTTGCTATTTCTTCTTTTAAGGTTTCTTTATTTTCGATTGTTTCCATTAGCTTCACCACCAAATTTCTTTCTTCTTTCATCATACTTAAATTAATGATAAAGTCAATTTCCGATCGATGGATCGCATAATATGAAAAGGGTAGCCATGGCTACCCTGTAATTGGATCATAGGAGTTTAATTTTATAATTAAATCAGTAAATTCATTAGGATCACAAAATTCTTCAGGACTCCAATTTGTATTTATCCATGCGATTAACTCCTCTGCACTATTGAATATCTCTCCACTTGAATCCGATTTTCGAATCATGTATCTTCCATTGTCATCATCTACAGTTATTTCGCATGGTAAAGCACTATCCAATGAGCAAATTGAGTACTCCATACGTATCACCTCCAAATTTTATTTATTACATAATGTATGCAAGTTCAAGGGAAATCATCATATGTTCTTTTAGTGTAAAATATAAATATTTAGAAAATTTACTTTAAATTGCGTTGAACCATGTTATAATGAACAAATTAAATGCTTTATTACTGTAATGTGAAGAAATCACGAAAGAAAGGATATGGAAATGAAATGGCTTATCAATTGAAAGAACAAAATGGCATCCACGTAGAAGATATCATTAAAGCAAATCAAACTTTGAAGGATGTTGTAATTCATACACCTTTACAAAGAAATGAATTACTTTCAGAACGGTATGGATGTAATTTATTGATAAAAAGGGAAGATTTACAAATTGTTCGGTCTTTTAAAATTAGGGGTGCATTTAATCGTATAAAAAATTTATCAGATGAAGAACTTAAAAATGGGATTGTATGTGCGAGTGCGGGAAACCATGCTCAAGGCGTGGCATTCTCATGCTATACATTAAAAATTCACGGAAAAATATATATGCCTTCGACAACTCCTCGGCAAAAAATCTCACAAGTTGAATTGTTTGGGAAGGAATTCGTAGAAATCATTCTTAGTGGTGATACCTTTGATGACTCCTATATGGAAGCCGTAACTTGTAGTGAAAAAGAAAACAAAACGTTTATCCATCCATTCGATGATGAACATGTAATTGCAGGTCAAGGTACTGTAGCTGTTGAGATATTAAATGATTGTACAGAACCAATTGATTTTATCTTTACTAGTATCGGTGGTGGCGGATTAATTTCGGGAATAAGCACCTATATGAAAAGTATATCACCTGCAACACGTATTATAGGTGTTGAGCCAGAGGGTGCCCCAGGAATGAAGACATCCAACGAAAATGGTTATGTGACATCATTACCCGAAATTGATAAATTCGTTGATGGCGCTGCAGTAAAAACAGTTGGTGAAAAAACCTTCAGTATTTGTAAGCAGTATGTAGACGATATAATTATTGTCCCAGAGGGGAAGGTATGTACGACCATTTTAGAATTATATAATGAAAATGCAATTATTGCTGAACCAGCAGGTGCATTGTCAATAGCAGCACTTGATCAATATAAAGAAAAAATTAAAGGGAAAACAGTAGTATGTGTGATAAGTGGTGGGAATAATGATATTAGTAGGATGCAAGAAATTAAGGAGAGATCAATGAGCTATGAAGGGTTGCAATATTATTTTATCGTTAATTTTCCCCAAAGAGCTGGTGCATTGCGAGAGTTTTTGTTAGATGTGCTAAGTCCTACAGATGATATTAATCGGTTTGAATATACAAAGAAAAATAATAAAGACAACGGACCTGCATTGGTAGGTATTGAATTAAAGCAAAAAGATGATTATCAGCCTCTCATAAATAGAATGATTAAAAAAGGTTTTCCATTTACTGAAGTTAATAAAGAAAGTAATCTATTTCATTTATTAATTTAAATACTTGAAAAGAGTCGATAAATGAAGTCGACTCTTTTATTATGGTATTCTTTCATTAAAATATCATAATTATTTTGTCATTTCACCTCATTTGAAGGTATAATACAAACTAATGATATAGTTTAGGAAGTGAATAAATGAGAAAAGTAAAAATAGTTACCGATTCAACGGTTGATTTATCAGAAGATATGATTAAAAGCTTAGAGTTAGAAGTAGTTCCTTTATCTATAACAATTAATGGCGAAACATACCTTGATCGTGTTGATATAACACCACAACAATTTATTGAAAAAATGAAACAATCCGAGGAATTGCCTAAAAGTTCTCAGCCTGCGGTTGGTCACTTTCTTGAACTATATAATCGATTAGCGAGTGACGGTTATGATATTATTTCGATTCATATGACTGGTGGTATGAGTGGGACAGTGAGCTCCGCTGAAAATGCTGCACAAATTACCGATGCAAATGTGAAGGTAATTGATTCTATGTACATATCACAGGCATTAGGTTTTCAAGTGGTTGAAGCTGCTAAGATGGCTAAAGAAGGAAAAACTATTGAAGAAATTTCTGCACGAATAGACGAAATTAGAAAAAATACTAAGTTATTCGTTACTGTTGATACATTAGATAATCTTGTAAAAGGTGGTAGAATTGGAAGAGGAAAAGCTCTAATTGGTTCCCTATTAAATATTAAACCAATCGCGTCATTAGATGATGGGGTATATACTCCTGTATCAAAGGTTCGAAGCTCAGCACAAATTGTAAAATATTTAAGTAAACAATTCTTTGAAGATGCAGCGGGCAAAATAATTAAAGGTGTAGGGATCACCCATGCAGATGCATTCGAACTTGCAAATGACTTGAAAAATACAATTAGTAAGCTTACCGGATATACGGAGATTGATATTGAAGATACAACTCCAGTTATAAGCACACATACTGGTCCAGGTGCAATTGGCTTCATGTATTATTTAGAATAAAATATGGCCCATCTCTCTTACGGGAGATAGGCCTCTTTCATTTACCAAAATAAGCCGCCTAATACGACTCCTGTGATAAAGGCTAAAGGAATTGCATATGGGCGATAAAACCCGCCATATCCACCCCAGAAACCATAACTAAATCCTCCTAAATTTCTTTCTCCAAATGGTTGAATATACACGTGAGAATTTGTAACACGAAGAATTCTACCAACATGTCTTTTTCCGTTTTTGCACCGAATATTTACTACACGACCTTGATATCGACAACATACATCATAATAATTTGCCATGAAACTCCCCCTACATCTCATTTTCATACTATCTTATGAGTAAGAAAAATGAATGACTGTACTCTTGTCCAGTAGATGAGTATTTGGGAGTATTAAATTTGTTGAGTGATAATGACCTTTAAAATTATTCGATATCTAGCTTAGTACTTTACTCATTATTTTCATCTTTATTTAATGTTAACTTCTTTCCCCCAATGCAAATGTAGGAGTATATGTCTAAATCAGGCTTTGCTTTGGACATTCCTTGTATATAAGGTTGTATAACATCTTTAAAGTCTTCACTTACACCTTCCTCTTCGCATTGCCCATATACATACATTTTTTTCTCATCAAAGAAGAATGTAATATATCCAATAGCTTTTTGATCTTGATTAATGATATTAAGGATTTGACACTGTTCCTTAACGATCTCGGGAGATATGAAGATTTGCACCGAATATCCTCCTTATTAAGTAAATTGAAGTTTCTCAAATAATGAGTCTTCTTTTTCTTCACTTGTTTTTTTCTTTTTAACACGAATTAACATCAAACATAATAAACCAACAACTAAAGTCAAGGAAGCTGTTGTTAAAAACATTCCAGACCGTGACCATTCCATCATCCAACCATATATAGGTGGGCCAATTGCAACACCTAAAAATCGAACTGAACCGTATAAGGAAGTTACAAAACCACGTTTTTCGGTAGATACTGATCCAGTAATAAAGCTATTAATACACGGTAAGACCAAACCTGTACCTATACTGCTTATGGCAAGTATGGCTATAAACGGGATTAAACTTTTAAAGAACACCAATGTTGAGAAGGAAATAGTCATTAACAGTAAGCCAATTACAATTAGTTTTTTCATTAAAGGCATCTTTTTCCCTATTTTACTACCTGTTATGTAGGAAGTTGATGTCATAAACAATAAAGGAATTGCAAGAATTGCCCCTTTTGGGACACCGTCTGTATGATAGGTTTTCTCTAAAACATCAGATAAATAGAAAAGAATTCCAAACAAAGTGAATAGACAAGTAGCTCCTGCTAGGTATGCTGTAAAAAGCCATCTGCCTTCATGTTTAAATACAGAAAATAATCCTTTTACATATGATCCGATTGGAGGTGGTTCTTTTTTTTGCTTCTTCTCTTTGACGAAGAAAATGGTTAATAAGATAGAAATTAAACAAAAGATTGGAAATGCAAAAAATGCCGCATACCAGAATAACAAAGCTAATAAGGAGCCTATAATTGGAGAAATGACTTTCCCGAATCCATTCGATGCTTCTACAAGGCCTAAAACTTTACTTTGTTTTGCTCCTTTAAATAAATCCCCGGTTAATGCCATTGCGATTGGTGCAGTGCCTGCAGCACCTAATCCTTGCATAATCCGACCAGCCATAATCCAAAAGTATGCATTATCAAACCAAGCAGAAGCTAATCCAGCAACTAACCCGCCACTACCATAAAGAATTAAAGCTGGAATGATAACTGCTTTACGAGAAAACCGATCAGAAAAATAACCTAATATTGGAATAGAGATGGCTGCTGCTACAGAAAAGACAGTGATAATTAGACTTACTTGAAATTGACTTATATCTAGCTCTTTTTTCATTTGTGGTAAGACTGGAATAAGCATTGAATTGCCAAGTACAAGGATTAGAGGAATTGAGCCAATTGCAACTATTGTCATACCCGATTTTTTTTGACTGGACAAATGATTTGCAACTCCTTATACGAATAATTATTTTATTTGCTTTACTATCTTTTCTAGTTTGCAAGAAGACTATTCAGGCGAAGAGTTGTAAGTAGTTTCCAAATGTTTAGAAAAGCCCATTATATACACCATTTACCCAAATTTGAATAACATAGCAACTGTAAAGGAGGAGTTATCCCTATGGAATTTTTAATATTGCCTGAACGGACAAAAGGGGAAAGAACTTATGGAATCACATCTATTGCCGATTTTGGTATTCCTCTTGGACAAATTGAGGACTATTTGATTGACTATCATCAGTTCATTGATATTGCGAAAATTGGGATTGGTTCTGCATATGTTACCCCAAACCTACAGAAAAAAGTCGATCTATATAATCGATTTAACATTAAGCCATATTGTGGTGGTACATTATTTGAAAAATGCTATATGCAAAATAAGCTGGATGACTATACCGATAGCTTAAAGAGGTTAGGTATCGAATGGATTGAAATTTCAAATGGTACAGTAGATATTTCATTGCAAACAAGGATTTCGCTCATTCATAAATTTAAACCCAATTTTAATGTTATTGCAGAAGTTGGATCTAAGGATAATGAGCAAGAAATGAGACGTTCTGATTGGGAGGAAGAAATAAATTTATTATTGGCTGCTGGCTGTAAATACGTTATTACAGAAGGACGTGATTCTGGTACTGCAGGGATATATAGCAAGAACGGGGTGGTTAAGAAAGACATCATCGAATGTATATCTAAAAATGTGGACATATCAAAAATAATCTTTGAGGCTCCAACAGCTAAACACCAGATGTTTTTTATTAATCAATTCGGAGCAAATGTTAACCTTGGAAATATAAAATTACAAGATGTGTTAACATTGGAAGCTCAAAGACTTGGACTCCGAAGTGAAACATTATTTATGGAGGAGCGTACATGCAACTTATCCTAATTAGACACTTACCAACTGAATGGAATAAAAAAGGGATACTACAAGGGAAACAAGACATTGCAATTATGGATTTAACAGAGGAGTATAACAAGGAAATAGAAAAAAACAACAAGATAATAGCTAAACACGGTCCGATTTCCACAGTTGTTACAAGCTTCTTAAATCGAACTCAACAAACTGCAATGGCACATGGCTATTACACTTATCAGGTCGATCCCTTATTAAATGAATTAGATTTTGGTGAGTTTGAAGGAAGAGATAAAAGTCAACTAATAGAAGTACATGGTGATAAATGGTTATATGATCCAAAACAGTTAATACTCGGCGAACGTTTAAGTGATTTTGAAATTAGGGTTATTACATTTATCGAAAAATATCGGAATTATAAGAATGTACTAATCTTTGGCCATGGTTCCTGGATAAGAGCTTGTGTGTCATATCGACATTATGGATCAATTGATAATATGAATAAAATTGAAATAAAAAACAATGAATTAGTCGTGTTAGATTTCAGCGAAAAGTTAATTTAGAGGGGAGAAATGTAATTGTGGAGTTACTTACTTATGAGAACTGGAGTGATGAAAAACTAAAAGAAATTCACCATAACAGTAGAGATTATTTTGATATTATCAAATGGGCATACAGTACTTATGGAAACAATATTGTCTATGCATGTAGTTTTGGAGCAGAAGGAATCGTATTGATTGATTTAATAAGTAAAGTGAAAAAAGATGCGAAAATTGTATTTTTAGATACTAGTTTACACTTTACTGAAACATACAAATTAATTGAAAAAATGAAGGACAAATATCCTACATTGAAAATTGAATTAAAGAAACCACTACTAACTATAAAGGACCAAGCTGCTAAATATGGTGAAAATCTATGGATGACAAATCCTAATTTATGCTGCCAAATTAGAAAAGTAGAACCTCTAAAAGAAGTGCTTTCGAATAAAGTAGCATGGATTTCAGGTTTGAGAAGAGAGCAATCTCCATCAAGAAAGGATATTGAGTATATCAATAGGGATGAAAAATTTAAAAACATAAAAATTTGCCCGTTAATCCATTGGACATGGGAGGATATTTGGACTTATATAAAAATGAATAATTTACCATATAATGAACTTCATGATCTTAATTTTCCTAGTATAGGCTGTGAACCATGTACTAGTCAGGTGTCAGATGGGAATTTAAGATCTGGAAGATGGGCTGATAAGGACAAAATAGAATGTGGAATCCATGTTAATTAAATTTGATATGAGTTAGCTAAAATAGATGGAGGTTATTGTAGTGATAATAAGTATACCACATGGCGGAAAGCTAATTAATAAAATCAATCTTGCTTACAATTATGAAGGAATTACAAAAGAGATAGACCTCGATAATATGGCTCTGAGTGATCTTGAACTTATTGCGGTCGGTGCATATAGTCCGCTTGATGGTTTTTTAGGTAAAAAGGATTATGAGTCAGTTATACAGACAATGAGATTATCGAATGGGATACCATGGTCGATTCCAATTACATTAGCAGTAAGCGATGTAATCGCAAAAAAAATTGATATTGGGGATAAAGTTAAATTAGTGAATGATAATCAAGTATATGGTGTGATAGAGGTTAAAGAAAAATATACTCCAAATAAGGAAGTTGAAGCATTTAAAGTTTTTAAAACAACTGAATCTGCACACCCAGGTGTAAAAAAATTATATGAAAAAGATAATGTATATATTGCTGGGCCAATTATACTAGTTAAGCGATCAAAAAAGGAGTCTTTTGCTAATTATTATCTAGACCCTGTTGAAACTAGAGCAGTTTTTGATCGATTACAATGGAAAAAAATCGTAGGATTTCAAACGAGAAATCCAGTCCACCGTGCACATGAATATATTCAAAAGTCAGCACTTGAAACAGTGGACGGATTATTTTTAAATCCACTTGTGGGTGAAACAAAACAGGACGATATACCAAGTGATATTAGAATGGAAAGCTATCAGGCATTGATTGATAAATATTATCCAAAACATAGAGTGTTTTTATCTGTATTTCCTGCAGCAATGAGGTATGCGGGGCCTCGTGAAGCAATTTTTCATGCTATTGTAAGAAAAAACTATGGCTGTACACATTTTATAGTAGGTCGTGATCATGCTGGTGTCGGAAATTACTATGGGACTTACGATTCACAAAAGATATTTAGCAATTTTACAGAAGATGAACTAGGAATTATCCCTCTATTTTTTGAACATAGTTTTTTTTGCAAAAAGTGTGGAAACATGGCATCTTCAAAAACATGTCCTCATAATAAAGATAATCATGTCATACTTTCAGGGACAAAGGTTCGGGAAATGCTTAAAAATGGAACAAAACCACCGAAAGAATTCAGTAGGCCCGAAGTTGTCGAAGTATTAATCAAAGGAATGCAGGAAATGTATACTAAGATATAAGGTGGTAAAAATGGGAGAAAAACAAAATATTATTTGGCATCAGTCAACTATCACAAAAATTGATAGACAGTTACAAAATAAACATAAAAGTTGTGCTATTTGGTTTACTGGATTATCAGGCTCCGGCAAATCATCATTAGCAAACGCATTGGATCATTGTCTGTTTACGAAAAATATTCAAAGCTATGTGTTAGATGGAGATAATATACGTCATGGATTAAATAAAGGTCTAGGATTTAGTCAAATTGACCGCAAAGAAAACATTCGAAGAATCGGTGAGGTTTCAAAGCTCTTTGTTGATAGTGGCCAAATTGTGTCTACAGCGTTTATTTCTCCTTTTCGAGAAGATCGTTTACAAGTTAGAGAATTATTTCCAAAAGATGAATTTATCGAGGTCTATGTAAAATGTCCAATTTCAATATGTGAATCCCGTGACCCAAAAGGTTTATATAAAAAAGCTAGAAGTGGTGAAATCATCGAATTTACAGGTGTTAGTTCTCCATATGAAGAACCGACAAATCCAGAGCTAGTTATTGAAACAGATCAATTAACAATTTCGGAGTCTGTGGATTTGATTATTCAATATTTGAAAATAAAACGTATATTGTAAATCTACTTTTTCCTCCAACTATATGATGGAGTAATAAAAGATGGTGCACGGAGATGATAGATGAAATCGATTAGATTAGTAGAAACAGTCTGGCATGCTATTGCATAGAATACGATCGTAATATTAATGACGGACGCGGTAAGTAAAAAAATGCAGAAATTCATCCATAACATAACCCTACCAGGTGACCAATCGTTATATTTTGCGATCATTAACGCTGGAATTACCATACCACCGCTTGATGTACCACTTCGAATTAATATACCTACTCCAACGCCGAATAATAGACTACCACAAAGAAGGTCAAGCCAAAAAAATGATGTCGGAAATGCCCAATATGTTGATACTAAGCTAATAGTGATAGACGTAATTGTTACAGAAAGCATTGTCCGAATTGTCCATGTATAACCAAAATATTTTAATGCTAAAATAAGAAACGCAAAATTTACGATCCAAAGTGAGATTCCTAATGGTAAATCAAGCCAATGATTCATTAAAATTGCCAATCCAGCTGCTCCCCCAGAAGGTATATTGTGAGGAAAAAGATAGAGCGACATAGCAAGCCCTTGTAAGAGAGCTCCAAAGATGATACAGATATAGGTTGCTACTTGTTTGGTCATCATCGCAAATGGTGACCTTTTTTAATTTGATTATAAATCTTCATGACTCTCCTCCCAAAATACAACGTCCTTGTCCATTTTATGAGGACAGGTTCTACAATATGTTCGAAAATTGTTCATAGTTTAAAAGTTGTATCTTTGTATTCTTTTATATACAATTTAATATAGGGTATTAGATAATGACTATAAAAGTAATGAAAAGGTGAGTAATTTTGAAAAAGCTACATAAATGGACACTGCTTCTTGTCTCAGTTATTTTCCTCGCAGCGTGTGGAAATAAAGGTTTGGAGAATACAGTAAATTATACAGTGTCTGATTTTACCGCTGTCAACCAGGATGGTAAAGAGGTAACCCTTAAAGATTTTGAAGGTAAGGTATGGGTTGCAGACTTTGTGTTTACCAATTGTAAAACTGTTTGTCCACCGATGACTGCTAATATGGCAAAGCTTCAATCAATGATCAATGAAGAGGATTTAGATGTACAATTGGTTTCGTTTTCGGTAGATCCTGAAATTGATAAGCCTGAAATCTTAAAGGAATATGGCGAGCTATTTGAAGCAGATTTTTCAAAATGGAGCTTTTTAACAGGTTATGATCAAGAATTTATCGCGAAATTTGCGACAAAAAGCTTTCATACATTAGCTGAGAAAGTTAAAAGTGGTGATGATGTATTACATGGAGTTAAGTTTTATCTTGTTGATCAAAATGGAAAAGTTTTAAAAGAGTATAGTGGTAATGTAGATACACCATATGAGGAAATTATCTCAGATATAAAAACGATCCTATAGAAAAATGGATTCCATTGGAATCCATTTTTCTTTTTTAGCAATGTTGATCGTATGCTATAATACTATAATGTGAAAATAATAAGTAAATAGTTTTATAGGATTGTAGGTGAGCACATTAATGAGAAAAAAGTATCTTTTTATAGTAACAAGTATATTCTTTCTAGTGGCATGTTCAGCCCAAGCAACAACATCTGAAAGTCACCATGAAAATAAAATAGATTTAAGGAAGAAAGCAGAAATTCCTGCAGAATTTTTACCCCAGGATTTGCACGTCACAACTTTAGGTGATTCGTTAACAGAAGGAGTTGGCGATGAAACAGATAATGGGGGCTATACATTATACCTTAAAGAAAAATTTCTAAGTCAAAAAGAATTTCGTTCAGTTTCCTTATTGAACTTCGGTGTAAAGGGTCATAAAACAACTGACCTCCTTAAGCGACTCGATAAAAAGAAGGTACAAGAAGGGATTGCAAAAGCAGATATTATTATTATAACAATTGGCGGTAATGATGTAATGAAGGTTGTGAGGGAAAATTTTTTGGATTTATCGTTTGAAGTATTTGAAAATGCACAAAATAGTTATGAAGAACGTTTAAAACAAATTTTATCTGAAATTAGGGAATACAATCCCGAGGGTGAAATTGTTTTAGTTGGTTTATATAATCCGTTTGAATCACTAATTGATATTTCTAGTGAGTTGAATGAAGTTATTGATCAATGGAATAGCGGGAGTTTAAAAGTCCTATCTCAATATGAAAATACAAACTTTGTTAAGATAGGAGATATTTTTAAAGATACAGATGAAAACCTATTATCGACTGATGAATTTCATCCAAACGCAAAAGGATACGAATTAATTAGCGAGAGAATTTTTGAAACTTTAAATAAAGAATAACTCGATCTGCTAGAGGAGGGCACCATTAAATGAAGAAGAACAAATGGAAAATACTCTTTTTTGTAGTAATTTCCATAAATTGTATCGCCTTGCTGTACTTTTGTATCATGACCTTTTTACCAAGTGATACGGAAATACCTAAAATGGAACTTAACAAGCAAGATGGGATAGAGCTTGGTGTCGTTACAAATAAAGAGGATTTGACAAAGTTAATAAATAATTATTTGAAAAAAGAATCAAAGGATATTCCTTTAGACTATAAGGTATTACTTACCGATAAAGTGATGTTAATCGGTACTATCACTGTGTTTGAAAAGGAAATTGACATTGTATTGACATTCGAGCCAGAGGCACTGGATAATGGTGATTTACTGTTAAGACAGGAGTCAATAACATTAGGCCAATTAGAACTGCCAGTCACCTATGTAATGCGTTATATTAGTGACCATTATGCATTGCCAGAATGGGTAAAAATTGATCCGAAAAATCAATTGGTGTATGCTAACCTTTCTGAAATGGAAGTAAAAAGTAATATGAAAATTAAAGTGGATAATTTTAATCTGAAAAATGACAACTTAAAATTTAAAATAGTTGTGCCAAACTAGAGATGTTAGGAGGGAAAACCCCTCCTTTTTTTCATGTTAATGTGGAAAATAGATTTCAAGAAAATGTAACTGATCTGATAACTGGTAGAAGTCACGAAAGTCACTTAAAATCCTAATTGAAGTATATTCTTCATAAGGAATTGAAAAATGGAATTTATTATCATTATTAATAAAAATGACAGCTTTCCCATCATCAACAATTTTCGAAAAGAAAAAACCCTCTCTTCTTATTAATGCATCATCTTCGTACCAATTCAAGACAACCTGTCGATTCTTATATTGTATAAATGTTTCAACTAATTTTTCACCTTTTCCAAACTCTGAGAACATAGCCACCACACCCGCATTGATCAATAAATTTATAGCTAACACTTTGATTAAAATGACTATCAATAATTTCTGATAAATAGTCGATTGGATTACCAAAGGTCGAAGGAGTTACAAGATTGACGTAATAGCCACTTTCGGTTTCCTCAATCGCCTTCAGCCCATCCTCAATCACAAATGCCATATTCTTCTCATAATCTCCATGTTCCAAATCAATTGACCAGTCTTTATTCATTTTCCATCACCCCATCTAAAGTATAAAGGATAATTAAGGAAAAAGTGATGAGTTAAATCACAGCTTATTTTGTATTGCAATTATGTAATTATTTTTTCAAAATAATTACATAAGGATGACTAATCTTATTTTCCTCTTTACAAATCGAGTACATAAGCTTTTAATGCAAAATTCGATGTTATAATGACATAACAATTTTGAAGGAGGGGGAATGAAGATGTCTGAACAGAAGAATGATATGGTGATAGACATGAAGCGAGATTTTTATTTCGATAATGCAAAGTTTATCTTAATATGTCTTGTAGTTTTTGGTCATTTTATTCAACCTTTTATACATGATCATAAATTAATTTCAACGATTTATCAGTTTGTTTATTCATTTCATATGCCTGCTTTTATATTAATTGCTGGATATTTCGCTAAAGGAATAAAAGAAGATGGCTATATTATGAAGATAACAAAAAAGTTACTTTTACCTTATTTGATCTTTCAAAGTATCTATTCGATCTATTACTATTTTCTATATAGTGGAAACGAATTGTATATTCAGCCATTCAATCCACATTGGTCGCTTTGGTTCCTAATTAGTTTATTTTGCTGGAATTTACTATTGTATGTTTTTTCAAAAATACATCCGTTTGTTGCAATTAGTATTGCGATTTTAATGGGAATTGCGATTGGTTATTTTCCCTTTGTAGGAAACTTTTTGAGTATATCTCGAACATTTGTATTTCTTCCGTTATTTCTCCTAGGATATTTTGCGAAAAAGAAACATTTTATTTATTTAAAACAACCAGCTACAATGATTGTTTCTGCAATTTGTCTAATTATCATTTTCGCCATATATTATTTAAATCCAGAGATAAATACTGGATGGTTATTAGGTTCTAAAGCGTATGCAGCTCTGGATATGGTGCAGATAGGTGGAATGATCAGATTATGCTTTTATTGTGTAAGTATTCTGTCGACATTCTCATTTCTGTCGATAATTCCAAAAAGTAAGTACTTTTTTACAAAATGGGGAACAAGAACATTATATGTCTATTTATTGCATGGTTTTGCAATTAAATACTTCCGTAATAGTGAATGGCTTGAGGTTGTCAAAGAATCTGCTGATTTTATATTTATTAGTCTCGCTTCGTTAGGGTTAACTTTACTATTATCAAGTAATCTTATTAAGGCAATATCTCAACCATTAATTGAATTACGGATGACATTTTTGAAAAAATCCGTATACTCTATGTTTAATACAAAATAATGACAAAAGGCTTTAGGTTGATTCAACCTAAAGCCCTTGTTGTTGGTGTTGTGCTCTTTTTACAAATAATCTCTCATCCTCAATTAATCCACAAACTCCACATTGAATTTTATAATCAGGACCTCGATATGGTAGATGGAAGGGATCCAGGTTTTGGATATTCTCTTCAATTATTTCACCACTTTGTGGGTCTATTTTAATTGATTTTGGCACTTGATCAATAATGTTAAATCTCGTACGATTTGTTTTACAGTTAGGGCATAAATATGGATCCGACATGTAAACACCTCCTATTTCTTACGATTTCCATATTGGTTATTATTTATTAATCATAAAATACATTTGATAATGACAAAGCCTAATCATTTGGTTGTTATTTATGAAATGGTATAATAATGTTAATCGTCCAGTTATTAAATAGAAAGGATTGATATTTAATGGAAAACCATAATCAATTTGAATTGGCAACATTCGCAGGTGGATGCTTCTGGTGTATGGTAAAACCTTTTGATGAACAGCCGGGAATTATTAAAGTTGTATCAGGATATACAGGTGGTAATAAAGAAAATCCTACATATGAAGAGGTTTGTTCGGATACAACGGGTCATTTTGAAGCAGTCCAAATTACATTCGATCCTTCAATTTATTCATATGAAAAATTATTAGAAGTTTATTGGCAGCAAATCGATCCTACAGATTCTGGTGGTCAATTTTATGATCGTGGTGACTCTTATAAAACAGCGATCTTTTATCATAGTGACGAACAAAGAAGGCAAGCAGAAGATTCTAAAAGTAAATTATCCGAAAGTGGCCTTTTTTCAAAGTCGATTGCTACTGAAATCTTACCAGCAAAGGTATTTTATGAAGCTGAAGAATATCACCAAGACTATTACAAGAAGAAACCAGAGCATTATAAACGGTATCGAAAAGGATCTGGAAGAGATGCTTTTATTAGAAAGAATTGGTTATCTAAGCAATTTGAGCAAGCAAAACAAACACTAACACCGATGCAGTATCATGTTACTCAAGAAAAAGGTACAGAGCCTCCTTTTCAAAATGAATTTTGGAATAATCAAAAAGAGGGAATTTATGTTGATATCGTATCGAGAAAGCCACTATTTAGCTCCAGAGACCAATATGATGCAGGTTGTGGCTGGCCGAGTTTTACGAAGCCTATATATTCAGAAGAGGTAATTGAAGAACTAGATACTTCCCATGGAATGATTCGAACCGAGGTACGAAGCCATACTGCCGATTCCCATTTAGGCCATGTATTTCATGATGGTCCTGGCCCAACCCGTTTGCGCTATTGTATTAATTCAGCGGCATTACGATTTATCCATAAGGATGATTTAGAGAAGGAAGGGTATGGAGAGTATAAAAAATTGTTTAATTAACGAATATATAATATTTTCTAAAAAGTATTAAGGAATGGTTGACTCTTCCAATAAGGAATGATATGATTAATCCGACCATTTTTTTGCATATATAAGTTTTAATATAAGGAAAATGATAATTTCATATGAATATGTAATTCGATGTTGAAGTTATATGTAATTGTATTGGAATTATGTAAGTAGTTTAATGGTTAATTAAGAGGAATACACAAAGGCTTGTGTGTTAACATTTAGGAGGCATATTTCATGCAAAATGGTAAAGTGAAATGGTTTAACAGTGAAAAAGGCTTCGGATTTATCGAAGTACAAGGCGGAGACGACGTATTCGTACATTTCTCAGCTATTCAAGGTGAAGGTTTCAAAACTTTAGAAGAAGGTCAAGAAGTTTCTTTCGAAATCGTTGAAGGTAACCGTGGACCTCAAGCAGCTAACGTAGTTAAACTATAATTTAACATATAAATGAATTGATGAAGAGCAGTTTCCTAAATAGGGCTGCTCTTTTTGTTTGAAAAAAATCCATACTAATATTCTATCAAAACCTTGAAATAATAAAAATTTGATCAAAAATAGGCTTCAGCACATACATAACAACCCATAGACACATATCGTAATAATGTAAATATATATAAAGGGAGATGACACTATGCATTGTGGATATCATGATCAATGTGGATATGGTTACGGTGGGTATGGAAACAATAACAGCTTCGTCTTAATTGTTGTGTTGTTTATACTCTTAATTATTGTAGGTGCTTCGTATATTAGATAAATAAAAATCAATGAAAAGATCCATTAGTCCAAATGATTAATGGGTCTTTTTGTTTCTCACCAATACTAATAGCATGTAAACTAATAAACTTATTTCATATTTTATTGAAGAACGATAATTTGGGATAATCATACATATGATGTAATAATAGGCTCTCGGAAGAGGAAAGTGCTTACATTTTCCTTGGAAATATCCGTTTTCTTACATGAGGGAGGATTATGATGGAGAAGTCTCACTTAATAAAACCATTGTTAGATAAGGATTATCCGGTGATTAGTTATGGAGATGGAATATATCTCTATGATACGAGTGGAAAAAAATATATTGATGGTTCGTCTGGGGCGATAACTGCAAATTTAGGACACGGGGTACAAGAAATAATCGATTCGATTACAAACCAAGCGCATAAAGTATCGTTTGTATACCGTTCTCAATTCACGAATGAGCCTGCAGAACAATTAGCGCAAAAAATATGTGAGCTTTATGGCGACGGATATTGGTCGTTTTTTGTGAATAGTGGATCAGAGGCCACTGAAACAGCGATGAAAATTGCAATTCAATATTGGCAAGAGCGTGGTCTAAGAGGGAAAAATAAAATACTTTCAAGATGGATGAGTTATCATGGTATCACGATTGGGGCATTATCCATGTCTGGTCATCCAGAAAGAAGATCTCGTTTTGTGTCGATTTTAGAGGATTATCCAACGATTTCACCTCCATATTGCTATAGATGCCCATATGGAGCAACATATCCAGGTTGTAATTACTTATGTGCGAATGAATTAGAACAAGCCATAAACCGAATAGGATCAAGTAATATTGCTGCATTTATTGCTGAACCGATAATTGGTGCTGCAGGTGGAGCAATTGTTCCTCCAGATGGGTACTATCAAGTTATTAAGGAAATATGTGTGAAATATAATATTTTGTTTATTGCAGATGAAGTAATGACGGGGTTTGGGAGAACTGGAAAAATGTTCGCTTTAGAACATTGGGGCACAACTGCAGATCTTGTGGCGATTGGAAAAGGAATGAGTGCCGGATATACACCAATAGCTGCAACATTAGTAAGTGAAAAAATTATTGAAACAATTAAAAACGGTTCAAAATCCATTATGAGTGGTCATACTTTCAGTGCAAATCCACAATCTGCTGCAGTCGCGTTATCGGTTATACATTATTTAGAAAAAAATAATTTAGTAGACACTGCTTTAGTAAAGGGTACTTATTTGAAGGAAAAGTTAATTGACTTACAACTGTGTTATCCAATAATTGGTGATATTCGAGGCAAGGGACTTATGATAGGAGTTGAGTTCGTTTCGGATATGATTACAAAGTTTCCTTTTAGCAAAGAAATAAATCTCACTTCATTAATTATAAGTAAAGCCCAACAAAATGGGCTACTAATATACCCTGCGTCAGCCGGTATTGAAGGAATCGGGGGAGATGCAGTACTGATAGCTCCACCTTTAACGATTACCAATAAGCAAATAGATGACTTGATTCAATTATTTGAACAAACATTAGTAGATATAGGAAAAGATTTACAGTCTGATGGAATAATATCTACATAAAGAGAGGTGTTAATTAATGGTTGAAAATTCATTTGACAAGATTGCTAACATTGATGAAGCACTTTCGCAAATTAATGATGGAGCAACAATTATGTTTGGTGGATTTGGTGGAATTGGAAGCCCTCCAACGATTATTGAAGGTATGATAAATAAAAATGTTCAAAACTTAACCTTGATAGGTAATGATACCGGATTTCCAAATATAGGCATAGGTAAACTTGTAAGTAGAGGACATGCAAGTAAATTAATCGTTTCACATATCGGTTCTAATCCCGTCGCTGGTCAACTAATGACAGAAGGTAAATTACAGATTGAATTCTCTCCTCAAGGAACTCTCGCTGAGAGAATTCGAGCTGGGGGTGTAGGACTTGGTGGAGTTCTAATTGATGTAGGAATAGATAATGATATTGTATCAAATGGTAAAGAAAAAATAGTAGTTGACGGAAAGGAATATTTACTTGAGTTACCACTTACAGCAGATGTTTCAATAGTTTATGCAAAAAAATCAGATCCATTCGGTAATCTAATTTTTGATAAAAGTGCTAGAAATATGAATCCATTAGTAGCAATGGCAGGGAAATATACAATTGCTGAGGTAGAAGAAATTGTACCATTATCAGAACTTGATCCAGAGCAAATCATAACTCCTGGAATCTATGTCGATATGATTGTTCAAAGTAAAGGGGTGAATTGGAAATGGGTTTGGGAATAGATGTAAGAAACCGAATCGCCAGACGTGCTGCACAGGAAATAAAGAATGGAATGATTGTTAATTTGGGAATTGGGATTCCGTCTCTTGTACCAAATCATTTGTCAGAAAAATTGCATGTTATGATACATGCTGAGAATGGTGTATTGGGGATTGGTCCAAGCCCAATGAAAAAAAATGAAGATGCCAATCTATGTAATGCAGCCGGATATCCAGTAACTATCATAAAAGGATCATCATATTTTGATAGTTCAATTGCATTTGGAATGATTAGAAGAGGATATATTGATATTACAATTCTTGGCTCACTTCAAGTAAGTGAAAGTGGGGATTTAGCAAATTGGATTGTCCCTGGTAAGCGCATTCCAGGTATGGGTGGGGCGATGGAGCTAGCCCAAAAGGCGAAAAAGGTTATTGTATTAATGAATCATCTTGATAAAAGCGGAAACTCGAAAATCGTTAAAACATGCACATTACCACTGACATCAAAAGGCTGTGTTGATCTTATTATTACGGATATGGCTGTTATAAAAGTTGAGAATGATGGACTTTATTTAATAGAAGTAATGAGTCCATATACCACGAAGGATGTAATTAATAATACAAATGTTGAATTAAAATTAAGCGATTCAATTAGCAAAATCTATTAGCCCGATTAATACTAAATTGAGGTGAAAATATTTGAAAGATAATAATCAAAAGATTAAATTATGGTTAAAAAATAACCAATCAAAAGGAATACGATTATTACAAAAGCTTGTGACAGAGCCTAGTAAACAAGGTTGTGAGGGTACGTCTCAAGCAATTATTGTTGAAAAATGCCGGGAATTAGGGCTTGAAATTGATATTTGGGAACCAAATGGGTCAAAATTATTTAATCATCCCTATTTTGTATCCCCAAGAACAAGTTTCATAGATAGC
Organism: Fredinandcohnia quinoae; assembly: GCF_022427965.1. Lineage (GTDB taxonomy): Bacteria > Bacillota > Bacilli > Bacillales > Bacillaceae_L > Ferdinandcohnia > Ferdinandcohnia quinoae. Next base: position 55,532 of record NZ_JAKTTI010000021.1, on the reverse strand, counting down.
CCTAATGTAGTGGGTATTTTAAAGGGGACTGGAAATGGCCGCTCTTTAATTTTAAATGGGCATATCGATGTCGTACCAGAAGGTGATGATTCAAATTGGACGGCTGATCCATTTTCAGCCAAAATTATCGATGGAAAATTATATGGACGTGGTTCTACTGATATGAAAGGTGGCAATGTTTCGCTGCTTCTTGCAATTGAGTCAATAAAAGAATGTGAGATCAAATTAAAAGGGGATGTTATTTTTCAAAGTGTAATTGAAGAAGAAAGTGGTGGTTCAGGGACACTAGCATCGATACTTAGGGGCTACAAAGCTGACGGTGCAATCATTCCAGAACCTACAAATATGAAAATATTCCCAAAACAGCAAGGCTCTCTATGGTTTAAGGTGAGTGTATATGGAAGATCTGCCCATGGGGGCACCAGGTATGAGGGGGTAAGTGCAATTGAAAAAAGCATGATTGTGATAAAAGAAATTCTAAAATTAGAAATGACACGTAATGCATCCATCTCAGACTCTTTATACAAAAATACTCCAATTCCCGTTCCTATTAATATCGGAAAAATAAGTGGGGGCTCATGGCCATCATCAGTTCCAGATTTAGTTACAATTGAAGGAAGAATGGGTGTTGCTCCGGATGAATCGATTGAAAATGCAAAAGAAGAAATGCTAAAGTGGTTAGACAAATTAGAGGAAATCGACCAATGGTTCAAAAAACATCCAGTAAAACTGGAATGGTTTGGTGCAAGATGGGTACCGGGAACCATTGATCTTGATCATGATTTAATGACAACCCTTAAACATAGCTACATGGAAGTGAAAAACGAACCTCCGATTATTGAGGCATCCCCATGGGGAACAGATGGTGGGCTTCTATCTGCTGTTGGTAATATTCCTACAATTGTATTTGGGCCAGGTACTACAGAGGTAGCCCATTATCCTAATGAGTATATAGAGATAAATCGAATGTTTGAAGCAGCAGAGATTATCGCCCTAACAATTCTCTCGTGGTGTGAGGTTTCAGAAGTACAGGTCGACAGCTTAAATTAACGTTTCATGTCATAATAGTAGTACAAGAAAGTATTGGGGGGGACGGTTGTTGAATGAAAGCTATAGTGAACAAAAATTTCTTACAGGGAAAGATTATCAAATAAATATAATAATAGATTATTTTAATAAACGGTTAAAGGTAGAGGATTACAGAGGTAACTTATCTTCTATTAATCATGCAGTACTAAATTTAGTTAATGAACAAGATTTTGAAAAACTTATCATTAAAGCTCGAAAAGAACATTTATTTGATTTCCTTGAGACAGGTTTTATGTTAGAAGCTGTTATTAAGCAATATTTTAATGGCAGTGATGCACTTTTTCTAGTGAAATACTTTACGTTGGAACGAAAAAATAGTGATAAATGGGTAGAAGAAGACAATATTTTAACTGCGATCTTAAAAAAACAGCGAGACAAAGCACCCCAAAAAGCTTCCATATTCACTATTCGTAAGGCCACAGTTCAAGATGCAAAAAAGTTGGCATCATTATATCAGCAAATTTTTAAAATTTACCCGACTCCACTGAATAATCCAGGATATATTGAGAAAGAAATAAATAATTTAACAATCTTTTTTGTGATGGAGGATGGGGATTCAATCATTAGTGCTGCATCAGCAGAAATAAATGATACGTATAATAATGCTGAAATAACGGACTGTGCAACATTACCATCTTATCGAAAACACGGTCTAATGAAGGAACTAATCGTAGAAATAGAGAAAGAATTAATAAATAAGGGTATTTATTGTGCATATTCAATTGCAAGAGCACTTTCATATGGAATGAATGCTTGTTTTAATCAATTAGGGTACTCTTACACTGGTAGACTTATAAATAACTGCAATATATATGACAAAATAGAGGATATGAATGTTTGGGTTAAAGACTTAACAAAGGTGGATGCCGAATATTAGGCATTTTAGTGCCGATATTTAATCTACCAATTATTTGGAGGTGTACGATTGCAAATTAATGACGAAATGGTAATAGCAATTTTAGACAGCATAGATGAAGCGATACATATAGTAAATGCAGAAGGAATTACAATATTCTATAATCAAATTGCAGCTGAACATGATGGCCTACAAAAAGAAGAAGTGCTTGGAAAGCATATTCTTGAAGTATTCCCATCACTGTCGGAGTCCACAAGCACACTGCTAAAAGTCATTAAAACAAAGCAGCCGATATTTAATCTACCTCAAACTTATAAAAATAATCATGGCAAACCTATCGATACAATAAATACCACGCTACCAATTAAAGTGAATAATCAACTAATTGGAGCTGTAGAAATAGGTAAGGACTACACAAAAATAAAAGCATTATCTAATAAATTAACAGATTTACAATCAAGAGCAAAGGGTATTATGAAGAAACCAAATGAAGTTATTGGAGCTATATATACTTTCAAAGATATACTTACGAAAAATAAAGCATTTGAGAAAGTGAAATATCAAGCAGAAAAAGTTGCTAATTCGTCCTCAACCGTCCTTATATTTGGGGAGACTGGTACAGGTAAAGAGTTATTAGTTCAGTCTATCCATAATGCATCCATAAGAAATAAGGCACCTTTTATCGCTCAAAATTGTGGAGCAATACCAGAAAGCTTACTTGAGAGTATTCTATTTGGAACGGTTAAAGGAAGCTATACAGGGGCAGTGGATCGTGCTGGGTTATTTGAAATTGCTCATGGTGGAACTTTATTTTTAGATGAGATAAATTCAATGCCCCTGGAGTTGCAATCTAGACTTTTGCGGGTTCTTGAGGATGGGATGGTGCGTAGAATTGGTGGTGCAAAGGCATTTCAAGTTGATGTCCGCGTAATTGTTGCACTTAATAAAAAGCCGATTCTTTGTTTGGAAGACCAAGAGCTTAGACCCGATTTATATTATCGCTTGAATGTCTTCTCACTTGAAATCCCACCTTTAAGGGATAGGAAAGAAGATATCCCTCATTTGATTGATCATTTTATTCGTAAATTTAATCAAAGTTTACAAAAAGAAGTAGCTCAAATAGATACAGAAGTTATTAAATGTTTGAGTGCATATTCGTGGCCAGGAAATGTTCGTGAATTGATGCATATAATTGAGCACTCAATGAACATAGTTGAGGATAAAATTCTTAAAATTGAGCACCTGCCTAGTCAAATATTTGGTAATACACTACTAAAAAAGAATGAGACAATAAAACCGTTACGAGTGGCAGTAAAAGAGACAGAAATTATGCTAATTGAGTCAGCACTCCAACAATCTGATGGAAATATACAGCAAGCTGCATTACTTCTGAAAATCCCTCGTCAAACATTACAATATAAAATCCAAAAATATAAACTAAAGGTAAATTTCTAATTTTTTTAAAATTACCTCCCACTTGTTATTAGATGGCATGCTTTTTGCATGAAATTTAAACAAGTAGGGAGGAGATTTAATGATTTCAAATTTATATAAACCAAAGAGACATTGGAAAGATATTGAATTATGGAAAGATGTAACTGAGGAACAATGGAATGACTGGATCTGGCAATTAACAAATACGATTAGAACCATTGATGATTTACGTAAGGTAATTCATTTAACACCAGAAGAAGAAGAAGGGGTATTAATTTCAACAAAAACGATTCCCTTAAATATTACACCGTATTATGCTTCATTAATGAATCCAGACGATCCACGCTGTCCAATTCGCATGCAGTCTGTTCCAATTGGTAAAGAGATATACAAAACAAAGTATGATTTAGAAGATCCACTGGAAGAAGATGAAGATTCACCAGTACCTGGACTTACACATCGTTATCCAGACAGAGTTTTATTTCTTGTCACAAATCAATGTTCAATGTATTGCCGCTACTGTACGAGGCGACGTTTTTCCGGCCAAATTGGCATGGGTGTTCCGAAGAAACAATTAGATGGTGCAATTGAATATATTTCTAAAACAAAGGAAGTTAGAGATGTTTTAATCTCTGGAGGAGATGGATTACTTATCAATGATACGATCCTTGAATATATTTTGAAAAACTTACGTAAGATTCCCCATGTTGAAATAATAAGAATTGGAACGCGGGCACCAGTTGTTTTTCCACAAAGAATTACAGAAAATCTATGTAATGTATTAAAAAAGTATCATCCTATTTGGCTAAATACTCATTTTAATACCTCGATAGAAATAACAGAAGAATCAAAGCGTGCTTGTGAAATGCTAGCAAATTCAGGAGTGCCAGTCGGTAACCAATCTGTCATTCTCGCAGGAATCAATGACAGTGTTGAGATTATGAAGAAGCTCATGCATGATTTAGTGAAAATTAGAGTACGACCATATTATATTTACCAATGTGATTTGTCTGAAGGTATTGGCCACTTTAGGGCGCCGGTAACGAAAGGCTTGGAGATAATCGAAGGGTTGCGTGGACATACATCAGGTTATGCAGTCCCTACATTCGTTGTTGATGCTCCAGGTGGAGGGGGGAAAATTTCACTCCAACCTAATTATTTAATCTCACAAAGTCCTGAAAAAGTCGTACTTCGTAATTTTGAAGGGGTTATTACAACCTATCCAGAACCGGAGAACTATATTGCGGGTCGTGCAGATGATTATTTTAAAGAAATCTATCAAGACATTGAAGAGAAAAAATCTAAAATTGGTATTGCTGGGTTACTAGGGGAAGGCTTTAATCTAGTTCCTGAAGGTATTAGCCGTTTATCAAGAAGAAAAAGTTATTATGAAGATCCAACACATACCTCATTAAAGGATAAGCGTGAAAAACGTGACGAATTAAAGGATAAGAAATATTTGGCACAAAAAGCTAAAATGGAAAAACGTGAAGATGCATAAATGGGATAAGGAGGCGTAGCGATGGAGTGCATGTGGTGTCAAGACATCAATGCATATAATGACCAAAATATTGTATATTGGGAACTTCCAGATGGAACAAGGTCTATTGAAATATTAAATACACCGTGTGTAATCTGTAAAAATTGCGGAATGGAATACCAAGAGGAATCAATTATTAATGAAATTGAAGATCAATTAGTGTTAATCAACACAAATCAAATTGAAAATAGCATTTCATTCGAGGAATTAATGGCAATTCAAAGACTTTTAAAGAAAAACTATTTCCGATAAGGCTTTTCTTATCGGAAATAGTTTGATAAAATGACGAATAAAATTGTAAGGATTTTTTGGAAAGTGGGGTATTATGGGGAAGTCATTTTATCATTATATCGTTAAATATCGAAGCGGGAAAAGTAAAGATGAAATAAGTATACTAGCAAATCATGTTTACCTTGATCATAGTTTTCCAAAATACACAAAGGATTACCATGAATTAAGTACATATTTAGAGTTAAATGGGCATTACATAACTAGCATGTCTATTTTTGATAAAGCATGGGAAATGTTTGAGAATGAAGAATAAAAAACGAGCCAAAATTGGTTCGTTTTTTATTTTTGGTATTTTCCCCTGATAGCGTTTTTATAATGTTCTGCATACAATATTCCATATCCTAACTTTTAACTAGTTCATACGGGGGAAGTGATTGACTTGGAAAATAATAATAAAAAACCAAAATATAAAATTGGAGATATTGTAGTCATAACACTGTATGGAACTGTCGGTCAAATTACAGATATTAAAAAATTGGACGGTAATTTCTTATATAAGGTTAATAAGGGTGAAGGCTTCTTTTCAGAATCTACATTGTCACTTCTATCCAATTATAAAGGGAAGCAATTTGAAATAGAGCAATTAGAAATCGAATACAAATATTATTTTGGGGATCTTGTGATAGTATCAGGCTTTGATACTGATATTTTTAAAATAATTGGCATCAACACTGAGATTTGGAGATATAAGGAAGGTGCATGGGAAGAGGTGATTTATGAATTATCGAGAGTTTCTGATGGTGAGTGGCTAGAAGCTGGGGAAGATGAGTTAACCTTACTAGCTGACCATGATCAAGCAGAAACATTCCTTCAAAAGGTTGTTCTAAAGTATATGTTAAGGGAAAACCATTATATGGAGATGTATAATAATATGGATATCCATCGAAAGTCTGAGAAAGAACGGATGCGAATTGAAAAAGAAAAAAAAGAAATAATTAACGGATTATTAGATGTTTACAATGACTATAGACTATTATATGAAATGTTTTATGATCAAAAATATAAGGATGTCATGGACTTAGTATTAAAAAATCTAGAAAAATTAAAAAAAGGGAAAGGTAACGATTGAAAATTAATTTAATAGTCGAAATACAATAAAAAGAAAGTAAGGTACCCCTAAAAATAAAATTATACGAAACAATTCTTTTGTTATTTTTCCTAAAAAGTTGTCAAATTGCTCTCCGTCGAGAAATTCTAAAAATAGATTAATTGATTTATTAAAACTAAACATTTAACTCCCTCCATTGGCTTGTCCCATTTAATTTACTTAATCTTATGTTTGGAATCGATGTTTCATGACAAAAATACAAGAATAATTAATTACATAATTAATCCTATACAAACATATATCTATTTTGAGGGAGGCGATATCATGAAAGAAATTGAGGTAGTAATAGATACTGAAGAGATTGCAGACTTCTTCTATAATGAGTTACTCAAACGTGGATATGCCCCAGATGAAACAGAACTTGAAGAAATAGCGGATATTGCTTTTGAATATTTACTATCAAAATGTATCATTGATGAGGAAAAATAAGGGTAAAGCAGAAAACGGCGATAAAACCACCGTTTTCTTTTTTTTTGGAAACCTTTTTCTATGTTAAACGTATATTTTTTTGAGAGATAAAACTAATGCAAAACAGGAGGAGTATAAAATATGTCACTTTTTAATAAGATATTTTCAAGTATTGGGATTGGCAGTGCAAAGGTCGATACAAAACTGTACCAGGAAAAATTTGAAGCCGGTCATGAAGTTACTGGAATTGTAGAAGTGATAGGTGGAAATACGGAGCAGAAGATTGATGAAATATATCTAAGCTTATTAACTACTTATGTAAAGGAATCAAATGATAGAAAGTTTAACCAACAAGCTACAATTGAAAAAATAAGAATTGTTGAGTCCTTTACCATAGGTGTGGATGAGCGTAAAGAAATTCCGTTCTCATTAAAATTGCCATATGATACACCAATCACAATGGGAAAAACGAAAGTATGGATTCAAACTGGATTAGATATAAAGAATGCGTTAGATCCTTCTGATAAAGACTATATTGGAATAGCACCATCACCTATTATTTCATCAATATTGAATGCAGTATATGATTTAGGATTTAGTCTTCGAAAGGTAGATTGTGAGGTTGCACCATATAAATTTAGAAGTCGTCTGCCGTTTATTCAAGAATTTGAATTTGTTCCGACAAATGGCGCATTTCGTGGGAAATTAGATGAGGTGGAATTAGTATTTTTTCAAAAATCATCAGATACAGTTGAAGTAATTATGGAGGTTGATAGAAGAGCAAGAGGACTTGCTGGCCTTTTCTCGGAAGCACTCGAAATGGATGAATCAATTATTCGTTTTACTGTGACATCTAGAGATATCCCAAATATTAAACAACAATTATCAAATACAATTCACTCTTATTGTTAAGAATGAGGCTTGAGCATTTGATATGCTCAAGCCTTTTTCATAAGAAAATATAAAATTTTGTGCATTTCTTATTATTATTTATTATGCCCTGGTCCATTTTTTCTTCCAGTGGCTGAGAACTCTTTACCATGTGCAATCTCTTCTGCTTCAATAGCTTCAGGGGGGATATGGTTATTTTTCTTTTGTCCATTAATCCGATTACGATGTTTTTTTCCCACTTTTTCCTTCCTCCTGCTTCCATAATAATTTCAGCATTTACACTTGTTTGAATCCCTGTTTTTCTTTCCTTGATGTATTAGGAGGATTACCAACTCCTTTAGTTGTATTTGTATCATTTGCATACTGGACGGCTTGCTTAAGTTTTTTACTCATCTTTTCATCTGTCAATATTTTTTCCTCCTTTTTAAAAGATTTAATATTATCCTTCCCATATAATTTGCCAACATGAGTCGTTTTATTAAAAGAAAAAATATGATATGCTTGTCAAGATCAGATCTTAAATACAGGAGGATTTAACATGAGTGTTCATATTAATGCTAAGGTAGGCGAAATTGCTGATACAATCCTATTACCAGGAGATCCATTACGTGCAAAATATATTGCTGAAACATTTTTAGATAACCCTCAATGCTATAATAATGTGCGGGGAATGTTAGGCTTTACTGGTACATATAAAGGTAAAAGAGTTTCAGTGCAAGGGACAGGAATGGGAGTTCCATCTATTTCTATCTATATTAATGAATTAATGCAAAGCTACGATGTACAAAACTTAATTAGAGTTGGAACATGTGGTGCAATTCAAAAAGATGTAAAAGTTAGGGATGTCATTTTAGCAATGACAGCTTCAACAGATTCTCAAATGAACCGTCTAACATTTGGTGGGGTTGATTATGCTCCAACAGCATCCTTTGATTTATTGAAGAAAGCATATGATTGTGGGCTTGAGAAAGGCTTACAATTAAAAGTAGGTAACGTCTTTACAAGTGATATGTTTTATAATGACAATTCAGAATTAGAAAAATGGGCGCAATATGGTATTTTAGGTATTGAAATGGAAACGGCCGCATTATATACTTTGGCAGCAAAATTTGGTCGTAACGCTCTTTCTGTACTTACTGTAAGTGACCACATTTTAACGGGTGAAGAAACTTCTTCAGAAGAACGTCAAACTACTTTTAAAGAAATGATAGAAGTAGCCCTTGAAGCTGTTAGTAAATAGTAGGATATGGGGATTGTAAGTCTTCACCCTATTTTTTAGTGGTGAAGCTTTTTTCATTTGAGTAGAGAGGTGATAAAATGATTTCACGAAAATTACTTTTTATCAGTACATTTTTTATTGTAATGATTCTATTAGTTGGGTGCAGTAATTTTAAATTACCATTTGATTTCAGTAAGGATGAAGAACATAAAGAATCAGTCGACCTACAATTGAAAAATGAAGAAATTGTGAATGATGAAACAGAGAATCAAGATGAAAAAGGAAATGAACAACAAAATAGAGAAAATACATCTGATGAATGGGTTTTAAATGAACAGTTTTTCACAAAAACCGAACTTATAGATGGTATTCAAGTTATCTTAAATCCTGAAAATATTCTATCAATTGTAAACAAAGAAACAAGCTTACCATCAAGTTATGTGCCTCCAGATTTAGTTTATCCTAATGTTATATTTTCCTTTGGAGATGCAAAGGTAGAGAAACGCTATATTCGTAAAGAAGCTGGAGATGCACTTGAAAAATTATTTGACTTAGGAAAGAAACAAAATATTCATTTATTTGCTGTGTCTGGCTACCGTTCATATATAAGACAAAAGTCAGTATTTGATAATGAAGTTAAAAATTACGGACTTGAACATGCGGAAAAATTGGTTGCTACACCAGGTGAGTCGGAGCATCAATCAGGTCTAGCCATGGATATTACAAGTAGTAGTGTTAACTATACCCTTACAGAGGACTTTGGTGCTACAACAGAAGGGAAATGGGTGAAAGATAATGCTCATCTATTTGGATTTATCATTAGATACCCTAAGGGAAAAGAGACTATAACAGGATATAATTATGAACCATGGCATTTGAGATATGTTGGTGTGCAAATTGCAACTCTCATCTATGAAAATGATCTGACATTAGAAGAATATTTTAACAAAGTGAAAAAAGTATAATTTCAACATGGACAAGTCCTAAAAATTGGATTTGTCCATTTTATTTTTTTAGAATATCACTTTGCAATCCAAAGCTTCACTAAATTGACAAAATAAATGTGATAAACTTCACAGTTTTATTGTCAATACCTCCGATACAATAGAGTAAGAAAAACAACTTACTCATGATGGAAACTATGAAACAATGAAAAATTAAAACTACAGAGGTGATTCTTTTACAATGAGACAGCTTGAAAAATCCTTTTATTCAAAAACAAGCATGTATGCTTTTTTTGTAACTTTATTACTTTTTATGTCGATGTGGATCAGTACTGACCAATTTACTGATATCGATATGGCGCTATTAGGATATATGATCTCTTCATTTATTTTTGCAATTGGTCTTACGATCAGAATGGCTTCCTGGCTGATTCGACCAGCTACACATCAAGTAGTAAAACGCAGTTTAAAAAACTTAAAAACGAAAAATCGAACAAAAAGAAATTTCCGTTCAATTTTAAAAACAGCAATCGATAACATCATTTTACAAAAGTTTATATTTAAACGAGGAATCTATCGGGGAGTTCAACACTTCATGATTGCTTGGGGATGTATTGGCTCGTTTGCAATTACATTTGGACTAACTTTCGGTTGGATGCGTTTTGATTTAATAGATCCAAATACATATCAGATCATTGTTTTTAACATGCCCACTATAAAATTAGCTGCACATGGATTTATTGCAGAGTTGGTATATAACGGATTGAACATAACCGCGATTATGGTCATGATCGGTGTTTGTATGGCACTTTTTCGAAGGGTGAAAAGTCAAGATGTTAAAGTTGCGCAACGAGTAGAATTCGATTTATTTCCACTTTATTTATTACTAAGTGTGACATTAACCGGATTACTCCTAACAGTGTCATATGCATTTTTAGATGGTTGGATGCATCCTTATTTAACATTAATTCATCAAGTAACAGTCGTCATTTTATTAGTTTACTTTCCATTTGGAAAGCTATTCCACTTGCCAATCCGACCATTGGCTACAGCAGTACCTATGAACTATCAAGAAGTTATAAAAGTGGATACGAGAGCATGTAAAAAATGTGGAACTACTTATAGTAGTGATGATCAAATTACTGATGTAAAAGAAATTCTTGCTGCACAAAGCTTTGATTTACAGCTTGCAGATGGCAGTTATTTAGCTGATTATTGCCCAGCTTGTCGTAGAAGGATTCGTGTAATGAAACAAATGAATATGGAAGCACCACAAGGAAATCCTTACGATCCAATTTCAACAATGAATGATATTCATATGTCAGGGTTTGGAAAAAAACGTTCCGATGATTTCTATCACTTACCAAAAGAGCAGCAAAAGGAAGAGAGAGAAGAAGAAGAAATAGTGAAATAGTTGGGAGGAAATAAGTATGAGCAAGTATTTAGTTAAAGATGGGGTTAAGAACTTAATAAAACCAGGTGAGAAATTAATTACTACACATTGCTGCTACTGTGGTATGCAATGTGGTATGCATATAAGAGTAAATGAAAAAACAGGTAAAGTTATGGGCGTTGAACCCCGCTATGATTGGCCAGTTACAATGGGGAAAATGTGTCCAAAAGGTGTTACTGCCTATCAAACGGTTGAACATAAGGATCGTATTTTAAAACCATTAATTAAGAAAAATGGACAATTCGTTGAATCTAGCTGGGAAGAGGCACTTGATTTAATCGAAAAGAACTTCAAAAAATTACAAGCTGAACATGGGAAGGATTCTCTTTCTGTGTTTGGTGGAGTTTCGATGACGAATGAAAAATGTTATCTTGTAGGGAAGTATGCACGAGTTGCATTGGGAACACGATATATTGATTATAATGGACGTTTTTGTATGAGTTCTGCAGCTGGTGGGTTTATAAGAACATTTGGGATTGACCGTGGTTCAACACTACCTTGGCCAGAATTAGAGCATAGTGATTGTTTCTTTTTAGCTGGATCGAATACAGCTGAATGTCATCCAACGAGTATTCAATGGTTTTGGAAAGCAAAGGATAAAGGTGCTAAGTTAATCGTAGCAGACCCTCGTGAAACACCGACAGCTCGTGTCGCTGATGTTCATTTGGACTTGAAACCTGGAACTGATTCAGCACTAGCAAATGGGATGATGCATTTACTTATCAAAGAAGGATATGTGGATGAAGAGTATGTTGAAAATCGTTGTAATAATTATGAAGAACTAAAAGAAATGGTAAAAAATTGGACACCTGAATATACATCACAAATTACAGGCGTGTCAGTAGAAAAAATAATAAAAGCAGCCCATATTTATGGTATGTCACCGAGGTCAGTTGTTATGTTTGCGCGTGGTGTAGAGCAACAATCAAAAGGTGTTGACAATGTAGCCCTATATTCTTCAATGGCATTACTACGTGGACAGGTTGGTAAATTTGCATCAGGTGTTGCCACCTTTACTGGTCAAGGAAATGGTCAAGGTGGACGTGAACATGGTCAAAAAGCTGATCTATTACCTGGCTATCGAAAACTTACAGATCCTGAAGCGGTTAAATATGTATCAAGTGTATGGGGAATTGATCCGGAAGAAATGCCGCAGCCAGGTGTATCTGCATATGAGATGTTCGATGAAATTCAAAAGGGCAATATTCGCGGGATGCATGTTATTTGTAGTAATCCTGCAGTTTCTGCACCTAATGGTGAATACATTTGGGACGGATTCAAAAAATTAGACTTCTTAGTTGTTAGTGATTTCTTCCTATCTGAAACCGCAGAATTTGCTGATGTCGTTTTACCTGCAACAACTTGGGCAGAAGATGATGGGACTACGACAAATACTGAAGGTCGTGTTATCAGAATTCGTAAAGTAAGAGAAGCTCTGGGTGAATCTAAATCAGATTGGGAGATTATGAGTTTAATAGCTGAACGGTTAGGAAAAGGGAAGCATTTTCAATATAAAGATGCCAGCGAGATATTTGAAGAATTCCGTATAGCATCAAAAGGTGGAAAAGCTGATTATTATGGAATTACTTGGGATCGAATTGATAGAGAGGATGGGGTATTCTGGCCATGTCCGTCTGAAGATCATCCTGGAACTCCTACGATGTTCAAAGAAAAATTCGAAACACCTGATGGTAAAGCTAACCTAGCTGTTTGTGATTGGAAGGAGCCTGGTGAATATCCAACACCGGAGTACCCACATATCTTAACAACCGGCCGAGTAGTCTTTCATTATTTATCAGGTAACCAAACAAGACGAGTTGACTTTTTAATGGAGCAATGTCCGCTTCCTTATGCGGAAATGCACCCAGAGTTGGCAAGCCAATATAATCTGCTTAATGGAGATAAGGTTAAATTAACAACTCGAAGATCTAATATGACTGTTGAAGTGAGGCTAACAAAAGCAATAAGAAAAGACACAGTGTTTATTCCTTACCATTGGGGAAAAGAATTATCAGTTAACCAATTGACAAACCCATGTTTAGATCCTGTTTCACGGATGCCGGAATTTAAGGTTTGTGCAGTGAAATTACAAAAGGCCTAGACATAGAGAGGGAGTTGAAGATTTATGAATAAAATCATGTACCTTGAATTTGAAAGATGTATCGGTTGCCGCTCCTGTCAGGCAGCATGTAGAGAATGTGGCGATCACGATGCGAAGGAACGTAACTATGTTGAATATGTTGATTTTTTTGAAAGTAGACAAACATACCCAATGCTTTGTATGCAATGTAAAGACCCGGCATGTGCAAGGGTCTGTCCAGCAAATGCGATACAAATAACTGAAGAAGGTGTCGTTCTATCGGCAATGGAAGAAAAATGTATTGGTTGTCGAAATTGTACGTTCGGTTGTCCATTTGGAATTCCTAAATTTGATTTTGAAGAAAATAAAATGTACAAATGTGATATGTGTTATGATCGCTCAAAGCATGATATTGCACCAATGTGTGCTTCTGTTTGCCCTAGTGATGCAATTCGATTCATTGATTTTGATGAAATGCAAGCATTACGTCGTAAAAGAACTCAAATGAATCTTGTTGAAGGTAAAAAACCAAAAGAAGGAAATAAATGGGAATATGTTCCTGACTTCTTTGGAGTATATTCAGATTAATGAGTATTTGCTCATTTACCAATGAATGTGAAGGGGGACATAGTGATGAGTGATCAAAATAAGACAGGTCGAAATCAAAAAGATACAACTGATGATATGATTAACTTAGTAGACAATTTAAATAGGGACAATGACCTTAAATATAATCGCCGTTCATTTTTAAAATCAGCTGTAGGTGCTTCAGTTGCATTGGGCGTGGCAACCTTACCTATTTCCATTAAAGCAATGATGAATGATGGTGAGGAAGATGATTTAAGATATGAGATTGCTAAGTTATCAGATATCAAGAAGGGTGAGTCTCTTAATTTCAATTATCCAACTGAAGAGGAGCCTGCTATTTTAGTTCATACGAAAGATGGCGAACTGAAAGCCTATAATAATAAATGTACACATTTACAATGCCCGGTTTTTTATGAAAAGGAAGAGGACGTATTACTATGTCCTTGTCATAAAGGGTTTTTCGATGTGAATAGTGGACATCCGATTGCCGGGCCTCCACAACGAGAACTGCCATTAATTGAACTTGAAGTTAAGGGTGGCATTGTTTATGCAATTGGAAGGAAGATTCGCCATGGGTAAGAAAATATGCTGGGCAATTATTTTTGTTACGATTGCATTGAATGTCGTTATGCTGCATCATACTGTTGAAGCATATTTCGGAAAAGAGTATGACCATGTTTATCAAAATACAGCCATAGCAGTTGCGTCATCATTGATAGCATTTGTTACTTACCTCTATTGGCGAAAACTAGAGTATAAAAAGTAAAAAAGCTACCTATCAGGTAGCTTTTTTATTACCATTGATTTCCAGCCTTCACTACTAGTGGATTGCCGGAGTATGTTCTTTCACCTAGCATTGTTACAATTGTACATTCTGTAATTATGGAAGTTTGATCAATGGATAAGTCAAATTTATAATCAACGAGCATTCCCGAACCTAATTCATCACCATTTTCATTAAGTATATCGACCATTTTACCTTCAAGAGTTTTGTATTTAGCTTCATTAAGTAGCATAGTCCATTGTGCCCAGTTTTTAATGATGAAGGCTGGCTCCCCATTTTCTAAATAACCTAATTGGCTTTCAGTGTCATCGATAACTCCTTCAAATTCTTCAGCAAGTAAACAAATTAAATGATGAATTTGTTCATACTCACTTAATTTTAAAGATTCTAAAAAAGTAAAAACGATTATATTTTTATCTATATGAGTAGTGACAGTGGAAATTTGCTTATTTTCCTTTGTATGTACTGAATAAGTGTTAGTTCCAATTTGAGTAATTCCGTGATCACTTAAAAATGAATGAAAATCAATATTTTTATGACATTCGACTCTTGTTGACAACATTTGCAACGCCCCCTATTATTCTATTTTATCGTTCTAAAATGGATGATTCAAGCAAGAGTAGGAAATAAATAAATTTAATAAAATTTTCACTTGATTTTCATCGAGGTTAATGGCTATTCTTATAGAGAATATAATTGAGAAAGAGGGATCATAATGGCAGAGAAATCCTTTAAAATTACGAGTGAATCTGGCTTACACGCAAGACCTGCAACTGTACTAGTTAATAAAGCAGGTCAATATCAATCAGATATTAATCTTACATTTAATGGAAAGACTGTGAATTTAAAATCAATCATGGGTGTAATGTCTTTGGGAATTCCGAAGGGTTCTGAAATCGTTGTTTCAACTGAAGGTGCAGATGCAGATGATGCATTGAATGGTATTGAATCAGTATTAAAATCAGAAGGTTTAGGGGAATAAAATAATCCAATAAAAACAACCATCCGAATATGATGGTTGTTTTTATTGTTAAGCGGTATCTTCCTTTTCTAATTTATCAGTAGATAAGATTAATGCTCCTTGACGAATTAAAGATTGAAAGTGGGAAAGTGGAAATACCCCTCTTGTACGGGCATTCTCCATTTCAATTCTGACAGATGAACTGTTTATATCAATTACCCTTAATGTTTTTGCCTCGCACATATTAGGAATGAATTTATTAGTAATATCAAATTCCATATTAAGTGCCAATTCTACCGTTTCTTTCGATCTCAAACTTATTACCACCTTTTAAAATTCTTATTTTTAATGTTACCTAATTTGATTAAAACATACAATATTTACTAATTTTTTTGTTTTTATTAGATTTCAAATCACTATGTTGGCTTTTTGTTAATAAAATCGATAATATTTATTTATAGTACGTGATCAAAAAGGAGGATAAAAAGGACCGAGAAGTTCGATGTGTCATTTTTACCGGACTTTTTGAACATCCTATTATAATAAAAAATTATGAAGATGTTTGGGGGATTAACATTGAAACCTGTTGAATTAGATAAGGTACAGGAAAAAATAAATAGTTTTGTCAATAAAGACTTATATATCCATCTTGAAACGACAAATGGAGCATATGCCGTACATTCTGGTGCTGCTAAAATGTCTGCAGGTGCATATATACGAAATGGCTTGATTAAATTTACACAAGGCAAAATAACTGGGGATGGCAGTTATCGTGTAGGTCTAAAAATGGAACTAGGCTGGATATACGCTGAGGGGATTACAGACTGGGAATATGATGAGAAAGGACGCTTACTTCTAGCTGGTCATGATGAAGAAGGTAGGCTTGCCGTAGCATTACAACTTAGTCCTACACCATTTGAGTAATAGTTTTTTTGATTATAATTTTTGAAAAAGGGGTTATAAAATGGAACGTCATATATTAGTTGTGTTTCCACATCCTGACGATGAAGCGTTTGGAACTGCTGGATTGATTGGATTAAATACGAAAAAAGGGGTTCCTGTGACCTATGCATGTTTGACACTAGGCGAAATGGGAAGAAATTTTGGAAAACCTTTTTTTGCTAATCGAGAAACATTACCACAGATTAGAAAAAAGGAGCTAATTGATGCATGTCATGCAATGGGGATTCAAGACTTACGAATGTTGGGTTTACGTGATAAGACTTTAGAGTTTGAGGATCCAGAGGATCTTGCAGATAAAATTGAAGTGATTATTAAGGAAACAAATCCATCATTGGTAATCACATTTTATCCGGGGCATGGTGTACATCCTGATCATGATGCAACAGGTGAAGCAACGATTAGAGCCATTTCAAGACTACCGGAGAATCAGCGCCCTACTGTGTACTGTAAGGCAATTACTAACGACCGTGTCGAAAAATTAGGTGAGCATGATATAGAATTTGATGTAAGCGAAGTTCAGGATATAAAATTAGCCGCGATCAAAGCGCATCGTTCTCAAACAGAAGGAATGCTATCTCGAATTGATGGTAAAATAAAATCTCAAGATCAGGAAGTATTGAATTGGATTAATAAAGAAGTTTATTGGACATATAAATTTTGACCAGTAATTAATTTAGGACATTATATACATTGTACATTTTTGGGAGTTCATATATAATCAATTATTATCATAGAGTGGCTCATATAAATATCTCAGGCAAAATGTTTAGTTGGGGGGTATTTTTATGGAGATGAATGTATATATGGATATTTCAGTCATCCTTTTTTTAATTGTTGGATTATCGACTGCTCTTACGATCTTTAAAGATACAAGAAAAAGGATTTTAAAGATTTGCAGTGCTACTTGTTTAAGTGCTTTTTCCATTGTCATTTTCTGGAGAGCGGCAAGTATTTTATCATATTTCCATTAGTACCTGTACGTATTTATGAGCCAAAAGAGCGGAATGTTTTTTCGCTCTTTTTGTTTTGGCTCAAAATAGTATATGTGCCATAATCACAATAATGGGCAAAGTGATGAGTGTTCGTAAAATAAAAATGATTATGAGATCGAAAAATGAGACTGGAATTTTTGATCCTAGAAGAAGCCCACCGACTTCAGACATATAAATAAGTTGGGTTACAGAAGTACAAGCAATTACAAACCTAGTCAAGTCACTTTCAATCGAACTTCCAATAACTGCTGGTAAAAACATATCTGCAAATCCAACAACCATCGTTTGAGCAGCCTCGGTTGCTTCAGGTACTTGCATAATACTTAGTATTGGAACAAAAGGGTACCCTAGTATTTTAAAAACTGGGGTGTAATTTGCGATAATCAGTGCCATTGTTCCAATCGCCATAACGACGGGTACTACAGCAAGCCACATATCAAGAATATTTTGGACCCCACCAATAAGTACATTTGAGAAATGGTTATTTTTATCATCAGCTTTTTCAGTTGCCTTAAATAATCCCCATCTAAATGGAGAGATGCCAGAAGGGATTGATTCATTAATTAACGCTTTTTCTTGTTTCGCAATATATGTATCTGCTTTCATTGATAGTGGTGGTATTCTTGGCATAATAAATGCTGCAACAAGACCAGCCAAAACAACCGTAAAATAATAGGATTTAAAATAATCTTCTAAATGTAAATATGATAAAATCACGATAGTGAAGGTAATTGACACAACTGAAAAGGTTGTCCCAATAATAGCAGCCTCTTTCTTCGTATAAAAACCATCCTCATACTGCTTTGCGGTTAATAATACACCAATCGTACCATCCCCCAACCAAGAAGCTAAACAGTCTATAGAGGAACGTCCAGGCAGCTTGAACAAGGGTCTCATTATTTTTGTAAATAATGCCCCACATAATTCAAGTAATCCAAAGTCGAGTAGAAGTGGTAAAAATAAACCTGCAAACAGAAATACTGAAAATAAAACAGGTAGGAGATCATTTAATAACAGACCACCGGTGTCGCTGGACCAAATTGCCTTAGGGCCAATTTTGAATAAAGTTAGAATTGCAAATACCATCCCGATTAATCTAGTTATAAACCAAAATGGATTAATATTAAATAATGTATTTAAAAATTGGCTTTGATTAAGTATGGTAGCTTTCTTAAGTTTATATAGAATTGATCCTATTACTGTGATGATCATAAGCACCGTCATAATCTGTGGTAAAATATCACTTAATAAGTTTTGAACAAATGATGCTAAAAGTGCAACAGGGATTGTTGTACTTCCTTGATACGAGATCGGTATCATAAATAAAAAAATACCAATAATTGATGGAATTAAAAACTTTAGTAAAGCGGTCGTTTTATAGGAAATAGTTTGAGAATCCTTCATCTTGAATCCACCTCAGAAAAATATTAGATATGCTCATCTTCAATCATATTAATCATGTTCTTGTCATTTAGGTATTTTTGACCTGAAATAAAATAAAATCCGATTTCCTCTTCAAGTTCTTTTTCCGTTTTATTTTGATATTTATCTCTTAAGTTATTTATTCCATTTTTATTCATTTTCTCACCTCATAAATAGCGTGCCCAATAGATTGGCATTGTATAGTGAATTTTACAAATGAGAAGCCTAACATTCAAGATGAAATAAAGTGTTAAAAAACCTTTCATTTTAATTGTGGTAATATTATCATAAGACAGTATGAAAACATAATTCATATTTTTGTGGTAAAGAAAGGAGAATTTACATGATAAAGTTATTTTCAGACAGTGACCTTGATGGGATTGGCTGTGGTCTCGTTGCAAAAATAGCATTTGGTGATGATGTTGATGTTTCCTACTGCACATATCGAAATTTAAATGAGCGAGTAGAGAAATTTATTGAAGATCAAGATAATTTAAATGCACAAATTTACATAACAGATCTAGCGGTGAATGATAAAATTGAAAAAAAACTTGATAAACGTTCAAAGGCTGGTAACCATATCCAGGTTGTTGATCACCATATTACAGCGATGCATTTTAATAATTATAATTGGGGGTATGTACTTCCTGAATACAAAACAGGTAAGAAAACATGTGC
Source organism: Fredinandcohnia quinoae (assembly GCF_022427965.1). Lineage (GTDB taxonomy): Bacteria > Bacillota > Bacilli > Bacillales > Bacillaceae_L > Ferdinandcohnia > Ferdinandcohnia quinoae. The sequence goes on along the minus strand of NZ_JAKTTI010000021.1, from coordinate 35,831 downwards.
AACATCACTCTTTTATGAATTTCTTCTTGAGAATGGAAAGTTGGAACAAAATACGGCTTTGGAAGAATTTATTGAATTAGTAAGATTATATGACACATGGGAATGGGAAGTTGAAGAAAAAGTTGAGGCAAAGCGTTTGAATGATTTATTTTATATTGTGGGGATTGAACAATTTGAATCCGAAATGCTTGAGCGTTTAAAAAGTTCTTCAACCTTCAAGTTAACTGATTCAGAGGAATTTCTATTAAACATGGAAGAGAAGAAAATTGAACGATACATCCAGTCGAAAAATAGACAAATTGTTCAAACTACAATCGGTGAATATTGTGTTGGTGTAATCCACGCGGAGCAGTATTTATCAGAGCTTGGTAATGCACTTGCAAAATTAAATCCACATCTTGACTTAATTTCTTTACTGAATGTTGGGACAAAGAAAATTGGTTTCCGTACGATCTATGATGAAGTTGATGTATCGGAATTTGCGAAAAGATACGGTGGTGGAGGTCATCCAAAAGCATCTGGATGTTCAATGGGTGATACAGCATTTGAGTTATTTGTTAAAAATCCATTTTCAATCTATTCGATTCGGCATGATGCGCCACAGAATATACTAAATATGAAAGAGACAGAAAACGGCACACTTTTGGTTAATCGAAAAGGAGAGAAATCTTTTGTTTTCCTTAATCAAGACGGAAAATGGAGAATCCATCATGAGAAAGGTTTATTAGAACAATCTTTTGATAAGTATGATGAGGCAGAGCGATTTATTAAAAGGCAATTTGCGAGTGGTCTAGCGTTTGATAATGAATTACTTACATTTTTAGGCGACGTTCTTAAGAAGGATGAAGAATACATCAATCGTAATATCCAAGATTGTCTACTGAGTACAAAGAATCATTTTAATCAATAAAACGTATGTTCTGGTACTTATTTGTGCTATAATACAAGCATGCAATAGATTGTCCATTAGGGTGGTCGGCTAGTCCCTGAAGATTGGGGGTGATGCCTTTGACGATATATGAAAGTCTAGTTATTATGCTTTCTTTTGCGTCCCTTGTTGTTGCCATATTGTCATTTGACAAGAACAACAAAAAATAGACCTCCCTTATCCTCTTAAGTAGGGCGAGGTCTATTTTTCCCATAGGCCGATCCCCATATTGGGAACCTTCTATTGCTAGGCCGTAGATGCTACCAACATCTGCGGTCTTTCTTTATTGCTTAATATAATTCATCATACCACAATTTAAACAAAAAAATCATAAAAATTCAATAAAATGTTTATACTTTGCTTCATTGTTCAAATTTCTGTAGAATCGTGAGGTAACGAATTAAAGAGAGGAAATGAAAAATAAATGTCATATCAAATAGAAGAGTTAAAATTACCTAGTAAAATTTATGAGGAAATTATAAAACGTAAAGAATCAGTCCCTTTAACCGCTGAGGATCAAGTGCTAATAGGAAAAGACGGCTATACTTTTGCCGATCTCGCAATTATTCAGGATGCAATTATATCTTTAAGTCTTGGAAAAAATGTTTTGTTAAAGGGTCCTACAGGTTCAGGAAAAACAAAATTAGCTGAAACGATATCAGCTTTATTTTCGCAGCCGATGTATAGCATTAACTGTTCTGTAGATTTGGATGCGGAGGCGCTGCTTGGTTACAAGACGATACAAGAGCAAAAAGGTAAAATGGCAATCGAATTCATTCAAGGCCCAGTTATTAATGCAATGAGAAAAGGTTATTTGCTTTATATCGATGAAATTAATATGGCGAAACCAGAAACATTGCCAATTTTAAACGGAGTGTTGGATTATCGAAAAATGATTACAAATCCTTTTACTGCAGAAGTTGTCAAGGCTAAAAGCGGTTTCGGAGTCATTGCAGCTATAAATGAAGGATATGTAGGAACTGTTCCATTAAACGAAGCATTAAAGAATCGCTTTGTTATTATTGATGTCCCATACATTCAAGGTGAAACGCTTAAAAAGGTATTACAAGAACAATCCTTACTTAAGGATGAGCAGCTGATTAACAAATTTGTTTCCTTGTCAGCTGATTTAATTACACAAGTTAGGAATGGATTAATTTCAGAGGAAGCAGCTTCGATACGAGCACTTATCGATACATGTGACTTGGCTTTGTATATGCCGCCACTACGTGCTATCTCAAGAGGGATAATTCAAAAGCTTGAAGATGATCGAGAAAAAGCTGCTATAAAAAATATTGCAGAAACTCTGTTTGAGTGAGGATTAACGATGAGATTTATTCAATTTAACGATAAAAAAATTGATTCATTCCTCTTTATGGAACTTGCAGATTTAGCGAAGACATTATCTAAATCAGCAGAAATTGAAGTAGAACTAGGATATCGATCATATTTTAATCCAATTGAAAATAAAATCATCATTAGCCATTTCTGGGACAATCGACCTGATAAGGATAAAAGGAACGGTCTAACGAGTGATATATTTCTAAGAGCAATTGGGAGTAAGCAATTCACGGACTTTCAAGAGGTCTCTGCTTTTATGAAGCTATGTGATAATACAAATTTACCAAGTTTCGCAAAACAATTATTTATGGTTTGTGAAGATTTACGACTTGAAGAATTATGTAAAAAGATTCGCCCTGGTACAAAAAAAGCATTTTATCATCGCAAAAGGATTTATAGGAATTATTTTAAAGATCAATTACATGTGAATATTGTTAAAAGTGTTCATACGGATGCTTTATTTAACGCACTCTTTTTGTTAGTTACTTCAGATTCACCGATTGAAGAAATTCCAAGCATTCATAGTGACATAGATCTGGTCCTACCATTTTTACGAAACGAAGTAACCAATTTTTTTGATACGAAGACAACTGGAGATGTCGTTAAAATTTGTTCGAGAATTGTAGATGTACTTGATGAAGTACTATCCAATGACATGTTAAATACGTATTTTCATCTTCCAGAGCTTGATTATGAAAGTCTTGAAGACGGTTTAACATTTGATGATTTAACGAGAAATGATCCATTAAAAAATAATGATAGGTTAAAGGATGCTAAAAAGGGTGATGAAGATGTACATGAAGAAAAGCTTCCAACATGGCATCAAGAAACAAGTAAAACAACAAAAAGTTTTTTAAAATTTGATCTTGAGCAAGGTTCAAAAACAAATTTGATTGGTGAAGGTGCGAGGGAAGGTGAGGATGCCGACCAAGCGTTAGGTATCGTCCAAGGATCTTCTCAGAAAAGTAGTAATAAAGACTATTCAAAAATGGAAGCAATGGAAATGAACGATACCCCTAATAAAGGCGAGTCTGCGTTCGAATATGGAAAAGAAAATAAATTTGCTTATCCGGTATTTATTAAGGCGAGAAAGCCTACAAATACTGAAATTATAGAGTATGACGAAAATAAAGCTGTTATCGCCCCTTATCAGAAAAAAATGAAGCAAATGATCATCAAAATTTTAGAGCATAAAAAGAACCTTCCTAGAAGTGATTTACATTTTGGTAGATTAAACAAAAAACTAGTACGGTTATTTACTGAAGATAATCCAAGAATGTTTTATAAAAAAGATCAAGAGTCTCCTCAAATTGATGCTGTATTTTCTTTGCTAGTTGATTGCTCGGCCTCAATGTATGATAAGATGAAGCAAACTAAGCTTGGAATTACATTATTCCATGAGGCATTAAAATCAGTTCGGGTACCCCATCAAGTGACAGGATTTTGGGAAGATACGAATGAAGCGACTAGTACAAAACAACCGAATTATTTACAAACGGTTATTGATTTTTCTTCATCACTAACACATAGACAAGGCCCAGAAATTATGCAACTTGAGCCTGAGGAAGATAATCGGGACGGTTTTGCGATAAGAATGTTGACGAAAAAAATTCTAGAACGTTCAGAAAAACAAAAATTCCTATTAGTATTTTCAGATGGAGAACCTGCAGCATTCGATTATGAGCAAAATGGGATTATTGATACATATGAAGCCGTTCTAGATGCTCGAAAATATGGAATTGAAGTCATTAATGTATTCTTATCAAACGGTGAAATTGAAGAGGGACAAAAAAAGACCATTCAAAACATATATGGAAAATATAGTATATTAGTTCCGGATATTGATGAATTACCAGATGTGCTGTTTCCACTACTGAAGAAGCTGCTGTATAAGAGTATATAAGAACAAAAGCGCAAGCGCCTTGTCCAGGCCCGACAAGCAAATAACCTGATGCAAAAAAGTCGCACTTTGACTTTTCTTGCATCAGGTTATTTGACCTCGAGGGCCTAGGCGCTGGAGCTGAACGTAGATAAACTTTATTAAAGGGTTATCCACAAGTTTAAATTTTATAATTCCCTGCTAAACAAACAAAAAGCCATTCCTTTCATGTGGGGAATGGTTTTTACTTATCATACTATCAATTAACAATGAATTTTTTTTGAATGTTCATCATATGATTAATTAAAACTATTAAGTGGAGGATTAATCTATGAATCAAACATTCTCGGAAATACCAGAAGAGCTAGTTTCAAAATATGTTTTATTAAATGAGAAGGCAAAAGAAATTGAAAAAGAATTAAAGGAAATGAAGAAAGTAATTAACGTTTATTTTGATGCTGCGGTTGGTAAAAATGAGAAGGCTGAATCTATTATAGGCAGCTATAAAATTCAAAGGCAGGTTCGATCAACTGAGAACTACGAAGATGAAAAAATGGTCAAGAGATTAGAAGATTTACAATTAAACGATTGTGTTCAAATGGTAAAAATGCCAGATCAGCAAAAAATTGAAGCAGCAATTACACTAGGATTACTCGGCCAAAATGATATCGAAGATTGTATCATCAAAAAAATGACACCAGTAATTGTCGTTAGAAAAATATAAGGAGTAGAAGAACAGGGGATAACCCTGTTTTTTCTACTCCTTATTACTTAGTCAACGACAATATATCCAATCATTGGACCATTACTTGCGATATCAGCGTGATTCAAACAAATGATTCTATATGTTCCTTCTTTGTTAAAACGAGTTTCTATTTTTATCTCTTCCCCTTTTTTGACAGTCCCTTTAATGTCTGTTCCCTCGATGTAAAAGGAATGTTCTTTACCGTTTACTCCATAAATATTAAAGGTTACATTTTTACCTTGAGGTACGACAATCGTCCCCGGATTCCAAAAATAAGCTTCAATTTCTTTCCCATCATCAGTTGTTGTTTTTAATTCTCCTGTTGTGACATGATATACAACCTCTTCTTCAGCAGCAGTAGTAGTGATTGTCGGTATGATTTGTGGCTGTAACAACAACCATCCACATAGTAGTACTGTACAAGAAACGATGATAAATAATACCCATTTCTTTTTAATCAATATAAATTTCATACATAACCCCCCAAATGCTCGTCTTTCTTTAATGTATGCTAGACACAGAAGGAAACTTGTCTCTTTTTTTAACAAATGAAAAAAAATTATTCTATGATAATCGATATTAATTTTGAAAATTCTACAAATTACTTATATTCTAAAAGGTAATTCAGAAATTAAAGTAGAATACTATAATGTGTCGTTACTTTTATAAAGCAAATTATTTCAATAGGATGAAATGAAAGGGTGGAATATATTGAATCCAGTCTTAGGAGAACTTATCTATTATTTAGAATCTAATTTATCAATTTTTCTAAAAGAATGGCAAAAAAATGTTATTGATTCAGAAGATGATCTATATAAAGATGAAGTAGCGTTAAATGGGTTAACTATGTTTGAGATGGTGAAGAGTTCAATAATTCATCCAATAGATAATAAAGCAATAAAAAAACTTGCAGATAAAGTTGCAGAAGAAAGAGCCCAAGCAAATATTAATATTGGTGAATTTGTATACAACGTTAATTTATGTAGAAGTGAAATTTTTAAGTACATATACAACTCGGGATTAAGTATCGAATGTTTAGAGCCAGTATTTAATGATGTAAATCGAATATTTGATAATTTTACATACTATGGGGTAACAAAATATACGGAACTTAAGGATCAACTTCTCCAGGAAAAGATTCATTATATAGATCAAAGTCACCAAGAGCGATTAACAATCTTAGGACAGATGGCCTCTACCTTTGTTCATGAATTTCGTAATCCATTAACTGCAATACTTGGCTTCGTCAAGTTAATTAGCAATGACTACCCAGATATAAAATACTTAGACATCATTAGTCATGAATTAAACCAGTTAAATTATAAAATTTCACAATTTTTGCATGTTTCAAAGAAGGATTTAATAGAGAAAAGCGAAAAAACAGTTTTATTGTATGAAATGTTTATTGATATTATTGATTTCCTATATGCTAGCTTACTTGATGGGGAAGTTGAGGTCATTAATGATATTGACATGAAACTGGAAATCCTTGTTAATAAAGAAGAAATAAGACAGGTTATTTTAAATATATTATTAAATTCAATTGATGCGCTTAAGCAATTAAAAGAAAACCGGAGAATTTGGATTCAATCAAATATGACTGATGGAAATATTGAGATTTCCATTTCAAACAATGGTCCGAAAATTCAACAAGAATTTATGGATACCATCTTTGAACCATTTTATACAACAAAGGAGTTTGGTACTGGAATAGGTCTATTTGTTTGCAAAAAAATAATTGAAAAGCACGGGGGAACCATTACATGCGTTTCAGACTCCAGTCAAACGATTTTTAAGATTGTATTGCCACTTCGAATTGCTGTTGAAGCGTAATTTTAATAGTGTTTAAGTGCGTAATGGTGGCAATTACTGTATAATAATACGAGTGAATTGGAGGTATAAAAATGAAATCACTTGTACTAGCAGAGAAGCCATCCGTAGGAAGAGATATCGCCCGGGTATTAGGCTGCCTTAAAAAAGGAAATGGATTTTTTGAAAATGATAAATATATTGTAACTTGGGCTCTAGGGCATCTTGTCACACTTGCCGATCCTGAAAAATACGGTGATCAATATAAATCATGGAAAATTGAGGATTTACCAATTATTCCATCACGGTTAGATTTAGTTGTTATAAAGCAAACTGGTAAACAATATAGTGTTGTCAAATCGCAATTACAACGTAAGGATGTTAAAGATATCGTGATTGCCACCGATGCTGGACGGGAAGGTGAATTGGTTGCTAGATGGATTATTGATAAAACAAGAATACAAAAGCCAATAAAACGTCTTTGGATTTCTTCGGTTACAGACAAAGCAATCAAGCAGGGCTTTGCAAATCTGAAGAGTGGGAAAGAATATGAGAATTTATATTTCTCAGCAGTTGCAAGAGCAGAAGCTGATTGGTTAGTTGGAATCAATGCCACTCGTGCTTTAACTACGAAGCATAATGCTCAATTATCATGTGGTCGTGTCCAAACACCAACATTAGCAATTATGGCAAAAAGGGAAGCTGAAATTAAAAGCTTCAAACCACAGCCATATTATGAAATTAACGCCGTAACAGAATATTTAACTTTCCACTGGATTGATGAGAAAACAAATAATGCTCGAATTTTTAATAAAGAGAAATGCAAGCAGATTATTAGTGCTATTTCGAATCAAAAAACAATCATTACCGATGTTAAAAAAACAGAGAAGAAGAGCTTCGCACCACAGCTATATGATCTAACAGAGTTGCAGAGAGATGCAAATAAAATTTTTGGATATTCAGCAAAGGAAACACTTAATATTCTCCAAAAATTATATGAACAGCATAAGTTGGTCACATATCCTCGAACTGATTCTAAATACTTGTCAACTGATATTGTTGATACGCTGAAGGACCGTATTGATGCTTGTAAAATACAACGATATGCAAAGCTTGCTTCAAAAATTACGAGTACTGGAATCAAAACAAATAAGTCTTTTGTTGATAATAGTAAGGTGACAGATCATCATGCGATTATTCCTACAGAGGAAAGGGCAAATATAAGTGCATTGTCTGATAAAGAAGTAAAAATATATGATTTAATTGTAAAAAGATTTTTATCAGTATTCTTTCCGGCATATACGTATGAGCAAAAGATTGTCCATGCACGAATTGGACAAGAGAAATTTACAGCCAAAGGAAAAACTGTCCTGTCTCTCGGGTGGAAAGAAGTGTATGACAGTAGCCATGATGAGGATGAAGATCTTGAATTAACTAGCAAGATCCCTGCATCCATACATTCTGGAGTAGAATTAAATGTGAAATATGTTAATGAGGTTAACAAATATACCGAACCACCAAAACCATTCAATGAAGGAAGCTTATTATCTGCAATGGAAAACCCATCGAAATACATGGCAGGGGAAAATAAGGACTTAATTGAAACGATTGGAAAAACAGGTGGACTCGGAACAGTCGCTACAAGAGCCGATATTATTGAAAAGCTATTCAACACCTTCTTAATTGAAAGAAAAGGTAAAGATATTCATATTACGAATAAAGGAAAGCAATTATTAGAGCTAGTTCCAGAAGACCTACAATCTCCTGTATTATCTGCAGAATGGGAACAAAAACTGGAGAGAATATCAAAAGGGCATCTTAAGAAAAATGATTTCATTACAGAAATTAAGGGATATACAAAAGCAGTTGTGAATGAAATAAAAAACAGTGACTCAAAATTTAAGCATGATAATATCACGGGAACGAAATGTCCAGACTGTGGGAAATTAATGCTTGAAGTAAATGGAAAAAAGGGTAAAATGCTCGTGTGCCAGGATAGAGAATGTGGTCATCGAAAAAATATATCAAAGGTAACGAATGCAAGATGTCCAAATTGTCATAAGAGGTTAGAGCTTCGTGGAGCTGGTGACGGTCAAATTTTTGTTTGTAAATGTGGTCATCGGGAGAAGTTATCGACATTTAATGAAAGAAGACAAAAGGATAAATCAGGTAAGGTTTCTAAGCGAGATGTTTCTAAATACTTGAAGAATCAGGATAAAGAAGAACCAATTAATACAGCACTGGCAGATGCTTTAGCAAAGCTTAAATTGGATCAATAATCAAAAGTAAAACCTTAGCCAATACACTTGGCTAAGGTTTTGAATTATTTATTCATAGCTTTTTACAAGTTCATCGACTAATGATCCTACATATGCCACCGCTTTGCGAATCGTTTCTGGTTCTAACATATCCGCACCAGCATACTTCATTAATTCCAGTGGGTTCATCGTACCGCCTGCTTTTAAAACTTCTAACCAACGGTCAACTGCAGGTTGGCCTTCTTCCTTCATTAAAGCAGCAACTGCGGTTGAAGCAGTAAGCCCTGCAGAATATGTGTAAGGATATAAGCCCATATAATAGTGTGGCTGTCTCATCCATGTTAAGCTAGCTGCTTCGTCAATTTCAACAGAGTCACCCCAGAAGGAACGTAGAACATCCCCTTTAATTGTATTTAGAACAGGTGCTGTAATTGGCTTTCCCTGTTCGGCATGTGAATACACTCTGCGTTGGTATTCACCTTCTAATAAATGTGTAACAAAATTATGATAATACGTTCCTAACAATTGTGTAATAATCCAGCGTCGCATCCTCTTGTCTTCTGTTTTTGAGAGGAGATGTTCAGCAAGTAATAACTCATTCATTGTTGAAGGAGCCTCAACAAAATAAGTGGAAGGGCGTGTATTTCCAACCCTTTGATGTCTATTAGCCAAATAAAAGTGGCCAGCATGACCAAGTTCATGTGCTAAGACAAATGCACCTCTCATCGTGTCAGTCCAAGAGATAAGTATATAAGGATGGGAGCCATAAGGGCTTGAACAAAAAGCACCAGTTGATTTCCCTACATTTGGAGGTAGATCTACCCAACGTTCTGTTAAAGCTTTCTTCATAATCGTAATGTATTCAGGTCCCATTACTTCTAAAGCTTCCAAAATTGTTTCAGATGCCTCTTTATAAGTAGTTTTTGGATTGAACTCTGGATCAAGCGGTGCCTTTAAATCACAAAATTGCATTTTTTCCAAACCAAGAACACTTTTCCTAAGATTAGCTAATTTTCGCATATGTGGTGCAAGCTCTTCTTGAATAATATCAAGTTGATTATGATACATTTCTAATGTAACCTTTTGGGGATGTAACAGCATATGTGTTACGGATTCATACTTTCTTAATTTAGATATAGCGACTTGTTTTTTGACTTCTGTTGCGTATGTAGCAGCGAATGTATGTTGATATTGCTTCAAAGAATTAGAAAATGCATGATATGCATTTCTTCTTGTTGTTGTGTCAGGTGATAGTTCATAGCTGTCTTCATATAATGCAAATGACAATGGCGATTCCTGACCATCTTCATCCTTAAATGATGAAAATGCCATATCAGAAGTTTTACTTCGTTGATAGATCATATAAGGTGCTGCATGAACTTCCCCAAGTGCTGCGAATGCTTCCTCAGTTTCAGGTGTTAAAGTATAGGGTTTTTTCTCAATTATTTCTTGTAAATTTAATTGAAAAGCTGATAGTTCAACTTCATCCTGTAAGTATTGTTCAATCATTCCATCAGGTAAGGCAAGAATTTCAGAATCTATGAAAGAAAGAGCAGCACTAATCTCAGATAATGCTGCAGCCATACGTGCAGAATTACCTTGATTCACAGCATTTGATCCATCTTCAGAAAAGCGAAGATTTGCATATGTAGCAACTAAGATTATTCTCTTATATAATTCTTCCTGTGCGAGTAAACAATTTAATAAGCTTTTTGCACCTTTGGAAAGTTCACCTTTATATTTTGTTACTGTAGGGACATCCTTTTGAATTGCTGTTAATTCAGATTCCCATGCCTCATCTGATGTAAATAAATCCTCAAGTTTCCATGTTGACTCTACTGGTACTTCTGAACGAGTTAATAATTTACTCATCGTTATGCTCCCTTCATCATCTAAAATATTATTTCGTGATCCTAACAGTATTTATTATATACTAAAATAGCAAATTATTAATAGTATTTTCTGAATCTTAATGAAGATTAAATGATAGAAATTTACTTCTGATGATTTTTTTGTATGTTTTTTGATGTATTAACAAAATAATTGTTGTATGATATTCAATATAATAATTATTCGGAAAACGAAAGATTAATAGAAATGAGCTTTGCAAGATGTTTGGAGGCTTAGTATGTTAAAGGTGTTGTCATTTTTAAAACCATATCGGTTACCTATTGTAGTTGCTTTAATTTTAACATTAGTCGAGTTAGCAGTTGAATTATTACAGCCAATTTTAATTGCAAAGGTAATCGATGATGGTATTCTTCAAAAAGATTTATCTGTTGTTTTGAAGTGGGGCGGGTTCATGGTAGGAATATCTTTGCTAGCCTTTTTATCTGGTATTATTAATTCATTTTTTGCAGCACATTCAAGTCAAAGCTTTGGCTATGATGTTAGAAAGGCGTTATTTGTAAAGGTACAATCTTTTTCGTTCAATAATTTGCAAAAATTCGAAACGGCCACATTAATTACAAGAATGACAAATGATGTAACCCAACTGCAAAATACAGTGTTCATGAGCTTGCGAATCATGCTTCGAGCTCCGTTGTTAATTATTGGTGGAGTCATTATGGCATTACTTGTTAACTTCAGACTTGCACTGCTCTTAGTAATTACAATTCCATTATTAGTGGGTTTTCTTATCTTCGTAATGACTAGGGCAAGAAAGCTTTTTCAAACTGTTCAGGATAAGTTAGACCATGTTAATGGAGTAATGAGAGAAAATCTTTCTAATATGAAATTAATTAAGGCATTTGTAAGAGGAAAGCATGAAATGAATCGATTTGACGATGCGAATAAAGAATTACGTAATCGCACAATTACGACATTACGACTTATTGAAACGTCGATGCCAGTTTTATTAATTGTAATGAATGCTAGTATTTTAGCAATTTTATGGTTTGGGAGTGCGGATGTGAACACTGGTGATGCTAAAGTTGGTGAAGTTGTAGCAATCATCAATTATGCAACACGAATTACGGGTGCGCTATCTGTATTTACATGGATAATTATGCATTTTTCTCGTGCACGAGCTTCCGCTGGGCGTGTTACAGAAGTATTGGATACAGAAGTTGATTTAGTAGAATTACCTGAAAAAGAACAATCATTCGCAATGCAATCTGGACGTATAGATTTTAAAGATGTTCGCTTTAATTATGAAGGTTCTTCTTCTCACGTATTGGATAATCTTTCGTTCTCTATAAAAGCGGGAACAACTGTTGTTATTTTAGGGGCAACAGGATCTGGTAAGTCAACATTATTTCAACTCATTCCAAGGCTTTATGATGTATCTGGAGGTAGTATTATTATAGATGGACATGATGTGAAGAATGTTGGTCTTGATGATTTACGAAAACAAATTGGATTTGTTCCCCAGGAAGCATTGTTATTTACAGGAACAATTAAGGAAAATATTGCATGGGGCAAGGAAGATTCAACAATGGGGGAAATTATTGAAGCCGCAAAAAGTGCACAAATACATCATACAATTGAAAAATTACCATTAAAATATGAAACAGTTATTGGTCAAAAAGGAGTAAATCTCTCAGGTGGTCAAAAACAACGAATTTCCATTGCCAGAGCACTTGTAAGAAATCCAAAAATACTTCTCCTAGATGACAGTACAAGTGCTTTAGATTTGAAAACAGAAGCACAATTATTACAATCGTTAAAAAAATACACTTGTACAACATTAATAATTACGCAAAAAATCTATACTGCAATGGCAGCTGATTCCATTTTACTCCTTGAGGATGGGGGACTTATTGCTGAAGGGAATCATCAAGAATTATTGAAAACATCACCATTTTATCAAAAGGTATTTAAAACACAATTTGGGGAAGGGAAATTAAATCATGCCAGCACAAGTAACTAAACCTTTCCAAAAATCGAAACCAAAATTGAATACTGTCAAACGAATTTGGAGTTATTTATCAACGAATTTTAAATTACTTTTAGCTGTTTTAGGAATGGTTTTAGCAAGCTCACTATTAGGATTACTAGGACCATATCTACTTGGGGTGACAGTTGATAAATACATTGTTACGAAAGAAAATACAGGTATTTTTGTTCCGATATTACTTTTAGTAGGGATATATATCCTTCATTCAGTAGCGTTATGGTATCAAAATTATTGGATGGTTGGGATTGCTCAAAAAACAGTTTTTACGATGAGAACCGAATTGTTCAATCAACTTCATAGATTGCCCATTCACTTTTTTGATAAGCGTCAGCACGGTGAGCTTATGAGTCGAGTGACAAATGATATCGAAAACGTTAGTTCAACTTTAAATAGTTCTGTCATCCAAATATTTTCGAGTCTTTTAACATTAATCGGAACAATTGTGATCATGGTTTGGCTAAGTCCGCTATTAACATTGATTACATTGCTTATTGTTCCAATCATGTTTTTTGGCTTGAAATGGATTACAAATCGGACAGGAAAATTATTTAAGGAGCAGCAACGTTATTTAGGGGATTTGAATGGTTATATCGAAGAAACGATTTCTGGTCAAAGAATTGTAAAGAGTTTTTCTCAAGAAGAGAAGGTTATACAAGAATTTTTGGATAAAAGTGAGAAACTTAAAAGAGCAGGCTATTTTGCACAAACCTATTCAGGCTTCATACCAAAATTAATGAATGTACTTAATAACTTAAGCTTTGCAATTATAGCTGGTATCGGTGGTGTTTTTGCGATACAGAAAATGATTACAATTGGTACAATTGTTATTTTTACGGAGTACGCTAGACAATTTACTAGACCATTAAATGATCTTGCCAATCAGTTTAATACACTTCTTTCGGCTATAGCTGGAGCTGAACGTGTATTTGACATTCTTGATGAAGAGTTAGAAACATGGGATGAGATAAATTCAACAGTTGTACAAAAAGTTCATGGAGAAGTTGAATTTCGGAATGTATCTTTTTCATATGAAAAGGGTGGAAACACAATTGATAATGTTAGTTTTCATGTTGACAGTGGGACATCAGTCGCATTAGTTGGTCCAACTGGTGCAGGAAAGACAACGATAATCAATTTACTTTCAAGATTTTATGACCCAGATGGCGGAATGATTTTTATTGATGGAATTGACTCTGTTAAAATTACGAGGGGAAGCTTACGAAAAAATATGGCTTTTGTTTTGCAAGACTCCTATTTATTCCAAGTGTCGATAATGGAAAATATTCGCTATGGGAGATTGAATGCAACAGATGAAGAAATCATTGAAGCTGCAAAATTGGCAAACGCTCATTCTTTTATTATGAAATTACCTAATAAATATGACACAATTCTCAAACAGGATGGTAATGGGATAAGCCAAGGGCAAAAACAATTACTTTCAATTGCAAGAGCGATCATAGCAAATCCAGCAATCTTAATATTAGACGAAGCAACAAGTAGTATTGACACAGTAACAGAAGTGAAGATTCAAGAGGCTTTACAAAGATTAATGAATGGAAGAACTAGTTTTATTGTTGCCCATCGTCTAAATACAATCCAACAAGCAGATCAAATTCTTGTACTTGATGAAGGTAAAATGATAGAAAAAGGCACTCATGAATCACTTTTACAGCAAAAAGGATATTATCATACCCTATTTAATAGCCAATTAAAAAAGAAGGTTATGTAATATAATAAAAAAGTTCCCTCATTATAAGGGAACTTTTTTAAAGCTTTGTTTTACGAAATGATACATAGTCTTTTTTAGCTTCAGGATTTTCATCAAAAAACTCCATTAAAGTTGTAATACAAAATGCCGTTTCCTTACTAATATAATGCTCGAGCTTTTCTACTTCTTCATAAATATTCTGCTGTTGAACACCAATCATTAATAAAAATTCTTCTAACATCTCGTGCTTTTCAACGAGTTTTTTTGCTATTTTATTTCCTTTATCAGTAAGGATAAATCCTCTATACCTTTCATAAACACCAAAGCCTTCCTCATCTAGCTTTTGCATCATTTTTGTTACTGATGAGGGCAATACACTTAATGAAGAAGCGATATCAACACTTCGGGCATAGCCTTTTTGTTGAATAGATAAGTATATTTTTTCTAAATAATCTTCCATACTAGGTGTTGGTATCTTGATTACCGCCTTTCAATGAACTCATTAAACATATTATATAACGAAAGGAACAGATTTTTCTATTCAAGTATTGAAATTGTTTTTTTAAATTCATCTTCTTCGATCATTAAGTTAAAATAATCTGTTGTTAATCCGATAGAGGTATTCAAATCAACGATATCAACATTTGCTTTAATATAGTTTGCAGAAGAAGGGATATCGATTAAAAAGATAATGGATTTTCGTTTTTCAAGAGTTACGTTTAACATTTCTTGATAATCGATTTGAGTAAATTCACCCGCAACTTTTTCATAGAAAGTAAGATTTAATCTGTAGGCAACATCTTTTCGTTCTGTTATAGAAAATGATAGCCTATTATCATGTATGAATTGGAGCTTGGGAGTTTTTAATAGTCTGTTATCATCGATCGTAATACCAGTATGTGTTTCAAGGTACTGTTGTAGTTCCTTATTTTCAAGCACATTTGATAGTTCTTGATTTTCATGTTCAGTTCTTACATAAAAAGCTTCATTACTATAAACATCCTTACTATCTACTTTTTTTGTAGCACCATATAATAAAACGTAATCCTCTGCAAAAATTTCTTGTGGATTCCATTCATGGGAGCTTATTGAATAATTCCAGAAGGAGTCCCAACGAATTGGTTCATTTGCTAAACTGCGCAGCTTTGCCCATTTTGAAAATGGGAACTGATGAAATTGAAAGTAAAAGTAACCAAAATGATGTCCATACTCATGAGAGAGCGTTTCCCTCAGTAAAGATGGATTCGTATATTTATCACCATCATATAAGGTAATCGAGTTTGTTAATATATTGTAACGACCACGGATCGCAGCATTTGTTTTGCTAGCACTACCAATAACTCTTACTTCTTGTAATTGACTTAATTCAGCACCATGTTTGTTTTTTAATAATTCATTATATAATTCTCTTAATCCATCCTCTTCCCACACTTTTGAATAACTTAAAAATTGTATGCCTTCAGGAGATGTGAATTTTGCGTAATATCTAGAATCATATGTTTTAGGGTCTAGGCTAAGAAGAGTAGGTAAGGTTAAAATGAAAAGTAATGGGATGATTATCTTTTTCATCATTATAAATTATTCACTTCCTTAGCACCTATTTTAGCATGGAATATTAATAGTTTATTTGCTTAATATTTGCCATTCTGGTTTTCTATGAGAAAGTAAATATGATATATTTAGGAAAGTGAAAAAAGGGAGTTAAAAAAATGAAACTTATTTCTTGGAATGTGAATGGTATAAGAGCGTGTGTGAATAAAGGTTTTTTGGATTATTTTAATGAGGTGGATGCGGATATAGTCTGTATTCAGGAGACGAAATGTCAAGAAGGTCAAATAGATTTAGAATTAGCTGGATACCATCAATACTGGAATTATGCTTTGAAGAAGGGATACTCAGGGACTGCTGTTTTTACAAAGGAAGAACCACTCTCGGTTACATATGGTGTCGGAGATGAAATGGATGAAGCAGAAGGTAGGATCTTAACTTTAGAATATGAACAATTCTTCTTAGTGAATGTATATACTCCAAATTCTCAAAGGGACTTAGCGAGGCTTGAATTTCGCTTAAGCTGGGAAGATAAAATTCGAACCTATTTAAAAGATTTAGATCAAATAAAGCCTGTCATCTACTGCGGAGATTTGAATGTTGCTCACCGTGAGATTGACTTGAAAAATTTCAAATCTAATAAAGGGAACTCGGGCTTCACGGATGAGGAACGAGAGAAAATGACAGAATTACTCTCATCAGGTTTTGTGGATTCATTCCGATATTTATATCCCGATTTGAAAGACAAATATACGTGGTGGTCATATATGAGGAATGTACGTGAGAAAAATATCGGTTGGAGAATTGATTATTTTATAGTTTCTGAACGAATTAAAAAACATGTAAAAGATTCAACTATCCACTCACATATGATGGGTAGTGATCATTGTCCGATTTGTTTAGAAATCAGTCTTAATGATAATCTTACAAAATTGTAAGTACAGTTTTTTAATGGAATACTTTTAAGTAGGACAAACATAGATTACAATAAGGATGCTGCTAACAAGTTAGCTAAAGGATCTTGGAGGTAAATAATGGATAATTGGATTACGGACTTTATGGAGCAATTTGGCTATTTCGGGATCTTCTTAATGATTGCCTTAGAAAATGTGTTCCCACCTATCCCATCTGAAGTTATTCTGACATTCGGTGGGGTTATGACAACAACTACAAATTTAACAATTCCTGGTGTAATCATTGCTGCAACTTTCGGATCGGTTGTTGGTGCCATTATTTTATACGGAATTGGGAGGCTCCTTGATGTAGAAAGATTAGAGAAGATCATTGACCGCTGGGGTCATATTTTAAGGGTGACGAAGGAAGACATCCATAAAGCAGATGCTTGGTTTGACAAATATGGTTATTGGACTGTATTCTTTTGCCGAATGATTCCGCTCATTAGAAGTCTGATCTCAATCCCTGCTGGTATGTCAAATATGAATTTTGGTCTCTTTCTATTATTTACAACAATAGGAACTTTGATATGGAATATCATTCTTGTTGTAGTAGGGGCAGCAGTTGGAGAGAATTGGACGACAATTGTTCATTATATGGATATTTATTCGAATATCACCTATGCAATAATCGCAGCGGCAGTAATTATTTTCATCGTTTTATTTTATAAAAGTAAAAGAAAAAAAGCATAATTCGAAATAGAAGGAGTTTATCAAATAGATGGAACTATTAACAATTATTAAGGCGATTATTTTAGGAATGGTTGAGGGGTTAACAGAATTTGCTCCTGTATCATCTACTGGTCATATGATTATTGTAGATGATATTTGGCTCCATTCCGAAAAGTTCTTAGGTAGTAAATACGTAGCAAATACGTTCATGGTTATGATTCAGCTTGGGTCTATATTAGCGGTAGTTGTTGTATTCAAAGATCGTTTTATTGATTTATTAGGCTTGCGTCGAAATAAAATTGTACCTGTCGGTAAAAAGCGACTGAAATTAACACATATTATCGTTGGATTACTTCCGGCAGGTGTTTTAGGAGTATTATTTGAGGATACAATTGATGAATACTTATTTGATACGAAATATGTTTTAATCGGGTTAGTTGTAGGGGCTATCTTAATGATTATTGCTGATCGATATAGTGCCAAAAATGATCATGCTCAAGCAGTTGATGAGATTACATACAAACAAGCATTCACAGTTGGCCTTATTCAATGTTTTTCTTTATGGCCAGGATTCTCAAGATCTGGTGCAACTATTTCTGGTGGGGTATTAGTCGGCCTTAGTCATAGAGCTGCAGCTGATTTTACATTTATTATGGCAGTTCCAATTATGGCTGGTGCAAGTGGAATTTCTTTTATTAAAAATTTAGAGTACTTTACTATGGATGCTTTGCCATTTTTTATTGCTGGTTTTATTAGTGCCTTTGTATTTGCACTAATCTGTATTCGCTTTTTCTTGAAGCTTATTGATAAAGTGAAACTTCTACCATTTGCAATTTATCGAATTCTATTAGCAGTTATAATTTATATCGTTTATTTTTAATTAAAGTGAAAAGCATTCTTTCGGATGCTTTTTTCTTTTTATTAAAAGGGATAATATTCCTAATATCCTCTGTATACAATATGATAATGGTTCAATTTTTCCATTTACTATTAATAGAGGAGGGTACAAGAAATTACTAAGATTGTTAAAGCATTCATTGGAATAACTATTCTATTTATGTTTGCATTTATTCCTTACATACATGTTGAGAGAAATACGGTACTTGCAATAGGTGAGGGAAAAGAAGTATTTCAAAAGTTAAATCAATTAATAAGAAGTGAACCAGCATTAGAGGGAGCAATAGCGGGTATAAGTATTAGATCGGCAACTACTGGAGAGCTATTGTTCGAACATAATGGTCATACAAGACTACGACCAGCTTCGAATTTGAAATTACTTACTGCTGCAACAGCGCTTTCTTCATTAGGAGAGACATACACCTTTGAAACAGAGGTATTAACAGACGGAAATGTAAATGATAAAAAACTAGAGGGTAATCTATATTTAAAAGGTAAAGGTGATCCTACTTTGTTAATATCAGATTTTGAACAGTTAGCGAAAAAAATAAAGGATAGCGGGATTGAAATGATCATTGGAAATTTAATTGCTGATGATACATGGTATGATGATGAACGATATTCAATTGATTTAACATGGGTAGATGAGACGACGTATTACGGTTCGGCGGTCTCAGCATTAACGGCATCACCAAATAAGGACTATGATTCTGGGACGGTTATCATCACTATATCTCCTGGTAATGAAATCAACAAGGAACCTACCATTACGATTCAACCAAAAAATAATTATGTAAAAATAATTAATCAAGCAAAAACAATTTCCTCAGAAGGTGTTAAAGAGCTCGAAATATATCGGGAACATGGATCAAATACGATTACAATCATGGGAACTATTCCTATTAATTCCAATCGCACCTCTGAATGGATATCTGTATGGGAACCAACTGGCTATGCGTTGGATTTATTTAAACAATCGCTAATAGATGAAGGAATTATTTTAATAGGGGAAGAAGGAAGTGGAAAAACACCAGAAAGTGCAGAGTCACTTGTATCACATCACTCGATTACACTTTCTGAGCTTATGATTCCGTTCATGAAGCTAAGTAATAATGGACATGGGGAAACATTGGTGAAGGAAATGGGTAAAGTTAATAAAGGAGAAGGAAGCTGGGATAAAGGTATAGAGGTGATGAAGAATGAGCTTTCAAAATTAGGGGTTAATCCTGATCAAATGGTTATTAGAGATGGTTCAGGAATCTCCCATGTTAATTTAATATCAGCAAATGATATTTCATATTTATTATATACAATTCAGAAAGAAGAGTGGTTTCCCTCTTATTTGAAGTCCATGCCAATAGCCGGTAATGGGGATAAGAACATAGGCGGAACCATGAGGAATCGACTTAAGTCTAGTGAAATGAACGGAAAAGTACTTGCAAAAACAGGCAGTATTCGGACAGTAAGCTCATTATCGGGCTATATTACGACCCGTAATGGGGATGTCTTAGTATTTTCAATTATCCTCAATAACTTAATCGATGGTTCAGACGGCAAAGCCATTGAAGATAAAATCGTAAATATATTATTTAATTAATTTGACGGTTTAATTTCATCCTCAAAATAAAAAGTACTTGGATATTCCTTAACAGTATATGAATATCTTTTCATATTTGTAATATAACTTGATTTTGTTATTGTTACAGTTTCACCCGAAGTTTTTATGATTACTTTGTCGTTAACTTGAAATTTACTTTTCAATTTTATCAACTCACTTGTCATTTTTTATCCTTAAGTTCTAACTCTACCATTCTAACGTATAAATAGCAAGAGTGGAGTCATTTGTAAAATGAAAAAGAAGGCCCATAGAATAAGTAATCGCAGCTATTCCAAAATAGAGTGGTAGTAGTTGGTAATTAAGGGTATACTACTATATAGGAGTTAAAATCTTTGTCTTCCGGTGTTTATACTCACCTAATGGAGGAACGTGGGAGGATGATTTTATGAAAGTCGTTTTTTATCAAGCAAAAGCTGGGGACGGTGTCAGAAAAAAAGGTATGAGAAGGGCAGATACTTATTTCAGTACACCAGAAGAAGCAGCATCAGAAGCGATTAGTTTAAAGGCAAGACTTGATAACTTGTATGAGAATCAAATCCAATGGGATTATGAGGGTCAAATGACTGGTGACAGCAAGAGATTAAAAATATTGAGAGGATATCTGGGCGGAAATCGAAAATCAAATCCATTTTATCTTGAAATCTTATCTTCGGAGCTTTCAAAATGTAATCCTGCTTCTCCAATCATACAAAAGAAATTAACAAAACAAGATCAAATGGTAATTGATAATGTGATAAAGAAGTTTGCGTAAATAAGATAATGGGAGCATGTTCACAATGAACAACTCCCATTTTTATTTTTTTATGCTTTTTGAGCTTCAATTTGAAGTGAAATTTTAACTTTATCTCCAACTAAGACTCCACCAGTTTCAAGTGCAGAGTTCCAAACTAAACCGTAATCCCCACGGCTAATTGATCCTTCAGCACTGAAGCCAACCTTTTCATTTCCCCAAGGATCTTTTCCTTGGCCTTCAAATGTAACTTTGAACGTTTCTTGTTTTGTAGTACCGTGAATGGTTAAATCACCAGTCACATTATATTCTTCATCATCAGTTTTGCCGATTGAGGTTGATGTGAAAGTCATTGTTGGATGGTTTTCTACATCAAAGAAGTCAGCTGAACGTAAGTGTCCGTCACGATCCTCATTCCGGGTATCGATACTTGCTAGATCAACTGAAAATTTGATATTAGCAGATGTTAAATCTGTAGGATCTGCTTCAATGACTGCATCGAAGTTGTGAAATGTTCCTTTTACATTTGCAATCATCATATGTTTTACTGAAAAATCAATACTACTGTGTGAAGCATCTACTGTCCATTTTGTTTTTACCATTAAAAATCTCCTCCAATAAATAATATTTGAAAATAATAATCTTAAAATCAAGATAATTGGCTTTGAGATAAATTATAAAATGCAAATTCATTTATGTCAATCATTAAATGTAGAATACTTTTACCTGATTTGGTATGGTATAATAACCGTTTGTAAAGGGGATTTTATGAAGGATATTGATATAGCCCTCTACAATTGGAGGTAGGAATTTGTGGGAATAGAAATAGTAATACTTATTTTGTTGTTAGTGTTAAATGCATTTTTTGCTGCATCAGAAATGGCTATGGTTTCACTTAATGATAATAAAATTAAAATGATGGCGGATGCTGGTAATAAAAAGGCGAAAATGTTATATCAACTTTTAAATGAGCCTAGTCAATTTTTAGCTACGATCCAAATTGGAATAACACTTGCAGGCTTTTTAGCTAGTGCTTTTGCTGCAGGTAGTTTTGCTGGTCAATTAGCAAATGCCTTGTATAACTTAGGATTACCGCTTGCAAAGGATATTTTAGAGACGATTTCTGTCGTCATTATTACATTAATCTTATCTTATTTTACGTTAGTCATCGGAGAACTTGTTCCAAAACGTCTCGCACTTCAGAAAGCCGAGGCCATTTCGATGTTTGCGGCTGCACCACTTACGTATTTATCAAAAATCACATATCCATTTGTTAAGTTGTTAACATTGTCAACAAATCTAATTGTACGTCTATTTGGTATTGATCCAAATGCTGAAGAAGAAAATGTAACAGAAGAAGAAATTCGGATGATGGTGGATGTTGGGAAAGAAAAAGGAACGATCCAAGAAGCTGAAAAGATTATGATCAATAATATATTTGAATTTGACAATAAGACTGTATCGGAGATCATGACCCATCGTACGAATATAGTTGCGATCCCAATAAATTACACATTGAAAGATACAGTAAGGCTAGTAAATATTGAAAAATATACGAGATTTCCTGTATATGAAGAAAATATTGATCGAATCGTTGGTATCTTACATACGAAGGAATTAATTCAATTTATTGAAAACTGTGATGAAAATTCTTTCAACCTAAAGGAATTACTACGCGATCCATATTTTGTACTTGAATCAAAACCAACGGATGAATTGTTCAAAGAGCTGCAAAAAAATAATATTCATATGGCAATCGTACTTGATGAATATGGCGGAACAGACGGAATTATTACAATTGAAGATTTAATTGAAGAAATAGTAGGGAATATTTTTGATGAATATGATGAGCATGAGCTAGAAGATGAAGAAATTATTGAAATCAAAGAAAATACGTATTCAATTGATGGTACTACTAATTTACATGATGTCGAGGTAATTCTTGATATTGAATTACCTACTGAGGAGTATGACACTTTAAGTGGCTTTGTTATCGGACAAGTAGGATATATTCCTACTGATGATTTAAAACCAACGATCGAATATAAAAATGTTACATTTAAAGTCGAAGAATTAAATGACAAACGGATTACAAGAATTTTGGCAACGATTAATGAATTACAAAAAGAGAATGAATAGGGAAAAGCCAGCAAAATAACTTGCTGGCTCTTCTTTTTGTTTAAATTAATCCTAAACTATCTAGAAAGACGACAAAAATTATAAATGGTACAAAGAAACGAATTAATAAAAACCAGATAATAAACAATTTTGTTGAAAGATTACTTCCTGATTTTAACTCAGACAGGAGTTTTTCTTTGGAAATTTTTAATGGAACGAAAATGGCAATTAAAAATGCGCCTAGAGGCATTAAAATATTACTGACAAGAAAATCTGCTGCATCAAAGATTGATTTTCCAAATATTGTTATATCACTCAGAACCCCATATGAGAGAGTAGAAGGAATACCGACTAGAAATATTAATAATCCGAACATCCAAGAGAACTTCTTGCGCCCTTGTTCACTTCCTTTTGCTAGGGGAGCAACAATGATTTCCAACATTGAAAATGCCGATGTTAATGTCGCAAAAAGGAATAGTACTAAAAAGGCGATAAAAAACAAAATTCCTAGTGGCATTTGATCAAATACTGTAGGTAAAACATTAAATAACAATACAGGTCCAGCATCCGGCTTAAGGCCAAATGAGAATACCGCAGGGAAAATAGCTAAACCAGCGAGAAAAGCAACTAGGATGTTTAATGATACGATTGAAACTGCTGATTGAACTAGATTTTCCTTTTTTGAGAGATACGAGCTATATGTGACCATAACTGAAACTCCAACACTTAAAGCAAAAAAGGATTGACCCATTGCAAACAGAATCGTTTCTGATGTGAGCTTCGAAAAATCTGGCTTTAGAAAAAAGCTAATTCCCGTAAGTGAACCATCAAGAGTGACTGAACGGATGATTAAAATAATGAAGAGTATAAAAAGTGCTGGCATCATTATTTTACTTGCTCGTTCAATCCCTGCCTTTACACCTTTACCTACTACAATGATTGTAATCATTAAGAAAATTAGTTGTGCACCAATGACAAGAAATGGGTTGGATATGGTATCCTCGAAAAGCTGAACATATTCCCCTTCAGTCAGTCCACTAAGTTTTCCTGTTATCCCATTCACTAGATAGATTAGTATCCATCCTCCAACAACACTATAAAATGACAATAAAATAAAGCAAGTAATAATTCCAAGACGCCCTATTAAATGCCAAGAGGAGTTTGGTGCTAATTCTTTATATGCTTGAATAGCATCTTTCTGAGTGTTTCTTCCAATTACGAACTCAGCTAATAAGAGTGGTAATCCTACTAATACTGTAAATAATAGAAAAATAAGAAAAAATATTCCTCCACCACTCGTACCCGTTACATAGGGGAATTTCCAAATTGCACCTAACCCTATCGCAGATCCCGCTGCTGCTAAAATAAAACTAATCTTTGATGACCACTGATCGACCTGCTTCAATAAATACACCTCATTAATTATGAATTACAATTATTTTAAAATGTTATATTAACATTTTTCAGCATATTTTGCTAATTTTTTTTGTAGCACGAAAATTATAGATGTACTATTTTCTTAAAAGAAAATAAAAAAATTTCAGAAAATGAATTGACTTTTTACTATTAACACGTTATCTTTGTTTTAAATATATGACTCGAAATAAGTTGGACGAAAAATAAACGTTATATGGATAGAGGGGTGGATATATTGTCTGAGGTATTTTCGTTTGATTTATTAACTGAACATGAAAAGCATCTGCATTTTATGAAACGTATTGAGAACGGTGAAAAAATTGAAGCCGATGACTGGATGCCTGATGAATATCGATTCACATTAATTAAGTTAATTTCAATGCATGGAATTAGTGAAATTATGGGAGCGCTGCCAGAAAAAGAGTGGGTACCAAAAGCCCCAAGCTTAAAGAGAAAGCTTGGGATTATGGCAAAAGTACAGGACGAGATGGGGCATGGCCAATTACTACTGCGGGTTACAGAGGACTTAATGAAACCACTTGGTAAAACGAGGGAAGATATTTTTCAAGATTTATTCAATGGGGATTTGAAGTTTCATAATGTCTTCCACATGGAGGCACCATCGTGGGCTGATGCAGGTATTATTGGTTGGCTTGTAGACGGGGCAGCTATTATTACGCAGACAAATATGTTACATGCTTCATATGGGCCATATGCAAGAGCGTTAAAACGAATTTGTGCTGAGGAAGTGTTCCATGCCCAGCATGGGGAATCAATTATTATGACATTAGTGGAAGGAACAGCAGCACAAAAGGAAATGCTGCAACAATCAATAGATCGTTGGTGGGAATCATTACTAATGTTTTTCGGTCCAGGTGATGCATCAACAACAGGGACATCAAAACAAGATATTACGATAAAATATAACATCCGCTCAAAGACTAATGAACAGCTGCGCCAGGACTTTTTTACGAAATATATACCGAGGTTGCTCTCACTTGGGTTGAAATTGCCAGATAAAACGATGTATTTTGATAACGAAAAAAGGCAGTGGATTTATCAACAGCCTGATTGGGGCAAATTTAAGCAAATCATTAAAAATAATGGGCCTAAATCAAAACAGAGATTACGGTTACGACAAATTACTTATGAAACGAATAAATGGGTGCATGAAGCTTTAAGTTAATAATGGGGGGGAGTTTATTGAAGGATAGCGGATTTTTTCAGGAATTTGAGGTATTTAGTAAAAGAAGCGACACTTCTCCTCTACAATATCAATTTTCTTTATTGGCACCAAATCAAGAATTGGCATTGATTATGGCCCAAGAAAATTTTATGAGGCGGGAACCAGTTGCCGACTTATGGGTTGTAAAGCGAAGTGATATTCGAAAGATGAGTGTAGAGGAACGACAATCCTTAAAGAGGCTTGATAATAAAGATTATCGTAATACAAAGGGCTATGGCTATTTAAAGAAGAAATGGCGAAAGTACGAACAAGAAATGTTAGATGAGAAGGAAATTCTATCATGGGGAGGAAAGCCAAGCAATGACTAGTAGCAATAACACTAGCTTCATAAGTCAAAATAGATTTCATACTGTGTTAACAGAGTTATTATTCCAATTAGCAGATGATGATTTCATTCTTTCATATCGAGGTTCAGAATGGCTTGGGCTTGCACCACATATAGAAGAAGATGTTGCTTTTTCATCAATTAGCCAAGATTTAATGGGGCATGCAGCGATGTATTATCAATTATTAGAAGACTTAGGAGTAGGCAAAATGGATGATCTTGCTCATGGACGTCCATATGAGGAAAGACGTAATGCGGTTGTTTTGGAATTAGTAAATGGACCTGGTCATTATCTGGTTGAACCACAATATGACTGGGCATTTGCAGTAGTGCGGAATTTTTTTTATACAGAAGCTAAGAAAATTCGGATAGATTCGCTTAAAACATCATGCTATAAACCACTTTCTGATATTGCTATAAAGGTAAAGATGGAGCTTTATTATCATCTACTTCATTGGAGGACTTGGTTTACGCAATTAATATCAGCAAGTGGAGAAGCACGAACAAGAATGGAAGCGGCAATTAAGATTGTAACCGATGACTTTGGCGGGATGTTAAGTTTAGGTCCAAAAGAAAGGGAAATGGTTGAATTGGGATTAATCGAATCAGAGGAGGTATTGAAGAAAAGATGGATTAATTCTATTAAACCAATCTTTGAAAGTATGAATCTTGTATTTCCAAAAAAGTTTGGATTAAAAAATGGCAACGGGAGAAATGGTGAGCATACCGTTGATTTGAAAAATGCCCTCGAAACGCTTAGCGAAGTATATCAGATTGACCCAAATGCGGTTTGGTGAATTTTCAATAAGGAAGGATTTTTATGTCAAATGAGATTTTAAAGGAAAAAATCATGATAGAGCTTCAAAATGTGAAGGATCCTGAAATCGATTCAATCTCAATTATAGAGCTTGGTATGCTTGAAAAGCTTGTAATTACTAATGATCGTGTTGACATACATTTATTACCGACGTTTCTTGGTTGCCCAGCACTAGATATTATTAAGAAGAATATTTTGAAATCGATTGATCATCTAGACCGAACGAAGCAATTTAATGTTCAATTTGATTTTTCTCCTCCATGGACTTCAGAACGTGTTACTGAAGAGGGAAGGGAACGATTAAAAGAGTTCGGAATTGCGCCACCCCCTAAGCTAGTGAATGAATCTGGAAGGTGGCAGGTGGATTGCCCCTACTGTAATTCAAGTTATACAACAATGGAGAATATCTTTGGGCCAACTGCTTGCAGAAGTATTTTGTATTGTAAAACGTGCAAAAATCCATTTGAAGCAATGAAACCAGTATCAACAATGATGTGAAAAATAACAAAGTAAAAGGAGATTGAGTTAATGGTAAAACTAATCGCGTTGTATAAACATCCTGAAGATAAAGAGGCATTTAATGAACATTATTTTAATACACATGCGCCTATTACAGCGAAAATACCTGGTCTAAGGAAAATGGAAGTAACAAAGATTTTAGGTAGTCCAATGGGTGGTGAGGGTGAGTATTATTTAATGTGTGAAATGTATTATGACAGTCATAAAGCATTGCAAGCAGCAATGAGAACGGATGAAGGGAAAGCATCAGGTAAAGATGTGATGTCATTTGCTGGAGATATCATTACTTTAATGATTGGTGAAGAAATTGAAGAGTAAAGCAGTTAATTGGGGAGGTTAATTACTTGTTTGAAACGATAAAGTATGAGGTCAAAAACAAGATTGCCTGGATAACTCTTAATAGACCAGAACGATTAAATGCATTTACTGAACAGTTAAATAGAGAAGTAAAATTTGCGATAAAACAATCTAGTAAAGATGAAACAGTCAGAACACTCGTTATCACAGGACAAGGTCGCGCATTTTGCTCAGGTGAGGATTTGGCTGGGGTAACAGATGATATGGATCTTGGAGATGTTCTAAGGCAGAGATATAATCCCATGCTTAAGGAACTGGATCATTGTGAAAAGCCAATTGTCGCAGCAGTAAATGGAGTTGCAGCAGGCGCTGGTATGAGTCTTTCACTAGCGTGTGACTTTCGAATCGCTTCTGATCATGCAAGCTTTGTTCAGTCGTTTGTTCATGTTGGACTTATTCCTGATGCTGGTAATCTATATTATTTGACGAAGATGGTTGGACATGCAAAAGCACTTGAACTAGCAGTGTTTGGAGATAAGATAACAGCACAAGAAGCATTTGATCTAGGACTTGTCACGAAGATAATCCCTGCTACTGAATGGAGCGAAGGTGTTGAAGCATTCGCAAGTAAACTTGCAAATATGCCAACAAAGGCTATTGGATTAATTAAGAGAAATTTAAAAGCAAGCTGGGATGTAACCTTTGAAGAATTTCTTGAAAAAGATGCAGAAGGCCAACGACTTGCGGGTCTCACTAATGATCATAAAGAAGGAATTCAGGCATTTATGGAAAAAAGGAAACCGGTATTTAAGGGGTATTAGTGTTGTAGAAAATATGTTGTTTATTAGGGTTGACTTCAATGTCAACCCTCATTCCATTTCAAATTTAGGAGGGGATTGTTTGATCGAAAAAATAGTTGTAATTGGTTCTGGAGTAATGGGAAGAGGCATTGCCTATGTAAGTGCTATTGGTGGGTACATGACAACTCTCATTGATATTAATGAAAAACAATTAAATCATGCAAGAATAGAAATAGAGAGTCTTTTCGACAAAGCTGTTACTAAGACAAAGCTAACAACTATGGGTATGGAAAAAGCCAGAAATCGATTATTATACTCAAATTTTCTTGCACAAAACATCGATGACGCTCAATTAATTATCGAGGCAGTTCCAGAAGTCATCGAAACGAAAAAAAATATATTTCAAATTATTGAACAACATGCTCCAACTGACTGTGTCTTTGCAACTAATACCTCGACAATGAGTCCAACGGAAATTGGTTCCTTTACAAAAAGACCTGATAAAGTAATCGCTATGCACTTTTTTAATCCTGTTCATAAAATGCCTCTAGTCGAAATAATTCGCGGCCTTGAAACAAGTCAAGAAACCGTAGAAATTGTAAAAAAAGTAGCGGAAAACATGGGGAAAGAAACAGTGCTTGTTAATGAATTTCCGGGATTTGTTACGAGTCGAATAAGTGCCCTTGTTGGCAATGAGGCATTCTATATGCTACAGGAGGGTGTCGCTACCGCGGAAGATATAGATAAGGCAATTAAGCTTGGATTGAATTATCCGATGGGACCTTTTGAACTAGGGGATTTGGTTGGGTTGGACACAAGACTGAATAATTTAAAATATCTTCATGAAAAGCTAGGGGAAAAATTTCGACCCGCCCCACTATTAGAACAATATGTCAAAGCAGGTCGGTTAGGTAGAAAAACCGGTAGAGGAGTTTATGATTATTCCAAGTAAGAGTAAAGTGGGGTATTTAAAATATGAAGAAAGTAGTAATTGTCGATGCGGTAAGAACACCAATAGGTAAATATAATGGAGTCTTGAAAAATATCCGTCCAGATGATTTAGGTTCGATGGTAATCAAGGCTTTGATAAGGCGAAACCCTTTGATAAAGGGCGCTGATATAGAAGATGTAGTCTTTGGCAATGCAAACCAGGCTGGTGAGGATAATCGAAATGTGGCACGTATGTCTAGCTTATTGGCTGGACTACCAGTTGAAGTGTCTGGAACAACAATTAATCGACTATGTGGATCAGGATTGGATGCAGTTAATTATGCTGCAAGATGTATCATAGCTGGTGAAGGGGATATCTTCATTGCAGGTGGAACAGAAAGTATGACAAGAGCGCCGTTAGTAATGGGGAAACCAAGTTCAGAATTCCCAAGAGGAAATATGCAAATGTATGACACAACAATTGGCTGGCGATTTATAAATGATAGAATAGAAGAAATGTATGGGACGGATGGTATGCCAGAAACAGCTGAAAATGTCGCAAACTTTTATCAGATAAGTAGGAATGAACAAGATGAATTTGCACTCTTAAGTCAAATGCGTGCAAAAAAGGCAATTGAATCGGGTTTTTTTGAGACTGAAATTGTACCAGTTACTTACTTAGATCGGAATGGAAATGTAACGACAGTGGTTAAGGACGAACATGTTCGACCTGATACTACACTGGAGAAACTCACAAAATTGAAACCTATTTTTGCAAATGGAACAGTTACAGCTGGAAATGCTTCAGGTGTGAATGATGGAGCTTCTGCATTATTAATTATGAGCGAAGAAAAGGCTATTCAGCTTGGTGTTGAGCCACTTGTCGAATATGTTGGATCTGCTGTAGCAGGTGTTGAACCTTCAATGATGGGAATTGGTCCAATATTTGCAACGAGAAAAGTGCTGGAACGAACAAGGGTATCTTTAACAGATATTGGCTTAATCGAATTAAACGAAGCCTTTGCTTCACAATCTATTGCGTGTATTCGTGAACTAGATTTAGATATCGAGAGAGTCAATATTAATGGTGGTTCAATCGCATTAGGTCATCCATTAGGGGCAAGTGGAGCAAGAATATTAACAACGCTCATTCATGCAATGAAGAGACAAAAAGTTCACTTTGGTCTTGCCACAATGTGCGTTGGTGTTGGGCAAGGAATTGCAACGATAATTAAAAATATGTAATGTTGTCGAAAAAGTATTTTGAAAGTTTAGCATTCTCTAGTAGAATATATATAACGTTTTTTTCTCGAAATAGATATATAGTGAAATGAGGATTGCTAAAGTGAATACTAGATCAATGATTTTTACTTTATATGGCGACTACATCTCCCATTATGGAAGTAAAATATGGATTGGGAGCTTAATACGGTTATTAAATGAATTTGGTCATAATGATCAATCTGTAAGGGCAGCAATTTCAAGAATGAATAAACAAGGTTGGGTCCAAGCAGAAAAAAATGGGAATAAAAGCTACTATTCATTAACAGAACGAGGCCAGAAGAGAATAGATGAAGCTGCAAATCGTATTTTCAAGCTTAAGCCAGAAAAATGGGATGGCAAATGGAGAATTCTCTTGTATACAATTCCAGAAGAAATTCGTAATGTAAGAGACGAATTACGAAAAGAACTAGTTTGGAGTGGCTTTGGAACTATTTCAAATAGCTGTTGGGTGTCTGCAAATAATCTGGATAAACAAGTGTATGATTTAATCGAAAAATATGATATCGCACAGTATGTCGATTTTTTTGTCGCTGAATATAGCGGCCCACATGAAAATTCGAAATTAGTTCAGAAAAGTTGGGATTTACAGGAGATTAATGCAAAATATCAGAATTTCATTAGTGATTATAGTCAGAAATACATCATTGCTAAAAATAAAATCCAAAAGGGACAGATGACAGAGGCTGAATGTTTTGTTGAACGGGCTAAGCTAGTTCATGAATACCGTAAATTTTTATTTGTAGATCCTGGATTACCAGAAGAGCTTTTACCTAGCCACTGGTTAGGAGGCCATGCTGCAACTCTCTTTGCGGATTATTATAAGGAATTAGCCAAACCTGCATCTAGTTTTTTTGAGCAAGTGTTTAAAGAAGGAAATGAAATAAAGAACAAAGATGATGATTACAATGTTTTGAACCATCCATTTATGATTGATATGTAAAGAGGTGGATAAGCTGAACCGATTAACAAATATGCTAAAAATTAAATATCCAATTATTCAAGGCGGTATGGGGAATATTAGTAATTCAATTTTAACATCGGCAATTTCAAATGCTGGTGGTCTTGGAACAATTGGTGCAGGAACAATGTCTCCTGATGAGGTTGAAGAGATTATTATCGATACAAAAACACGAACGAAGGGACCATTTGCGGTTAATATTGCGATTAATGTTTCCCAAAATGTAGAACAATTACTTGAATTAATAATAAAACACGATGTGAAAATAGTATCTTTATCTGCTGGAAATCCAACTCCTTATATCCCAATTCTTCATAAAAATAAGATAAAAGTGATGACAGTTGTTGCATCTGTAAAACAAGCAATAAAATGCGAACAAGTGGGTGCAGACATTATTGTTGCTGAAGGTTATGAAGCGGCAGGTATTATTTCTAATTTAGAAACAACAACCTTAACACTTATTCCACAAATTGTTGATAATGTCCAAATCCCTGTTGTTGCAGCAGGTGGGATTGGTGATGGCCGTGGACTAGCTGCGGTGCTTGCCTTAGGTGCAAGTGGTGTACAAATGGGGACAAGATTTATCGTAACGAAAGAAGCTCCATTTCATGATGAATACAAACGTACCCTTATTTCAGCACTTGATCACGACACGGTTATTGTGGGTCGTTCGGTTGGTAGAATACGGAGGATAATGAATACTGAGTATGCTCAGTCATTATTAAAGTATGAAAAAAGTGGCATTTCAATAGATGAATTTTCCCAGCTTACTTCAGAAGACTTTCATAGGATTGGTGCTTTAGAGGGCAAAGGTGATCAAGGCTTTCTGAACGCAGGTCAAATTTCCGGACTGATAAAGGATTTACCAAGTGTGAAAGAATTATTGGATGCAATGATGGACAGTGCAAAAAATCAATTGATTAAAATTGCAAGTACTTTTTAATCGTCAAATGGATAAGCAAGCAGCATAATAAAATGTTGCTTGCTTATTTTATGTAGCTTTTTGTTGTAAAGAATAATATAATAGACAAATATTTATCTAAATATATTAAATCTTTGGAATATTATTGACTCTATTATTGGGTAGGTGATACTATAACGATATATTCACGGTGGAGATAGTATTTATTATATAAAGTACATATGGTTGGTTTCTATACCTGGCATATCAAAGATGATCTGCCGGTTTCAATTAAAAATATTAAAAGGGGGATCTGCATGAAGAAATCTGTAAAAGCTCTATCACTAGTATTGGCTAGCTTCATCGTATTAGCTGGATGTGGAAAGGATGCTTCAAATAATGCTTCAAAGGATGGAGAGGAGAAACAATATCTGATTGGACTTACTCAATATGCTCCACATCCATCATTAGATGCAGCAACAGAAGGGTTTATAAAGGCGCTTGAAGATGAAGGATTTAAAGAAGGAGACAATGTTGAATTTTCGATTGAAAATGCTGGAGGAGATATGAATAATACTTCTACGATCGCAAAAAACTTCGTAGGAGACAAGGTTGACCTTATCTTCGCTAATGCTACTCCGAGTGCGGTTGCAGCGTTAAATGAAACAGAAGACATTCCAATTATTTTCACATCTGTTACAGATCCAATTGGCGCTGGCTTAGTAGAAGCATTTGACAAGCCTGGTGAAAATATTACTGGAACGACTGACAATCATCCCGATGCAACGAAAAAGACAATTGACTTTATTACACAAGAGATCGGTGCCAAAAATATAGGGGTAATCTATAACTCTGGTGAACAAAATTCAGAAGTACAGGTCAAACAAGTTGATGAATTGGCGAAAGCAAATGGTGCCTCATTAGTAGAGGTATCGGTTTCAACGACAGCTGAAGTAAAACAAGCGGCTGAATCTTTAGTTGGTCGAGTCGATGCAATTTATATTCCAACTGATAATACAGTCGTAACAGCATTAGAATCAGTCATAGGGGTTGCAAATAGCAAAAAGATTCCGCTTTTTGTGGGTGAGCTTGATTCTATGAAAAAAGGTGCAATTGCCGCAAGTGGTTTTGATTATTTTGATATTGGCTATCAATCTGGTTTAATGGCGGCTGCAATTCTCAAAGGCGAGAAGAAACCTTCTGAGATACCAGTAGAACTTCCTGATAGTTTACAACTAGTAATAAATAAAAAAGCCGCGAAAGAACAAGGTGTAGAAATCAAATCAGAATGGGAAGAGATTGCGGAGTTTTTTGAAGGCGAATAAAGAGAGGATGGTTCTCATTGTTTACAGCTATATTTGGGGCATTTGAATCAGGCATCATTTATGCAATTATGGCAATTGGAGTTTACCTGTCCTTCCGTGTGCTTGATTTTCCAGACTTAACAGTGGACGGAAGCTTCGTAACCGGTGCAGCTGTTTCTGCAATCATGATCGCAAGCGGGGTTAACCCATTTATAGCAACTGTTTGTGCTTTATTTGCAGGTTTTGCGGCAGGATGTATTACTGGATTTATCCATACATTTGGTAAAATTAATGCGTTGCTTTCTGGAATTTTGATGATGATTGCACTTTACTCGATTAATCTTAGGATTATGGGTAGATCAAATGTATCACTTCTTAATATCGATACTGCTTTTACTAAGGTAAGTGATGTGTCGAGTTCGAGCGGGATTGACTCATTTTTCAATCGATTTTTGATTGCGATTGGGTTGGAGGATATGCTTCCTACGACATGGGGTATCTTACTTTTTATGATTTTCGTAACCTTCCTTATCAAGTTTTTAACTGATCGCTTTCTTCAAACTGAGGTAGGTCTTGCAATACGGGCAACGGGGGATAATAAACGAATGATCCGTAGTCTATCTGCTAATACCAATATGACTGTCATTGTAGGTCTTGGTCTTTCAAATGCAATGGTTGCTTTTTCTGGATCCCTGATTGCGCAACAAGGTGGATTTGCCGATGTTGCTATGGGGATTGGAATGATCATTATTGGTTTAGCATCTGTCATTATTGGCGAAGCGCTATTTGGTACGAAAACAATTGCAAGAACAACGCTTGCGGTAATAGGTGGAGCCATCATCTATCGCATTGTTGTAACACTTGCATTAAGGGTTGATTTCCTCCAGCCAGGAGATATGAAATTAATAACGGCAACTATTGTTATTTTAGCACTTGTGATGCCAAAGATTATCGAGGCATCAAAAGAAAAGAAGAGACGTTCAAAACGACTAATAGAGAATATGGAGCGGATTTCAGTACCTTCAGATAGAAAGGGTGAGGCAAATGCTGCACTTAAATCAGATTCATAAAATTTTTAATGAAGGTACACAAGATGAGAAAGTTGCATTAGATTGGACTAATTTATCATTAAAGCAAGGTGATTTTGTAACGATTATTGGAAGTAACGGGGCAGGTAAATCTACATTGATGAATGTCATTTCAGGAGTACTTACTCCTGACGTTGGTAAAGTTGTCATTCAAGATAATGATGTTACCAATATGACTGAAAATAGACGGGCAAAGTTTATTGGTCGAGTATTCCAGGATCCGATGGCTGGAACTGCACCAAATATGACAATTGAAGAAAATCTTGCAATGGCGTATTCTCGAAATAAACGAAGAACTTTAAGAAAAGGGGTAACTAAAAAAAGGAGAGAATATTTTAAGGAAGTATTGGAATCTCTTCATTTAGGGCTAGAAAATCGGTTATCCGCGAAGGTTGGTCTCCTATCTGGGGGGGAGAGGCAGGCATTGTCTTTGTTAATGGCAACTTTTACTGAACCAGCGATATTGCTACTTGATGAGCATACAGCTGCTTTAGACCCTGCACGTGCAGAACTGATTACAACTTTAACAAAGAAAATAGTTGAAAAATACAACCTTACAACTTTAATGGTGACACATAATATGCAACAGGCTCTGGATCTTGGAAATCGCTTAATCATGATGGATAAAGGGCAAATCATATTAGAGGTCGACGAGGAAGAAAAACATAACTTAACGATTGAAAATTTATTAAATGAATTCCAGCGTATTAGAGGTACAAAAATGGCAAGTGACCGCGCTTTACTATCTTAATATTAAAAAGGGAGTAACATCTTTTGTTATTCCCTTTTCTTTGTGCGCCCTGCATGGGCGAATACTCGGTGGTGAAAGTCCACTACAGGCTTG
>NZ_JAKTTI010000020.1 GCF_022427965.1 Fredinandcohnia quinoae | reverse complement strand
CCTTCACAGTTCGGGACTTTCACCCTATAGACTGCAACCATGCTGGGCACACCACAAAAAAACGGTCCCTCAATCGGAACCGTTTTTACTATTTTACAGATATATGAGCTATTTCAGTTTGACTTGCACTTACTTGGTTATTTGGTACTTTTTCAAAGCTTTCTACAAAATCAAAATTCGTAATCACAATAGGTGTTATTGTACTTGCTGCCTTCTCACGCACTAAATCTAAATCAAATGTAACTAAAGGAGAACCAACATCCACGTTGGAGCCTTCACTTACATGTGCCGTAAACCCTTCGCCTTTCATCTGAACTGTATCTAGTCCTATATGGATCAGTACTTCTAAGCCAGTCTCAGTTTTGATTCCAACCGCATGCTTTGTCGGAAAAACTTGGATAATCTCACCCTTTACAGGAGAAACAACCTTTCCATCTATTGGTTCAATTGCAAGCCCATCACCCATCATTTTTTGAGAAAAGACTGGATCAGGTACTTCTTCAATGCTTAATAATTTCCCATTTAAAGGTGCAAAAATCGTTTCATTGTTGTTTTTATCTTTACTGCCAAATAATTTCTTAAACATAACATACCTCCAAAAATTTTGAACCCTTTAATATAATACCCAATTCAATGCGAAAAGTTAAATAATCCGCACAAGTTAAAACAATTTCTTTTTCTTTTTAATATTACTCGTTATTTTTTTCCACTTTTCTTTTTCTGCATTTTGGGCACGAATATTAGTTTTTCTTTCTAAAAAGGCAAGTTCCCTTTGGAGTTTCAAGTAGCTTTGATACCTTGCACTATCGAGCGTGCCATTCTCAATTGCAGCTCTAATTGCACATTCTGGTTCAGTTTCATGACTACAATCACGAAACCTACAATTTCCAGTTAATTCTTCAATATCCTGAAAGCTATGACTTAATGAATTGTCGCTTTCCCATAATTGTAATTCCCTCATTCCTGGTGTATCAATGATCACTCCACCTGACTCCAATAGCAGCAACTCTCGGTGTGTTGTCGTATGTCGACCACGATCATCATCTTCACGAACTTCGTTCACAAGTAATTTTTCCTCACCTAACAAACAATTTGTTAAACTTGATTTTCCGACGCCGGAAGATCCTAATAATGCAACCGTTTGATCATTATCAAAATACATACCTAGTTGTTCAATCCCAGTATTCTCTTTAACACTACAAACATGGATTGGGACGCCATATGCCACTGATTCAACCTCAAAAACCTTTTTATCAATTTCAGTACAAAGATCCGATTTTGTTAATACAATAACTGGATTTGCACCACTTTCCCAAGCCAATAATAAATACCTTTCAATTCTCCTTATATTGAAATCCTGATTCAATGCGTTGACAAGAAATACAGTATTTATATTTGTAGCAATAATCTGTTCCTCAGTAGCAAGCCCTGCTACCTTTCTTGAGAATTTACTAAATCTAGGTAGGATTCCGTGTATGGTTGCCTTTCCTTCTTCTTCACGGATTGAAAGCACAACCCAATCGCCTACTGCCGGATAGTCTTCACGATTCAATGCCTCAAATCGCATCTTTCCTGAAATCTCTGCTAGTATTTCACCCTTGTCCGTATAGACGCGATACATTCTTTTATGTTCTAGAGCTACCCTTCCAACTGAATAGCCATTGCTTTCAAAGCGCTTAAATTGGTCGTTCAGAAAATTAGTCCATCCTAATTGTTTTAAGTTCAATGTTTTTTCCTCCAATTGAGTTCCTATATTTCGTCAATAAAAAAAGACCGCTAATAACACGGTCATTGTTTCAAACAAAATGCCGTGAGTTGTGCACAGCCTCACGAAACAGATAGATAGCCTCAAAGGAGGGATTTTCCAAATTATTGTTTAACATGAGAGGGCTGTGCAATTATATCCAAATCGATAACTAACATAATTTTAAATTTTGCCATAACACATCCCTCTCCTTTCCGCACATAAATAATATAGATAATTATAACAGGTAAAGAAATAAATGTAAATAGACTCGTAGCCAAGAAAATTAATTTATTGATGAAGGTATTATGGGAGGATTTGTAGAAATAAATAGAATCATAGAAGATTCAGAAATTTACCACAATCGTGATGTGAGGAGTAAGCAAAATGTTATATAATATTGGTCATGTATTGTATCACGTATTGATTGTCATTTTTCTGATACTTATTTACTATTTGTTTGTTATTAATCATAAGAGAATGAGCAGTCAAATTGAAAAGTACAAATTACTTAGCATCTGTTTAGTAATGCTGTTATTAACAATGACATTCCCTGTACCATATGCAGATGGCTTTAGCTATGATTTTCGAGTAATACCTATTATAATAGCCTTTTTATATGGAGGAATTCTCCAGGGCATTACCACTATTGGCATCATGCTGCTCTACCGTTATTTCTTAGGGGGACCAGGTTTTTTTGTCACTTTAATCAATTATTTAGTTGCCATCATTATCCTATTAATCATTAATAAAAATTACCATAAGTCATCAATTAAATGGAAAGTTATTAAGACGAGCATTTTTTACTGGTTTATTGCATTAACGCGAGGAATTACCTTGATTAAGATGAAGCATCTTGATCAACTTCCCTTCATGCTTATATTTTCAGTTATAACTTGGATTACCTTATTCATGGCCATTCACATTATTGAAAACCTCAAGGAACAAAGATTGCTAAAAAGGGAGCTAGAAAGATCTGAGAAACTCAATTTGATAAGCCAGTTAGCTGCTTCAGTTGCACATGAAGTTAGAAATCCACTGACCACGATTAATGGATTTCTACAGCTAATAAGTAAAGACAATAATATTAACGATTCACAGAGGAACTACATCGATATTTCCTTAAATGAATTGAATCGTGCTCAATCGATTATCAATGATTACTTATCTCTTGCTAAGCCTAATAACAAAGAAACTAATATAATTGATATAAGTAATGAACTGAATAAAACGATAGAACTTATGACTTCCTATACAAATATACAAAATGTAGAAATCAAAGCCTCTATCCAAAACTCCCTATATGTGAACGGTAATAAAGATGAAATAAAGCAAGTACTAATAAATATTATTAAAAATGGAATTGAAGCTATTCGAACAAACGGTGTTTTAAAAATTAACTCTTATTTTAAAGATGGGTTTATTATTATTGAGATTATTGATAATGGGATTGGAATGACTAAAAAACAACTATCGAATATAGGTACACCATTCTATTCCACTAAAGAAATTGGAACTGGTATTGGTCTCACAGTTTCATATAAAATAATTGAATTAATGAAGGGGAAAATCGAGGTTGAAAGCAATGTAGATATTGGAACAACATTTACGATTAAGCTACCTGGATGTGTTAGGGACAAAATAACCCCTTGATTATTAATCAGTTCAAGGGGTTTCTAAAATCTCACACTCTATCTTTAGCAGGATTCATAAAAGTAATGAGTAGGAATAGAAAGAAACTAATGAGTAAAATCGAACCACCGACAATATAACAAATAGTTATTAAAGCTTCCGGAAGGAAAGATGGTCTAAAATTAAATATTGCCATGCCCCCTGTTAATCCAATTGTCCCGATAATCGCTGAATATACATGAAGCTTCGCCAAAAGACCATCTTTCGGTTGAAAGACTTTATAATAGACACCCCAGGAAAATAAGCTTAACCATCCCACAACCAAGATATGTGCATGGATTGGTCGGAACATATAATCTCCTGAACCAGCCATATGCGACCCTAAAAATGCTCCTATAAATGCAAAAATTGCAGAAAATCTTATTAATAGATTACTATACCGATTCATGTTTTACTCCTCTTCGCAATGTGATTATATAAATTACTCTACCAACTAATTATGAACAGAAGATGAATGGAACATTACAAAAGCTTACTAGGCTTTTATTCCCTAGGCAGTATAACAGTAAATTTAGACCCCTTTTCCTTCTGACTATTTACTTTAATTTCCCCGTTATGTATATTTAGGGCTGATTTAACAATTGCTAATCCTAGTCCTGTCCCTTCAACTGACCGATTTCTAGAAGCATCTGCTCGATAAAAACGATCATAAATGCGTTCTAATTCTATTTCATCCATCCCAATACCAGTATCCCTAAATTCAATAAATACATGTGATACTTCTCCTTTTACTGTAATATCAATTTCCCCATTCACTTTA
Organism: Fredinandcohnia quinoae; assembly: GCF_022427965.1. GTDB lineage: Bacteria > Bacillota > Bacilli > Bacillales > Bacillaceae_L > Ferdinandcohnia > Ferdinandcohnia quinoae. The sequence goes on along the minus strand of NZ_JAKTTI010000020.1, from coordinate 75,609 downwards.
TTATATTTAATTGAATTAGTTAAGAGGTTTTCCCAAACAGAATATAGTAAAGAAGGGTCACCATATACATACGTATCCGGTAATGAATAACTAATCATGATCCCTTTTTCATTTAATTTCCACATTTGCTGTTGAATTAGACTCTTTATTTGTTCACCAATGTTAATTCGTTTTGTTTCTAAAATTTCTTTCTTGTTTTCTATCGAAGAAAGCAAAAGTAGCTGTCTAGTCAGATTTGATAATCGATTAACCTCGGAATTTACGACTTCTATTAAATACCGTTGTTCGTCCACGGTTAATTTCTCTTCCTGAAATTTCGTTATATAGCCTTTAATATTTGATAATGGGGACTGGATGTCATGTGAGATATTTGATATAAATTCTTTACGCATATCATCGACCCGTTCCAACTTCCCTGCCATCTTCGTAAAACTAGTGGCAAGTTGGCCAATTTCATCCTTTCGATGAATGTTCAACTTTATTCCATATTTGCCTTCAGAAATGGTTGTAGTTGCCTTTGTTAGTTTACTGATTGGATTAACTAGATATTTTGTGCTAACTAATACAAAAATAATACTTAATGCAACAATTCCAACTACAATCCACCCAAACAGAATATGCATCTCACTAAAAAGGAGTTTGATATCAGGTCGGAGAAATAATGCATATGTTTTATTTTGAAATTGAAACGGTACACCAACTGTATTTTTCAATTCATTTGCAAAAAAACCAGTTACAAATGTCTTATGTGGGAATGATGCAATTCCATGGTATATATTTCCGGATAAAACTTCATTAACAACTTTACTTGTCAAATTCACTTCGCGAAACTTAGCACCAAAAAATTGTTTATTACCATTCTCATCAACAAGATAAATTTGATAACCAATTTTCCCGATATTATTTAAGTAGTCATCTAATTTAATGATTTCTTGAGATTCAATAAATCTTGAAATTTCCAATACCATATTCGTCATTTTTTGATCATTTTCTGCTTTTAGTGAATGCTGGTAGTAATAGTTTGAGAGAAAAAATGAAATGAGACTACTCATTAGCATAATCGCAATTGTTGTGATGGCAAATTTGGAATAAAGCGATCTCATTTTGTAACCTCCAAGGAATAACCAATTCCTCTAATCGTTTTTATTATTAGATCACTCGCTGTTTGACTTATTCGTTCCCGTAATCTTTTTATATGAACATCAACTGTTCTTTCATCACCCTCATAATCGATTCCCCAGACCTTTTCTATTAACTGTGTCCTACTAAAAACTTGATTCGGCCATGAAGCCAAGAAGTATAATAACTCAAATTCCTTCAATGGTAGGATATAGTTCTTCCCATTTATCTCTACCTCATAGCTCTTTTTATTAATAAACATCGAACCTATTTTGATATTAGCATCTGTAACTTTTCCATATCTACGCAGTAATGCATTTATTCTAAATAAAAGTTCCTTCGGTTCAAAAGGCTTAACAAGATAGTCATCAGAACCAGCAGAAAATCCTTTTTCTTTATCTTCAATTTGACTTTTTGCAGTCAATATAATAACAGGTATATCGTATTTTTCTCTTATTTCCTTTGTAACGCGATATCCATCTTTTTTAGGCATCATTATATCTACAATTGCCAAATCGCAATAATGTTCATCAAGTACTCTTAACGCTTCTTCGCCATCTGCTCCCTGCAAAACGAGAAAGCCCTCTTTTGTTAATAAGTCTTTTACTAAGTAGCGAACATGCTGATCATCTTCAGCTATTAAAACCGTTCTCATTTTCTCACCTACAAAATTTCTAATTTTTGGATTGTGTTAAATCTGATTGTTGCTTCCTATACCGCCTTATGTGTATGGATTCACTACGTTATTTGTACCGAATAAAATCCGTTCGCTCATACACATAAGGCTAGAATCAACATTGACATTAACATAGCCTAATATTAAAAAACCTAGCAATTTGAGTGTACACTCTTAACGCTAGGTTTACAATTGAATACAAGGTTTAACAGGTGTCTGTTTCTTTTATCACTCGTTTGAACTTATTTCAAGTTCTGGTTTAATACCGAGTTTGTCTTCGAGAAGACTTTTATTATGAATAATTCTTGGATCTTGTGGTCTGTATTTTCGTGCTTCTTCATTGTGTTCATAGGATTTTTGAAAATCTCCCATATTGTAGTAACAAACACACATTTGTAGATGAGGATACCATGTGTAATAAGCAGGGTAACTGAAACTCCACTTAGAATTTTCAGGTATTAACTGGGCTGCAAGACCATACCAGAATATTGCCGATTTATATTCACGTTTACGTTGATATATATACCCAATCCGACTACATGCTTCTGCCCGTGGAATCTTCGAAAACTCAAATGATTGATGCAAGGATCTTAATTCATTTTCCATATCACCAAGGAAACGATAGCAATCTGCTTTGTTCACGCAAGCATATACTTTATCCTCAATCCAACCTTCTTTTAAAGCGATATTTTCGTTATAAGCTTCAATTGCTTTTTCATGATGACCATTTTCCCTTAATTCATTTCCATAGTAAAAATAATCCCTTGGAGAAAATATATCACCACGGTCAATTTTGTTTTGATAAATATTTAGATTTCTTCCGACTGAGTGTTTGATTTTTTTATGGGTAACAGAAATCTCTGAATTAATAATGTTTCCAAATACATCTAAATATTGGTGGCAATCCCCTTTCCACATATAATTCTTTGCCCGTTTGACAAGACGGTTCCGACGATAGCGTAATGTCACATTTCCAAATTCATCAGTTCCTGCATCATAATACATCGAGACAGAATCAACAGCAGGATCTAATATTTCCTTTAACTCCTTAAGCTTCCGTTGATCTTCTTCTAGCAATACATCATCCGCATCAAGGTAAAGAATATACTCTTTCGTAGCATATTTAAATGATTCATTCCGAGCAGCTGCAAAATTCCCAATCCATTCAAAGAAGAAAACACGATCTGTATATTCCTTTGCAATTTCCACGGTTCGGTCAGTTGAGCCAGTATCTACTATATTAATCTCATCAACAATATCCTTTACCGTTTCAAGACATCTAGCAAGAACTGCCTCTTCATTTTTTACAATCATACACAAACTAATTGATACCAAAATTAGATGCTCCTTTCTAGTTAAATCCTTTTGTCAGTTTTATAGGAAACACGATTCATGATATCTTATTAATACTTCGACTAATTGGCATGTGTGGGTATCCTACTTTAGGAAAAAGAGTAATTTGTAAGCTATGAAACCATAAAAGGCGCAGAAAACTGCGCCTTTCATGGTTTTGGGATAGCTGTTTTATTAGTGATATGCACGATAATTTGGATATTTGCACGATATCTTGGAAATATGCACGGTAATCTACATATTTGCTCGTTACCCTGATATATGCACGATAATCAAAATATTTGCTCGTTATCCCGGATATATGCACGATAATAAAAATATCCGCTCGTTATCCCAGATATTTACATGATAGATAATCAAGAACTTAGCCAAACACTACTACATTTATATCTGTATTATTACCCGTTGCAGATGTTATGTTTGTTGCACTATTTATGATCGCCCTAACCTGAATCGTTTGATTGCCAGTGGTTGTTACATTGAATCCAGTAATTTCAGATATTGGATTTCTATAGGTGGCAGCTCTTGAAAGACTAGTATTATAGGTTCTTGTATCAACGAGTGTTCCATTCACATATAGTCTAGTACTAAAATTGATACTATTATTGGCTAAAGCAACATATTCAATTGAAGTTGAGTAAGCTAATTGGAGAATGTCTCCAACTGTAGCAGGTACAACCAAAGTACCTATAATTACTTCCGTAGGTGGTGTAACAGTAATCGCAACTGGTCCAGTAGTATTATTGAAGGCGAAAGTTGGAGACGGTCCTGTTGGTCCGGTGGCTCCTGTTGCTCCTGTTGCTCCTGTTGCTCCTGTTGCGCCTGTCGCACCTGTGGTTCCAGTGGCTCCCGTGGCTCCGGTTGCTCCTGTTGCTCCGGTTGCTCCTGTGGCTCCGGTTGCTCCTGTGGCTCCGGTTGCTCCGGTTGCACCTGTCGCTCCGGTGGCTCCTGTTGCTCCTGTTGCTCCCGTGGCTCCTGTTGGTCCTGTTGCTCCTGTCGCTCCGGTTGCTCCGGTTGCGCCCGTGGCTCCGGTTGCGCCCGTGGCTCCCGTGGCTCCGGTGGCTCCTGTTACGCCTGTCGCTCCAGTTGCTCCTGTTGCTCCGGTTGCGCCTGACGCTCCTGTGGCGCCTGTCGCTCCGGTTACTCCTGTCGCTCCTGTGGCTCCTGTCACTCCCGTTGCGCCGGTTGCTCCCGTTGCGCCTGTTGTTCCTGTTGCTCCGGTGAATCCAGTGGCTCCCGTTGTTCCCGTGGCTCCTGTCGCTCCTGTTGCTCCAGTTGAGCCTGTGGCTCCGGTCGCTCCTGTTGCACCTGTCGCTCCTGTGGCTCCAGTTGAGCCTGTCGCTCCTGTCGCTCCGGTTGTTCCTGTTACCCCTGTGGCTCCCGTTGCTCCCGTTGCTCCCGTTGCTCCGGTGGCTCCCGTGGCTCCTGTCGCTCCTGTGGCTCCTGTCACTCCCGTTGCTCCGGTGGCTCCGGTGGCTCCTGTTACTCCTGTTGCTCCGGTGAATCCAGTGGCTCCCGTTGTTCCCGTGGCTCCGGTCGCTCCTGTCGCTCCTGTTGCTCCAGTTGAGCCTGTGGCTCCGGTCGCTCCTGTGGCTCCAGTTGAGCCTGTCGCTCCTGTGGCTCCCGTGGCTCCGGTGGCTCCGGTTGCACCTGTTGCGCCTGTTGAGCCTGTCGCTCCTGTCGCTCCTGTTGCTCCCGTCTCTCCGGTTGCACCTGTTGCTCCAGTTGAGCCTGTCGCTCCTGTCGCTCCTGTTGCACCTGTCGCTCCGGTTGCACCTGTGGCTCCTGTTGAGCCTGTCGCTCCTGTTGCTCCGGTCGCTCCTGTTGCTCCTGTTGCTCCCGTCGCTCCGGTTGCACCTGTTGAGCCTGTTGCTCCTGTTGAGCCTGTTGCTCCGGTGGCTCCGGTGGCTCCGGTCGCTCCGGTCGCTCCTGTTGCTCCTGTTGCTCCTGTTGCTCCCGTCGCTCCGGTTGCACCTGTTGAGCCTGTTGCTCCTGTTGAGCCTGTTGCTCCGGTGGCTCCGGTCGCTCCGGTCGCTCCTGTGGCTCCGGTTGCACCTGTCGCTCCGGTTGCGCCTGTAGCTCCTGTCGCTCCGGTTGCTCCTGTGGCTCCGGTTGCACCTGTCGCTCCTGTTGCGCCTGTGGCTCCGGTTGCACCTGTCGCTCCGGTTGCGCCTGTGGCTCCGGTCGCTCCAGTGACCCCATCGCCCCCTGCTGAAAGTAAGGCTACATCATCTACAAGAATATCTGCACTACCGTCATTAGGTAGCTTATTTACAACAACTAGTGCTTGTGTAGCTCCAGCCGGTACAATTGTAGTATTTCCATAGACTTCTAACCAATTATCATTTTCTCCATTAGGTAATCTATCTACTGGTAGGTTAATAATCAACCCATATCCTAAATAGTTAAAAACTGAATCATAGTATATGACTGAAATACTTATAGGTGGACTAGGTGCTACTCCAACTTTTGCCAAAGAAACTAAAAACTCATATTGTTCGCCCGCCTGAACTGGCACAAATTGGGTTATAAAAGCATTCGCACTTCCTCCCAAAAATCTTGAAGAGAAGAAACCCGAATGAGAGAACTCACTTGTGACTGTAACATTAACCCCGACCCACGGAATTAGAGAACCTGTTTCAAAGGTTCCATTCTCGATTCTATCGTCAATAGACAATCTTTTACCTCCTTTACTATCAAATCTAGTTATTTGCTCCATGTATCAATCATGCAAAAGTAGAAGCATATCTCATACTATGTACACGCTCTATTTAATGACAGGACACTTTCATCTAGTAAAAAGCACAATTTTATAAAGATGAGATTTGTGTAACTCATAAACATAAACAAAAAACCACCCCTTTAATAATCGGGGTGGAATCGATATTTCAATTTTTAATACTCAAGTTAAAAAATAAACTCTTTCTCTATCCTTTTCTATAAGTCTATGATATACATCTACTAGCCTCTTCTCCATAAACTCCCAACTATAATGAGATTCCATTGCATACCGAGCATTTTTGCTCATCGTCTTTAATTCGTCCCGATGTTGATCTAAATAAATAAATGCATCGGCATAATCTTCAGCTGACGGTGAATATTTATCAATTACTAAGCCACAGTGGTGAAATCGTATAAAATTCTCCATATCATTACCTTTATTACATACTACAGGCACCCCATTATTAAGTGCACTAAAGAATTTATTTGGCATCGCAAACATTCTATTTAAAGAAAAGCGCATATCAAGATCAATCCAACCAATATCTACATCCTTCATATAATCTGGAATGGAATGGTAATCTACCCAATTATGATGAGTAACTTGTTCCTTAAACTTCTCTGGTACAACGATTCGATGACCTCTTGTTAGTCCACCTAATATCATAAATTGAAATAGAATCTGATCATTCATCAATTCCGTTATCCGAAGAATTTTTTCTAGTCCCCCGCGCTGAGAATGAACAATTCCTTCATAGCAGGCAGTCAACCCTGCTTCATTAAAAATCTTCTCTTCTTCCATCCTAACTAAAGGAGGGGAATTATAAATTAATTCTATCGGTAAATTGGGCTTCAGGCTCAAATACCACGCTTTAATAGACTGTGAGACTGTTAACAAATAGTCTACTTCATCAAGCATATGCAGAAGCAATTCCATTAATTTATGTTTATCTGGACGATTATTAAGTGGATCTACATTCATATCTCTACAATCATAAATTAATTTAATTTCTTTCCCACTTTCCTTCATTGCTCTTTTTATCCCAATTCCTGCATAAAGTGAATAAATTGAATGGGCATGATAGATTTCTGCATCAACTGTTAAACCCGCTTCCATTAGAGGATCATTGAATGCATGATGTGTTCTTCTTTTTATATTTGTAAGCATCGTATCTAGTGGTTCCTGATAATATTCATATGTTAAAACTTGAATACCTTCGTATATAAAAAACTTCTCCAAAAATTTATCTCGAATCGTAGTAAAATCCAAATTACATAAATACCCACCATATCTTGGATTTATTGATGTAACATTAAATCCATTTTTTAATAAGCTCTTAGCTTCATTTTTAAACATTCTTGAGTCAAAAATGGTATTGAACTTAGATAGCATACATACTTTTACAGACATATTTTCCTCCTTTCTCCTAATAATTTTAATAAGCCACGGAATGCTAAAGTTTATTTAATTATTCTTCCAGGATTCCCAACTACTGTTTTATTCGCTGGAACATCTTTCGTAATAACACTTCCTGCACCAACAATCGCATTTTCACCAATTGTTACAGCAGGTAGTAAAGTTGCATTGTTACCAATTTTCGCCCCTTTTTTTATTGTCGGCCCTTGATGCTTATAATTACCCATCCCCATATATTTGTCATTAGATGAGGAACAGCATGGTCCAATAAATACATCATCTTCAATCAACATATCAGCAGTAATATAACAACCAGTTTGGATTGTGACACGCTTACCAATGTTGGTGTTAGTCTCTACAATCGCATTACGACCAACAATACTATCCTCACCAACAACTACTTTTTCACGGATACTCGTTAAATCACCTACAAAAACACCTTCTTCAAGTTTTACATGTCGATAAATCACACTGTTACAGCCAATATTCACATGATTTCCAATCACTAAGGGATCAAGTGAATGAAGTGGTTTACGGGCCATTTTTTTATTTGAGGACGTTGGCTTGCCAAGCACTGTTAGTTCGCCAATATTGACATCATTTCCAATCATGGAATCCTTTTTAATAATGACATTGTGCCCAATCGTAACACGGTTTCCGATTACAACATTTTCCTCAATTACGACATTTTCACCAATGATGACATTTTCCCCAATTCGCACTGATGCATGGATCATAAATGTCCCCCTTTCTTAAATAAATGGGACAAGGAATTTGTCCCATCCCCTAGTTACAGTTCCTTATAGATTTGTAATAAATCATTCGTTACACGTTCAGCTGAATGATAGTTTTCAACATATTGTCTGCCTGCTCTTCCAAGATCGTGTCGTAGTTTCGGATTTTGAACTAATTCATGAAGAACATTTGCAATAGTTCCCGGAGTTGCTTGGACAATTGGTAGGTCCTCAGGGAATTCGCTTCGCACATCATCTCTAATAAATGCTACAACTGGTTTACCCATTGCCATCGCTTCTACACTAAACATTCCATATGTTCCACATAATAGTTGATCAATAATAATATCTGCATTCATATATGTTGCAAGTGCTTTTTCATGGCTCATTTTTTCTAGTATTTGATATTTAAAATTAGCTTTACCCATTAGTTGATTAATGGCAGATTCTACGTGATCTGAGCCTTTGAATTCTCGGTTTGTTGGTGCATGGATGATGAGTGGATTATGATTATTAATGGATGGATAAGACACTTGAAAGTCCTCAACATTACAAGCAAGAGGCAGCACATAAACATTTTTGTAATAGTCCTTCACATATGGATATGCCTCATAATCTTGGACTATTGCAGTATCAATATACTGTGATAGCTTAGTTAACTGTTCATGAATCTCTTCATCTGTATAATAGGTTGGTGGTAGTGGATAGGGGTTTAATCTATTAACAGCTTCCTCTGTTCGAACATCGCTCCCCCAATGATGCATAACCATTTTCTTCCCAAACTCCTTCAATAATGGGAGATCGGCAAAATCTTGAAAAAACGTATTTGCATTATGAAAATGAAAGATATCTGTATTCTCAACTAGAAAGTCTAGTTCTTTCATCACTTCAAATGCATCTGTATTAATAATATCGCCCTTGTAGTTCAAGTACGTATGAAAGCAATTAAATCCTGCGGCATGGTGACCTCTACTTCTCAATTCTTTACATATAATCCCCATCTGTCCTGCTATTTCAGTTGGGGCATGCACAATTTTCATATAAATCTCTCCTTCCTTCAATAATATATTCAGGAAGGGCAAGTTGGTTATTTATAATTTGAAAAATGGGGACATGCGGACTTACCAGATTTCTATCGGACCCAAAATTGTGTAAAAAAAAGGCTGATAGAAGCGGAATGAAATATCCCTTCCATCAGCCTTACTATTATTCACCTAGATTTGAATAGATTGTGAGTAATTGTTCAACAACAACATCATGTGCATGAACCTTCTCTACATATTGTCTTCCTTTCTCCCCTAGCTTACGACGCAATTGTGGGTTATTAAGTAAACTTCTAGTTTGTTCATATAGATTATCCGGATTGGCATTTACAATTGGTAAATCATTAGGAAATGCAGAGATAAGATCTGGCCGAATATATGTGATAACCGGCTTCCCTAATGCCATCGATTCAACGCTAAGTAATCCATAAGAACCGCATAAAACCTGATCAATGATGATATCCGCATCCTTATACAGTTTGATAACCTCATCATGATTCATTTTTTCAATTCGCTGATAGTCAAATTGATAATCCTCTTTTAGTTTTTCAATTGTCTCTTCAATATAGGTTGTACCCTTAAAATCAGGATTGGTTGGTGCATGCAAGATTAACGGTCTTTCTTTTTGTATGAAAGGATAATGTGGTTCAAATTGAGATAGGTCAATCGCAATCGGTAGTACATGCACCTTTTTATAATAGTCTTTTACATAGTCGTACACTTCATAATCCTGGACTATTGCTTCTTTTATATAGGTTGTAATTTTTTTCAACTTCGCATCAATTTCTTCGTTTGGTGGCGAATCCCCTGTATATACATAAGGATTATTAATTCTTGCTTGCTCATGAAATCGTACGTCATTTCCCCAATGATGCATTATCATTTTCTTATTTCTACTTTTAATTTTCGGTAGGTCTGTAAAATCTGGACATAATGTTGTTCCATAATGAAAATGGAACAGGTCATATGAATCAATAATCTCTGTACTTTTTTCACTTAGACCTTCTTCATCTGTATTTACAAGATGATCCTTATAACCTAGGTATGAATGGAAGGTATTATAGCCAACAGAGCAGTGACCTCGTTTTTTTAAGGCACTGCTCAATATTCCCATTTGACCGGCAATTTCAGTTGTACCGTGAAAAATCTTCATGATGAATAATTTTCACCCTCCTTTAACCATGTATAAGTTTTTCTAATCCCTTCTAGTAAGGAATGGCCAACCTCCCATTGTAATTCACTTTGAATTTTATCTGAGTTAATGCATCTCCTCTCAACAACATCCACTTTTCGTTTTGGCTCAAATTTCAAAGGAACCTCTGGATGACCACTAGCTTTCCGTACAACCTTTGCTAAGTCAAGGACACTCGTCTCAATTCCTGTACCAACATTATAGACAGTGCCAACTGCTTTACCGTTAACGGTGGCTAAAATTACAGCATCCATAGCGTCTTCTACATAAGTAAAATCTCTTGTTTGCTTGCCATCACCGTATATAACCATTGGTTTTCTATCTTCAATTGCCTCAAAAAACTTCGCAACCACTCCGCAGTATGGATTTGTTGCTAATTGACCAGGACCATATACATTGGAAAATCTGAGAATACTAATTGGCATGTGATACATTTCATAATACACTGAACAATAATGCTCCATCGAGAACTTACTCGCTGCATATGGAAGTTTAATATTATGATAGGTTTCGGGTGTAGGTAATATTTGTGATTCGCTATAAATTGAAGTAGTTGAAGCATATAAAAACCGCTTGAGCCCTTTGCAGCACTCTTGTGCCTTTTTGAGTAATAAATAACCGCCATAAAGATTTGTATCAAAATCATCATTCATATTTTCAACTGATAAGACGAGATTTTTGCAAGCAAAGTGAAAAATATATTCAACTTTTGGTAATATTTCTTCCAATACTTTTTCATTTGTAATACTTTCTTCGTAAAAAGTGATTCGATCTGATTGTGGGATTGCATTCCTATTTCCTGTTGATAAATCATCGATTATATAAATATGTTCACATAAAGGTAGGAGCCTTCTCACAAGCTGTGATCCTAAAAATCCCGCTCCACCTGTAACGGCTACTTTTCCGAGATTCATAGTCATTATCCTTCCTTTCTTTTCATATCAGCTGTAGAAAACGATGTGATCGGACATTGTACTACTTGTTTCGATAATTCTGACTTATATATTGCAAAAATAAGCTCTAATGCCTTTTTTCCTTCCAACCCATCTATTAACACATGTTTATTATTTGAATTAACAGCTTCTATAAAGTTTTCATACATATAGATTTCTTCATTTCCATCACTTACAAGACATTCCAACTCTTCCTCCGTAGTTTCATCACCTTCAACGAACCAACGTGTAATGTTATTAAGGGATGGACCGTCCAAAGAAATGGTCCCTTTTTCTCCAAAAATAGATAATGAGTAACCAAGATTATTAGGTTTCGTTACAATATTAGATTCAATAATCCCTTTTGCTTGATTTTTAAACTGAATAATACCCAGTGCAACATCTTCTGTTTCTTTTACAAATGATTGCTGTCCAATTTCACCGTATACTGTTTTGACATCACCAAGAAACCATTGAAGTAGATCAACTACATGAATTCCTTGATTAATTAACATCCCTCCATCACTTTCCCATTTCCCTCTCCAAGAAGTAGACATATAGTAGCTTTGTGTTCGATTAATTCGGATAGAAGCGACACCAAGTATCGGCTTGCCAATTTTCCCTTCATCAATAATCTGCTTTATTTTTTGCATGATTGGACGAAAACGGAGTTGATGACAAACCATAAGCTCCTTTTTCTGTGCTTGTGCCAACGTAATCAATTCATTTGATTCTGCGAGTGATAGTGCCATTGGTTTTTCAAGTACAACATGCTTTTGTGAGAGAAGAGCCTCTTTTGCCATCTTTGCATGGAGTCCTGAGTACGAACAAATAATCACTGCATCAACCTCTTCATTTCCAAGCATGTCTTGATAATTCGTATAACACTCGATTGTTGATAAGGAATCAGAATTCATTTGGTAATAGTTTATTGATTCTTCCATTCTTGATTGCTGAATATCACTGAGTGCAACTAATTGTGCTCTATCACAGTTCAGTAGTGCATATAAATGTTTTTTTGAAATAAATCCACAACCAATCAAGCCAAATCGAATGGTCATATTATCTACCTCCATCTTGGCGTAAGATTGAAATAATTTTGTCTTGTTCACCCTCTGTTAAAAATGGATGCATAGGAATAGCAAAAAGTCTTTCAGATAAATATTCAGCTACTGGGAAATCTCCTTTCTTATATTGCAGGAATGAGTAAACATCTTGAAGATGAAGGCAACGTGGGTAGTAGACTCCAGTTTGTATCTGTGCATTAATGAGGGCATTCATTATTTCTTCTCGTTGCTCTGATTCAATACAAAATAAGTGGTAAATATGTGTCCGATACTTCCCCTCTACTGGCATTTTCAAATGGGTAACATGGTTTAGGTATTTTCGATAACGTTCTGCAAGAACTCTTCTCTTTGAATTCCAATCGTCAATTTTAGTAAGATTAACAAGAAGAATAGCAGCATGTAGCTCATCTAGTCGACTATTATAGCCAATCCGATCATGAAAGTATTTCTTCGTTGTACCATGAGTTCGAAGCTTTCTAATTGTTGTTGCCAACGCTGAATCGCAAGTTGTGATGATACCGCCATCCCCCATCGTGCCAAGATTTTTCGTAGGAAAAAATGAGAAACAAGCGACATCTCCTAAACTACCTACCGGTTGGTCCTTAAATGAAGCACCAAATGCTTGACATGCATCTTCTATCACTTTAAGTTCATATTTTTTTGCAATTTCATTGATATCATCCATATCAGCTGGTTGACCGAAGATATGGACAGGTATAATTGCTTTTGTAGCTGGCGTTATTTTACGTTCAATTTCATTAGGATTAATATTGAACGTAATTGGATCAACATCTGCAAATACAGGTACTGCTCCGACTCGTGAAATTGCCTCTGCACTTGCAAAGAAAGTAAATGGTGTTGTAATTACTTCATCACCTTTCCCAATTCCATAAGCCTCAAGTGTAAGAACAAGCGCATCTGTTCCATTTGCAACAGCAATCGCTTCTGATACACCTAGCCTTTTTGCGATCTTCATCTCTAGTTCCATAACCTTTGGTCCCATAATATACTGGCCACTTTCTATGACATCGTTCATTTCTTGTAAAATTTCCTTTTTAACGCTTTGAAATTGTCGTCTTAAGTCCACTAGGTTTATCATTTTCTACCCCTTCATTTGTATATCAAATAAGCTAATAATCAGAAAATATCAGCGTTTGATATCACTAAATTTTATTTCTCCATAATCTATGACAAACCCGTACAAAGAGTAACGGCAAAGATACCATTAATAGATGAAGTCCAAAAAAGTCCGGTAAAAATTCCATTGCCTAAATTTAGTAGAATAAGTTGTTTGTCCATTCCCTTCTCTCTGTCAGTGCATAGTTTAGAATGTATTACATTTTAGAAAGAGACGAGGTGAGTAGTTTCATGCAATTCGATGCAACATCGGGGATAAAAGAAAAAATAGCTGTTATCGGTTTAGGATTTGTAGGTCTCCCTTTATCTGTCATGCTTGCTGAAAAGGGATTTAGTGTAGCAGGAATCGATACAGATGTTGAAAAAGTATCAAAACTTCATCAGTCAAAAAGCTATATTGGTGACATAGATGACAATCGGTTAAAAAAGGTTGTTGATAGCGGAAATTTCGTAGCGACTACTAATTTTGATGAAATAAAGAGTGTGGGTTCTATCATTATTTGTGTTCCAACACCTTTAACTAATCAAAAAGTACCAGATTTACGATTCATTATTAGTGCAGGAACTGAAATTAGTAAAAGATTACAAAAGGGACAACTTATTATTTTGGAAAGCTCAACCTTTCCCGGAACAACCAATGAAGTTTTACTACCTATACTTGAAAAAAGTGGTTTACAGATTGGCGAGGATTTCCTTTTAGCTAATTCACCGGAGAGAATTGATCCTGGTAATGATAAATATATGGTAGATGAGATTCCAAAGGTCGTTGGAGGAGTTACATCAAAATGTAAACAGGCTGCGATATCACTTTACAGCCAAATTTATCATGAGGTCGTTCCAGTTTCTTCAACTGAAGCAGCTGAATTAACAAAGCTACTTGAAAATACGTTCCGTTTTATTAATATTTCCTTTATTAATGAGATGGCCATACTTTGTGATCAATTACATGTTGATATTTGGGAAGTAATCAATGCAGCTGCAACAAAACCATATGGATTTACTCCTTTTTATCCAGGTCCTGGAATAGGCGGCCATTGTATCCCTGTTGATCCGTTATATCTTCAATGGAAGCTTAAGCAACTTGAAATGAGTAGTGATTTCATTACAATTTCGGAGCAGACCAATCACCGGATGATTTCCTATATCGTGAACCGCACGGAAAAACTTCTTCCATCAAAATCACTATCATCAACTAATATCCTTATTTATGGGGTAACTTATAAAAAAGATGTGGAGGATACACGTGACTCTGCAGCATTAGAGATCATTGAGTTATTAAAACAAAAAGGGGCTAATGTTCACTATCATGATCCATATATTTCCTCATTAAAGATAGCTAATGAGGAATTATTCAACACAGACTTAACAGAAAATGTGCTTAGAAAAATGGATTGTACCATCATCTTGACTGATCATTCCAATATCCCACTGAAGAAAATTCTGAATAACGCTTCACTTGTGTTTGATACGAAGAATATTACAAATGGACACGAGGGAACTGCAAGAGTTGTACGGCTCGGTGAAGGAGTCCAACTATAAAATGTATTTTAAAAAGGGCAAATCTAAGGATTTGCCCTTTTAACCAAAACTTTATTTAGTATTGCAAACAAAACATGATCGCTTAAGTAAAAACTTCTAATTAGTATTTTGATAGATTAACTATCAATCGGATCAGGGCCTGGCTCCTCTGGCTTATACTTCCTTCCAATAAAGAACCCATCCCAAGAGTCACCATGCCAATTTGCCATTGTTTCACTGATATCCAACAATTCCAGTTGCGGTTTTTTCCATTCTTTTTTCATATGTATCACCTCCTTTAAGGTTAAATGATTGAAGAAATCGATAGACAATGATGCTACGCATCAGCATTCTAAGTTCAGGGTTAAAAGCAGAATCCCCTTTCGGCACTTCCATAGCTGTCAAAAGTGCATTGCTGATTGATTCCAAATTGAAAAATTGTTCTACATCTTTATCATTTAATAGTTGTTTTACCTCTTCAATAAAATCTGTCCAGCAAGGTATCATTCTATGAATCCAATCTGCTGCTTGAAGGCCGTAATCTGTTTGGTTTAGTCTCACTGCATCAGGCAAATACCCTTCTGTTGCGTTTCGAATCAGAGCTCGGTCCATTCCATTATTAATAAATTGGTCTAGGGGAAGTGACATACAATAATTAATCACCCTGATATCATTGGTTGGATCCCGCATTAAAACTCCATATTGCATGGATAATTTTGAGAACGCAATTCCATTTGAATTCCAAATAAATTCGTTCTTAATAAGATGTTGCCTTATATTTAAAAGTGTGAGCCCATTAAAGCCATCGGCTCCCATTCCATACCTTTCCAGTTTATCAAAGACATTTACCTTTTTTGCAAAATCAGAGTTTATGAGCATCGGAAATTGATAGTCCTCCTCATTGCGCATAAAAGGAAATACTTGTTTACCTATTTCCTGAAGTAGTTTTTTCCTACCTACTCCGATGTTTCTGCTATAAGTCTTTAGTTCACGTGCAAGACTTAACCATTTCATACTCTTTAATAAATGACCGTAATATTCTAATGCTGGGCCCCAGGAAATCGTAAAATTCCCTCTAGCTCCACTTAATAAAATCCCAATTTCATCTTTACTTGCTCGTTCAAATATGCCTTTCATCCAGAAAGAATTCTCAAAGAATTTATATGGTGTTTCTATAATTCTCAACCAGTCATCAATATCATTGTATGAATTTTTACTTTCTAGACTTAAATAATGATCATCAATATTTCCTACATAATCAACTGTTTTACTGATAAATGGCCGTTCATCTGGAAAATAGTTTCTTGGTGTGTAGTCCTGAAAATCTTCCACAGGGATTGAACTGTAGGTATGTAATCTTTTATTTTGTTGTTGTAATGTTTTTGCAGCAAAAGCAGCAACCGCCCCTGAATCAAGTCCACCACTTAAGTGCGAGCCCACCCTTTTAAAGGTTCGTACTCTTGAATCAACTGCTTTTTGAAAAATATCACGAAAAGCCACAATATATTCCTGATCTGTTTTAAATCTGATTTTTTCACCGAATGATAGTACAGAATATTTCGTAAGCTTTAGTTTCCCATCCATCACAGTAACCGTATGTGAAGGTGGAACTTGTTGAATATCCTTTATAACTGTATTTACCACATCGACAGCATCAACTATGGTTGAAATTGCCAAATACTCAGCAAGCCACTCTTCATTTAACTGCTTGTTTATATAGGGCAACCTTAGCAATGGTTCCATAACAGTGCAGAAGGCAAATTGCTGATCACTATGGTAAAAATATAGCGGTCTTGTACCGGAAAAATCTCTTGCTCCAAATAATTTTTGGTTTTTCTCATCCCAAATCATAAAGGCAAAGTCACCTATTAAATGCTTTACAACTTCATCTCCCCATTTTGCATAGGCGATAAGAATTAGTTGACTATCAGGCATAATTTTTCTTTCCGTGTTATCTATTCCTAATTGATCAAATAATTCGCTTCGATTATCAATCATTGCATCTGATGTAATGACTAATTGCCTCTCATAATCGTAAAATGGTAGTTGTTCACCAATCGACTCCACAGTAATCCATTGTGCATGGCATCCCAAAAACACTTTATCCTTGTGCCAGGTTTGGACATCATCTGCCGGAAACTTGCTTAATGCTTGCATCATTACTTGTTCAAATTGTTTAGGAATCGGTTCTTTCACATGATAAATTCCAGCAATTGCACTCATTATATCTTCTCCAATAAGGTTTACTTTTCAATTCTTAAATAAGAACATTTATTCTAAAATTATAAATAGGCATATATGACTATACCCTTAAAATTGGTTCCTTATTGAGAACATATCATTATTAAAAATAAATTTCAATACCTATTTTCTACTTTTTAAATTTTCATAAATTGAATTTTACCAGCAAAACGCACACTTAGATCATCACCATTTTCACATATAATGTATTATTTAAAAGGAATAATAGAATTGAAAATCAGTTATTGACATAATTAAATTATGATGATAATTTATACTAAAATTGTTCTTTATAAAGAATATTTAATAATAATTTACTAGTCGATATTTCACATCAAGCGTCCTTTATTATGAACATAATATTCTAAATTACAATTATATAAGGTTAAATAAAATAGAAGGGGTTAAAATAGATGTTTTTTTTCTCTGAAGAGTATTTTTACAAGGTTTTTGGTTTAACAGTATCTAGTGTTTATTTCCTACCTGAAGCTCCTCTTACATATGTAAATGATAACCAAGTAGATATAGTGATAACTGAAACAGATTTATCCCTTTTATGGGCAGATTTTGCAGATAGAAATAATTTTTTTATTGTCGAAGAAGATTTTATTATGTTCCAAGTACCAGACGTGGCCATCTTCAAAATAGAGCATGGAAATACCATATTAGTGTCACCCTACCCGAACGTATCCCATGACCATATCCGTCTATATCTTCTTGGCACATGTATGGGGGCCATTTTACTGCAAAGAAAAATCCTACCCTTACATGGGAGTGCCGTTGTAATTAATGGCAAAGCTTACGCAATTGTTGGAGATTCAGGAGCAGGAAAATCAACCCTTGCCTCAGCTTTCATAAAACGGGGTTATAGTTTATTAAGTGATGATGTAATAGCAGTCACCCTAGCGGATGGAAATCAACCAATTGTGACACCAGCTTACCCGCAGCAAAAGTTATGGCAAGAAAGCATTGATCAATTTGGTATGGATTCTGGGCAGTATCGACCAGTAATCCAAAGAGAGACAAAGTTCGCCATACCAGTAAAAGAACATTTTAAAACTGAGCCAACTCCATTAGCTGGAGTTATCGAGTTAACAAAAAAAGAAAATGGTCGAATTGAAATCACTCCTATCCAAGACTTAGAGCGTTTACTTAAACTATTCCAGCATACATACCGTAATTTCCTTATAGCACGTTCTGGATTAATGGACTGGCATTTTGAAACATTGACAAAAATAGTTAACAAGCTTGACCTTTATCAAATAAAAAGACCAACAACTTATTTTACCGCTCATGAGCTAGTCGATTTGATTCTAGCTAAATTACAAAAGGAGAAGGTAAGATAAAAAATCTTATCTTTGAGAAGGTGGGGGAACACGCCTTACCCAAGGGGGAATATCAAATGCAATATGTGTTATATTTCTTAAAACAAATTCATAAGTATTCTGGAAGTGCTGTCTATATTAATCTTTTTGCGATGATTGCGTTAGGCCTGATAGAAGGTATTGGAATCCTGTTATTAGTCCCTTTGCTAAGCATGAGTGGGATTGTTGAGTTTGATTCTAGTGGAGTACCATTAATAGGTGTTTTTGATTTCCTTCAGTATATTCCTACTTCAGTTGGCTTACCGCTGATATTGGGCTTTTATGTTTTGATTGTTATCACCCAAAATATCGTAAATCGCCAATTGAATGTCAAGAACACCAAAATACAGCAAGGTTTTTTACGCTATATGCGGCTAGAAACATATGAACCAATACTACATGCGAATTGGAACTTTTTTATTAAGCAACGCAAGTCAGATCTCGTTAATATTTTAACAGCAGAAATCGGTCGGGCTAGTCTTGGAACTTATTCATTTTTACAATTTATCACATCACTTGTGTTTACTTTGGTACAAATTGCTCTTGCCTTTATTCTGTCACCTAGTATAACATCGTTTGTCCTACTATCTGGAGCAGTGCTTATCTTTTTCAATCGAAAATTTTTAAAACGGTCACTTGAATTAGGGAAGCAGAATTATGAATTAAATAAGGACTATCTAGCAGGTATTACCGATCAAATGAATGGTATTAAAGATATCAAAAGCAATACATTAGAACAATCACGCGTTGATTGGTTTAGTTCGTTAACGAAAAAAATATATAATCAACAGGTGAACTATACAAAGCTTAAAACAGCTTCCCAGTTAAACTATAAAGTCGCCTCTGCTATTTTAATTGCTTTATTTATCTATTTTGCAGTTAGCATGTTTAGTGCTCAGACGGGACAATTAATGTTAGTGATCGTAATCTTCTCAAGGTTGTGGCCGCGTGTTTCTTCCATTCAGTCTTCTTTGGAACAAATAGCATCAACAATTCCTTCATTTAAGGCGGTTGAAGCTATACAAAATCAATGTAAACAAGCTCGCGAATATGAACAAGAATTACATAAATCGGTCAAGCCACTAACCATTGAACAAAGCATTGTATGTCGACATGCTTCTTTTCGTTATAATCAAAATGAACCAATTTATGCATTGAAGGATATTAATATAATATTTCCTGCCAACCAAATGACTGCAGTTGTTGGACGTTCAGGAGCTGGAAAAAGCACTTTAATTGATTTACTAATGGGCCTAAACCAAGCGGAAACAGGGCAAGTAATCATTGATGGGACACCATTGACAAGCGCTAACTTAATCGCGTTAAGACGATCAGTCAGCTATGTCCCACAAGATCCATTCCTATTTAATACTAGCATTCGCGATAATTTATTATTAGTTGAACCAAATGCAAGTGAGCAAGAAATCTGGGATGCCTTGGAATTTTCTTCAGCAAGTGAGTATGTAAGAGGGTTATCCGACGGACTTGATACACTTATTGGGGATCGGGGAATAAAACTATCTGGTGGTGAACGGCAACGTCTTGTGTTAGCACGGGCTATCCTTAGAAAGCCTTCCATCCTAGTCTTAGATGAAGCCACAAGCTCTCTAGATACTGAAAATGAGAGAAATATACAACAAGCAATTGAACGCTTGAAAGGAAAAATGACGATTGTCGTGATTGCTCACCGGTTATCAACAATTCGAAATGCTGATCAAGTTATTGTCTTAGATCAGGGCGAGGTCATTCAAAGAGGTGGTTTTTCCGAGCTTAAAGAGGATAAACGAAATGTGTTCAGTCATTTATTGCAAAATCAGTTGGAAGCTATTCAGTAAAAATTGTATATATAAAAAAAACGGCACATCCCTTAAGAAATGTGCTGTTTTTACAATGATCTGAGAGGGATTTGAACCCCCGACCCCCACCCTGTCAAGGTGGTGTTCTCCCGCTGAACTATCAGATCATACTATTAAAATCGTACTATGGACCAATTATATTAAATTTACTACCATTTGTCAAAATAAATCGATGGAAAATAAAGCTAAATCTATACTATTAATCTATACGTTTCGTTTGTAAGCAAAATAGTTCCCAATCGAATTATATTATAGTAAAATAACATTAGTCATTCCTTAGTAGATTTATATATTCATTTTTGTTATCTTTCCAATATTATAAATATTCTTGACATAAACAGTAAAAAAAGATATATATATTAGTAAGCAATGGACAATTCAATACTCGCTGAATTCCCAATTGGGAAACGGGGGAACCATTTTGTGCAAAAGGGCACTCGGGGTGAATCCTTTATTATAAAGGTAGGAATATACTCTTCATCCGAATCCGACAGCTAACCTCGTAAGCATCTGGAGAGAGCATAGTTGCGTTTTTTTTCAACTAATAGCCACGAGCTTTCTTTCTCGTGGTTTTTTTATTCTCCGAGAATGTTTACATCTATCATCAAATGCGCCTTGGCGTATTTGCGCCCAGATTTTTTCGAGCTTGCTCGAAAAACTTCCTTTAAAAATCTGAGGCATCCGCCGGAGGCTTTAACTTTATTCAGTCGGAGTTTGAACCCCCACTGAAGTGGAAACTGATTTGTATTCATCTCACCACTTATAGAAGTGGGAGACTTCTGCTGAATAAAGTTATAACTTTATCAGGTTAGTTCACTCCTTCCCTTTTGCTGACACCACATCTAAAAAAAAAATAATATGGGAGGTTACTTATGTCATTAACCAAAAAAATCTTATACGCTTTATTATTAGGGGCAGTAGTTGGAATTATTTTAAATCTTACAGCACCTGAATTTTTCACACACATTAACAAATGGCTATTCGTACCACTAGGACAAATTTTCTTAAATCTTATCAAAATGCTAGTTGTTCCAATTGTTTTCTTTTCCATTACCCTAGGAGTTGCTGGTCTTGGTGACCCTAAGAAGTTAGGAAGAATTGGTGCAAAAACAATTGTTTACTTTTTATTAACTACAACTATCGCAATTATTATTGGAATAAGCTTAGCGTTCATTGTCCAACCTGGTTCTGGAGGCGGCTTTGATACGGAAGGTGTAAAATATGAAGGTACGACTGAAGCACCACCAGTTGTTGAAACATTATTAAACATTATTCCGACTAATCCTGTTGCTGCCATGACTGAAGGGAATATGCTTCAAATCATTGCATTTTCAGTCTTTATTGGCTTTGCACTAACCATTTTAGGGAATAAGACAAAGGGAATTTTAAATTTATTCGAACAAGCAAATGACATTATGATGTACCTTGTTAACCTTGTGATGAAGGTCGCACCATATGGTACATTCGGATTAATTGCAACCGCAATTGGTAGTCAAGGATACGATGCGATAAAAGCAATGGCTGCATATTTCCTAGTCGTAGTAGCTGCGCTATTCATACATGCTGCTGTAACATATGGAGGAACTGTTGCATTGGTAAAACGCAGTCCAATTGAATTTTTCAAAGGATTTTTCCCAGCCATGACAGTTGCGTTCAGTACATCAAGTAGTAATGCAACCCTACCAGTATCAATGGAAACCGCACAAAAGAACTTAAAAGTACCAGAACCAATTAGTAGCTTTGTTCAGCCCCTTGGTGCAACAATTAATATGGATGGAACCGCGATTATGCAAGGAGTAGCGACCATCTTTATTGCACAGGCATGGGGTGTCGATTTATCAATAACTCAGATTTTAATGGTTATTTTAACGGCTGTTCTTGCAAGTGTCGGTACTGCCGGAGTACCTGGTGTTGGATTAATCATGCTTGCGATGGTATTAGACTCTGTAGGCTTACCGGTTGCAGGTATTGGATTAATTATTGGTATCGACCGCTTACTAGATATGACTCGAACTGCTGTTAACATCACAGGAGACGCAGCATGTGCAGTATATGTTGCCGAAACGGAAAAGAAACATATGGATGTTACTAAAACTGCATAAATAGTAAAACGACAGAGATTTTCTTACTCTGTCGTTTTGTTGTTTAAACATCTTCAGAAATTTCGACATGGTCTGATATTGATTGTATTATACTGTCTATCACTGCACTGTCCCTTACCTTAATCCCCTGCTGCCCACCTGCTTCATCATTGTCATTGCCGGCAATTCCACTTCTACCATTACCATTAGCAAATTTAGATTGATTATTTGAGGTACTACTATTATTTCTAGCGTTTTGTCCTCCTTGATTGGCGTTCATTCCAACATTTCTATTGATTTGTCCGCCACCTTCTGCTCTTTGTTCTATTTGAATCTCATTATTCTCAATATTGATGTTGCAATCAATATTAATCGTAATTATAAGCCCATCTTTTGCTTGATTATGATTATGAGGTTTGTGTTTTTTATGGCGTGGTGGCATTGATAGACTCACTCCTTTCTCATTATTATACAATCAACATATTCGATGTAACTAGATTACGATTGGACAACTTATTCAGTGAAACGCCTTTTTTAAAAAAATTGAGTCAACAAATAATGGGAATCGTTCTTCTGTTTTTTTCTAAAAATACGTTATAATAATGAAGAACTTTTTTAGGTAATTATCAAAAGAATATGGAGGTTTAATGACATCGATGAGTAATAAAGGTACTGTTAGGGAAATGACTATACATAGTAAGACGTTGAAAGAAGATGTTGAATTGATCATATACTATCCAGTTGCGTATTCTCCATTGTATAAATATCATATTTTGATTACACAAGATGGACGTGATTATTTTAATTTAGGGAGGATCGCACGTACTGCAGATCAGCTTTTACATAATCATGAAATTGAGAATACGATTATAGTTGGAATCCCTTATGCGAACAAAATTGATCGTTGGAATAAATATCATCCCGATGGTGATAAGCATCAAGAATATATCCGTTTTTTAGGGGAAGAGCTTGTTCCTTTTTTAGATCAGAAATTCCCTACGTATCAAATGGGCTTAGGACGTGTTTTAATAGGAGATTCCTTAGGTGCAACTGTCTCACTCCTTGCTGGTCTTGAATATCCTCATACTTTTGGGAAGGTAATTATGCAGTCACCGTATGTAAATGAATATATACTAAAAAAAATCGAGTCATTTCAGGAGCCACATTTAATAGAGCTCTATCATGTAATCGGTAAAGATGAAACTGAAGTCGATACTACAAATGGAAATATTGAAAACTTCATTAAACCAAATCGAGAAATGAATAAAAGCATCATCAAAAAAGGTTTTACATATTTTTATGATGAGTTTGATGGTGATCATAAATGGACATACTGGCAACCTGATATACCGAGAGCACTTGTGATGATGTTGAAAAATGAATAAATTGTTACACCAATTTCCATTTTATATGAATTAATTCTTGTATTCATATATAATCTAGAAAAGAAATTTGTTATAATAGAATTACTATTTTTCGTATTTTTAAATGTACATACCTACTATTTAAGGAGGCTAAAAAAAATGAAATATGGTATTGCACTCTTCCCATCCAAAAAGCTTCAAGATCTTGTGAATTCATATCGTAAACGGTATGACCCACACTATGCTTTAATTCCGCCACATTTAACACTAAAAAATTCATTTGAAGCATCAGATTCAGAGATTAAAGATATTGCAAAGCAATTGGATGCAATTTCAGATCAAGCCAATCCGTTCCCTTTAAAAATAACAAAGGTAAGTTCATTTTACCCAGTTAATAATGTAATTTATTTGAAAGTAGAGCCAAATGAACAGTTATCTAATTTGCATGAGTCTCTTCACTCTGGATTTTTTTCACAAGAATCTGAGTATTCCTTCGTGCCACATATTACAATCGGTCAGAGGCTTTCTGATGATGAACATTCCGATGTACTCGGCCAGTTGAGAATGCATAAAGTTAAACATGAGGAAGAAATTGATCGCTTCCATCTTCTATACCAACTTGAAAATGGCATGTGGACTGTATATGAAACATTCCTTTTAGGAAAGGAAAGCTAATCCTTATATGAATACTAGAATAGTTACAATAGAAAAAGAACGGCAAGACGCTTTCCATGTAAGAAAAATTGTTTTTGTAGATGAGCAAAATGTTCCATTAGAAGAAGAAATCGATCAATTTGAAGATGATGCAACACATTTTGTTCTATATGACGAGGAAAAACCAGTAGGCGCTGGACGCTTTCGAGTAATTGATGATATTGGAAAGGTTGAAAGAATTTGTGTACTTTCCACTCATCGGAGTAAAGGTGCCGGTAAAATTATAATGAACAAAATTGAAGAGTTTGCGAAGGAGAAAGGTATTTCTACTTTAAAGCTACATGCACAAACACATGCGGAAAATTTTTATAAGAAGCTGGGATATGAAACTGCATCCCCTGATGTCTTTCTTGATGCAGGCATACCTCATGTGACAATGGAAAAAGGAATATGATTGAAACAACCACGTTATTTGCAACGTGGTTGTTTTATATTCTTTCGTTAAAAAGGAGACCTTTACCTGTAAGTTCAGCATGAATTTTTTCAAAGATTATTTCTTGTTTCTTTGTTTGTGCTTGGCTAGTGATTAAGGGATTTGTTTGTTGTTGACTTGATTGAGTTTTTAATCTTAGTTTGTTAATTTGATGTAATTCAATATATTTACTTTGATATGGAGTTGTTCGATTTACATATTGAACAGATTGTTCATTATTTATTGGCAATATGTATCCCATCTCATATTCCTCCCTTCTTCTATCCTATACCCGATTTCTTATATTTAGAAACTAGTGATATATAACTATTTTTGTAGTATACCGACGGAAACTAACAGTAAAAAAGGTCTGACTTTTGCGCCAGACCAGTTTCATTACTTTTTATTGATCATTTTTGAAATCGTTCCGAAATCCATCTTTTCATTTCCATTTACAATGCTACTTACAATTTTATCCTCTAGCTGTTTCGAAACTGGCTTATTAGCAATTTGTGATACTCGTTGAATAATGGATCTTACTGTCTTTTCGTCTTTGAAATTTGCATTCTGCACAGAGTTTGCAAGCTGAAATACATCCTGCATATTCACGCCTGTTTTCTTTTCAATATTTTTAAATAAATGATTATCCATTTCAAAGCCTCCTTACATTGTCTAATATTCTATGAATCATATTAGCAAGTTGTGATGCTCTCAATTCAAAAAAATCAAAGTACGAGCCGACTGACTCGTACCTGAATACATTAGAGAGAGTTTGAGATTAGTTGTAGAAAGAAGCACCGACAATAATTAATAAGATAAATAATACGACGATTAACACGAAAGTAGATCCGCCGCCATAGCCATAACCGCCGCCGCTACCGTATCCACCGTAGCCACAACCACCATATCCGAAGCCCATATTTAGCACCTCCCCTTTTGAATGTACACTTATAAAATATGTTGAAAGGTCAAGTTTTGTGAGGACTACTGAACAGGGCATATGCGGAATTTTTATTTTGATTTTGACTCTCCAAATTTCCCTTCTATTTCAATTCGTTTATTTTCTAACCATTTTCCAAGTTGATTAAACCTTTTTTCAATTTCCCTTTCAAAACGAATGCTGTTCAAATCAAGATTAGTTAATTCCTTTTCAGTCTCATTTCCCCACTTTTGAATCTTAGCTTTTTCATTTTCATGTTCCTTAAAGTAATCTGTAACAAAACGATCCATCTCCTGATCAAATTTACTCAATAATAATCACCTCTCATTATTCAAGGTGCCTAACGCTATATGATATGAAAAAACAGGCTTTTATGAGCCTGTTAGTTTTTGAGGAGCAATGTCACTTTATCCTCAATCATTTTTAGTTTTTGGGCATTTTTTGTATACATAACTTTGGCTGATTGGGATTCTGTTTCCAATGCATATAACTCTAAGTCAGCTTGACATTTTTTAATCGAAGCAAGTAGGAGTTGTTTTGTCGCTGGAGGTGGAACTTGGATTTTATCGTCGTATAGGTCTACGGTTAATTGGCCATAACTGTCTACTTGAGCTAAAAATACATTTTCAATGGTTACACCCATCTTATCTAATTCTTCCTTTAACCAGCCACGATTCAAACGTGCAGTTGCCAATGGTTCATCTAAGATATTCCCGTCCATTATGACAGTTTGTGGTTCTTTAATAGAAGGTGGATTTTGAAAGATGTCTCCTACTGTTAATGGCTGTTTTTCTCTTTTCAGTAATACGTCTATACTCCCAGAAGGTTCCAAAGTTGCAAATTCAACATCAGCAACCTGAAAGACAGACTTTTTTCTTAATTGCTCTAATAAATCATCAGCAGAGTACTTTTCCTTTTTAAGATTATCCTCCATTATCTTCCCATTCTTAATCACAACCGTTGATTTTCCCTCAGTAAGATCCCGAATTGTTTTATTTTTTAATGCTACTAATGATACCATTGCAGGAACCAATAACCAAATCAATAAACTAGTAATACCTGATTGTAAATTTAGTTCTATATCCATAGATACATCTGCAGCAAGGCTGCCGACCGTAATTCCTACAATATATTCAAAAAAAGAGAGGGTTGCAATCTGTTTTTTACCAATTAATTTCATAATAAGAAATACTCCGATTATGACTGATATAGATCTTATTGCAACTTCAAGCCAAGTTGGCACTATTCTCACCCCTACTGCTCAAAAATTAGAAACCCTTATATTGAGGTTCTTCCATCTCTAATTTACCAATTCTCCCCTTGATATCACTGATGATCTCTTCCGTTGCTAGCATCACTTCATGAAAAGTTCGCTGTGCATTTTCATCACTAGAGGATAATGCTAAAGACTGAAAGCTTGCATGCATACTTTTTAGTCCTGCCAATGTTTGTTTAACCTGAGATGCTACAGTCAAAAGCTATCCCTCCCTACCCTTTCGGTTTAAATAAAAGAGCACCGATAAATCCAAATATAATTGCCGCCGATATTCCAGAACTTGTTACCTCAAACATACCAGTTAAGACTCCGATAATTCCATGTTTGTCAGCTTCTATTAGTGCTCCATGCACAAGTGAATTTCCAAAACTTGTAATCGGTATTGATGCACCTGCACCAGCAAAAGCAATTAATGGTTCATATAAACCCAATCCATCCAAAATGGCACCAGCTACAACAAGTGCGCTCAACGTATGCCCTGGTGTTAATTTAAATACATCAAACATAATTTGACCAATTACACATATGAGACCTCCAACAATGAAGGCCCACAGAAAAGACTGGAACATCTTATTCACCTCCATATTCAATCGATACTGCATGTGCAATACACGGAATCGTTTCATTTTGTTGAAAGGATATCGGGGAAAGTAGTGCACCAGTTGCTACAACTAGAATTCTCTTGAATTCACCTCTCTTCATCCTGTTCAGAATATGCCCATACACAACAGTTGCCGAACACCCAGCTCCACTAGCTCCAGCTAAAACAGGTTGATCATCACGATAGATTAAAATGCCACAATCCTGGAATTGCTCTTCCTTAATATCAATACCATGCTTATGAAAAAGATCTAACGATATCTCTCTTCCGATATGTCCTAAATCACCTGTGATTATTAAGTCATAATAAGATGGTTCAATTTGAAGGTCCCGTAAATGGGCAATAATTGTATCTACTGCAGCAGGAGCCATTGCTCCCCCCATATTGAAAGGATCTGACAACCCCATATCAACAACTCTTCCAATCGTTGCCGATGTTACCTTTGGTCCACTCCCTTGATTACTTAATACGGCTACTCCTGCCCCAGTCACTGTCCATTGTGCTGTCGGCGGTTTTTGACCACCATATTCAGTTGGATATCTGAATTGCTTTTCCACTGCTGCATTATGGCTTGCTGCACCTGTCATTATGTAATTCGCACCACCATAATTCGTTATAAAAGCACCAAGCGCCAATCCTTCCATCGAAGTCGAGCATGCACCGAATAGGCCAAAATATGGTGTTCCTAAAGTCCTCGCCGCAAAGCTTGTTGGTGTAATTTGATTAATTAAGTCCCCTGCTAAAATAAATTGAATCTTTTCCTTTTCTAATTTCACTTTTTCTATAGCCGTATAAAAAGCCTCCTCAAAAAGAACTTTATGAGCCTTTTCATATGAGTCCTCTCCAAGCCAAAGATCCTCGTGAAGGATATCAAAATCATCTGCTATCCTTCCATTTGCTTCAAAAGGACCTCCAACAGCTGCTGTGGAAATTATGACCGGCTTATTTTCAAATTCCCATGTTGCATGACCCTTAAGCATGTTATAATCCACCCCATGTTTTTAGAATGGTCTTAATAAGAGCTACGAGAAAGGCAGAGAATGTGCCAAATAAAATGACAGATCCTGCAAGCTTAAACATATTCCCACCAACTCCCAATACAAAGCCCTCTGTTCGATGTTCAATTGCTGCTGAAATGACAGCATTTCCAAACCCAGTTACTGGTACTGCACTACCCGCTCCTGCAAATTGGGCAATTCGATCATAAACTCCAAAGCCTGTTAAAAGCATTGCAATAAAAACCATCGTTGCAACGGTCGGATTCCCAGCAGTTTTTTCAGTAAAGTTAAAATTATAAATATAAAATAATTGAATTGCTTGTCCAATAATACAAAGGAAGCCCCCCACTAAAAATGCCTTTAAGCAATTTTTAAAAATTGGCCTTTTTGTTTCCCTTTCCTTTTGCAATTGATAGTACTCTTGCTGTGTAGGTGTAAGGTTTTTTCTTTTTTTATTCGCCATCTTTTCACCCTATTTCATGTTTGTTCCTCACTTAACTTTTTAATTCGTTTGAAGTCTTTTTTTATTTGATGTTTTGTTATATGTTCTTTTGCAATCTTTTTCTTTAATTTGGTCGTTTCCAAGAAAATTTTCAAATCGCTTGAAACAACTGGTTTATAATCAGGAAATTCTTTTTTTAACTTATCCTTAACTTTCTTTTCAATTTTGTTAAGATGAAATTTATCAAATTGCTTAACCTTGAAAGCCAAGAGCAATTTATGATCAATTGTAACCGCGACTGCACCCGTTACTTCATCCCAATTCACAACCTTCTTTTCAGCCTCTTCAGCTATTGACTGATTTACATCCCGATCATTTATTCCTTCTTCCACATCATTAGATTGAGCTATTTTCGCCTTATTTTCTCCACTTGTACAACCAGTAAGTAATAAACAAATAGTAAAAAAGTAGATTATTTTTTTGTACACAATACTCATTCCATTCATATATGTACTTCTTAAAAAAGGTTGGTATTAGGTATACCAACCATTGTATCGATATTATTGATTATATTGTGGTTCCTCCTGCATCATTTCTTGAACACGTGGGTCAAGCATATCGATAATTGCTTGTGTTTGTTGAGCGGCTTGTTGGTACGTTTGTTTAGCGGATTGGTTTTCAGTTTGAAGTGCAAAGGTTTCAAGACTTGCTTGAGCACTCTTTAAACCAGATAATGTTTGTTTCACTTGACTAATCACTGTCATTGTTCTTCCTCCTGTTTTTCAAGGTTATGTCATACAATAATAGGGTGTATAAACTGGATAAAATTATGATTACTAATTTTTCCCAACTTAATTTATATTTGTATAAAGTCATTTAACATAATTGGGGGAGCGTGTACTCACCTTTCGTACCAGTATTTCATATTTTGTTATAGGACATAAAAAAAAGGTGGGATAAGTTTGTCAACAAATGAATATATGTCAGCAGAAGAGATTGGGGTACAAAATCATATATGCCTGCTCCCATATGGGGAGGATAATGAAACCGGAATTAAAAATTGGACAGCAGAGGACTTGAAACCTTACCAATCATATTTAATGAATGGAGAAGCTGTAGATACGATGTTTAATGGTTTTATTTTTAACCAAATTAGTGGGAGAAAAGATCACTTTCTTTATCCAATGTATTCTGATTTTGGCTTATTAGCTGAAAAAAGAGATTGGAGAATTTCTTTAAAACGATTATTTTTTAAAGGATTTAATTTTGATGCTATTGCTAGGAACACAAAAAAGGGAAAAAAGACGGATATATGGGTTACAATGCCCTATCCCAATCTAACCCAAACAAAATTTGGTAAAGTAAACGGTGAAATATTAAATTTTAAAGAAGAAAATAGTAGATTGAAAGCTATAAAGTGGTGGATAAAAAAGTTTTTAAATAAATGGGATAATGCTCAGCATTTACATGAAAAATTAGATTTCAAAGGATTTGTATGGCCACGTGCATCCATTGATGGAAATGATGAAATATTTGTTAAAAAAGTCAATGCTTATGTTCACGAAAATGACCTACTATCATTATGGCTTCAACAATATGGCTCAACTGGTTGTGTTGAATGGAAGGAATTTGGATTTGATGCATCCTGTACGAATCCTAACTTTTACGGAAAAACAGGACCAGACTTTAAATGGATTGCAAATGCCACAGTATTCTCCCGTCATTACCATACAGGTTTTCAAATCCTATTAGGCAAAGGAGTTCTTTTCAAAGAAAATCATTTGTTTGACTATTTAAATTATGGTGTGTACAACGAATATATGAATAAAAGTCTACTAGTATATCAATTTCCTAATCAAACATTACGTCATATATATGAAAACCATTTAAATGAATATAACTCTCTATATTCTTTCATCCAAAAAACCTATACTCCAGTATATCCAACAGCAGCGTTTCCATCATAATTAATAATAAACAGAGACTGTAACAATGTGAACGATTCCTTCCATTTTTACAGTCTCTGAATAATTTAGTAATCTACTTTTTATGAATATCTACTTTAATCGATTTACTCTTTTTGTGTCCTCTGTCCGCATCCACATCCACCAGTTTTTCTTTTCTTTTTGATTGATGGTTTTTTCGATGATGTAAACATTCTCACTTCAGATGAATTATGCTGTCTTTTTTTCATAATTTGATTCCTCCATAAGTCCATGTTACTTACAGATTATGAAATAGAATCCCAAGTTGTCACTAGCTCTATAGTCCATTTTTATTCCATCATATTGTCATTTTGTGAAAAAGAAAAAGGTGTACTGGATAGATTCCTTACACTATTTACTAAATCCGCATCCTTTTTGATTCGATTATTTTGATTAGAATTGCTTTGATTTGCTAAATTATTCACGAACCACGATTCAATCTGCTGCTTTTTACCTCCTTTGCTACTACTAGTCACTTTATTATTTACCGTAATTTCTTTTAAAATTATATTTTCTTTTTGAAGCTCTGAGACCTGATTTTTCAATTCCTCTACCTGTTTCAGAAGAGTCAATTTTTCCAATTCTAAATCCTTAAACCCATTCTGTTCATATTTTTTTATTAAAGCTGTATACTTTTTTATTTCTGATTGATAATGAATGATCTTTTGTTTTAATATAATTATTTCATTTGACTGATTACTCCTCAATGCTGCTCACTCCTGTCCTCCTATGATGAATCCCCTACAATATTTCAGGTTTAAATAGGTAGGGATATATACCACTAAGTTATGTATATGGTAAAAATTCCGCTTTTGTCACAGCACATTTGACTATCAGATTCATACTATACAGTAGCCCCAGTACCCAAAGGGAATTACTTAAATTTAAATAGTTTTCTATGGGTAAATTTTGGAAATTAGGAGGAAAAAAAGGTGAGTCAAAAGTATAAAGAAAAAGTCTGTATTAAGACACGTAAAGTTTTTGACTGGGTTACTCGTCAAGTTGAGATTCCAATCATCAACATGGCCGACGACAAACTAGATACAAATTTTAAATGTCGCAACCACAAAGATAAAGACTTTAAAGATGTCGATAAACTTTGTAAATTTCTATTAGAAGAGGGTAATGATTTTTCTGTAAGCTGCTTCCTAAGTAATGAAAAAGGTGAGAGAATTGACCCTCGCGATGAAGAAGAAATGGCATTTATGTGTAAAGAAATTGTACCAGGTTCTGGACGACAAGATGTAAATGTTACCCTTCCAAACGGCGACACAGTTGTTCTTCAAAGGGTAAAAGCCTTGGTGAAAGGATTTGTAGCAGTAGAGATTGAGAGTGCAAATGGTGACGTAATTTGCACTACTAAAGGGATTCCGTTTGCTACAGTACAGAATTTCCTTTTATGCGCACCAGAAGGAACTACATTAGATTGCCATGTCTCATTCTTTGAATGTGATGCAAACCTTATCTGTGCGGAGGATTTCCAACAATTAGATGTTGCTCTTACATTATGCCTAGAAGTTCAAATTGAAGCAGATGTAAAATTAGAAATCGAAGCCAAATTTTGTCATCCACGTGATGAGATTCTTGAACCTACTACAATTTGTCCACCAAACAAATTCCCGCAGCAGTGTCCAGAAGTTTTTCCAGCTTATTAGAGATCATTGGAGTAAGGCTGTTGATTATTCACAGCCTTTTTCTTTTAACTTAAATTTTCTAACTGCTACTTACATACATATATTATAAGGCTTAGTTAAGGAGGAATTTTCTTGAGCAGGTATCAGACAGATGATAGCTATTTAAATAAAGACACTAAGCTGCAGTTGCAGCAGAAAATTATACATTACCATTCAGAAATAATTTCCTATCAAAACAAAATAAAAAAAATGGAACATGAATTTGAAAAGGAAAAAATCCGAAATAAGTATCTTCAGGAAAAATTGCATGAAGTTCAACATACAAATCTTGAATCTTATGAAAAGGAAATTGCAGCACTACAAGCAAAATTACTTTCGTATGAAGTGGCTCTAGAAGAGGAAAAAAGTCGAATTCAAATACTAGAGGCAAAGCTTATCCAACCAATTCAAAATGTAGAGTCCATTAAAATTGTTAAAGCCGAGCCAGTTCTAAGAATGCAATCACTTTTTAATTACTCTTTTATAAATACACAAATTGAAGATGATGAAGAATCTTTTATATCAATTTTAGGGGACTTCATTATTGAAAACCTTGGTACAGTACCCCTTCATTCTCCAATCATATGCATTCGAATCGTCCCAATCAATGCCGGACATTTAAGTGGAAAAATAGCTATAAATCAATCAATTTCGGGAAGTCAATTTGAAGATTCGCTACAAGAGGAGTGGCAATTCGTCCACGAAAATTGGAAGGAGAAGGTGAAGGGGAAAGGGGAATACTGGATTAAGCCGGTTAAGCAAGTAACCTTAAATCCATCTGAAAGGATCATTTTTTCTAATTTCGAACTAAACCTAAAAAGAATAGTGGAACAAGGCTCAATCATTGCTGAAGGATTTGCATATTGTTCTGAAATTCCAAATGGAATCCCTGCATTAAATAAGATTATTTTGAATATGTAGGACAGAGTAAACTCCCTTCCATAATCAAGAAGGCATATTCTTTGATTATGGAGGGATTATTTGTTTTTATGAGGAGGACAAATGGATTTTACGGCATTATCCATTCGAGGTTTACATACCCTACCTTCCACTTTAACAAGTAGAGTTGCATCTACCATTATGCATTGATAGATTGTAATTGTAATCTTCACTTTATTACTCAACACATCATCTGTTGAATTTGACTGGACAAATATTGCACTACAATCCACATCTAAAATTTCACATGTTATTTTTGTCCCTTCAGGTGCCGTCAACAATACCTTGTCTTCTAACTGAATAGGAACTGGACTCGTCGTAAATATACGATGAACACCGTCGAGAAATGTGATGGCAACATAACCTACCTTCACTAGCTGTACCTTCTGTAATGTAACTGTATTCCAATCAGGCAGTGTTAAATCAACCGTCTCTCTTTCGTATTCTTGTGGAATCTCATGACAATGTATTGGATAATCATTCGGCGAATCAAACTGATGACCACGATGATCACATATTATGCTTTTGATATCTGAAGCGTGTAACCAATTTATAAATTGGTCTAAATGAAAGGTAATCTCTATTAATCCGATGCAGTCTCCTATCTCACCATCACATTCGATTTCAATAGCCCTTAAGTGTTCAACAGTAAATGACTCACAATCCCCTTCCAGTAACAAGTTTGATGGTTCACCATTTAGAATGACGGTCATTACCCCATCACAGCCACTCTCATAAAAAATGGTTACTGTTGCTGGAAAACCGATTTCATATCGCTTATTTATTTTCCAAACCACCTCTGGTAAACCTCTACAATTAACCTTAATTTCCTTGAAAATTGTTTCTATTTCGATGTCCTTCGTAATATCTTCCACTAACTCATTTGTTGATAACCGATACGTCCAGTCGGTATATTTAGTCACTTTAATTGTATGAGTTTCCATAGGTGTTATTTCATTGAGTGTCAATTTGCCCACACCCCCATCCCTATCAATATGGTATGTGATAATTATGGAAAAGTTCCATACTGATCATATTTCACAATCACCTGTTTAGTATGTAAATCATAAAGGAAACCATTGATGGTTTCCTTTATGAAAAATGTAATGTTTTAATATGCCTTGTATTAATAAACACTGATTCTTCTCTTGCTGTGACTAGTTCTATTACGTTATTTTCGATATTTTTTAGTTGTCCTATTTTATCCTTATCCTCCCCAAGATCATATACAACCATTTGCCCTTGTAATTTTTTAATCTGTTCTTCAAATGTTCGGGCTAATGTAATTCTAGATGGGTTAACAGGGAAGTTCTGTCTATCGAGTCCATAAGGAGTTTGATTAGGGTTATAAGGAATTAGCCACTTTAAATGATGGAATGGGATAAACATTGTTTTAAATACAGGGGAGTAGAATACGATGTAATCATTCATTAAATTTGTAACATATCCATGAATAGAGTTCTTTGAAGTAACAAAAATCTCAACAAATAATCCCTTTGCATTATTTACTATTTTTCTTAAAGAGATTTCATCAGTATGAGTGTTAATTGGAGTATTACCAGGATTAATAATTTCCTCTGTTTCATTAATTTTCGGTATTTTTACTTTCTGAATATGAAGGATTGGTATATAGTAAAAATCTCCTTCTTTCGTATACATTACAATAATGTCTGTTCCAATTTCGATAAGAATTCCAGTTATTTGTTTATGACCGGATATT
The DNA here is from genome assembly GCF_022427965.1 of Fredinandcohnia quinoae. GTDB lineage: Bacteria > Bacillota > Bacilli > Bacillales > Bacillaceae_L > Ferdinandcohnia > Ferdinandcohnia quinoae. The sequence goes on along the minus strand of NZ_JAKTTI010000020.1, from coordinate 40,094 downwards.
TCCACCTCAATTTGTTCCCCTACATAATGGCTTAGATGTTTCAAAATTTACTCACCTCCACTACTAATAGAACTTGATACAATACAAAAAGTATCGGTACCTTTCGCCATGTAACACCGCATGTCGCAACGAAGAGACCGATACTCCTTTTTATTGCAGTTTTTAAACCAGGCATTTTCAGGGATCCTTTTTGTTCAACTCTAAAATTGTTAACATTCTTTGAGGCAAATTCCTTATTAGACCCTACTACGAGTATTTCCGCTAAACATTCTAATTGTATAAGTTTTTTTGCTATTTCCACTTTTATTATCTTGCTTATTCTGATTATTGGAATCATTAGAATTCTGATTTGAATCTTGGCTGTTGTCATCAGAATCTTGCTGTTTTTGATTTTCAGCATTCTGATTATTTTCGACCTTCAAAGCATAACTAATATTACGAATATGGAATGTTGAGATACGACAAACTTCTTTCTCACAAATTAGCACCAAATAGTCATCTGTACTCTCTGCAAGAACTCCCTTCATACTTTCTGGGCCACCTCGATTTATTGTCACCCATTTATACCTCATACCCTTTAGTAGATTTGAAAAAGTATCTTCTACTACATAATCAGGAGCTAGAAAATCATCTATTTGCATGTTTCTTACATTTTCTACAGATGCATTATTATTTTCATCTTCTGCACCATCTTCATCATTCGATTCTTTCTTCTTATTCATTACCAGGCTCAAACTTTTAACATGTTCTAACTGATAATAAACAACCCCATCCTTTTCAGTATAAAGAACTAAATAATCACTTTGCACATCAAGCAATCTTCCATCTCTTGCTTCAGGACCGCCACGGTCAATACGAACCTTATTGTCTATCATGACTGTGAGCAATTCTGAGAAACTATTTATTCCTTCAATATTTGCCATCGCATTCATGAGATCCTCATTATTGTCTGTGTTCATACTTGATGTTGTGTTTTCGATCACACTTTTGATATGGCTTGTTTGATAACTAATAACTCCCTCTTCAGCAGTATATAAAACCAAAAAGTCAGGTCTTACTGAGAGAAGTTGACCTGTTCTTGACTCAGGACCACCTTTAAAAACTTTAACAACCTTACCTTGTAAGGATTCAAGGTAATCCATACTAATATTTCCATTCATGGTGAATTTGCCTCCTTATTAAATATCTCGTTGGGGTGTTTATACTGTATCTATATGCTATGACAACGTATTGGTCCTAATCTCATGCCTATTTCTAAAAAAATAAGCATTTGTCTATAAATAGTTTTCTAACCTAGAACTCTTACCCATTAATTATTCTATCAGTAACAGTTTCAAAGATTGCAGCAAGACCAGCTATAGCTAGCACAATAATTAGTGGTTCAGTCAATCCCGGATGAAAGAGGAAACAAACGAATAAAAAGAAAGAACACCATATTCCAGTACACCAATAACAACTTAACAACTCACCTATCCAACGTCTAATTCCCGACCCCTTGATTTGAAGATATGATTCAATTGTCCCATCGGGAAGAACTGTATCCACTATTTCATGAAAAGGATGACGAATAAATGATGTAATCGAATCATAGACTATAAGTCTAGTTAGTCGAAAAGTAGCTAAACTGAATAAGATGAATTCAAACCATGTAATGTTCATTTTCCTTTAATCTCCTTCATTTTCTTTTAGAGTTAATGCGAGATAAACCATGTTATGCAATTAAATAGCTGGAATTAACTTCTTATATGAAAATAATCTGTACCCAGTAATAAAGTAGAAACAATGTTATAAATGTTGTCAATGGTATTACAATAATTGAAATTCTTAAGTAATCCTTCCACTTTACTTTTATTTTATTTTCCCTAAGAATATGCATCCAAATAAGTGATGCGAGTGTTCCAATAGGTAATAATAATGCTCCAATATCACTTCCAATAATATTTGCTAAATAAATGGTCTTTAATGTAATAGGATCTAGACCCATTTCTGTGAGTGTGATCGTTCCAACCATTAAAGCAGGATGATTATTAAATGTATTTGATAAAATAGAGACTAGTCCTCCCATTATAAAAGTAGCATGAAACAATCCTTGATTAACTATAGGTTCACATACCTTCACTAGTAAGTCAGTTAAACCAGCATTGCTAAGGCCATAGATAATGACATACATTGAGAATGCAAACACCAAGATATGCCATGGTGTCTTCTTCAAAAGGTCTACAGGTTTTTTCCCGAGCTGGTACCATCTAAATATGAGCAAGATTACTGAACCAAGAACTGCAACTAATTCAATTGGAATCGAGAGATAGGATGCAACGAAGAGGAGGCACCTTAAAATGAACACAAAGAGTAATATTTTTAACATAAATTGGGTACGTTTATTTTTTGTTTTAACAGAAATTCTATTTTTTAAAGGGTGGAAGTTTTTAGAAAAAAAGGCTTCTTCAATATCAAACGATGTTATTGGCAATATTTTGGGTAATGATTTTCTTACTAACATGAACATGGTCAAGGACATACATATTAACCCCATAGTTGCAGGAACAAACATCATCGCAGTATGCATATACAGTGTCATATCCACAATTTCTAATGCAATCAAATTAACTATGTTACTCACACCAATAGGTGCACTAGAAGCTGTTGCAATTAATGCTCCACTTAATAAATATGGAATCTGTTGATGTGGTTTTAGTCGGAGATTTTTCAGAAGTATAATCAAAATAGGTGTTGTAATTAAAATACTTCCATCATTATTAAATAAAAGAGTCATTAAAAAACATAACAACTGAATGTACCAGTATAGTCGATATCCCGATCTTCGCGTTAAATTGACTAATCTAGCCGCTGACCAATGAAAGAACCCAAAGCTCTCTAATGTTATTGCCATTACCATGGTAGCAATAATTGTAATTGATGCTCCACCAATTTTACTTATAATATCAGCTATATCATTTTGCGATACAGTACCGGTTAATATTATGATAATTGCTCCTATAGTTGCTGGCCACGCCTCATTTATACCACCCGGCCTCCAAAATATAATCGTCATGGTCATTAAAAATACACATACCGTCATCCATATTTCAAAATTCATTATGAATCCCCCCCTTCAAATGCTTCAGAAAGTCGTTTGTCAGTACTTGTCTAATACACTATATGTATATTCAACCCTATTAATATGGAACTAGTTATTCGACCAAATCTACTAAAAATGTACGCTTGCCATTCTAGTGAAAATGTACCTTTGGGAGAGAAATGAATAGAATTAAGCTAGTCAATCTGTACCTATACAATGAATGACCAGAATTTTGATAACGAAATATGTACCAAAAAAAAATGACTCTGGTATATGCCAAAGTCATCTTTGTTTTTATGTTATTTAATGTACCGAAGTTTGAGATTCTCAATTAATCTACACGCAGGATATTAACACCTTACATAAGTGTATACGGCTCCTGCTCCATCTTCATTTTGAATACTAGCTACAATTCGGAAACCTTGTTGATATAGGCAAGCGTTCGCATCGGTGAATGTTGTAGTACCAGGTATTATTTCACAGCAAGTGTCAAGCGATTGTAAAGAGGTATAAATGTCAGTTACCAAATTCCCATCATCAGTATCCCAAAAAATATTCACCGTCTCTCCAGCGCATTGTAGTCTACGATTAGCAACTGCCCTTGTAAATTGATTTATTTGTTCATTCATTTGGTCTTTTTTAGGCATTAAATCCCCTCCTTTCTATTTTTCCTACTGTATAATATACTAGTTCTCTATTTTGGATACGGCAAATATACCAGGATAAACGTATATTTCTAGAGATTTTATATAAAGAAGATTGCAGAAAGGAGTTTTTTATACAAGGCATTTGGACGTTCATACCTACTGAGTTCTATTTTTAATTTCATGAAGATATTTTTCAAACATTATGTTTTGATAATGCTTTAACAGTTTTCGATATTGCTGCTCTGTCAAAAAGTGTCTAGACTCACCAAAGTTGATTTTTAAAATCATATGTTCGAATAAATGATTCTCTTTCTGATTTTCTTCTTTTATCCTACTAAGTTTTATAACTTCCCCCATCATCATAAACCCCTTCCTGACCTTCTTTTATTCATTTATATGAAAGAATCTATGGATAAGCGACTATTTTTAATAAAATGATGAAATAACCTATTCCACGTTAAGGCCTAGACGTTGGGGCTAGACATTTATGTACAAAATTATACTTTCCTAAAAAAAACGTAGATTTATCATCAAAGATAAATCTACGTTTTTTAAAAATGATTACCCACCAATAATATGATATCCTGAGTCAACATGAATATTTTCACCAGTAATTCCACGTGCTAGATCACTGAATAAGAATGTTGCGGTATCACCAACCTCTTCAGGTGTAGTTGTACGACGTAATGGTGCTTTTTCTTCAATTGTTTTTAAGATTGTATTAAAGTCACTAACCCCTTTTGCTGAAAGCGTTCGAATTGGTCCAGCTGAAATTGAATTCACACGAATTCCATATTTCCCTAAATCACTCGCTAAGTATTTCACACTTGCATCTAATGAGGCTTTTGCTACACCCATAATATTATAATTAGGAAGGACACGCTCTCCCCCTAAATATGTTAACGTAACAATGCTTCCGCCCTCAGACATAAGGTCCTTGCTAGCTTTAGCTACAGCAGTTAATGAATATGAACTAATATTATGAGCTAGCAGGAATCCGTCACGTGTAGTGTTCATATAATCGCCCTCGAGCTCTTCTTTATTTGCGAACGCAATACAGTGTGCGATACCATGAATGACACCAGTATGGTCTTTAATTTGAGCGAAGCATTTCTCAACCTCTGCATCATTTGTTACATCACAAGGGAGTACTAATGAATTTGCTCCAAGCGAATCTGCAAGTTCACGTACATTTTTTTCAAGTCTTTCCCCCGCGTATGTGAAGATTAACGTTGCACCTGAATCGTGTAATGCACGCGCGATGCCCCATGCGATACTACGTTTATTTGCTACACCCATAACTACATATGTACGGTCTTTCAAGGATATTGTCATTATTTTAAATCCTCCTATTATAATAAATTGATAACAGTTATTAGTACCTAGTCATAAAATGAGTATATCACATCTTTTATAAAAGTAAAACCGTGACTTCTTGTCACGGTTTTACTTAGTCAGTTAGAATTCTAACTCCATCTTCAGTTCATCAACATATTCTCTTGAACCTGTTACAATTAGACGGTCATCCATTTTAAGCTCAGTATCTCCATGTGGCAGAATAGAATCCTTACCTCTGAAAATACGAACAAAAATGACATCACCTGTAAATGGAAAATTCCTTAGCATAATTCCATCATACTTGCTATTGTTCATATTAATTTGATGCAAAGAGGTTTCTTGGTTTGTCAATATATTCATGACACTTGGCGCTTCAATTAGAGCACGTAATAGAGTATTCGTTGACATAAGCAAGGAGAACACATCTATATTTTTTTCCTTTAATTCGTCACCAAGCTCACTTGTTTCAATTCTAGCGATAACCCTGTCTACTCCAAGTTCCTTAGCAAATTTTGAAATTTCAGCATTTATGGTATCATCACTGGTTGTAACAACTAAAATATCCACATCAAATACATGATTCTTCTCTAGGGTTTGGATTGTGTAGTCTGATAATTCCACGATATCAAATAATGAATCAGATGTGTTCTTTTCGATTTTTTCTTGTGTTATATGATAGAGAGTCGTATCATACAAACTTGAATTCAATTCGCGGGTAACAGGTAATGTCATTTGATTTGCACCAATAAATGCCACTCGGATAATTGGTTCTGCCGCCACCTGTTTTGGAAACAGCTTTTTAAAGCCAATTGGTGTAATAATACTCGTTATGACCGCGACCAATATAAGTGCACCTGACATGATACTGTCGATTACACCCATTCTCTCACCAATCGTTGCAGCCGCAATCACTAATGAAAGTGTAGATGTTAATAAGAAACCAGATGCAAGTGTCGTATTCCAATCGTACCAACGCCGCAAATAGAGAATCGGTATCATTTTTGAAATTAGAAGTCCAATAATTAACAATGGAATAAGCAATAATATTTTTGGATCACTAAAGAGTGCCCATAAATCAAGTTCAACTCCGACCATTACAAAAAAGATTGGAATTAAAAATCCATATCCGAATGAATCAAGCTGTTGGACCATATCATGATTCGGTGATAATAATGAAACCAACACTCCCGCTAAAAATGCACCTAAAATATTTTCTGCCCCAATTGTTTCAGATACAGCAACAAGAACCATAATTAAAGCAAATACAGCCCTAGTACCAATTTGGACAGTACCTCGTGACATTGTTTCAAGGAATGAGCGATGCATGAAATGTCTTCCAATGAAGTAAAGCAATACCCCAGCCCCAAACAAAATCAAGAGAAGCCACATATTACTTTCGCCACCACCATAAATAGATGCAAATACTGCGAGTAATATCATTGTTGCTAAGTCAGCGATTACCGCTATTAGGAGAATGATTTGTCCTATATTCGATTTCATAATTTGTGCATCTTTAAGTGTTGGAACTACTACCCCAAGGGAAATGGTTGAAATAATTAATGTCATAAAGAAACCATTATCAGTAAAACCAGTCCAGACAAAAATATAAGCTAACAATAATGACAATACAAAAATAAACACAAATATAATAGTAGAAACACCAAATGTGTTAGGAGGTTTTTTGCCATTCATTAACTTCCCATTCTTTTTGCCTCCAGCAAATGCTGAAAAATCAATTTCAACCCCACTTAAAAACATTAAGAAAATGAGCCCTAATGTCGATAAGGTTTCAAGCCACATATCTGGAGAAACAAGATCCAAGCCGCTTTTACCAATTATGATTCCCATAATAATTTCTGCAACAACTACTGGGATAATGCGAAGTTTTAACCTATGTAATAAAAGTGGGGTTAAAAACGCCACCACCATCACAATTACTAAAGATGTTAGTGAAGCTCCATGTTCCATCATATTCCCCCTAATAGATAATGGACAAAAAGCTCGGAAACGAATCCCTCCTTCCCTCACTCTTTGTCTTACTTATCAATGAATTAAATAACTCATAAATAATGAAGCTAAGCCAAAATAAATGATAATACTAATCAAGTCATTGATTGTTGTAATGAACGGTCCTGATGCAACAGCTGGATCTACTTTAAGCTTATGCATAATTAATGGAACAAACGCTCCAGCTAGTGTAGCAACAATCAAAGTAACAAAAATAGAAATTCCTACGAGTAATCCTAAAAAGAAGTCACCTTTCCAAATAAAAACAACACCTATGACAAGTATTCCACAAATTAAGCCATTAATTGCACCTGTAACGGCTTCACGCATTAATAGTAGAAACTTATTTTCATCCTCAAAATCACCAGTTGCGATTCCACGAACAACGACCGCTAATGCCTGTGTCCCTGTATTTCCAGACATACCACCAATTAAAGGAATAAAAACAGCTAATATTGCAACCTTTTCCAAAGTTCCCTCAAAATGTCCAATTAAACTAGCATTTAACATACCTAAGAACAATAGAATTACCAACCAAGGTAAACGCTTCTTTGCTGCCGATATTGGGCTTTTGTCAACAGAATCGACATCCGATATCCCTGCAAGCTTTGAATAGTCGTCAGATGCTTCTTCATCCATAACATCGATGATATCATCAACTGTGATAATACCTAATAAATGATTTTGAAAATCGATGACTGGTACTGCCAATAAATTATAGTCCTTCATCTTTCGGGCTACTTCTTCTTGGTCTTCACTTACAGAAACCGAAACAACCCTGTCACCCATAATTTCTGAAACCATCGTATCATCATCCGTGACGATTAAATCTCTTAATGAAATAACCCCGGCTAAATGCTTTTCTTCATCAATGACATACACATAATAGATTGTTTCTGCTTGAGGTGCTTCTCTTTTCAAAATATACATCGCAGATTTAACGGTTTGATTCGAATGGATTGCCACGTACTCAGTAGTCATAATACTTCCGGCAGTGTATTCTTCATAATGAAGAAGCTGTTTAATTTCGCCAGCTGCTTCATCGTCCATAATTGTTAAGTAACTTGCGACTTGATCCTTATTAAGCTCATTTAGAACATCAACTGCATCATCGGCATACATTTGTGAAAGCATATCAGCAACAAATGTTGGGTCCATTTCGGAGAGAAAATCTTCATACTCATTCTCTTCAATTTCAAGATTTTCAAAAACCTCTGCCATTTCTGTAGGTGATAAAAAACGATATAAGTGCATTCTAGCATCACTGGATAACTTAGAATAGAATTTTGCTCGCTCATATGGATGTATTTCTAAAAATAACGTTCGAAATGTATCAATATTCTCATCTTCAAGTGCTTGAATCAATTGTTCAACTTCTAATTGTAGTTGTTCCTTTTCATTTAATTCCTGCATATTATTTCACCCCCAAAAAATACAATTAAAACTAATTATCATATTTACATTTTTAATAATTGCTTAAACATTGTTGGTCAATTCTGATCCTTGCAATCCTTTTCGTAGATGGCGAGGGTTTCTTCTAGTTGCAACTCCCTACCTTTAATTAGCTTTTCCTGCTAGAGTCCCGTGCATTCTGATCCACCGACAAATTAGAAATATCAATAATGTACTTGAAACAATTTTTTAATTGCTTAAATTAAAAAAATTATAGTATTCCTATAAGAAAACTAGGACCTTTTAAAGCTTATTACTGCGAACTTTGTTGTTGATTTCCGTTCCAGGTCACTTTCCACGGGTGGTCCGTGAGCTCTCGTTGCTTCACTCCTACGGGGTCTCACCTGAACAAGCTCTTCACGCAGGAGTCGCCACCTTCTCCTCCGATCAACATAGTTTAAAAATCACCTCAAACTTAGGTAGCATGTAGTCTATTTAACATAGTATTGATACAGTATAATACTAGTTTTGAAGCATTATAAACTAAAGATACTAAGTCAATATGAAATTTGGGACGTTTTCCAGTATAATAACGAACATTGTTAAGTTGAAAATATCCCTTGAGATAGGTATTTACACGATCTACGGTTTAGGGCGTTTAAAAATTGTCATCCAGGACTTTTCATTAAAAAATTGTTATTTAGATTAATAAATTCTAATAATAACCTTTTATCTTATTTTAGTATACTTCTATTGTTATAACTTTATCATTATTTCTTCATGTTAATACAGAATCAATATTTCTATTTATAAAGTCATCCAAATTGCGCTTCACATCGGAAATAACAGGGAATATTAGGTCCTTTTTACCAAAATAGGAATTTAGTTGACAATCTTTAATTTCTATGTTAATTTATGGATATTAGTAATCTAGTATACTAGATTACTAAAAAATTTTAATAGGAGTGAGAATATGAAAAAGTTATTATCTACTCTTGCTTTAGCTTCAGCACTTACTTTTGCTACATCTTTTTACGAAGTAAATGCTATGGAAATAACCCCATTTGGTGCAGGGGAATGGGATGTTGTAAATGTAGATGAATCGGTCTATATATCATCAACATTCCAAAGACCAGGTGGATACGTCACTGAATCTAATGGTGGAGATTTCGCTGTGGATTTAAGTTTTCCAACTCAGTTTCCCTACCCAGGGTTAATTTATGTTGAACTTTGGGAAGATGATGGTAGTAAAACGCAACGTGTATACCCCGACAAAGGCACTCATACTGTTGAGGTAAGCGGAAATGGTGGTCTTGCAGTTTGGAGAGGTATAAGTTCCTATTTAGATGGTAAAGAAAATCAAGCTGAGTTTTTCATAAAAATTAAGGGAAATGGTGGACAAGGACTCACGTATGTTGAGTATTTAGATTAACAAACTTATTACACAATTACTTAAGGTATCTATGAATAATAATATTCTAGATGCCTTTTTGTTTTAGAATAGAATAATGTAAATGTGAAAAATCATGTATAATGATTTTATAGTTTCAAAAAAATAAAATACTATAAAATGAGTAGATTCATAGAAAGTTGGGTAGACTATAATCATTCATAGTAATTTAATTGTGAGTATACTTGGCGATTATTTTAATTTTTTTGATTTATGATAATTAAAAATACACTAATCATATTAGGTAAATTGGTATTAGGGTATACTTGGAATTTTATGAATATAGAAAATTTATTACTCCCAATTATTTTTATATCTAAATGATTTGCAAATAGCAAAGAATGGGCTAAGATATAAAATGGAGAAATTCCTTAAGACACTCACAAAAACTGACTATAGACATACTTCTTTTCAGTAAATATTTATAAAAATAGGTAAAACAGAATCCTGGTTACAAAGTTGAGTTATCTTATGTTTGGATACACAATTGTAGGATTTTAATAGTTAATTTACTGTAATGAGAAAGGATTTTATTATGAGTAAAGAAACATCTCCAACACAGAAAATCGATTATTCATTATTATTCATCTTATTTTTACTTGCAATTGTAAGTAGTATAGCAATACGAGGCGCAGAGCCTTTTCTTCAGCCTATGCTTCAAGGTTATAATTTTGTTGGGAAGCAATTACAGTGGTATGTAGTTGGGGCTATAGCGATTATTGGTACGATGATTATTGACTTTGATCGCTTTAAAATGATTTCATGGTATTTATACGGTTTTGGGATGGTCTTATTATTTGGTCTATTTGTTGAAAAGTATATAGTCGATATTCCATTCGCTGATGAGAACAAGGGTGCAACAAGCTGGTATAACTTCCCTGGTATGTCTTTTCAACCATCAGAGTTAATGAAGCTTTTTTTAATTATTGTGTTAAGTAAAATCATTGCTGAACATCGAGAAAAACACCCAATCAATACGGTGAAGGATGATTTTCTACTTATAGGTAAAATTCTATTAGCTGCAAGTCCACCAATCGGATTTCTTGTTTTACAACCAGATATGGGAATGACAATGGTATATTGTTCAATAATTGCTACCCTAATCCTTGTATCAGGGATAAAGTGGAAAATTATTTTAACAGTAGTTTTTTCTGTTGTTTTCATTATCGCAGTTGGTGTCTTCTTATATTTTTATTTTCCGGATCTTTTCCTTAAAATGATTCAAGGGTATCAAATGAATCGATTTTATGGTTGGATCGATCCCTGGAATAATTCGGGTAATGAGGGCTACCAGCTAGTACAATCGCTTCTTGGGATTGGTTCAGGTCAGTTAGAAGGGAAAGGATTCCATGTTTCAGAAGTTAATATTCCCGAGGGACATACTGATTTTATTTTTGCTGTCATTTCCGAACAATTCGGCTTCATTGGTGCAAGCATTGTAATTTCATTATTCTTCCTACTTATCTACCGAATGATACATATCGCCCTTGAAAGTAACGACCCTTTCGGAAGTTATCTTTGTGCAGGAGTTATTGGCATGATCACATTCCAAGTATTCCAAAATATTGGTATGACGATAGGGATATTACCAATTACCGGTCTTCCGCTTCCTTTTATCAGCTATGGTGGAAGCTCATTAGCTACGTTTATGATTGCAATCGGAATGGTGTTAAATGTTCGTTCTCGAACAAGAAAGTTCATGTTTGACTAATAGAAATGCTTTATTCAAGACACATACTATAACGTTATCTTTCTAATACTATGGGAAGATGACGTTTTTTTATTTTGTTTGAGAAAGGTGCTATTTTATGAAAATCGATATAATTGGGGATATCCATGGCTGCTTTGATGAACTGGAGTTATTAACAAAAAAGCTTGGATATGAATGGATTGATGAGCTTCCGAAACATAATGAAGGTCGACAACTTGCCTTCGTAGGAGACTTAACGGATAGAGGGCCCTATTCATTAAAAGTAGCTGAACTAATATATAAACTTGTCATAGAAAGGAAAGAAGCATTCTACGTACCAGGGAATCATTGTAATAAGCTTTACCGCTTTTTCTTAGGGAATAAGGTTCAGATTGCGCACGGGTTGGAAACGACTGTTGCCGAGTATGAGGCATTGCCTAAAAATAAGCGTTCTAAAGTGCGAAATCATTTCATTGAGCTCTATGAAAAATCACCACTACATCTTGTCCTAGACAACCGAAAATTGGTTATTGCTCATGCCGGAATACCGGAAGACTATATTGGACGGACAGGTAAAAAAATTGAGAAATTCGTTCTGTACGGTGACATTACCGGTAAAACTAATCCAGATGGTACACCAGAAAGACGGGACTGGGCTAAACATTACAACGGGGATGCCTTGATTATCTATGGCCATACACCTGTAAAGGAACCGAGAAAAGTGAACCAGACGATTAATATCGATACTGGTGCAGTATTCGGTGGAGCATTGACTGCATTTCGTTACCCAGAGCTTGAAATCATGTCTGTTCAGTCTACTATGCCTTTTGTTGAGGAAAAATTTCGACCAATTTAAGTAGCGGCCATCACATGGTCGCTACTTAAATAGTTCCTTCATATCATCGGGCAATTCAATCTGAAAGCTAACCTTTTCTTTATAGATTGGATGCCAAAACGAAAGCTCGCAGCAATGAAGTGCCTGCCGATTAATCAAATGACGTGAACCACCATACAAGTCATCACCAATGATTGGATGACCAAGATGTGATAGATGTACTCGAATTTGATGTGTTCTTCCTGTTTCTAATCGAAGTGATACATGTGTTAATTGCTCCAAGCGATTCAAGACTTGAAAATGAGTAACGGCATTTTGCCCATCGTCTCGTACTTCCCGCTCAATAATGCTATCATCCTTACGCCCGATTGGTGCATCAATTATTCCACAATCTACAACAATCCTTCCCTGGACAATCGCCTCATACCTTCTTTTTAAAGTTCCAGACTTTTGTTGTTCAGAAAAGAGATGATGAATATGCCTATGCTTCGAAACTAACAATAACCCTGATGTATCCTTATCAAGACGGTTCACTAAATGAACAGTTGTATGTAAATCAATCGTTTGATAATAATGAATTAATGCATTAGCAAGGCTACCTCTAGGTTTTTCACGTGATGGAATGGATTGAATACCTGCTTTCTTATTAATAATTAACAGATAGGGATCTTCATACACAATATCCAATAGAATATTATCAGCCATTAGTTCAACATGCTCTAGTGGAAACACAAGCTTTAATTTTTCCCCATTCACTAGGAGGTGTCGTACATTTACATTCGTCTCATTAATTAATATCGAACCACCTGAATATTTAATATCGGTCAGTGCAGTCTTTGAAATACCTTGCTCGCGCAAAAAGTCACGTATAAGCTTATTTTCATCCCGTTCAGTTATGTCCCACTCAAGTATAAATGGAGTCACGATTTTTGTTTCCTTTCAAAAAAATTCAGTCCGCTATAAATGAATCCCTTACTCGTTTCCAAAATGGGAAAGGACGGAATCTTGCAAATCTAATTTTTTCCGAAGCAACACGACATTGGATTGATTTTACGTCTTTGTGCAGCAATGTTAAGTGATCAATTGTAATATGGAAATCAACATCATTTACCGGTTTAAGTAAACAAGGATGATGATTTGGTAAAATTAGCGGTGACCCAACCGTACGGAAAACCCGATTATTAATCGAAGCCATTTCTGCTATTTGAATCGCCTCTATCGATGGATGCAAAATTGCGCCACCGAGAGCTTTATTATAGGCTGTACTTCCAGATGGTGTCGAAATACACAAACCATCACCCCTAAAGGTTTCGAATAATTGCCCCTTAATCTCTAAATCCATCACAAGGGAGCCTTCAACACTTTTAACAGTACATTCATTTAGAGCAAGGTATCTCGCCTCTCTACCCCCACCGATATAGCGAATGATAACTTCAAGTAAAGGGTATTCGACAACTTGATAAGGTGTTTTTGCAATGGCGATAACAAGCTTTTCAATTTCTTCTGGTACCCAATCCGCATAGAAACCTAGATGTCCAGTATGTACGCCAACAAATGCTGTTTTATCTAGACGACTACGGTAACGGTGGAACGCATATAGTAATGTTCCATCGCCACCTACAGATATGACAATATCCGGCTGGTCTTCATCATAGATAAGCTGAAAGTCCATTAAATACGTGCGCATTTTTTGCATTAACGTATTCGATAATGAATCACCTTTTGAAGTGATGGCAAATTTCATCGTTTAACACCCTATTCTTTCATATTTTAATCAGAACCTTTTGATTCTTTTTTTTGCGAGAAGATTACTTGTGCCTCCTGAATCTCACCACGAATTTGTGACATTTCTTCATCGAGTCGAAAGGCAGCCTCTGCCGCTCTTTGAAGTCGGTCTTCTATATCCTTCGGAAATTCACCACTATATTTATAGTTTAATGAATGCTCAATTGTTGCCCAAAAATTCATAGCAAGTGTTCGTATTTGTATTTCAGCCAAGATTTTCTTTTCACCATCAATCGTTTGAACAGGATAACGAATGACTAAATGATAGGAACGATAACCACTTACTTTTTTATGTGTAATATAATCCCGTTCTTCAACAATTTCAAAATCATTCCTTGTTCGAAGTATTTCAACTACCTTTTTTATGTCATCAACGAATTGACACATCATCCGGAGTCCTGCGATATCCTGCATTTCATCAACTAATTTATCAAGAGGAATATTTTTCTTATTTGCTTTATGTAAAATGCTTGGAAGTGGTTTGACTCTGCCAGTTACAAATTCAATTGGAGAATGAACTCCCTGCATTTCAAATTGATTTCTCATCCCTTTTAATTTTACCTTAAGCTCATCGACCGCTTGTTTATACGGAGCTAAAAAGAGATCCCATTTTCTCATCATAGAAAGGCTTCCTCGACTTTGGCTACCATTTCTTCACCATAATTAGCATTTCCTTCTATATTACTTATTAAGTATGTAAGTTCCTCGATTATATTTTCTAATTCGATTTTTAATCCATTTAGTTGTAGTACAACAGGAAGACGATTGTTTATCACATTTTTAAGTGCTGTCCAAAGCTCGATCGTTAGGCGAACATAAATATATTCTTGTTCATTCTCCAGTTTATAAATAAATGCATATGAGTCAGAGTCCACTAACATTTGACCACTAGCTTTTAATGAATCAGTTGATATGTTTGAACAATTACCTTCTAACATTAATTTATCATTTAAAAGTTGAAAATTGTTTATTTCTATATGTTTCTGCATTGTAAGTCTCCTTTCAACATTCCTTTATTATTTTACCATATAACTCCACTTCGACAAGTGACTGATACTTATCAAAAATAATGTTATAATCATTATAGATTACTCGAAAGAGGTAAGCGTCTATGACTCAAGAACTTGAAATTGAATTTAAAAACATGATTACTGAAGTTGAGTACAAGCAACTGCTATCTATTTTTTCAGTATTGGATGAACAGTTCGTGCTTCAAGAAAATTTTTACTTTGATACACCTCATTTTTCATTAAAACAGCAGGGCATGGCTCTTCGAATCCGTGAAAAGCATGGTACATATACGTTAACCCTAAAGCAACCCGTTGAACGTGGACTTTTGGAAACACATCAGCTATTAACAGTCGAACAAGCAAACACCTTGTTATCTGGGGGTAAACTCATACCTGGACAAATTGCTGATATCATTGGCAAATTTTCGATACAAACTGATGAAATTGAGTATTTCGGATCTCTAAAAACAAGGAGAGCTGAATTTGAATATAAAAATGGATTACTTGTATTGGATGAGAGTTCCTATTTAAATTTTACTGATTACGAGGTAGAATATGAAGTAACAGATGAAAAAATTGGACAAGTATATTTTCATGAACTTTTACAAGCATATAAGATTCCAATTCGAAAAACAGAAAATAAAATCCGCCGTTTTTATAATCGCAAAAGGCAAATCACGTTAGGAGAAATGAAGGATGAATATAGATTATAAAGTACTCATGCAGCTTCAAGCATTACGAAGCTTCTCAACAAATTCAACTACAGATTCATCAGATCAATCATTATTTAAAGATATGTTTTCACAATTACTTTTAAATGCAAACTTAAGCACTGACAGTAATAATGTAACAATGCGTTCACAGGCTTCTAGTAATCCATTAAATTTATTTGGTTCCTATCAAACGCCAAACATTTCTTACTCTCAAACACCTGTGGCTCCCTCTTCATTTGATCAATTAATTGAAAAGGCGGCGGAGAAGTATAATGTAGATCCTCAATTAATAAAATCAGTCATCAAGCATGAATCAAATTTTAATCCGAATGCCAAGAGTCATGCTGGAGCAACAGGATTAATGCAGCTTATGCCTTCCACTGCAAGAGGATTAGGTGTAACAGATATCAATGATCCTACACAAAATATTGAGGCAGGAACAAAGTATTTAAGCAAAATGCTTGATAAATATAATGGAGATATCTCACTAGCACTTGCAGCTTATAATGCAGGACCAGGTAATGTTGATAAATACGGAGGAATCCCTCCATTCAAAGAAACACAAAACTATGTAAAAAAGGTTACAGGAACTTATTTTGCCTAATAACTAATACCATTTTAATAGCACTATAATAGGTCATTACTTGATATTTTCTAGTAATGACCTTTTAAAATACTGCCTTCCAAAAAATTCTACCATTATTTTAGAGCTCTTTATTTGAGTTAATTCCCATCCATTGATAAAATAATCATACATTAATGATTACAGAGGATTAACACTCCTGATGAAAGCAGAAAGGAGTGAGGTCTTGACAAATTATTCATCTTGTAAACGACCTCTAGAAATATATATTTTTGTTGACCCGTTATGTCCAGATTGCTGGGCATTGGAACCTATTATTAAAAAGCTAGTAATCGAATATGGACGCTATTTTACGATTCGACATATTTTAAGTGGGCGTTTAGCCACATTGAATAAAGGTAAAAAGCAAAAGCCTGAAGATATTGCCCAAGTATGGGAGAGGACTGCTAGTAGATCTGGAATGTCTTGTGATGGCAGTCTTTGGTTAGAAAATCCCATATCTTCACCTTATTCAGTCTCAATTGCGATAAAAGCCGCTGAACTACAAGGAAAAAAAGCAGGAATCCGCTATTTACGAAAATTACAAGAGTATTTATTCCTTGAAAAACAAGACATATCTAATGAGCAGATCTTAATAGATTGTGCTGCAGAGGTTGGTCTTGATGTAATTGAGTTTAAAAATGATATCCATTCTCCTAGTGCAGCTAAGGCTTTTCAGTGTGATTTAAAAATCACATCTGAAATGGAGGTAGAGGAAATTCCAACCCTCGTATTTTTTAATGAAAATATTGAAGATGAAGGGATAAAAATAACGGGTTGTTATCCGTATGAAATGTATGCACATATTATTCATGAGATGATTGGAGAGAAGATTGAACCGACCCCTCCACCACCTATAGAAGAATTTTTAAAGTATTTTAAGTTTGTAGCATCTAAGGAAATTTCAGTTATGTATAATATGCCAATTAATGATGTTGAGAGAGAAATGAAGAAATTATTGCTCAAACAACAGGTTGAACAAGTACCTGTAAAATATGGGACGTTCTGGAGATACATTAAATAAGATAGAAATCCGAATAATTTAAAAAGACTTGGTGACCGATTGTCACCAAGTCTTTTTATATATATCAAAAAGGGGATGGGAGAAATTTTCACGGACAAACAAAGGGGTATTTGTTTGTGTGATTACTTCATGTTTATACTATATCAGTATTGATAAAGGTTTTCAACTATATGTACATTATTTCACAAAGTTGTCAAAATCCCATTCTGAATATTCTTGCCTGTACATATATTTATCGTAAAGGTTGGTATTATTTGATGTAAGGAGGATATTCTATGAGAAAGATCGGATTAATTTCCGGTAGTATTATGATCATAATCACTTTCGGATTAAATATATTTGGATTAATGCGGCTAATCCCCCTCTATATTACTACCCCTCTTCTTTTCCTATCATTATTAGTTACACTTTCGATCCTGAATAATCGCAACCGCTTCAAAGGCTTTAAGTAGTAGGAAAAGCACACGGGCACCAGGAGCTATACAAAAAAAGAAAGGTGTGTCATGACACCTTTCTTTTTGCGAAATTAACTTAGTAATTTTTCCATTTCATTTAATGTTTCTTCAAATATTTTAAGTGCTTCTTTAATTGGCTCGGAAGTAGTCATATCTACACCTGCATTTTTTAATACTTCAATTGGATAATCGGAACTACCCGCTTTTAAGAAATTATTGATATATCTTTCAACAGCTGGTTGCCCTTCTTCTAAAATTTGCTTACTCAAAGCAGCAGCAGCACTAAATCCTGTAGCATATTGGAACACATAATAATTATAGTAGAAATGTGGAATACGAGACCATTCAAGGCCAATTTCATCATCGATTACAATATTTGTACCAAAATACTTTTTATTAAGATCATAATAGATTTCACTTAATAAATCAGGTGTTAGCGCCTCACCTTCTTGTGCTCTTGTGTGTATGATGTGCTCGAACTCTGCAAACATTGTTTGGCGGAAAACAGTTCCTCTAAACCCTTCTAGATAATGATTTAACAAATATAGGCGCTTTTGGTCATCATCGATGGTTTTAAGTAAATAATGATTTAAAAGAGCTTCATTACATGTCGATGCAACTTCCGCAACAAAAATTGAATAATCACCGTATACATATGGTTGATTATTTCTTGTGTAATAACTGTGGACAGAGTGTCCAAATTCATGTGCTAGCGTAAATAAATTATTTACATTATCTTGCCAGTTCATTAATATATATGGATTTGTACCATAGGCCCCAGAAGAATATGCCCCACTACGTTTTCCTTTATTCTCATGGACATCTACCCAACGATTGTCAAAGCCTTCCTTTAAAACGTTCAAATAATCTTCACCAAGTGGCTCGAGACCCTTTAATATATAGTCTTTTGCTTCCTCATATTTCACTTCCATTTTCACATCTTTAACGAGCGGAGTATAAAGGTCATACATGTGCAGCTCGTCTACACCTAATACTTTTTTACGTAAATCCACATATCGATGCAATAAATGTAGATGATCATTTACCGTATTGACTAAATTATCATACACTGACTCTGGAATATTGTTTGTACTTAAAGCTGATTCACGAGCAGATTGATAATTTCTTACACGTGCATAAAAATTATCCTTTTTAACAGTACCACTTAACGTACTACCAAATGTATTTTTATAATGATCGTATGTTTCATAGACTTTTTTGAAGGCTTCCTCTCTTACACGGCGATCTTCACTTTCCAGAAAACGAATAAATCGGCCATGTGTTATTTCAACCTCTTCACCATTTTCATCTTTGATTGTTGGAAAAGTGAGATCTGCATTATTCAACATTCCAAAGGTATTGCTTGATGCATCCATTACCTCAGAAGCTTCAGCTAATAATGCTTCCTCCTTAGCAGATAGAACATGTGGACGGGCTCGATTAATATCGTCTAAAGCCTGTTCATATACTTTTAGCTCTTCCTTTTCTTGAAGGAAAGATTTAATTTTTTCTTCTTCAGCTGCTAGAATTTCTGGTGTGATGAATGATAATGCACTGCCTACTTGAGTATAGAGATTGATCGCACGATCATGCATTCCTTGATAAGTGGAATTTGTTGTATCTTGATCATAGCGCATATGCGCATATGTATACAGCTTGCCAATACGCTCTAAGATAGAATCTTGGTATGCTAATGCTTCATATAGAACATCCGCTGATGTTGTTAATTTGCCTTGGAAATCTGAAATTTTAGGGATCATATTTTTCACTTCTGTAAATTCGTTTTCCCATACTTTATCTGTTTCATAAATATCTTCTAAACGCCAAGTATCCTGTTCAGCAATTTCTTTTCTACTTGGTAATTTTTTTACCGTAGTTTCATTTGTCATCTAAAAACCTCCGTTTCTTTATCATAAAAAGTATTCGATATCCGACTTTTAATTTCCTTCATATTAATAAATGTTTAAATCTTTTGAATTTAGAGGCATGCCTTATCAGACCTTCCTATATAGATTGTACCCATGTACTTCAATCTCATTCTTAGGAAGATTCCCCTGCAAATTTCTTCAGTACTTGTTCATCTGAATCGTAAGCTTCTTGTAAAGATGTTGGAATAAATATTTCCTTGATTTTTTTGAAACTTGTTTTATCCATTCTTTCTAAAATTTGAAAGTTCGTTAAGATTTGAAGATATTCCATAATTGCAAAAGAATGGTGCGTGGAATTAATTAACGGTAATTGTCTTAACTGGATATCTTTTGAGGATATTCGCTTGGAAAAAGCACTCATTGCTTTAGTATACGTAATGATATCACCATAATTACAAGGAATAATTAGGTCTAATAACAACCACATTTGCCAAATCATCGGTGGTGTTTGGATCCAATACATTGAGGGGACAGGAAGTCCAGCTTCAACAGGTAAATAAGCAGGCGGGATTCTTGCTTTATATAATTCAGTTAGAAATCTTGATAAATATGGATTGGGATAGGAAGAAAATGTTATTCTCCACTTTCTTTTTTTGTTTGCCCACGAAGTAAAAAGGTCTTTATCAAATGATTGTTCGCATAAAAGCTCCTTGAATGTACTATTTTTTTCTTTTAGAAATTGTATAGAACAAAAAACTTCACTTATGGTAAAGGGTGATAATGAAGAAGCTTTTAAAAACTCGGAGGTTTGAGGGCAGTAGTAAAGAATATTTGCTGCCTTTGATTTTGAAAAGTTTGAAGCAAACAACCATTGGAACTGAGAAAGAGAAATTGTATTGGATGATTTCCTTTTTAACCATTTGGCTCCTAGTATCCAAATTGGTACGATTCCCAACCGCTTATACATATCCGTTCTTTTTTGAAATAACTTGTATTCGATTTGAGAGCACTGAAATTCGATGGCATATTTTTGTTTCTTGAAGATTACGAGGAGATCAGGACGTTGTAAAATTTCTTTGAGGTATGGCTCAATTTCAACATTCAGCCCTTGTGAGACAAACCAATGATAGAGTTGTTTTTTTCCTTGAAGATGGTATTCAGATTCAGATTCTGTTTTAATTGCACATTCGGCACCTTTTTTATGCGCAAAGTGATTAATCTTTTTAGTCCCTATTTTTAAAAGAACTCCTTCTTCACATGCGGGACATAAAAACACTTCAGACCTTCGTAAGAACTGTAATTCTTCCCGCTTCCACTTATCTAGAAGTGAAATATATTCTCCATTTTTTCGTAATGCTACTAACAATAACTATCATCTCCTTACTATTTCCAATTGTCTAATACTTCAAAGATAACATAATTCAGTAAGGGTTTAAACCCTTACTGAATAAATTTAGAGAAGCGGTGATAGTAACCTACATAATGATTCAAAAATCCTTTGCCAGAGAGAGCGTTTCTTGAACATACTTTCTTGAATTTGTGAGGAATTATCAATATCCTGGATGTAATCACTTACTAATCGATCTGTGCTATTCGTTTTATATAAAAAGGCATTCACTTCGAAATTTAAATGAAAGCTCCTCATATCCATATTAGCTGTACCGATTGAAGCTAATTCATTATCAACAATTACAATTTTACTATGCATAAATCCTTTCTCATATTCGTATATTTTCACACCAGCTTCCAACAGAAATGGAAAGTAGGATCTTGATGCATAGTAGACAATTTTTTTATCAGGCTTTCTTGGTATTAAGATTCGAACATCAATTCCACTTAGAGCAGAAACCCGTAAAGCTGACAAAATATCATCATCTGGGATGAAATAGGGTGATGCAATCCAAATCGATTTCTTCGCGGAAATAATCATCGAAAAAAACAAATTTTTGATAACCTCCCACTCATTATCTGGCCCACCAGCGATAAGCTGCACCCCACCGAAATTTTCACCTTCAATTAAATGAGGAGACAAATAAGTTTGAGTAAGCAAATCCTTTCCGGTCATATAATACCAGTCTTGAAGGAAGATTAATTGCATGGATCTTACAGCCTCACCATTAACAAAAAGATGTGTATCACGCCAAAAACCAAAAAACTCATTTTTTCCGATATATTCATCCCCAACATTTAACCCACCGATAAATCCAACCGAACCATCAATAACTATAATTTTGCGATGATTTCTGTAATTAACCTTATTTGTAAAAATTGGGAACTTTACTGGTGAGAACGGAATCATTTCAACACCAGCATTACGGAGTTCTTCAATATAAGAATTAGATAACTGCCAACTTCCTACACCATCATACAGAAAACGTACTTCTACACCACTTTTTGCCCTCTCAATTAAAATTTCCTTTAATTGCTTGCCAATCCCATCATCTCGAACAATATAGTATTCCAAATGAATATGATGTGTTGCTTTTTGTAAAGCGTCAAAAATGGCTGTGAATGTTTGATCTCCATTTGTTAATACTCTTGTTTCTGTTGCAAAAGAAATTGGACTCTTACCTAACTTATGAGCCAATCGGAAGAGTAATCGCTGATGCTGACCCATTTGTTCGATTTTCTCTTCCATATGGTCGATATTTCCTTCAACACTTAAATACACCGCCTCGTCTAATAATGCCTTTCTATTGAAGAGACGCTTTTTTCTAAAGTTTCTACCAAACAATATGTAAAAGAAAAAGCCTAAAAGCGGGAAGCTTCCTAAAACAACTAACCATGTTAAGGTTTGTGTTGGATGTCTGTTTTCAAAGAAAATAATGATACTAATAAAGATTACAGACAATGTAATAAAAATACTAAATCCTCCAAGCAGCCAACCTTCCCAAAAGTTTTTTGTGAAAAATAAAAGTACTGAAATGACAATTAAAAATATAACGACTTGAAAAGTTTTTTTCATACATGACCTCACGTGTATACACAAATGTTAGTTTAAAAAAAAACCGATTTCACACGATGAAATCGGTCTCTATTTAAGTGAAAAATGCTTTGTTAAAACCTCAAGTGCATTTTCATTAATTACTTTTTTCCCATATTCTTCTATTCGATGAATGGATAAAACCGATTCTTGACCATATTCAAGAATAATACTTAACATATTTTCAAGTTGGTCTTCTGTATAAACATCCTCATTAAATTCTAAATATAGATAGTATTTTCCTTCAAATGTGAGAAGAGAGTTGCTAATTCCATCTAGATTAATTCGATGAGCAAGTGAGATTATATCCTCAAAATCATTGAAGCGAATTAAAAATTGATAATCATCTTCTTCTTCATCTATTTCTTCAATGAATTCCTTATCATCATATTTTGGATTAAAATGCTGTTCCAACAAGGATTCGATTTTTTCGTCTACTTGTAATTTATCATCGGCTACGGGTAGTTCATACTTATTTCCGTCCTTTGATAATTGTGCTCTCGTTACAAGAACTTCTAATCCTTTTTCTAAAGCTTGTACTTGGATCCAAATCGGGCCATCGACAGTGAATTCCTCTTCTTGATGAATTTCATCCATCATTTCCCAGAACAGTTCTTCACTCCGCTCGCGATTATACCAAATCTCCTCACGTTCAAACCCACGTTGTTCAATATCTTTATATGAAATATAAAATTTTACTGTATGTTCATTAATACGTTCGATTTCCATTTTGAATCTCTCCCTTCTTGCTCATATTTTGAAGGGACTAATTACCCCCGAGCAAAATGCTCTTTTACTCACTTTACCCTAAAACCATATTGATTAACCAACATTTAAGTTTGTATATATGTCTTGTACTTTTATTTTATGATAAAAGACGTAAAAATGGAAATAAAATAAGGCCCTTTTTAAAAACAATCATTCGCCCAATTATTCATTACATTATAATATGAAATTCTTATTAAAACGAGTAAAATGTCTTAATTTGCGCTTAAACATGTATAAAAAAACTTCTACATTAAATTGACATGTAGAAGTTTTTTAATTTAATAAGATTAATTGACAAGTTTTTGAGCTTCTCTTAATTGGAAGGTGCGAACCTTTCGAGGTAAAAATCTACGAATTTCATCCTCATTATATCCAACTTGAAGCCTCTTCTCATCAATAATGATTGGGCGTCTAAGAAGTCCAGGATTGCCTTTAATCAATTCATATAAATCTTGTAGTGGCATTGATTCAAGATTTATATTTAGTTTTTGAAATACCTTTGAACGAGTCGAGATAATCTCATCTGTACCATCTTCAGTCATTCGTAGGATTTCCTTAATTTCTTCAATTGATAGAGAATCGGAAAAAATATTCCGTTCTTGATAAGCAATATGATGCTCCTCCAACCATGATTTTGCTTTACGGCAGGAAGTACAGCTTGGTGAAGTATAAAGAGTAACCATTAACCTTATCACTCCCTTAAAAAGTACAATATTTAACAACCAAGATTGATTGGTAAATATGTCATTACAGTTAAAGTCTTAATTAAAATTACTTTAATTAAGTAATTTCTTTAATTATACCTCAAATTGGCTTAGAAAGATATACAATTTCAGAAAAAAAAGAGCTAAATCTAATATTTACAATGATATTTTTGTATCTACTTAGATGTTTTTTAATATATCTTTATTATCGCTTTCTTCATTATATGTGAGAACTTCTTCAACATCTTGGTAAGATGCACCGTAAAATTCTTGATCTTTGTAAGTATGAATTAATTGATAAGTCTTTCTCATTGCTTTATAAATTGTCTCTTCCGATTCATTTAAAGGAGACCAGTATAATATTTCCATTTTATTAATTTCATTAGTTGCAAGTGATCTTCTACGATATCCAATTGATTGTGCGTGCTCAAAGCCTTCACGTTTATAAAATTTTAGTCGTTTAGCTGTATCCGTGTCTTCATAATTAATCGGCTCTACTTCTAAAATGATTGCTTTTCCTTTTTGTTTTAGTTTTTCTAAAAGTTTATGTCCGAGGCCTTGCCCACGCGCATCTTTAGAAACAAATAAGTAATCAATAAAAATGAAATGATCAAGCTCAACATACATTAATACGTGATTCGGCCCTTCATCTTTCAGATAGATGTCTCCTTTTTCCTCAAGTAGAACTTCCATATGTTCTTTTGACTTCATTTCTTCAATCGGAAAATACTGATTTAACTTTTCATACCAATTCATCTAACTACTCCCTTATTTCTTAGTTAGTATTTATTGTAACATATCATTATTTTTAGATATTCCCTCTTTCAATAAGTCTAAACATAGAATAAAATAGAGGTATGATAATGGGATTATTCATGGAGGGGTTTACATGACAGAATACATAATTGATTTGGCACTCCTAACAGTGCTTATAATTGGAATTACTGCAATAAATGGTGTATTAACAAATGGTATTGGTGAAAAGGTTTTTGGGGGAAAAGGCGGATCTGATATTTATAACCGTGATTTAAATGTAAAAACCGGCTGGAAGCAAGTCGGTGGAAAAAAGAAAAAATAAACATAATTTGAAAACCCAACAACTGTTGGGTTTTCTTTATGGCTAATGAGCATATATTGACTTATACGATTCATATTCTTTATTTGAACATGAAACGAAATGACCATGAGAAATTTCCCGAAGCTTTACATCTTCTCCATCTGAATAGCCGTGTTCATTTGGATCATAATGAATTCTTTTTCGATTTCTTTCATAATTAGGATCAGGTAATGGTATTGCAGATAATAATGATTTTGTATAGGGATGAATAGGGTTTTCGTACAAATCATTGGCATCAGCAAGCTCAACGATTTTTCCAAAATACATGACACCAATTCTGTCACTTATATATTTTACCATTGATAAATCGTGAGCAATGAATAAATAAGTTAATCCTTTTTCCTTTTGTAATTTTTTCATTAAATTCACTACCTGGGCTTGTATCGAAACATCTAGTGCTGAAATTGGTTCATCTGCAATGATAAAATCAGGATCTACAGCTAATGCTCTTGCGATTCCAATTCTTTGACGCTGCCCACCACTGAACTCATGTGGATATCGGTTTGCATGCTCTCTATTTAAGCCAACGGTTTCAAGGAGTTCATAGACACGTTCCATTCTCTCCAACTTATTAGCTGCCAAACCATGAATATCAATGCCTTCCGCAACAATATCAGCCACTGTCATCCTTGGATTAAGCGATGCGTATGGGTCTTGGAATATCATTTGCATTTTACGATTAAATTTTTTTAGCTCCTGCTTCGATTTCTTTCCATGAACATCCTCACCATTAAAAATAACCTCGCCATCAGTTGCATTATATAAACGTATAATTGTACGACCTGTTGTTGATTTTCCACAACCGGATTCTCCAACTAAGCCTAATGTTTCTCCTTTATAAATATCAAAAGTAATTCCATCTACAGCCTTAATAACATTAGGTGTTCCTACGTTGAAATATTGCTTTAACCCTTTTATTTCAATTAGCTTTTGTTTTTCAGCCACCTATTTCCCCTCCTTAATTAAGTGAGAGGTACTTAAAGAGATCATTCTTTTTTTCACTGCCTCTGGTGGTTCAACCTTTGGTGCATCTGGGTGTAAAAGCCATGTAGCAGCATAATGTGTGTCTGTTATTTTAAACATTGGTGGTTCCTGTTCAAAATCAATTTTCATTGCATAATGATTTCTAGGCGCAAATGCATCTCCCTTTGGAGGATTTGACAAATCTGGTGGTGATCCCGGTATTGCAGTTAATTCTTCCCCACCTTCATTGTCTAAGCTCGGCATTGATGCAAGTAATCCCCATGTATACGGATGCTGCGGGTTATAAAAAATCTCATCAACAGTTCCAGTCTCGATAATCTTACCAGCATACATAACGGCAACTCGATCGGCAACATTTGCAACAACACCTAGATCATGTGTAATGAATATAATAGATGTATCTAATTTCTTTTGTAAATCCTTCATTAAATCTAATATTTGAGCCTGAATTGTAACATCAAGTGCAGTCGTTGGTTCGTCAGCAATTAGAAGTTTTGGGCTTGATGCAAGCGCAATTGCAATCATCACACGTTGCCTCATACCTCCACTAAATTCATGAGGATATTGATTAACACGCTTTTCGGGCATGGGAATACCTACTAGCCGAAGTAATTCAATTGCTCGACTCTTCGCATTCGCTTTTGACATATTTTGATGCTTTATTAAACCTTCCATAATCTGCATACCGACTTTCATTGTTGGGTTCAATGAGGTCATTGGATCCTGAAATATCATCCCAATATCTTTTCCACGTATTTGTTCCATTTCTTTATTGCTCTTGGGAACTAAATCTACACCATCAAATAATATTTGACCATTTGTGATTTTTCCCGGCGGCATTGGAATGAGCTTCATTATTGTTTGTGATGTGACACTTTTTCCAGATCCAGATTCACCGACAATTGCTAATGTTTCTCCTTTATACAAATCAAATGTAACTCCTCGAACTGCTCTTACTTCGCCAGCATAAGTTTGAAATGAAACTTCTAAATCCTTTACCTCTAATAGTTTTTCCATCCTCCTCACCCCCTACTTACGTAATCGTGGATCTAGTGCGTCCCGTAATCCATCACCAATCACATTAAATGAAAAGATTGTTAGACAAATAAGGATGGCTGGAAAGAATAATCTCCACGGGTAATATTCAAAAGCAGGTAAACCTTCCGATGCCATTGTCCCCCAACTTGCAAGCGGTACTTGAACCCCTAATCCTAAATAACTCAAAAATGCTTCTGTAAAAATTGCATTTGGAATTGTCAATGTCATCGTCACAAGAATGGGTCCCATTGAATTTGGAACTAAATGTCTAAACATGATTCTTTTCACATTCGCACCTAATGTTTGAGCAGCCAATACATATTCTTGATATTTTAATTGTAGAACTTGACCACGGACGATACGGGCCATATTAATCCATCCTGTTATTGTCATGGCAATAATCATCGTCCCTAATCCTTGTTTGAGAATGACCATTAATAGAATAACTAATAGTAAATACGGAACCCCATATAAAATGTCCGCAAATCGCATCATGAATTCATCCGTCTTACCACCACGATATCCTGAAATCCCACCCCAGATTACCCCAATCGCCAAATCAATAACAGCTGCTGCTAAACCGATAAAAAGTGAAATTCTCGCACCTTGCCAAGTTCTAGTAAAAACATCTCTACCTAGTTCATCCGTTCCAAACCAATGTTCTGAAGAAGGTGGTTTATTCACATTCATTAAGTCGTTCGTTCGATAATCATACTGTGATATCCATGGTCCAATAATCGCCATTATTAATAATAGAACAATTAAAACAATACCAGTCATTGCCAATTTATTTTTTTTAAATCTCATCGTGACATCTTTCCAAAAAGAAAGACTTGGCCTTGAAATTCTTTCCGACTCATTCGTATCTATTGTTGCTGGAGAAAACATGTCCTTTGGTATTTGCTGCATTCGTTATTCTCCTTTCTTCGCACCCGTTAACTTAATACGCGGGTCAATTAGCCCATATAAAATATCCACGATGAGGACTGAGAAAAGTAATAATATACTATAAAAAACTGTTACCCCCATAATTACTGTGTAGTCACGATTTGTAATACTCGTTACAAATTCATCTCCTAAACCAGGAATTCCGAAGATTTTTTCAATAACAAAGCTACCTGTAAGTATTCCTGCAGTTAATGGCCCCATATAAGAGACAACCGGAAGCATTGCATTCCTGATTGTATGTCTGTATGTAATTGTTCGTTGCTTCAGACCCTTTGCACGGGCAGTCTTGATATAATCATTATTTAAAACCTCAAGCATGCTTGAGCGAGTTAGCCTAGCAATAAATGCCATCGGTGTAGATGCTAATGCAATTGCCGGCAGTATCGTATGATTAAATGATTCCCATCTTGCAACCGGAAACCAATCAAGTTTAATTGCAAACACGTATTGCAAAACAGTTGCTAAAATAAAGCTCGGAACTGATATTCCAAGGACTGCGATAATCATCGCAGAATAATCCTGCCATTTATTATGGTATAATGCTGCGATCACACCTAGTAATACTCCGAAAGCAATAGCCAGTAAAATAGATTCAATTCCTAAAAACAATGAAATCGGAAAACCACGATTGATAATCTCATTCACAGTCATTGCCTTAAATTTAAAAGATGGACCTAAATCCCATCTTGCAACATCATATAAATAATCAAAGTATTGTTTGTATAACGGTTGATCCAATCCATAATGGGCATTAAGTGCGGCCTCAATTTCAGGTGGAACATCCTTTTCCTTCGTAAATGGCCCACCCGGGGCTGCTTGCATTAAGAAAAAAGTAGCGGTAATGATTAAGATGAGAGACAAAAGCATGTAAATAAGACGTTTGCTTATATATTTTGCCACTCTTGGCACCTCCAAATTAGAAAAGCGCAAGCGCCTTCGAAACAAGCAGAGCTTGTTCCTGCGATGATTATCCCAGGAAGATTCCCCTTGTGTTCAGCCCCGACAAGCAAATGTTCTGTGGCAAAAAAGTCTGCACTTTGACTTTTCTTGCCACAGGTTATTTGACCTCGAGCTGCTTAGAAGCACAGCTTCTTCGCAAGATATTCAAGGAAGACTCTTCAGGGATGAAAACTGGCTAGGCGCTGGAGCTAGACATCATAGAATTATTCAAAATACGCCCATTTGTATTGAACATCTCCTAATGGTGAGATAACAACACCTTTCAGTTTTTCATTTTGGATCCAATTTTCAGTATAAAAATATAATGGTGCAATCGGCATTTCATCCATTAAGATTTCTTCGGCATCCTTGAGCAAAGCTAAGCGTTTAGCTGAATCTGTCTCAACAGAAGCCTGAGTTAATAGTTTATTGTATCCTGAATTTGACCATCCTGTATCGTTATTACCTTTTGGCTCTGTGAATATTTCTAAAAAGTTCACTGGGTCATTGAAATCAGCGAGCCAGCTTCCACGAGCAATTTGAAAATTTCCTTGGTCAACATTATCTAAGAATACTGCCCATTCCGCATTACTCAAAGTAACGTCAATTCCAAGATTTTTTCTCCACATGTCCTGAATGGCTTGGGCAATTTTTTGATGTGCTTCAGAAGTATTATAGGAAAGTGCAATTGCGGGAAGCTGTGAAGCATCAGTTAAACCAAGTTCTTTTAATCCTTTCGTTAATAATTCCTTTGCAGTATCGATATCATTATCCTTAAAATATCCTTTTTCATTATCCTTAATCATAGTTGTTGGAACAACTGCCATTGCGGGTTTTTGTCCACCTTGTGTTATGTTTTCAATAATTGCCTTTCGATTAATTGCATAGGTTAATGCCTTTCGAATATTCGCATTATTAAAAGGTTCTTTAGTAATATTAAATTTGAACCAATAGGTTCCAGCAATCACTTTTGTCTGTAGTGTTCCTTCCTTTTCAAGTTGTGGAATGACATCCGTTGGGAGTGCTGAAGTTGGAGCCCCAGCCCAATCAAGCTCACCCTTTTTAAAGCTTTGATATTCCGTATTTTCATCATCAATCATATCCATCGTTATTTTTTCAAGCTTCACAGTATCTGAATCCCAGTAATCCTTGTTCTTTTCCAACGTAATACTTGCCGATTTATCGGTGATCACAAATGGTCCATTCATAACATAATTATCATCTACCTTATTTGCCCAATCTGGATTTTCCTTAGCTGTCTTACTATTTACCGGAAGATACGTATAAAAAGCGGTAAGCTCAAGGAAAAAATCTGCAGGATTCGTTAGATTAACAACTAAAGTTTTGTCGTCTGTTGCTTTTATACCGACATTATTCATTTTGTCAATTGAAATATCCTTCGTATTATAGGCTTCCTTTGCTCCAGCTATATAATTATAAATAATTGAAGCATAATCTGATTGGTTTTTTGGATCTAATACCCATTTCCAAGCGTACTCAAAGTCATGTGCAGTTACTTTATCTCCATTTGACCAATTAGCATCTCGAATTGTAAAAGTGTATGTTTTTTTATCCTCTGAAATATCTATTTTTTCAGCCATTGCTTCATGGGGCTTACCATCCTCCCCTACTCTAGTTAAACCTTCAAAAGCATGACGTAACACGACACCGGAAGTAGAATCAGTTGCAAGTCCCGGATGCAAAGTTGGTGGTTCAGACTTTATATTAATTCGCAACTCTTGAGCATGTTCCCCGTTTTTACTTTCACCGGTATTATCATCATTATTATCAAAATTTCCACATCCAGAAAGTAAGAGAAAAACGATTAATTGTATGCAGACCAAATACGAACTTTTCTTCAAAATAATTTACCTCCATCTCATTTATTTTTTATATTTAGTAATCTTTACGCTCATTATATTGTTTCAAACGCATACATCTTATGCGTATATTCTCGATTAATTCCTGGCCTAATCAATTTACAAATTTAATAATTCACTTGCATTTCACGAAAATATCACTATAATAATTAATAATTACTTTTGGATAAATTTAATAATTAGCAATGATAAAGAGTAGTAAATATGGATACCATTTTTTAGGAATATTCCTATACAAGAGAGCCTATGGTTGGTGAGAATAGGTAATGGACCATATCGAATGGACTTTTGAGCTTCTGGGTTGAAAGTATGAGTATTCCTGGACGATTTTTTCTTACGTTACAAGGAAAAGAGTGATTCTACAAATATGTAGGATAACTAGGGTGGCAACGCGGTAACCATTCGTCCCTAACATGATTGTTAGGGATGGGTGGTTTTTTTGCGTTCATAAAATTAGAAAAGGAGACTAGATTATGAAGACAATTTTTTCTGGCATTCAGCCAAGTGGATCTGTTACATTAGGGAATTATATTGGGGCTATGAAGCAATTTGTTGAACTACAGCATGATTATAATTGTTATTTCTGCATTGTGGATCAACATTCAATTACTGTACCACAAGAAAGACTCGAATTACGAAAGAACATTAGAAGCCTAGCTGCTCTATATTTAGCAGTTGGAATTGATCCAGATAAGGCAACATTATTTATCCAATCAGAGGTACCCGCACATGCTCAAGCTGGCTGGATGCTTCAATGTGTGTCATATATTGGAGAATTAGAACGGATGACACAATTCAAAGATAAATCGAAAGGTAAGGATGCTGTCGTGGCTGGTTTATTAACTTACCCACCTCTAATGGCTGGCGACATCCTATTATATAATACAGACTTAGTACCTGTTGGAGAGGACCAAAAGCAACATATCGAATTAACACGGGATCTTGCTGAACGTTTCAACAAAAAATATAATGATATCTTTACAATTCCAGATGCCCATATTCCAAAAGAAGGTGCAAGGATTATGTCATTAACCGAACCTACTAAAAAAATGAGCAAATCAGACCCTAATAAGAAATCTTTTATTACATTACTTGATGATCCAAAGCAAATTGAGAAAAAAATCAAGAGTGCTGTGACTGATTCTGAAGGAATTGTATCGTTTGATAAAGAAAACCGACCTGGAATCTCAAATTTATTAACAATTTATTCCGTGTTCAGTAATCAAACCATTCCTGAAATCGAAGACAAGTACAAGGGAAAAGGATACGGAGAGTTTAAATCAGATCTAGCTGAACTTGTTGTTAAAAATTTAACTCCAATTCAAGAAAGATATTACCACTTTCTAGAATCTAAAGAATTAGATAGAATCTTAGATGAAGGTGCTGAAAAAGCAAATCGTATTGCAAGTAAGACTGTGAAAAAGATGGAAAATGCAATGGGACTTGGAAGAAAAAGAAAATAAAGAACAATAGCGCAAGCGCCTTGGCGCTTGCGCTGAACGTAGATAAACTTTATTAAAATATAATTTCCTGGTAAATAATAATATAAGGGGAATTGTTCATTACAACAATTCCCCTTACGTTTTATACCTTTGACTCATGTTCCATTTCCCATAGTTTTTCGAAAAATGGTTGACCCTTTATTAGGTTTTCACAAAGCTGAACATGTTTGCTTGTCCAGCCAAGTCTTGTTTCTTCATACAATTGTTCCCAAACTTCTTCGAAATCCATTTCATGAATTTCCTGATATTTTAATGGATTCCATTCTGTGTACCAATATCTGATTTCTGCCACATTTTTTGTTGATAAAAGTTGATCCAATGCCATAAATAAAAGTTGCTTTAACTGTCTTTCCTTCCTAGTAAGCCCTGCCATTTCATAAGGTGAAGGGGATAGAATATGATATTCTTTACGTTCACTGTTCACTTTTTTGTCAAAGGTGTATTGAATTGGGTCATGATCACTCACCATTTCATAAACGAGTTGTTCCTGTCGTGGTATTAATCTGCTTTTTCTAATTGGAGTGTTGTAGCCAATCGTATCAACGGCAATAATTCCATAACCATCAGTAACAACAAAACAATAATCTAGTTGAATTCTCTCATGGTTTTTTCTAACATATGCCTTTTGGTGAACATCTACTAACAATTGTTGAGGTAATTCCATTAAATCATTTTCAATGGTATTAAACAAAGGAGAACTAATTTTTAATAACGGTACTTGGTCTAAAAGTTCTACACGATCTTCCTTGCGCCATTCATGGAAGTGGCAAACGTTGTAGCCATTTTCTTCACCTTCAAACCAATTTACCCAAATATCATGAAGATACAACATTTATTACCCCTCACTTCAAAGCTGTTTTGTCAACAGTATAGGCAGAAAAGTGAGTTTTTATTCCATAATATTCTTATATTACTAAGAAAATCCTACCTTAATCTTGTTCTTTAGTTGGAAAGTAGATACTAATCCATACCATGAGTAGACCAATAATTAGTAAGTAACATTCTATTTTTCTACTTATAAAATGAAGATATTCATAAAACTTGTATCCGGTAGTTAAAAGATTTAAATAGGCAATGGTACTAACCCCTCCGATTATAGCTAGTCCAAAACCAATTAAAAAAATAAATCCTCTAAGTATCATATACAAGTTTCCCTACTATTTTATAACTTATCATCATTTCAAACACCTACTTGTCCAATACTCCTTTCTATCATTGTATGAACAAGTAGTAAATTAATGACTTTCCATAGGAAAAAGCCAAGATGGCATCTTGGCTTTTTATTCGTTAATTTTTGGATCAAGTGCATCTCGCAAACCGTCACCAACAAAGTTAAAGGCTAAAACAGTTACTAAAATACATAGACCAGGTGCTGTCGGATACCACCAATACTTCAACATGATCGTAATACTCTGAGCATCTTGAAGCATATTTCCCCAACTTGCATCTGGAGGCTGAATCCCTAATCCTAAATAACTTAGTGCTGATTCAGATAATATGACACTTCCGATTGCAAGTGTCGCAGCAACAATGATTGGACCCATTGCATTTGGTAAGATTTCTCTGAAAATAATCTTAAAACTATTTGTTCCGATTGTTTTTGATGCTAGTACAAATTCTCTAGAACGGAGTGATAAAAATTCCCCACGTACCAAACGGGATGTACCCATCCAACCGGTAAGTGCAAAAATTATAATTAATTTATCAACACCTGGATTAAAAATAGTTATTAAAGTAATTAATAAAAAGATCGTTGGAATTGATAGCATAATATCAACAAATCTCATAATCATTGCGTCAATAATTCCACCAAAATATCCTGCCAAAGCTCCAAGAGTAGTACCAATGACCATCGCACCTGCTACTGAAGCAAAGCCTACCATTAGTGAAACTCTCGCACCATACAATAATCGCGTAAAAATATCACGCCCAAAAGTATCTGTCCCTAAAAGATGCTCTTTACTTGGTGTTAGAAACCGATCTAATAATTCCTGCTTTTCTGGTGAATAAGGAGTTAATAATGGTGCGCAGATAGCTGCAGTTATAATAATAAACAATAAGATTGCACCAATAACCGCTAATTTATTCTTGAAAAACTTCCTAATAATAATTCTTGTCATTGTGTCTGCTTTATTATTTAATCCTTGCAGTTCTAACTCATTATTGGATGCCAAGTTTGGTTGTGCCATGATGATTCCTCCTCCCTAGTATTCAATCCTTGGATCAAAAACAGCATATAGTATATCGGCTACTAGATTCCCAATTATAACAAGGACAGAGGAAATCACTGTTAATGCCATAACGATTGGGAAATCACGTTGGAATGCTGCATCAATAAATAATTTTCCAAGACCTGGCCACCCAAATACTTGTTCAACTACTACAGCTCCACCAATAAAACTTGGAAGCATTAATCCAAAAATCGTAATAACAGGGATTAGACCATTACGTAATCCGTGTTTAAAAATAACCTTACCTTCTTTAAACCCTTTTGCTCTTGCTGTTCTCATATAGTCTTGCTGTACAACCTCTAACATACTTGAGCGAGTATACCTCGTTAAACCTGCCATATCTGCTGTTGCTAAAACAAATGCAGGCATAATTAGGTGGTGTATACGATCCCAAAGGCTAAATGGCATATTGAGTGTTTGTGTTCCAGAAGCAGGGAACCAATGTAAATGAACTGAGAAAATCATTATTAAAAGTAAGCCAAACCAAAAGCTTGGTGTAGCTAGTCCTAAAAATGACGTTACAGTAACAGTATAGTCAATTTTAGAATAAGGACGAATTGCAGAAATGATACCGAATGGGATTGCAATTACAATTGCCAATAAGGTTGAGACAATCATAAGCAGTAGTGTATTCGGTAATCGATTCATAATAAGCTCAGATACATCTCTGCCTTTAAAGACGATTGAATCTCCAAAATCACCCTGTACCATATTACCTAACCATTTAAAGTATTGAATATGAACAGGATCATTCAATCCGTACTTTTCCATTACAACTTCTCTGTCCTTTGGACTAATATTAGGATCCATCAACATTGCAGCCGGGTCACCTGGTGCCATTTGAATAATAGCAAAAGATATGATGGTAATTCCTAATAATAGGGGAATAGCCATTAATGTTCGACGGATGATATAAGATACCATAGCTATTTCTCCTTTACTTTAAAATATATGTTTTATCCAAGATTTTTAGAAAATCCGGTAGTATTCGAAATTAAAGAGGGAAGGGAAAACACCCTTCCCTCTGTTTATATCTTGATGTTTGAATCCTATTATTCTGTTGGTTTTAACCACCATTTGTGTACATTATAGAATGGTGATCTTGAATGGAATTCATAGCCTTCAAGATTTTCAGGCATCGCACGGAATTCCGTTGGGTAATACAAGAATGTATAAGCTTGGTCTTCAGTAATAATTTTGTAAAGATCTTTTTGAATTTGTTTATATTCTTCAGTATCAGGAGTTTGTCTTCCTTTTTCCATTAACTTATCAGCTTCTTCATTCTTATACCAAGCGAAGTTTAGACCTTCTTGAATTTGGCTTGAATGGAAGATATCATATGAATCTGGGAATGTTGATAATGCCCATCCTAGTACCATTGCTTCATAATCCCAGTTTGGTGCTGAAATTTGTTCAATGAAAGCACCCCACTCAGTAATTGCAGGTTTAGCTTCTACACCGATTTCTTTTAATTGTTGCTCAAGTACTACAGCAATTTCTTCACGAACTTTGTTACCTTGGTTTGTTTTAACAGAGAATGACATTTTCTTACCATCTTTATCTAAGATACCATCTCCATCAGTATCTTCCCATCCAGCTTCTTTCATTAATGCTTTTGCTTTTTCTACATCATAATCAAATTTAGGAACATCATCATTATATGTCCACATTAATGGGCTATCAGGAGCATTTGCAACTTGACCAGCACCATTCATAATGCTATCAACAATCGCTTGTCTGTTAATTGCATGTGTCATTGCTTGACGAACACGCTTATCTTGGAATCTCTCATCCTTTTGATTGAAAGCTAAGAATGTGTAAGATAATGCTAAACCTTCTTCAATTTTAATTCCTGGAATTGCTTTTGCTGTTTCAAGTTCAGTTCCTGGAACTGCATTCCACATATCAATTTCACCAGCTTGTAATGAAGCAAGCATAGCGTTAGCATCTGTAATAATTTTTGTAGTAATTGAATCTAAGTGTGGACGACCATCAAAATACTCATCAAATGCAACAACTTTTACATACTCCCCATCTTTCCACTCTTCAAATTTGAATGGACCAGTACCAATTGGGTTCTTTGTATTAAATTCATTCTCATGTAATGTAGCAGGATCTACTTTACCTAAAATATGTTCTGGTAATACAGAATAGCTTAAAGTAGTTGGATAGAATGTAACGTCTACTTTATTTAAAGTAAATTTAACTGTGTAATCGTCAATCTTTTCAACTTTTTCCATGCTTTCAAAGTTAGATTTACGCTCTGAAATAACAGCCTCGTTTTTCAACATCATATAAGAGAATACTACGTCATCAGCAGTCATCTCTTCACCATCATGGAATTTAACGCCTTGCTTAAGCTTAACTGTGTAAGAAAGATTGTCTTCTGAAGGTGTAATTTCTTCAGCAAGATCATTTTGAACTTCAAGATCTAAGTTAACTGTTACTAATCCGTTGTAAAGGAATCCTTCAATGTCACTTGATGCAGTATCAGTTGAGAAATATGGATTGAACATTGTTGGGTTACCAGTTGAACCTACGATTAAATCTCCACCATTAACTGGACCTGTTTCCTCTACTGGCTCTTCAACTGCTGGATCTTTTTCTTTTTCAGGTTTGTCAACTTCTCCGCCAGCTTCCTTGTCTTTAGAACAAGCAGCTAAGAACAGTGACATTACAAATGTAAGGCATAATAATAACCATAAACCTTTTCTTAACTTCACGTTTGTTTCCCCCTATCATTTTGTTGGAATTTTTCGTCATTTGACATTACATTGATCCTTTAAGGTCCTATCTCCCCCCTTCAAAGAATCTATATATTCTGTGCTTATCATCTTATTCATAAAGATGACAAGCAACAAAATGTCCAGTTTTTACTTCTTTAAATTCTGGTACTAGCTGACGGCAAATATCTGTTGCAGCCGGACACCTCGTATGAAATACACAGCCTACTGGTGGGTTCGATGGACTTGGAAGTTCACCTTTTAGCACAATACGTTCCCTTTTAATTGAATTTGACTTCCTAGGAACTGGTACAGCAGATAATAATGCTTGTGTATATGGATGAAGCGGATCAGCGTATAAATCCTCTTTTTCCGCTAATTCCATCATCTTGCCTAAGTACATAACTCCAACTCGATCACTTATATGTCTAACAACACTCAAATCATGTGAGATGAAAATATATGTTAAGCCAAATTCTTCTTGCAAATCCTCCATTAAGTTAATAACTTGGGCTTGTATCGAAACATCTAGTGCAGATACAGGTTCGTCCGCAATAATTAATTCTGGATTAAGAGCAAGTGCTCTTGCAATCCCAATTCTTTGTCGTTGTCCACCAGAGAATTCATGTGGATATCTATTAATAAATGAGGAGTTTAATCCAACTACATCCATCAATTCGCGAACCTTTTCTTCACGTTCTTTACCTGAATACAGATTATGTGTAATCAATGGTTCTTTAATAATGGAACGGATTGTTTTTCTCGGATTAAGCGTTGCGAAAGGGTCCTGGAAGACCATTTGAATATCCTTTCGAATCGTTCTCCGTAGCTGACTTTCAGGCATATGCGTAATGTCCTGACCCTTGAATATTATTTTCCCTTCTGTCGGTTCATATAAGCGGATAATTGTTCTTCCAGTTGTTGATTTTCCACAACCAGATTCACCAACTAGTCCGATTGTTTCGCCTTTCCTAACACTTAAATTTATTCCATCGACCGCTTTTACATTCCCAACATTACGTTGCAAAAGACCAGCTTTTATCGGAAAGTACTTTTTCACGTCTTGAAGTTCAAGTATTGTGTCAGTTTCCTTTTCAGATGCTATACCTTGTTTCTCTTCATTAGTTGCAATCATCCTTTTGCCTCCTCTTCATCGAATAGGAAACAGCGAACTTTTCGTCCACCATTTGTTTGCTTTAACTGAGGTGCTTCAGCAAAACAACGATCAAATGCCTTTGTACAACGTGGTGCAAAACGACATCCTTTTGGCATGTTTTCAGGTGATGGAACATTTCCTTCAATTGATTGAAGGCGTTCAATCTCTCCTTCGATCGTTGGGATTGAATTCATCAATCCAATTGTATAAGGATGTAATGGTTCATCGAATAAATCATCAACATCTGCCTGTTCAACTACTTGACCACCATACATAACGACTACCTTATCTGCAATTTCAGACACTACACCAAGATCATGAGTAATTAATAGAATAGAAGTATCAAACTTTTTACTAACATCTTTCATTAAGTCTAATATTTGAGCTTGAATCGTTACATCAAGAGCTGTTGTAGGCTCGTCAGCTATTAATAACTTTGGATTACAACTCATTGCAATTGCAATCATTACCCTTTGTCGCATCCCACCAGAAAGTCGATGCGGATAATCAGTGATAAGTTCTGCCGCTCTCGAGAAACCTACGAGTTCAAGCATTTCAATTGCTTTTTTAGTAGCTTCATTTTTTGATAGTTTTTGGTGATACGTAAGAACTTCGGTAATTTGCTCACCCACTGTCAGGACAGGATTTAATGATGTCATTGGTTCCTGGAATATCATAGAGACATCATTTCCTCTTACCTTACACATTTCAGCTTCTGATAAGCTAATTAAGCTTTTACCATCAAGTATGATTTCTCCATCAACGATTTTCCCACCAGGACTTGGTACAAGTCTCATAATTGATAACGAAGTGATACTTTTGCCAGATCCCGATTCACCTACAATCGCAACAGTTTCTCCTTTATTAATCGTTAAATCTACACCGTCTACTGCAGGTACTACTGTCTTTTTTCTAAAAAAGTGTGTTTTTAAATTTTTTACTTCGAGTAATGCAGCCATAAAACAGTCACCTTCCTTATCACCATAAAAACAAAATTTACAATTATCACCGAAATGATTATTTATTCTGAAATATCTCATTGAAAATCTTCTATGAAACAATAAACAATATTTCTATCAAACTTGTAATCTGTCTGCTAAAGGAGTTATCCATTAGACAAAACTAAATTATCTGACAATAGAATTAATTAAATTTTATTACAATAGGATTACAAATTCAAGTGAATTTTTAAAATTATGTTAATTT